>DIFD01000017.1:75183-108778 GCA_002418965.1 Peptococcaceae bacterium UBA5757 | reverse complement strand
AATATAATTTTTTTGTTACACCCCACAAGGACATAACATACGTACATCAACGTCGGTTCTCAAACACTATGATTGAGAACCGACGCGGATTTTTAATATGCTACCTATATTTAGGTTAGCAAAAATGGCCAAAAAAGTCAATAGTTACCAACTGGTTGCAGGGTTCAGACCACCGATATTTTCCATTTCTTCGCCGCAGCAAATGAACCCCGTGCTGTCTCCGGCTTTGAGAACCCTGATCTCGGTGTTACATTTTTTACATATAAAAATGTCTCCTGGGTATATTTTTGATACCATAATGTCATACCTCCGATTAAAATCTAATTATTCACCTTTTTTAACTAACGCAACTACGCGGCAGGGGGAAGATTCGGCATGCAACTTAAGCGGGAAGCAAGCGAGTAAGCAACGTTTGTTTAAAACCTTGTCAATTTGGCCGCCCAAGTTTTCGATATGGACGCAACCAAGACGGAATAGTTCCTGATGCATCAATTGCCAGTTCGTGCGCGGATAAACTTCGGTAACATCGTTTACGCCGTGTTTTTTGCAGAAGGCCATGTCTTCTCTGATCAATCTCTTCTGCAAACCGGTGTTATGCGGATGGTCCTGGCTGCCGCCGTCGATACCGAGATAGTTGAATTCCATATCTATGCACCAATCAGCAAATTCTTGTTTCGGTCCGGGATGACGGAAGAAATAAGCGATTTCATCGGCTTCGGGTTGATCTTCTTGATATTTATGGTAGCCTGTGTTGATAAACATAATGTCGCCTTTTCTGACTTCTACGCCGGCGTTCATGATGTCTTCTTTGCCATAAAAACCGTAGTCTTCGGCCATATTGGAAATATCAACTACACAACCTTCGCCCAACAGTTTGCCGCTAAGCGGAATCTCATCGATATATTGCCAGGGGCATTCCCATTCTCTTACGAAATGCCAGGGGCCATCGAGATGTGTACCAACATGGCAGGACATATAGATCTTGTCAGCGTTTGCATTGTATTTTGCACGACGTACATCGTGGAATACTTGCAAGTCCTGCAAACCGATCGGGAAAGCGGCACTGTCATGTCTGATCGATTGAGATAAATCATAAACATCATAATCTTCTAAAAATCTTTTGGCCATTCTAACCTGTGTCATTTTTATTCCTCCTTAAAGTATAGATAAAATTTATTTAGTTTTTTAATAACCGATTTTGGGATGAATCTGGCGTTTGGCGTCCTTGATCTTGGGGCTCTTAATATCATCCCCGATCATTTGGATCATTCTGTCGGTGGCAAACTGAATCATTGCCTCGCCGTCTTCAGCATTCGAGCCTTCAGCATTACCACCCATAACGCCACTTGTGGTGATCTGCTCTTCGCGATAATCCCAGAAATGTTCGAATTCAGCATTGTTTACGTGCAAGCGTTTTGCTTTTTCCATATCCTGATGCTCTGGATCGATGGCCAGCATAGCGGAGGTTTCTCCGTAATTGCCATGCAAAGAACGTCCCAGCGGGCAGTCCGCGGAAGCAATACGGTAAACGTCTTTATCCAAAGTCCACCAGTTCAAGGTCCGAATCCGGACATTAGTATATTCCGTACGGATCATGTCTCTAACAGAGGCGACTGCGCCCTGATTCCACATGTGTCCGTTAACGATGATGAACTGATTAAAGCCCGTGCCTTCGTACAGGCTCTTAACGATATCGTACAAGTAGCGGGTCCAAGTTTCGGGACGTACCCAGACTACGCCCGGGAACCCGTGAGCCTGCGATATACCCGGCATGATCTGCGGATATACCGGTATCTGCATTTTTGCGGAAACTCTTTTACAAATCTCATAGTTGATGGCTGCGTCGACATCCATCGAAGAATGGAGTCCATGCTGTTCGATTGTACCGGTCGTCAGCATGATCGTACGGCATTTTTTAGCTAAATCAGCAGCTTCTACCCAAGTTAAATTCTCGTATAAAATTGGTTCTCCTAACTTATACAAATTAACACCTCTTTTCTGATCTTTGTTCACATATCTGTGTATTTACTTAATTTTTCTTAGAAAGGACAACCGGGATGTTTGACTCTTCTGTGGTAACGCGGTTGTTCTTTCATGGCCTTAGTCAACATCTCTGTCAGCTTTTCGGTAGCCAAAGAGAGAATTTCTTCTCCGAATTCCGCAGTCGCTTCCGTAATCGATGCGCCGATGGCGCCGGTAATGGAAATCTGGTCGGTGCGGGCATCCCAGAAAGTGGGGACTTCAGGAGTATCCACTTGCAGTTCTCTTGCCAAATCCATATTCACCAGTTCTGGAGCAATAGCCAGCATGCAGGAAGTGGACGCCTTGTTGGACGTCATCATCTGGACGGAAGGCGTGTCTTGCAATACGAGCCTGGCTACTTCAGGATGGAAATTCCACCAGTTGATCAATCTGATTTGTACGTCCCTGTAGTCACAACGGATATTGTCACGTACGGAAAGCAATGGGCCAAGGTTCCATGGATGACCACTAAACAGCAATATCTGTTTAAAATTAGACTCCATTATGCAACTTCTAACAACATCGTACACGTAGCCGGTTAATGTCAATGGCTGAACAGAAACAGTTCCCGGGAAAGAACCATGTGGGCCACTGACTGCGGGCCTGATCTTCGGCAAAACGGGGATATTCAATCTAGCGGAAACCCTTTTGCAGATTTCAAAGTTAATGCAGGACGGGGTATCCATCGGCAAGTGCGGACCGCATTGTTCCAATCCACCGGGGCATACCAGGATGATACCGGGCTCCAAACCAAATTGGGCAGCCTCGTCCCATGACAACTTTTCATATAAAATTGGTTCTCCTAACTTATACAATTTAACACCTCTTTTCTAGTTTTTTATAATGATAAACATCTTAACCGGTGCCACAGGATGATCGAGCCGGCGGCACCGTTTTAAGACGCTTAAACTGTATTTAAGCCAATGCTTCTTTGATTGTTCTTTTGGTTAATACTTCGACCAAATGTGTGCGGTACTCAGCGGATGCACGGATATCGGAAATAGGCTTCGCATCGCCGGCAGCCAATTTGGCAGCCTCTTTAATCACATCATCCGTTAATTCTTTGCCAACCAAATATTTTTCTGCAGATACGGCATGAATCGGGGTGATGGCCACTGCGCCGAGGCCGATATTGGCTTTTTTGCAGACTTTGCCGTCCATCCAAAGATTTGCGCAAACACCTACAACAACCAAGTCCATGGAATGACGGGGAGAAAACCGCTTGTACGCATTACACGAACCGGTACTCTCAAGTTCAAACGCCAAGATGATTTCACCGGGTTTGAGGGAGTTTTTACCGACATGGACAAAGAAATCATTGATGTCGATGGTACGGTTCCCTGCTTTGCCGCCAACAAGCACTTTAGCTTCCAATGCGAGCAATACAAACAAGGTTTCACCGGCCGGTGAGGAATTGGCGACATTACCGCCCATGGTGGCAATGTTGCGGACCAATGGAGACCCCATGCGGCCTGCTGCAGCAGCCAATGCCGGGAAGTGTTTCTTTACGGATTCATTGAGGTTGATTTGCGTCATGGTGGCTAATGCGCCGATGGTTAGTTTGTCCCCTTTTACGGCAATTTCATTCAAAATTGGTTTGATCTTTTTGAGGTTGATGACATTTTTAAGGTCATAAACCCTTTTTACTTCAGTTGTGGTCGCGCATGTGTCAGCGATCAAACGGTTATGCACGTTGCAATCTGACTTTTCAACTTTAGCAAAGGCGCTTTTTTTGTTCATAACTAACATATCGGTGCCGCCGGCGAGAACTTTGGCTTCTGTACCGAATTTTTCTAAAAGATCGTATGCTTCTGCCAATGTCGCGGGTTCATAATAATCAAATTCACTCAGCTTATTCATTATTTTTGCACCTCCTTATCTTTCAAGGCTTTCCAAACTCTCTCCGAGGTGAGCGGAAGCGCGAAAAGCCTTACGCCGCACGCGTTATAAACCGCGTTGGCAATCGCTGCAGCCGTAGGCCCGAGAGCCGGTTCGCCCATGCCTTTTGCACCATAAGGACCTTCCTTATGAGGGGAATTGACCGCAAAGTCCGTTTCGATCAGAGGCATATCCAATGTGGTCGGGAGGTGGTAATCGGTAAAGGAATCGTTTAATAATTTGCCCTTTTCATCAAAGTGCATTTCCTCAAACATGGCGATACCAAGACCTTGCGCAACGGAACCTTCCAACTGGCCTTCTGCCGTTGTGGGGTTAATAACGGTACCCACGTCATGGCAGGCAACCATTCTCGCCAATTCCACTTCGCCGGTTTCCGTATCGACATAAACTTCGGCACCTTGCCCACCGAACATCCAGAAAGCGGAGCAACGGTTGCCTTGACCGGTTTGCTCGTCCAACCCGGAACCGTCTTCAACGGTAAAGATACCATGGCCGAAGACCGCTTTGGGGAAGGAGCCGCCCATGGAAACCTGAGCAAAGTTCTGCGCCGATTCAGGCTTACCTTTGGGCCAGAGTTTGCCGCCGCCGAATTCCACGTCTTCCTGAGGAACGTCAAAACGGATGGCAGCCAGTTCAATCAGTTGCTTTTTGGCGTTTTCAGCCGCATATTTACAGGCATTGCCGTCAAAGAAAGTCGCCTTACTTGCAGCGGTCTGCCAAGCATACGGCGTAAAGTGCGTATCGGCTTTAACGGACTGAATCTGGTCGATCGGAACATCCAACACTTCGGAAACGATCTGCTGCATAACAGTTTGCGAACCTTGTCCGATCTCTGAAACGGCGTGGTAGAGTAAAATCGAATTATCTTCGTTGATCTTTAATACTGCGGAAGCCGCAACAGTATGCGCCGTGAATTTATGGACATGTGCCTGCCCGGCACCATACAGTTTGCCTTCCTTGGGTTTTAACGGGGTTTTTTCCAACATGGTCGTAACTTTATCCAAACATTCTTCACAGCCAACGGAATGAAGCTTCATACCGGTAGCATGCGTATCGCCTTCATGATAGAAGTTGATCCGTCTCATTTCTGTAGCCGGGATACCCAGCCGTTCGGCGATCATGTCGATCTGCTGTTCTTCAACAGTAGCGGCTTCCGGAACGCCAAATCCACGGTAAGCGCCGCCTGAAGGCTTGTTGGTATAAACGCAATAGGAGTCGATCCAGAGGTTTTCTACATCATAGGGACCCGCACTGGCATAACCGCCGGAGCGGGCAATCGATACACCGTAGTCACAGAAGGCGCCGCCGTCCCAGATGCATTCGATCTTTCTGGCGACCATTTTACCGTTCTTTTTGACGCCGGTTTTCATCTTCATGATCAATCCCTGGCGCACAAAGGTGTTGAGGAACTCTTCACTGCGGTTAAAAGCCATTTTAACCGGCCGGTGAGATTTTAAGGCCAAGGGAATGGCATATAGTTCATTTTTGGCAATCAACTTAGCACCAAATCCGCCGCCGACACCGGTCGTATGGACACGGATTTTGTTTAAGGGGATATTGAACGCATCAGAGATCATCTGTCTGACCAAAAACGGTCCTTGTGTGCAGGCCCACATTTCCACCTGATTGCCAGCTTCCACCTGGACTACGCAAGCATGCGATTCCATCGGTGTATGCTGGACCATGGGAACGGAAAGCGTATCTTCAAAGATATAGTCCGCTTCGGCGAATCCTTTTTCGACATCACCTTTACGGAGCTTAAAGTGATTGGCAATATTTGTGCCCGGTTTAGGAAACAAAAATCCCTTTAACCATTTATAACTGCCCAAATTGGGATGGAGCAGAGGTGCGTCCGGTTTCATTGCTTCGATGGCGTCAAATACCGGAGTCATATCTTCGTATTCAATTTCAATCAATTCCACGGCTTTTTCTGCGATTTCTGCTGTTTCCGCAGCGACAGCGGCGACAATATCGCCTACCCACAAAACTCTATCAATCGCATAAACATGGCTATCGTTTAAATAACAACCTGTCAGGCCGTTGAATTCTTTTCCTGTTGCAACTGTGACAACACCCGGCAGCGCTTCTGCTTTGGAGGTGTCTAAACGAGTAATTTTTGCATGCGCATGCGTGCTTCTTTTTAATCTGGAAATCAATTGATTCGGTAATTCAACGTCGGCGCCAAATTTAAGTCTCCCTGTTACTTTTTCATAAGCGTCTACACGGGGAACTCTTTGTCCAACATATTTGCCGACATAGTTTTGTTTACCTTTATAAAAAGTATCTTGTTTTTCATCGAGTATTTTTAAAATTTGTTTATTGGTAATCAAAGCTAGTCCCTCCTTCTTCCACCATAATAATTAAACTGCCTACCATCTACCCTGGATTATTCCGCAGCAGCTGCAGAAACAGCTTCTACGATCTTTTTGTACCCTGTGCAACGGCAAAGATTCCCGGAGAGAGCTAAGCGAATTTCTTCTTCTGTGGGATGCGCATTTTTCATCAACAAAGCCTTGGATGTCATCAACATACCCGGTGTACAAAAACCGCACTGAACTGCTCCGCGTGCGATGAACTCTTCCTGAAGCCTGTCCAGCTCGCCGTCTTTTTCCAACCCTTCGACCGTCAAAACTGATTTGCCATTCGCTTCTACTGCTAAAACAACACAGGAAGGTACTGCCGTTTCGTCCAGAATCACTGTGCAAGCACCGCACTCGGCCTCACCGCAGCCTTCTTTTGTTCCGGTTAAACGTAAATCTTCTCTCAAAAAATCCAAGAGAGTCATATGCGGACTAACTTCACGTTCGACCTTTAGGCCATTCACTGTCAAAGAAATTTTCATCTACCAACCAACCTCCTTCTTTTGCGATATGCGATAATGTTGATAAACATGGGGAAATCTAAAAAAACTCTTTTAGACACCCCATGTTTATCACCTAGAAACCTATAACTCAATTTGCAAACCCATTATGTTATGAGTTTTTTTGGCATTGGGGTTTGAATTAAACATTTCGGTCAAATCAGATTATTCTGCCTGAATCGTACCACCAGGAACATTGGGTCCGGTCGTTTCAAACATACCATCCTTTTCGTCAAACGTTCTGTAACCGGTGGCTTTCATCAAGATAAGGTATACGACAAAGGTCACGATAAAAGCGTTAAACGCGACGATACCAAAATACGGCGTTAACAGCTTATCAAACAAAGCGCCGACCACGAATGCGATCAAAGCAAAAGGATTGACTTTGGATTTGATCTTTTGGAACATGGGGTATTTTTTCTTATTAATAATAAAATAGTCACAAATCAAAATTGCTGCCAACGGGCAAACAAAGATACCGATCAGGTTTAAGAAGCCGAACAGTTTGCCGTAGATCCCTGTTACAGCCAAAATAACACCGATGCCGGCACCGATGGCCACGCAGACTTTTTGCGGCAGGCCGGTAATGTTAGCCAAAGCCAAACCGGAAGAATAAGCCTGTTTGTCAGCGGAAGTCCAGACAACGAGGAAGATAACAAAGAGCGCAAGTGCAAACCAAGCAGGATTATCCCAAACAAAGCACATCGCGGTCAAGAAACTAGCATCCCCGAAAGAAACAACTGCCATGGCACCTAAGCCCATGAAGAAAGTGTTCATGATACCGTAGCCAAGCATTGCGGAACCGATAGTGCCTTTGTCGCTTTTTGCCCAACGGGTAACGTCAGGAGCAACGGAGGCGCCGAGGATCCAGTGAGCGAACGTCACGCCGACAGCTGTCAGGAAGCCCATGGAAACGCCGGGCAGAACCCAGGAACCAATGCCGTTTTGCGCAACAGAACCAAAAATGGCGATTAATAAAACAACGATCATAACCGGAACGGCCCATCTACCGATAAAGACAAGCGTCTTCATGCCGGATATGGCAGTCCAGAATGCAAGGCCGCCGAAAATAATGCACATAGGCCAAATTGGAAGCGCCGGAGCGAGACTATTGATGGTGGCAGCCAACAAACCAATGGATACACCACACCAACCCGCCATAACGATGGCGACAATAACCGACACCAAAATGGAGCCCGCATGCCCGAAAGCAACACGGGAAACACGCGTAACGGAAACACCCATTCTGCGCCCGATCACACCGGTACCACTGGCAACTAAACCAAGCAAAACGTTACCAATTAAAATAGCTAAAAGTCCTACCCAAAGATTCATCCCGGTTGCAATCAAAGCACCAGTAATAGGGCCGCCCAGATAGAATATCCATCCGGTCCAAACAACGTAAATTTCCCAACCTGTTTTCCTTTTTTCATACGGGACAACAGAATACGCGTAATCAACGTCTGCTGTAAAGCCTTTTGCGGCTTGAGTATTCGTTGTATCTGTCATTCAACATCCTCCTTTTTTTTCTTTGCTTAATAGACCGAAAGAGTAATCTTCCCCTCCCCTCCTATTTTTTCTCATCCATAATTGATTGGAGTCGCATTATAGGCCAGCAATTAGCTAACCTAAGAATAACAAACAATAAAAGTAGTATGTATAGAACCTGATGAAAAAAAACATAAAAACTTCATTTATTTAAAATTTCGATATTATTTAAACTATGTATCCGAAATTTTGTATCCAAGCATCCATTTTTAATCAAAAAAGCACAAAAAAAACAATCCTTTTTACCTGGATATTTAAATTACCGTCTAATATTCTACAATCTCAAGTGCATTTGACTTTATTATACTAACATCTTTCTAATAAATCAATAGAATGCTAATTTTCTGTCTTTTTATAATAAAATAAATATATTCCTTTTTGTGTTTCGCCGCATTTTTTAATTTGCCTGCTATATTTACTGGCTTGCATGTCCCGAGAGAAACTCATGGGAAAATAGCTTGTCTTATATCTTATAATTATGTAATTGATATGCAATTTTGAAAGTATGGATTTTTTTTATAAGCCGGAAATGTTGCAAGATAACAGCAATTACTTCTTTTCTTTCTCTTAAATTCCTTCAACTTTCAAAAAAAATATTCCAACTGAATCCATCCGGTGCCGGGAGTCGAACCCAATCCGCTTTTTTGATAGTCGGTCATACCCCCGTCTGCCTTTCCTGGTGCTGCGTCCGGCTGCTAAAAACTCTTCGATCTCCGCCGCAGAACTTTGTATTTTGCTAGGCTAAAGGACAACGGCATACTATCATGTAGCTCAAGCCTTTTAACAACGCAAAAGAAGTATTCAAGCCTGGTCGAGGCGGAGCATTTTTATCACCGTCACCTTAACTCAAGTAATCATACTTCTAATAAAATCAAATCATAACTAAAATCCGTGTTGTTTGCGTGACTAAAAAGCACAACAAACAACCGGTCAAAAGCGGTAAAAGAATGGAAAACAAAGTCCATTTAAAGCTTTTGGTTTCTTTAAAAATTGTAAGACAAGTCGTAGCGCAAGGAAAATGCAATAAAGAAAAGATCATGACACAGACAGCCGTAAGCCAGGTCCAGCCGTTTGCCACCAGAATGTGTTTGAGTGTGCTCAGGCTTTCTATGTCTGCCATACTTCCACCCGCCACATATCCCATGATGATCAACGGAAGAACGATTTCGTTGGCGGGGAAGCCCAAAAGAAAGGCCAGCAGAATCACGCCATCCATACCCAGCATACGGGCAAACGGATCTAAAAAATTGGTACAGTATGCCAGCAGACTTATATCTCCGACCGAAAGATTGGCCATGAGCCAGATGACGACACCTGCCGGAGCCGCAACCATGACGGCGCGACCCAAAACAAAGATAGTTCGGTCCAAAACGGAGCGGACGATTACGGTCCCGATCTGCGGTCTTCGGTACGGAGGCAGTTCCAGGGCAAAAGAAGACGGCAGTCCTTTTAAAATTGTCTTGGATAGAAATTTAGACAAAGCCAAAGTCATAAAAACAGCAAAAACAATGACGGCAACCAACAGTAAAGTAGGTAAAACATAAGCTACGGCAAAAAAATTTTCAGAAGCGAAAAACATCGTGATGACGGCGATCAACATAGGGAAGCGCCCGTTGCAGGGAACAACGGTATTGGTCAGCATGGCGATCATCCGCTCTCGAGGGGAGTCGATAATGCGGCAGCCGATCACGCCGCAGGCATTGCAGCCGAAGCCCATGCACATGGTCAAAGCCTGTTTGCCGTGGGCGCAGGCTTTTTTAAAATAGCGGTCTAAGTTAAAAGCGATGCGCGGCAGATAACCGGAATCCTCCAGCAGTGTGAACAATGGAAAAAAAATCGCCATCGGCGGCAGCATGACGGAAACCACCCAGGCCAATGTTTTATAAAGCCCCAAAACCACTACGCCGTACAGCCAGTCGGGCGCCTGGAAAAAAGCAAAAAAGATCGTCAGTTTCCCTTCCAGCCAAGCAAAGAATTGCGCTAGACAAGCGGACGGATAATTGGCGCCGGTAATCGTGAGCCAAAAAATCAGGCCTAACAATGCGAGCATGATGGGGATGCCCGTCGCTTTGGAGGTGAAGATACGATCGAGCTTTCTGTCCCTACTGTGGTAACAACGGTTTTTTAAGGTAACACAAGCATCATAAACTCGTACGGCCGTCTCCATGATCTCTCCCACGATCTCATCACGCAACGCATCGGGCGTATACCCGGATTGCCGCAGCAAACTTGTAGCCTCGTCAAGATTTTTTGCCAAATCGTGATCGCATAGCAAGTCTTTGCCCAGATAATCGGTGGCGGCTGCGCGCAACGTTTGATCCCCATCCAATAATTTTAAGGATAGCCAGCGGCTGTCCAGCCAATTGCCCCGGTTTGACTCGATTGATTGCAGAAGTTCCCTGACTTTCGGCTCGACCAGAGCGATAGCGGCTTCGATCTTATGGTTATAAGATAAACGAAAACCCCGTTCCCCCGCGCCACAGGAGACTCGCTCCACAGCTTGCATCAGTTCTTCCAAGCCTATTTTTGAGCGGGCGGAGGTTCCGACCACTGGTACGCCAAGACTTGCCGAGAGAGCATCCAGGTCGATACAGATCTGCTTTTTTTCGGCTTCATCCAGCAGATTGACGCAGACCACCACTTTTGTTGTGGCTTCCAGAATCTGCAAAACGAGATTCAAATTGCGTTCCATACAAGTCGCATCCATGACTACGACGACCGTGTCCACATTGCCAAAACAGATAAAATCCCGGGCCACTTCTTCTTCAGGCGAGCTTGCCATCAAAGAATACGTGCCGGGAATATCAACGATAATGTACTTGACCTCATGATACAGGTACTGTCCCTGGGCATTGGCAACCGTTTTGCCGGGCCAGTTGCCCGTATGTTGGTTTAAGCCGGTCAAAGCATTAAAGACCGTGCTTTTACCCACATTGGGGTTACCGGCCAGAGCGATAATGCGGTCTTGGGGATCGCTGCGTATAATCACAGGACCAACCCCTGCCGCCATGGCAGTCCCCGTCGATTGATTGGTTAAACCCATCCCCCTCATCTTTCCTCCCATCAAAATATTTTAGGCAAAGCGGCGGACCAATATCCTTTTTGCGTCTTCGTCCCGTAATGCGATGACGGCTCCCCGGATAAAATAGGCGATGGGGTCTCCGGCGGGGCTTTTTTGCAATGCTTCTACCATCGTTCCGCAAACCAGTCCCAGATCCAGCATACGGCGGCGTTCTGCACCCTGATAATCCAAAGCAGTGACTTGTGCCTTATCTCCGATCGCTAAATAGGCAAGAGGCATATCCGTACCCTCCTGCCAAATTGTCTGACATTCTTTTTTACTCATTAAAAACCTCCGAATTTGTCTTTCCTGCGGATAAGAAAATTTCCCTAAGCCAATATATGTAAAATACTTTTAGATGGTTCCGCATAAGATTAAAAGAAAGAAGCTTTAAAAGGGGCTATTCCGATGACAAGCAATGATCAAAAACAACATTCGATAGAAAAACCGTTTTTTACCGTGCGCGGTTACCAGCTATTGGAACAACATAAAGGTTCGCTCACGCCTTGCCTGGAAGATTATCTGGAGATGATCTGCCGCTATCTGAAGCAAAACCGGCATATCCGCATTAAGGATCTGGCGGAGCTTTTACATGTCCGCCCCTCGTCCGCCTCGAAAATGATCCATAAACTATCGGAACTGGGACTGATCGATTATGAAAAATATGGTGTGATCGAACTTTCCGCCCAGGGACAAGAAATCGGGGCTTACCTGCTTTGGCGTCATGATACCATCGACAGCTTTTTTCGCTTTATTTCTCCCCAGGACCAATCGAATAGTTTTATGGAAACGGAACTGGTGGAACATATCTTAAGCAAAAATACCATGTTGCAGATTGAAAAACTGATGCGTTTTTTTAGCGACCACCCGGAGGACAAAGAACAGTTTTATCGCTATTAAAGAGTAGACAGCGGGCCGAAAAACGAGCGAGACCAGGCACCGTCCGCAATCCGGTGACGCAGGCGTATGAGCATATACGTCGAGGAGACGTGGCAGCCGCAACGTAGCCCGAGTTTATCGACACGATGTAATAAAAAAAAGAACCCCAACGGGTTCTTTTTTTTATTACTTTAAACAGTTCGTTTCCTTTTTGCTTTGATCGGTTTGATTTACTTCTGCGCATTTTTGCGCAAAAGTGCACTTATCGCACCGGTGGTCACAGCCAAAATGTCCTTTACCGGCAACTAGATAGCGAACGGCAAGGACTACACCCAACCCGACTGCAATGATAATTAAGATACTGGGGAAATTCATGCAAATCCCTCCTCGTTCAGGAATCAGCCTCAAACCAGTAAGGTAACGGGAGTTGAACTAACCCGCCTCGGCCTGGCTAAATTTGCGTTTTGCTTTGTTCTCGTCCTAGGCATACATAAAGTATACCGTCGTCCTCAGCCGTGTAAAACGCAAATTTTTCTGCGGCGGAGGTCGAAGAGTTTTTTACCGTGAGAGGTGCTCCAGGCAAGGCAGACGACGCAGCTTTACTGAATGTAAAGCAAGGAGGATAACACAGCATGGAGTACGGCTGGCGAGTAAAAAACCGGATTGGGTTCAACTCCCGTCACCTTATATGAATCAAACGGCGAAAAAAATACGCTGTCAGACAAACCAGATTCGTCCCACTTGATAAATGATAAAAGCAACAACCCAGGCCACACCCGTTTGAAAGAGCATGGCGCCCAAAGCGGCAAGCGAACCTCCAAGCTCTCTTTTGGTAGCGGCCATAGCTGCAACGCAGGGCATATATAGTAACGTGAAGGTCAAAAATGAGAAGGCCGTCAACGGCGTAAACAAATGGGCCATCATCTGCGGCAAAGATAGGCCATTCGACGCCCCTAAAAGCACGGCGAACGTACTGATAACAGCTTCTTTTGCCGTCAGGCCCGTGATTAAGGCCGTAGATGCGCGCCAATCCCCGAATCCAAGCGGCGCAAAAATGGGAGCAACCAGACGGCCTACGGCAGCCAGCATGCTCTTGGAACTATCGGAAACCAGATTAAAGTGCAAATCAAAGCTTTGCAAAAACCAGATCAACACCGTGGCCACAAAGATGATGGTAAAAGCCTTGGTAAGAAAATCCTTGGCTTTTTGCCACATATGCAATAAAACCGTCTTGAGGGCCGGCATACGGTAAACGGGTAATTCCATGACGAAAGGAACCGTCGGGCCTTTAAAAATGGTTTTTTTCAATAAAAAGGCCACGACTATAGCTACGATCATACCCATCAGATAAAGCGCCATCATGACGAGGGTTTTATGCTGCGGGAAGAAAACAGCCGTAAACAGCGCATAAATGGGCAGTTTGGCACTGCAGGACATAAACGGGGTTAACAGGATCGTCATTTTGCGGTCGCGTTGCGAAGGCAGCGTTCTTGTTGCCATGATGGCAGGCACCGAGCAGCCGAAGCCGATCAGCATGGGGACAAAAGAACGTCCCGACAAACCGATCTTGAGCAAAATCTGATCCATAACAAAAGCTACCCTGGCCATATAGCCGCTGTCTTCCAATAAAGAAAGAAACAAGAACAAAACGACGATGATGGGCAAAAAAGAAAGCACGCTGCCCACCCCGGCAAAAACGCCGTCTATGAGCAAAGAATGCACGGTCGGATTGATACCCATGTTGGTCAATACGACATCCGCACCAGATACGAAAGCATTGATCCCGTAAGATAAAAGATCACTGAAAAAAGCGCCGATTACGCGAAACGTCAGCCAAAAGATCAGCAACATGATGGCAAAAAACAACGGCAGCGCGAAAACCCGATTGGTTAAGACGCTGTCTATTTTGACGGAACGGATCTGTTCTCTGGTCTCGTTTTCTTTAATAACAACCTGCGCACAGATTTTTTCGATGTACTGGTAACACATATCGGCAAGCGCAGCATCCCGGTCCATATGCAAGCGTTTTTCCATATCCTCAATGATATGGCCGATGATATCGGTTTCCATTTCTCTTAAGTTTAACAAGCGGGTCATGGGCTCATCGCCCTCTACGATCTTGATGGCCGCGAAGCGGACGGGAACGCGAGCCGCCTTGGCCTCTTCTTCAATAATATAGGAGATGGAATGGACGGCCCGGTGAACGTCACCGACGCAAAAATCCCGGGTTGCAGGCCGGTTTTTTTGTCCTGCAACTACCATCGCGACCCGCATCAGCTCATCAAGGCCCTGGTTTTTGCTGGCCGAAATCGGTACGATCGGAACCCCCAACAGCTCCGACATCAGCTTGATGTCGATCGTGCCTCCGCTGGCTTTGACTTCGTCCATCATATTGAGGGCGACGACCATCGGCAAATCCAGCTCCATCAGCTGTAAAGTCAAATACAAATTGCGCTCCAGGCTGGTTGCATCAACGATATTGATGAGCACATCCGGAGGGCTAAAAATCAGATAGTCCCTGGTAACAACTTCTTCCGGAGAATAGGGTGAAAGTGAATACATACCGGGCAGATCGACGATCGTGATCTCTTTGTGGTTTCGCAAGTACCCCTCTTTTTTTTCCACCGTGACGCCGGGGAAATTCCCGACATGCTGATTACTACCGGTCAACTGGTTGAACAGCGTTGTTTTGCCGCAGTTTTGATTTCCGATTAAAGCAAAAGTGATCGCCATCTATATCTCCGTAATTTCTATATTTCTTGCATCCGCCAAGCGCAATGTCAATTCATATCCACGCAGGTAAATTTCGATAGGGTCTCCCAAAGGAGCTACCTTTCTTACCTTAACGACGGTGTTTGGGATTAGCCCCATATCCAAAAAACGCCGTCTTAACGCACCGCCGCCGCCCACAGAGACGATTTTTGCCTGTTGCCCGACACAAAGTTGGTCAAGCGTCATTTTGCCACCTCATCCATTCAATTGATCCTGTAAGAACCTTACAATAGAACCGGTCTGTTTGTCAAGAAAATGTTATCTCAAAATTATGTATCGCAAAAGCACTAAAAAAAGCACCTGCATACAATTGGCAATCCGGCTGTCTGTTATCACTCTATCGGTTACTGTTTACCGTTTATAGACTTTGTATTCGTTATCAGACTGTTAACGCCAAAGAAAAACCGGTATCTCTACCGGCTTTTTAATTACTTGGTCATGTTAGATTCGAGTAATTTCTGTTTATGTTCTTTAAAAATAAAACGGATGGACTTAAAGATCAAAAAGAGCAGGATCGAATTGGCTCCGGCTTTGATCAGGTTGAAGGGAATGATAATAGGAACGAGTAATGCGACCACAGCCTCTTTGGGGACCCCATAAAAATAAACCGTAAAGATCAGGTTGAGCGGAACCATGGTAGCTGCCATAGCAGCTGTACCCAAGATTAAACCCAGGATCATACTCCGGGTTGTCTTCCTCCCCAGTTTATAGATTCCATACGAAACCAAAATCAGAACACCCGAAGCAAAAAAGTGCATGATCATACCGATAATACCGTCCGGGCTTAATAAGAAGGCCTGGATGCCGGAAACAACCAAAAGAATTTCCAGCCCTGCGACAGGTCCCAGCAAAAAGGCGCCTAAAAGGATGGGCACATCGGCCATATCATAGATCAAATAGGGCGCTGCCGGGAAAATGGGGATGCGGATCAAGAGCACCAAGACAACGGATAAGGCAACCAATAGGCCCATTTTTGTCAAACGAGAAATACTTTCTTTTGCGGTCATGTGGTTTTTTGCCATAAAAAACATCTCCTTAGTTTGTTTTTTTGGCTATCTAAGGTTTGGACAACAGGCAACAAAAAAGTCCCACAATTGTTTTAAAAACACTCGTGGGACGAGAAAGCAAATGCCTTGCTGTTCTTCTTCCATCCGGACTATACCGTCGGCTTCGGAATTTAACCGAAATCAGCTTACGCTCGCGGGCTTGTCGGCATACGCCGCTTCACCGCCGGTGGGGAATTTAACCCCGCCCCGAAGATAGCATTAAGTTTGTGTACATTATATGAGATATACTTTTAAAAGTCAACCAGCAAAAAATATTTAAGCAAAATCAAATGAAAAAATAGTTAATATAATGGACAAGGTTTAGCGTTTGAGTATCTGAAAACACTTGTTTCTGCAGGGGAAATATATAATAATTTTTCTACCTTTGCATCACGTCGCAATTATGTCTTATTATGGGCTGGTGCCTGCATTTTTTTCTTCAATGCGATCCGTATTTGCAATACCGTTATCTGTGATATTACTTTCATCATTTGTTGTTCCCTGATCCGTTTCCGCACCGCTACAACCAACAAGAGCAAAGATGGCAAGTGCGATCATTACAGAAAAAATCATCCGTTTGAGACGGTTTCGAATCATTGCTGTTTTCCTCCTCTTTTGGATCAAAGTCCTAAAAATAGTTTTTGGGCTTTGATTGCAAAATATTCATCTTAAAAAATAGAGATCTGATTTTAAGGACGAAAAACAAAAAATCCGTTATAAAACTCAAGAATTGATCAATGATAAAATCTATTTATTCTTCCAAAAAGACAAATCTGGGAGTGGCTTTGCCGTTTTTTATGACCGTCTCGTTCCACATGGAAGCGGGCCTGGCCCAAATCCCCAAATCACCGTATAGAGCCTGATAAACCACCATGTCTTCCCCTGTTTCCGAATGTTTCGCCAGATATAAAACCCGGTAGTCCTGCCCTTTAAAGTGGCGGTAGCGACCCAGTTTGATGTTTTGTGCTTCTTTGGACACGAAATACGCCTCCCTTTTTAAAACAATCAACCCACAAGCGGCTGGACGGCTATTTTGGTATAAACCTGGCGGTTTGCGATCCGCTGGGACTTCATCAAACAAACCTCCGCGACTTCCGTCTGCAACCCAAGCGCACTCCCGGCAAAGACACGCAAATCGAATGCTTCTTGCATTGTCATCTGTCTGCCTAAAGTTAAATGGGGACGGTAAGGCCTCGATTCCAAGGCAAACCCGGCCTGCCGCAAACCGCTGTCCAAATCATGATAAAGCTTTTGCAAGGTGGGATCATTTTGCACCCCATACCAGTAGATATCTCCCCCGTCGCGGCGAAAGCGGCCGACATCGCCAAACTTGAGAATAAAGGGCGCCGCTTTGACTGTAGATAAGACCTGTTTGACATCAGATAAGCGGTTGGTCTCGCCGATAAAGACCAAGGTCAGATGAAGATTATCACTTGTCGTCAAACGGCCGCTGATCATCTGCCGCTGTAAATCCTGACCGATTGCGGCGATCTGCTTTTTGAGCGGCTCGGGGAAATCAATGGCAATAAACAGGCGCATACTGTTCCTTCTTTCTCTAACATAAATGCAAACAAACGGTAGCAACTTTGTTTTTATAATCGCATAGCCGCGCTTTGCGAGGGCATTCTGGGGATATTATAACACATCCTCAAAGAGCATTCAAAAGCAAAGTATTGCCGAAAACGGGCGGCACTGCTATAATGATACCAAATCATTACCAGGGAAGGCGGCTATAAGCATGGATGCAACTGTTTCCACAAATTCGGTGGCAAAAGACCTGCAAGATTTATTCCCCATCTGGAACAAGCTGACGCCTGAAGAACAACAGACTCTTACACAATCCGTGATCGAACGCAAAATTCCTCAAGGGACTGTTATACATAAAGGCTCCGAGGATTGCCTGGGGTTATACTTGGTAAAGGGGGGGTTACTGCGCGCCTATATCCTTTCAGAGGGCGGCAAGGAAATCACCGTTTACCGTTTGTATGAACGCGATATGTGTTTGTTTTCCGCCTCCTGCATGCTTAATGATATCCAATTTGATATCTGGGTAGAGGCCGACAAGGATACCGACCTTTTCATCATTCCCACCCATGTCTACCGTCAACTGATGCAAACTTCGCTCGCTGTCGCCAACTTTACCAACCAGCTCATGGCTTCCCGGTTTTCCGAAGTAATGTGGCTGATCGAACAGATACTCTTTCAACGCTTTGACAAACGATTGGCCGACTTTCTGCTGGAACAGAGCGTGATCGAAAACAGCACGTTTTTGCCCATCACGCATGAAAAAATCGCACGCCATCTGGGGACAGCGCGTGAAGTAGTCACGAGGATGCTGAAATATTTTCATACGGAACAAATGGTCTTGCTATCCCGCGGAGGGATCCAAATCGCAAATTACGAAAAACTGAATGAATTAAGCGCTCAATCTAAATCTTAAAATCATGTATGGCAATTAAGAAAAGCGTATCCGATTTTTTGTTCGGATACGCTTTTCTTCTGGTTTTACCAATCACTCCGATGTACTATTTGAGATCATGGCTGATGGTCTGCGCCGTATCTTTGCCGCTCTTGACAGCCGTACAAATACCGCCGCCGACCGTTGTCCATTGCCCCGCAAGATATAGGCCGTCCACGCCTTCCACGGTGTTTTTGATCTTTGCCCGGATATACTCCGGGGTAGGCGCAAATCCCTCCCATGAGCCGCGGTACAAATTGGCATAACGCACATAGGTAGCGGGCGTTGCCACATCGACCACCTCTATTGCATCGGTAAAACCCGGAAAACGATCTTCCAGCGCTTTGGCAACCGTGTCGGCAAGAACCTTCTTTTGCTGCTGATATTCCTCTTTGTTATCCTGCCTTAAGTTCTGCCAATAATCCAACTGCGAACCTAGAAGCACCATAACCGAACTACCGTTATAAGGTGCAGCGGAAGGATCAAAATCATACGCCCGCAGGAAGATTCGGTCCGCGATCAATCCGGGCGCTGTCTTGATCCCCTGGGCGTAATTAAAGGTCAGCGCATCCGGAATCCCAAGTTTCTGTTTTAACCCAAAGGAAACAACCAGCAAAGGCTCAAACAACTCGGCTGAGTCCAGCATGGTTTCCAACTGTTGGTGATGGTATTTGCCCTCCAGCATGCGGTAGATCGTATCGTACATATCACAGGCCGCAATCACAACATCTGATGCATAAAACTGGCCGCCGGATTTTACGCCCACCGCCTTGCCGTATTCTACGACGATTTCGTCCACTTTGCTGTTATAACGCGTTTTGCCTCCCAGAGAATGATATTTAGTTTCCATTCTCCCGATCACATCATAAGCCCCACCCAAAGGATAGCCGGCATTGCCGCACATACGCATGCCCAACATCATAAAAAGCCCCACTACGGTATATTGCGGTGGCATAAGATCGCACAGAAGCGAACGAATGATTTGGCTCTGAAAACCTTCGGCATATTCACGTACCGTCATGCTCGTATAACGCTTAAGCACCCTCATAAACGGGATGAGTTGTTTTGTAAAACCGAGAACCGCCCCAAAGCCATCCGGAGTCTTGACCCCCATTGCGGAAACTGCTGTGCAAAAATGCTCGATCTTTTTTTTATCCTGCGGAGATATCCGCAAAAGAAATTGGCGGAATGGCTCTAACTGCAAAGGCACTTCGTACAGCACACCCTCAATTTCCGTTTGCAAGCTTTCGGCATGATGAATGGGCGTGTCTGCTTCCAGAGCGCCTACTTCCAGGTACATTTTATAGAAAGCATCGCCGGGCAAAGTCCCCACCATCCAATGGATGCAGCCGTCAAAGCGGTATCCGCCTCTTACCCAGGTGGTACACATCCCACCCGCATTCCCTGAAAGCTCAAATATTTCTGTCTCGATGCCCTTTTGCTGTAGGTAAATTCCTGCGCTAAGCCCTGTAAGCCCTGCCCCGATAATGGCAACTTTTTTATTCATTCCGATCACTCCTTTACAAAATGCACCGGTTTCCAATACGCTCTTAACTATATTGTATAAAATCCCGCAAATTAATCAATCAAAACTTTTAACCGGGGAGAAATCCATTGTATTTTTTGTAATATGAGATAAAATAAAGCTATCCTGTTGAGTAATCTTTTTTAAATTGGGGAGGTGCTTAAGTCTTGAAATTCCGCTGTCCGCTGATCCTGGTGGAAGATATGGAACGATCCAAACGCTTCTATCAAACTGTTTTGGGACAAACCATCAAATACGACTTCAGGCAAAACGTGTTGTTTGAAGGTGATTTTTGCCTCCATGAAAAAAAACATTTTGCCGCCCTGGTCCGTTTAAATGAAGAAGCAATCGGAGAAGCCGCCAACAATGTGGAATTGTATTTTGAAGAAGATGAATTCGACGCCTTCCTCTTCCGCCTGGAACAAATGCCTGATATTTGTTATCTGCACCGTTGCAGAGTAAGCCCCTGGGGGCAACGTGTGGTGCGTTTTTATGATCCGGATGGTTACTTGATCGAGGTGGGAGAAAGTATGACGAATGTCGCTAAAAACTTTCTCGCCCAGGGAATCGCCTTGGAAGATGTAGCATTGCGCACGCAATATCCGCTCGCCTTTGTGGAACAATGCTATGAGGAACTAAAATTACAGAGAAAATAATTGGTTTTGTCCAGTATAGCAAACATATCTGCGAATCATATCAATAAGTATTCCTAACGGATACCCTAAACATGAAAAAAGGGGATAACAGCATTTTTGCTGTTATCCCCTTTTGATTTCTAAGAATTATTCTTTTCCAGCATTCGCAAGAGAATCGCTGTTTTGGGATAATCCTTTTCCATAAAGTCCATCGAGTTGGCATCAAGCAGGCTTACCGCATGATCCTTCCATGCGTCAAACCACTCCTGCGCAGTACCGCTCTTAAGCCCCATGTCCTCGCCGCCCAGCAGGTCACGCATAGCGGCAAGCATGATATGACCGCGAAGACCCGTCTGACCGCCCTTCAAGAACCCTTGCCCCTAAGATCATCAAGCTGAAGGGCTTAGTAATATAGTCGTCCGCTCCCAGATCCAAGCCCGTTACTACGTCGATTTCCAGATCATTGGCGGTCAACATAATCACCGGAACGGCAAAGGACGTACGAAGCTCTTTTAAAAAGTCTAATCCGCTGCCATCGGGTAAATTCAGATCCAAAATGATCAGATCCAAACAGTCGGCATAAACAGCTTATCTGGCCTGGCGCAAATTTTGCACATGGACAAAGGACAGCTCATGATCCTTTAGGGCCAGAGCCATGCCGTTACTCAAGGATAAGTCGTCTTTAATGATTAATATCTTATTGATCTTACACACCCCCCTTTGATCTATTTTACGACCTTGTTAAGGAAGTGTTTTTTCTCATATGAACAATTATAGCAGATAATCCATTTGTTTTTGAATCTTTTTTCGAACTTCCGATCCGGCAATTTTTTCGCAAAGATATAAACCCAAGTCGATCGAAGCCGTAACCCCTCCGGCTGTAATTACATTCCCAGAGTCCACAACTCTAGCTTGAGATACCTGATCGGTATACTTCTTTAGATATTGCATCAGATTGGGATGCGTAGTCGCTTCTTTATCTTTTAAAAAACCGGACGCCCCCAAAACCAACGCACCTCCGCAAACCGCCGTCATAACAGCATGGGGCGAGCTATTTTGAACCCAAGTCAAAAAGGCTTCGTCCGTCAATAATGCGGCAATGCCATTCCCGCCGGGAATAAACAAATAATCATATTCCCTCAAATCATTTTTTACTTTGTTGGGCTTGATTTCCAAGCCTTCAAATGTCCGAACCGATTCTTTTGGGGCGCAAACATCATACGCAAAATCTTGCATAAAACCCATGCTTTTTAACCGTGTAAGCGGATCGTAAGCGCCGGCAAAATCCAATAAGGTCATATTTTCATAAACAATAAACGCAAATTTCAAGATTTGACCTCCTTTACAGCGAACACAGATGAACCAATTTCAATTTTAAAAAGGGCATGCCCTCTGTTGAGGGCATGCCCTTTAATAACAGACTTACAGGTTGGGTTTACCCCAGTCTTTGATCCCGGCACCGAGGAAATGATCTTTATCGATATATTTGGCTCTGCGGGAAACAAACCAGACCGATGCCAAAAAATAGAAGACGACACCGGAAAGCATATTGATCCAATAACCAAAATACATCCCCAGCAAAGTAGCACAGGCAATGATAATGACAACAATCGCCGGCAACGGATGCATCGGCGCGATGTATCCGCGTTTGATGGTGCCGAGCGGGTACATGGAACGGAAACGGAACATCATATATCCGGTCAAGACATAGACCAGCAACGCCGACAAGATAGAGAAGGTAATAACCTGATCCAACATTCCCGTAAAAGCAAACGCCAAAGAGATCGGCAATAAAAATACGATAGCACGGTACGGGGTGTTGTATTTAGGATGGGTCGCTCCAAAAAATTCCGGAATCAATTTGTCACGCGACATGGCAAACCAGGCGCGGCTGGCATCATTAATGCAACCGTTGGCGCTGGCAAGACAAGCCAGTATCGTCCCCACAAACAAAGCGATGACCACAAACAGTTTGCCGGTGGCAAGCGCCGCATCATAAAGTGGGTAGGCAGAAACGCCAAGCTCACCTGCCGGAACCAAACCGGAGCAAACAAACCAGGTAATGGTCGCGCCGATGAGTAGTGTCGCCAGACCGATGATGGCGCCTACGGGCAAAGCTCTGTGTGTAGATTTGCACTCTTCAGCCGCCAGCGTCGTACCCTCGATCCCCAGATAGAACCAAATACCAAACTGCATGGCCGCCAAAATCCCCAATGGCCCGTAAGGCAGACCGTTGGTCATCTCTTTTAATTTAATCAAAGACACTTGCGGATTCCAAAAACTGGTGCTAAATAAAAGAATGATGATGGTGATAAAGGCGATTGCCGTAATGATAAAGTTTAACGTCAATGTGGCATAAGCGCCGCGGTAATTTAAATAAGTCAATAACAAAAGACTTAAGATAATATAAGGCAAAGGTTGAATTTCCGGATTTAAGGATTGCAAAATCTGGCCGACAACCAAAGCGTCGGCTGCTTCCAACATAGCATATTCCAAAACGAGCATCAGACCGATATTAAATGCGGCAAGCGGTCCAAGTAAATACTTGGCCATGGCGTATTGCCCGCCGGCTTCAGGAATCACAGAACCGATTTCCGTGTTGACCATAATCATAGCAATGTACAACATACCGATGGTCCAGCAAGCGATAATAGCTCCAAGAGATCCACCCTTTAAGATGGTAAAATTCCAGCCCATAAACTCGCCGACCAAAACGATGCCAACGCCCAGCGCCCAAACATGCATGGGGCCCAAAACCTTGGATAAAAGTGATTTTTCTTTTACTTCCACAACTTTAGTAGGTTCTTCCACCTTGCTTACCAGCTCCTTCACAAATGAGAGGCCCATGGCCCCTTCAATTTTCACACGACAGTCCCTTGACTGCTATTTTTCTTCACCGGTCTTATCATTGCTCTTTTTGTTCTTCTTCCTTGCGTATCTTGCGGATGATCTCCACCTTAACAAAATCACTAACCAAAAGAAAAACGAATAAAGCACAAAGAGCCCAAACGACCCAGTTCATCATACTCCAAAAACTCATATCATTCCTGCTCCTCTACTTTTTTTTCAGAGCCATAAACCCTGTCGACGATTTCTTTTAATTCCCCTTTGCTTCTTTTGACCAAGAAAAAGAAATAACAAACTACACTGATAATTACGATAGAAAGTGAAATAATACCTATTTCGTACCCATTGGCACCAACGACGGGTTGGTTTCTTTGGATAAACATGGTAGTCAATAAAACAACAAAACATAAGATCAAAACAAAGAGCACGTCAAATACGCCCCAAAAAATCTCTTTTTTTGTCATCTTGCCACCGTTTAAGCTTTTGACTTCTTCTTTTACCACTATTTTCTGCCCTCCCTTAATCGAGCTTATTGCATGGATTTTTTTGATACTTTAATTCTTCCGCATAGATTTCAGACTTATTCCTTTTGATATGCAAAAAAACAGCGAGGATACTGCTGCTGATGGTAACCAAAACGATGATCATAATGACCCAGATAAACACGTTTACCCAGGCACTTGTCGCTAAGCTTAGTGCTTGCGGGAAAATAGCAAGTATGACACACCAAACTAAAACGATCGTTATGGCTAACAGGATTGAGTCCTTAACAAACATACTTTGAATCTTCTTTCTTAACTGGTCGATTTCCATACACCCTCCTTTAGCTTAATAAAACCTATTATCTGACATTTTATATGAATTGTTGTGTGATTTCAAGTCCAATTTTGAATTTTCTTATATCATTAAATTATCTGACAATACGGCAATAACAAAGGTAGCAGAATCATTGATTCTGCTACCTTTGTTATATTATTATGCATTTACGTTTTTTAGCCAATAAACGCAAGCATTTTATCAATTATAGACTCTAATCTAAACGTACAGCGGTAAGAAACGCGCCAACTCCGGCGTCAAGTGTCACGGCTCCATTGTAACCCAAGATAACCAATGATAATTGATCGCCTTCCTTAAGGCGGACGATAAATGATGTTTCAAACTCATTACCGGCAAGGCTTGGCGTCACCAGAGAGGCCGGGACGAGAATATTGTTTAGGTAAACTCCGGCCGAAAGCAGAAGATTGGTTGTTGTCGAGATACGATAACTAATCAGATAACGGCCTTTTTCGGGAACTGTAAATGCCGTACTGTTTGCATTGGGTATAAAACTATCCAGGCTCTGCAGATCCGGTAAAGGAACCACGGTGCCGGCGGCAACTACAGTAAGCGCAGCACTTTGATTGCTTGCCGCATACATGCTGTCACCAGTTACAGGCGGCTTGGGATAGGGGCGAGGCTCCGGTTTTGGATCCGGACATGGTGGGCACGGAGGGAACGGGTGTGGGCACGGAGGGAACGGAGGATACGGAGGATACGGGGGTGGGTACGGAGGAGGGCATGGCGGGCACGGAGGACATGGTTTAGGATCTGGCCACGGCGGAGGGCATGGCGGGTACGGAGGACATGGTTTAGGATCCGGCCACGGTGTCGGCGGATATGGGCAGGATGCCTCCCAAGGGGCAAAATTTGCATCGGCAATATTATCGCCGTCAAAATATTTATTTTTTGGCATAAAAGATTAATCACCTCTTCATAGAATTTGTTCATTGATTACATCATGTATTACATCATGGTGCCTATCTTATTTTATGTTCGTCCCAGACAATCCGTGCATACGTTCTGTCCAATACCGGGTAGAAAAACTAGAATAAAAACATCATCCGCATGCGGATGATGTTTTTATTCTAGTTTTATCTTTTAAAATGATTAAATCTTTGATAAAATCTTTTTTAGCATATCCAGATCAATCGGTTTAGCCACATGGCTGTCAAATCCCGCCTCCTTGGCTTTCATGATATCATCGGGCTGGGCATACCCGGAAAGAGCTATGAAAAAAGTATCTTTGAGATGATGCTGATTTCTGATATTCCGCACAACTTCATATCCATTGATATCCGGTAAGCCAAGATCGCAAATGACCACATCCGGAAGGAATTCCTTTGCTAAACGGATTCCTTTTGCTCCGCTTGCGGCCGACCTGGTTTCATGACCCAACATTTCCAATAATGAACAAAGTACATCTGCAATATCTCCGATATCATCAATCACCAGTATCCGTTTGCCACGGTCTGATAAACAAACGGGATCTTGATCCGGTGTTTTAAACCCCAAAGAAGCAGCATTTTGGGATAACGGCAGACGGATGCCAAATCCCGCTCCCTGACCTACGCCCTTACTGGATACAGCAATACACCCTCCGTGCATCTCCACCAACCCTTTTACAATCGTAAGCCCTAAACCAAGCCCGCCTTCACTACGGTTCAGAGCATGGTCCGCCTGGAAAAACGGTTCGAAAAGATTGTTTAAAACATCCTCTTCGATTCCTCGGCCCGTGTCGGAAACCTCAAGGATAGCCTCCTGGCAAGAATCACTCTTATTTAAAGATACGAGTACATGACCGCCCTTATCCGTAAATTTGAGCGCATTTTGCAACAAATTGTTTAGTACCTGTATCATCCGCGTAGAGTCCGCTTCCACATACAAATGATTCGGATTGATATCCGTTCGTAATGCCACCCCTTTTTTAATAAATAGTGGCCGCAAGTCCGCAACAACCTGTATTGCTATATCATTAAGATTTACTTGTTCTTTTTTTAGAACCAGTTTGTTCTGGGTGATACGGGTAACGTCCAATAAATCATCAACCAGGTTGGATAATTGATTGACCTGGCGTTTCAGTATTTTGGTTGCTTTCGCCCGTTCCTCTTCATCGGTTAAATGATCCGCTAATGAGAGCGTCATCATCATGGACGCCAACGGATTTCTGAGCTCGTGGGATAACGAATTGAGAAAGTGGTTTTTATTTTGATCTGCTTGGCGCAGCTTTTCCACCAATTCCATAGCCCGCTGTTCGCTTTGTTTCATAGCGGCTACTGCACGGCAACGCTCCATAATATCCCAGGTACGCTCACCGACTTCCTGAATGGTTTTAACTTCCAGCTGCGTCCACTCCCGGGGGTAGTTAGAAACAACGCTCAAAACCCAAACCAGTCTGCCTTCACGAACCAATGGTACGGCTATAAACGATGTTTTTTTAACCGTACGGAAATATTGGCGGGCTTTTTCGGAACATAGGGGAGATGTCTCCACATTATCAACCACCACGGCTTGTCCGTTTTGCAATACATTGATCGGATCTTTAAAGTCTTCAGTGCTAAAATGCTTCAATAAGCCGACAAACGATTGATCTCCTTCGGATTCTAAAGTTCTTTTAGGAGGCATGGTAATCGTGAAAGCATCCCCATCGTGATCATAGGTCTTGGCAAAGTGTACATGTGCGGCACAAAGGTATTCTCTCAGCAAAGCAGATGCCGTCTGTTGTATTTTGTAGGGCTCTTTGATCATCCGCAGCGTGTCGTTTAAGTAAAGCAGAAAAGTCTTTGCCTCTTCTTCTTCTTTTAGGGCCTCTTCTGCTTTTTTTTGTTGAGTAACATCATGCACGATCATTACGGCCCCAATGATATTACCCGCCTGGTCTTTTACCGGGGAAGCGTAGACTTTACGGTACTGCAATTGATTTGTCGATGGTAAATTAACAATCTCTTCCTGACCATTGACACATTCCCCCCGCAATGCTTTATAAACCGGAGAATCATCAAACGGACGCAACGTGTAATCCGATCGATAGACAGTGATTTGACGAAGGATTGTCTCAAAATCTTCTTTTCCCGTAAACCCAAAATCTTGCATTGCTTTGGGATTTGCTAAAGCCAACTTATGATCTAGGTCAAAATACCAAATTTCATTGGGGATGTTGTTGACAAGCTCCGTCAGTTTGTTCTTTTCCATATTGAGCATATCTAATAAAGCCTGTTTTTCTTCATCGGCTTTTTTAAACTCGGTAATATCCATATATGTGCCGTAATATTTGATCGGGTTTCCGAGCGGGTCATAAATAATTTTAGCCTGGGCCAATACCCAAATGTAACCCGCATCGACCGTATGAACACGGAATGTCAGCCTGATCTTTGATGCTTTATTCGCGCAGGCCCGCCAAAAGTCATTTTTTATATCGTCTACGTCATCAGGGTGTGCACATCTTAATGAGGCTTCTAAGGCCTCTTTGGGGTGAATATACTCAATCCCCAACCTCTTTTGCCATTGCTCTGAAAAATATATCTCGTCCTTAATAAGATCATGAACGAAAGAGCCTTCGGAAGAGCTGTCAATAATTTCCAGATAGTCCTCTTCTTTCAATTGTAATCTGTTTGCTTCTAGGGTTGGTTTGAAATAATCATACGTTGCGGCAGGACGTTTTGGGGACAAAAAGTTCGGTTCATCAAAAACTCTTAAAAGAATTTCTTCCAAATCGTTATAGGCCCCCATGTTATCCCCACCTTTTTTATTTTTCCATATTAATTTATTGATAATTATACGTATATATAATATTTCCTCCTGCTACTTCAGTCGAATTATGTGTAATTTAGTCGAATATTATAAATTGTTTTTACTTATCTAAAATATTTTGCCTACTTATTCTTATGAAACATCAATAAATGTTATCTTTTCTGTAAACTATGGTAAAATAGTATTAATCAAGAGTATCCGGCAGTAAGGGGTGATTGAATGAAAATAGGCATCATCACGGGCGCATCTTCCGGCATCGGCAAAGAATTTGTCATACAGGTCAGCCAAAAAGAGACTTTAGACGAAATCTGGGTCATCGCCAGACGAAAAGAACGTCTGGAGGAGTTGCGTACACTCATTCAAACGCCGCTCCGCATCCTCGCCCTCGACCTGACCAAACAAGAAAGCATCGAAGAAGTGCAGGCTCTTTTGCAAAAAGAAAGCCCCGATCTTCGCATCCTAGTCAACGCCTCCGGTTTTGCCAAATTCGGCACCTATCGTGACCTTAGCCTGGAAGAAGTAAACGGCATGATCGATCTGAACTGCAAGGCCGCCGTCGACTTGACACAAATCAGTCTCCCGTATATGGGCCACGGCGCCCGCATCTTAGAGATCTGCTCCGCCGCCGGTTTTCAGCCTCTTCCGGGAATCAATGTCTATGCGGCAACCAAAGCCTTTTTAATATCCTACACCAGAGCCTTACGCTGGGAATTGATCGGGCGCGGTATTACAGCTACCGCTGTCTGCCCTCAGTGGGTTAAAACAGAATTTATGGCAGTCGGCCAAGACACGCAAAACGGCAAAACGGTCAACCACTTTTTGCGTCTTGCCGCAAACCCCAAGCATGTAGTAGCCTGCGCCCTGTTTGACAACGCTATTGGGTTACCCATAGCCGCTTTCGGGCCGTTTGGCCTTTTTCACCTGGCTTGCGCCAAGTTTATCCCTCATTTTATCATCATAGCCGCCTGGGAATTGCTGCGCAGAGTATAAAAGACCTGTATCCAACTATCCATATACCCGTTCAAACGATTAAGTTGATATCTCTTTTAAGTCAGGAGAATCAGGATGAAAAAAGCTCTTTTTGTTAGCCTTGTTATCGTACTTTGCATCCTGCCGCTTATTTTTAGTAATTACCACCGCCGAGTTACAGAAAATTCGGAAGCGAATTTAAGTCAAATTCCCTATACCTTCACAGGTGGGCAAGGAGACTGGCAGGTTCAGGTAGATATCAGGGGCATCACGCAAGCGGATTTTGACCAGCTTTTGCGATATGACAGCCAAACGGATATATCCCGGTTGCAAGATGGGTTCCGCTCGGCCGTTCGTATTTTTTATACAGGGCCGGAAAGAATCAAATCGCTCTCTTACACCTTTGGCAAAAGTAGCCAATGGAAATATGGGGGTGATCTTACAATCAATCTGACTTCCGATACGATCAACACCGCTTTGACCGGTACATATGACCTCGCCGGAGTCGCTTATGCCCGTGATGCATCCGTCGGCGGCCCCGTCCCCCCCAAAGACCATACCTTTGAGTTTGATCTGGTCGCCCAAACCACACAAGGCAAAGAAATAACCGCCGAAATGACATTATCCGCCACTAAATAACCTAAAATAAGTTTAATACGCTTCCTAGGAAGCGTATTTTTTATTGCCTTTCGGCTTTTAAAAGGCTAAAAATTTGATACACTACCGCTAGGCAAGCCGGTTTTTTGCTCGCCAGCCGTACTCTAGGCGGTGTTATCCTCCTTGCTTTACTTTATGTATGCCTAGGGCAAAACACTTTCTTTAGCCAGGCGGAGGCGGGTTAGTTCAACCTTCGTCACCTTAACCTAACCCGAAGCGGTCAAAATTTCTTTACTTTTTTATTGACATTTATGTCATATTGTATATAATGTCTATATACAATATGACACGGTGATTATGAGAGGGGTGACAGGGTGGATATTTTGATCAGCAATGCAAGCGGCAAGCCTATTTATGAGCAGATTGTCTCTCAAATCAAAAATTTAATTATCTGCGGCGTGCTTAAAGAAGGCGACCCGCTCCCCTCCATGCGTACGCTTGCCAAAGAACTACGCATCAGCGTGATCACCACAAAAAGAGCCTTTGAAGATTTAGAGCGCGACGGCTTTATCACGTCCATCATGGGCAAAGGCAGTTTTGTAGCCGCTAAAAATATCGACATCATCCGTGAAGAACAGTTGCGTAAGATCGAAACCAGTCTGCAGGATGCTGTGGATCAAGCAAAGGGCTGCGGCGTCGGCTTAGAGGAACTGCTGGACATCACCACATTGCTTTATAAGGGGGAACAATAAATGGAATACGCATTACAAATCAATCATCTGTGCAAACAATATAACACTTTTTGTCTGGACGATGTGAATCTTAGCCTGCCCAAGGGCTGCATCATGGGCTTTATCGGTGAAAACGGGGCCGGGAAGAGCACCACCATCAAGCTGATTTTAAACCTGATCCATAAAAACGACGGACAGATTCAGGTTTTAGGCATGGATCATCTTACAGACGAAATGGCCATCAAACAACAAATCGGCATCGTATTGGATGAGAGTAACTTTCCCTCTAATCTTAAAACAGCCGATGTAGGCCGGATCATGAAACATATTTACACCAATTGGGACGAGACTGTTTTTCAATCTTATCTCACACGGTTTACGCTGCCGGTCAACAAAACCGTACAGCAGTTTTCCCACGGGATGAAAATGAAGCTTGCCATCGCCGTCGCGCTTTCCCACCATGCCAGGCTCTTAATTTTGGATGAAGCAACCAGCGGCTTGGACCCGATCGTACGGGAAGAAATTCTTGATGTTTTTATGGACTTTATCGAAGATGAGGAGCACTCTATCTTTCTTTCCTCGCATATCACCAGCGACTTGGAAAAGATTACGGACTATATCGTCTTGATCCATCAGGGTAAAATCGTCTTTAGCCGGCCGAAAGATGAACTATTAGACAGTTACGGCATCCTTAAATGCGGGCTGACGGAATTTGCGGCAATCGATCCGGCCGTTATCCAAGGCTACCGTAAAAACCGCTATGGTGTGGAAGCCCTGGTGCAAAAAAGCAAATTAAAGGGCAACTATACCATAGATCCGGCCAATCTGGAACAAATTATGTTGTACCATGTCAGGGGGGAAAAGGAATGAAAGGATTGCTGATTAAAGACTTAATCAACCTTAAAAAACAGGGCATCGTCATCGGCGCGATTCTCATATTTTATATGTTCTTTTCCGTCATCAACCAAGACAGCGCTTTTCTGATTACCATCTCTGTTTTGTTATGCACCATGCTACCCATCACTTCTCTTGCTTTTGACGAGCAGGCCAAATGGGACCGCTACGCGCTGAGTTTGCCCATCTCCAGAAAGAAGCTCGTTTTGAGCAAATATGTCTTGGGAATCTTACTAAATCTTGGCACGCTGGCTGTTTTGTCCATAATTACCCTGGTATTGCATTTGCAAAGCGACGACCCCATTTGGCTGATTATATTAGCCGCCGGCGGCGTCGGACTTTTGATTTTGTCGCTCCTCTTGCCCATCATGTTCCGCTTTGGCGTGGAAAAAGGCCGTCTGGTCATGATCGCTGTTTTTATCATCCCGACCATACTGATCTTTATGAGCCCTTACTTAAACTATACATTACCTACCGAACAATCCGTAATCCGCCTGCTTTACGCATCTCCTTTTGTTATTGCAGCCATCCTTTGGCTGTCTATATCGCTTTCTGTCCGCATCTACACCAAAAAAGAATTTTAGCCGGCCATACACTCGTCTTGTTGGAACATAAAACCTGCCAAAACCACCTTGGGCTTTACTTAGACGCGGAACCCGACTGCATTCCAGCATCCGACATTTGATATGCTGATTTTTCACTTACTTACCACCCGCTAACGCGGGTGGTTTTTTGTATTAGAGTTCCTCTCAATCCTCAAATAAAAAAAGCCGTGATGGTTTCCCATCTCGGCTTTTGCTCGTCTAAAAAAGTTTAAGACGCAAAAAACATAAAATACGTCAGCACCAAAACACCTAAAACGATACGGTACCAGCCAAAGGCCTTGAAGTCATGGCGTTGAATATAAGTGATCAGGAATTTGATGGCAAGAATAGAGACCACAAACGCCACCACCACGCCAAAGACCAGCATCATCAGCTCCGTTTGCGTAAAGGCGAAGCCGAAGTCCATCAGTTTGACCAGACTCGCGCCGAACATAACGGGGATCGATAAAAAGAAAGAAAACTCCGCGGCAATGTTTCTGGATGTCCCTAATAAAATCGCTCCCAATATGGTAGCACCGGAACGGGAAGTGCCTGGGATCAAAGACAAAACCTGAAAGACGCCGATCCATAGAACCGTGCGGTAATTTAAGTGCTCAAAATCACTGACCTGAGGCCGGCGTTTTTTATTGTAGTTTTCCACCACAATAAAGAGAATCCCGTAGACGATCAAGGTGATGGCAACCACCTTGTAATTGTAAAATAACTCGTTGATCTTGTCATTGAACAAAGCGCCCAAAATGCCCGCCGGTATGCAAGCCACCAAAACTTTACCCCATAAAGAAAGCGTTTCTCTTTTTTGCAGATAAGTCTTTTTTCTGCCAAAGGGGTTTAGCTTGTTAAAGTATAAGACCACAACGGCCATAATTGCGCCGAGTTGGATGACAACCAAAAACATCTCCAAAAATTGCGGCGTTACGTTGAGATGTAAAAATTCGTCTACCAAGATCATATGCCCTGTGCTGCTGATGGGCAACCATTCGGTGATCCCCTCCACAATCCCTAAAATCAATACTTTAATCCACTCAAAAATCAGCATCTTTTCTCTCCTTAGGATGATTTAGATAAAAGCCTCTCACATACTCAATAAACGTATCAAAAAAGTTCGATAAAATCAAGCGCTTTGATTGATAAAAAGCAATTATCCGATTAGATTACTCGATATATATGTATACTTATATGAAACTATAATATAATCCTCTTTATAATTCTCTTTCATCCGTATATTTATTTTTAAAGAAGATAACACCTGACGGCATTAGTTTGTCACAGAATCCTGGCCCGGACATATAATAAAATAGGATTACCGTATGAAAAAACTTTCAGACATAAGGGGATGATCATTTGTCATACAACCATTATGACAGTATTCATAATGATCCGGAATACCCGGACCAAAACATTGGCGGTTGTAACTGCGGTCCCAAGCCACCTCAGCCCCCATATTACTCGTATTACCCGTCTTACCCGAATTATCTGAATTACCTGAATTACCCGAATTACCCTAACGGAAACCACAGCGGTTATAAGTACCCTCAGCCATCGCAATACCCTAACGAAAACCCCGGCGGTTATAACTACGACCCTAGCCCCCCTCAACCCCCGCAATACCCAGACGAAGATTCCGGCGATTCTAACTACGGTTCTATGCCCCATCCGCCATCGCTTTTCCCAGATGAAAACC
>DIFD01000017.1:0-75126 GCA_002418965.1 Peptococcaceae bacterium UBA5757 | reverse complement strand
ATCGCTTTTCCCAGATGAAAACCCCAGCAGTTATAACGACGGCTCTATGCCCCCTCAACCATCGCTTTTTTCAGATGAGAACCCCGGCGGTTGTAACTGCGGACCCAAGCCCCATCCGCCCCATCCACCGTTTCCTCCCTTTCCACCCTTCCCGTTTTGCGACAAACGCGACGAAAAAGACCCTCCGCATAAATGCCCACATAAACACCATAAAAATGATGGTATGGTATGTTGCCCTGCTCCCCGGAATTGTGTCCACCAAGAAATCTGTCAAAGATTCTGTATCAACGATTTTGCAAAGCTTTGTAAAGTTGAAATCAAAGGTACCGCCATCCATAATTGTGACAGTAAAATATGTTTATCCTATAAGATCTTCGTTGAATACCTGGACTGCTGCGGCCGCCATAAAACCTTTTGCCGTAGCGCTATGATCCAATTCTGCCGGCCTTTAAAATGTGGCCCTCACGAATATTACCGCATCAACATCAAAAACCCGCCTAAAGTTTCCGTCTGCGGCAAACAACTCACAGTTCGAACATCCGTCGAAATCTGTTGCCAACGCTAAGAATGCTTTCGGCTTGATCATACAACTCCCCGACCGTTTACCCGTCGGGGAGTTACGCTTTAAAGAAAGAATAAGTGTTTTCGGTCATTTTTATTACTACGCACTTAAATTCTTATACAAATTTATATATTTTATATAATCTAATATAACAACAAATACTCAGAAATGGATATATGACTACATACACACCTGGTATATAATAATAAGTTAGATAATAAAAATAAAACCCCAAACCGGATAAGATGGTTTGGGTTTTATTTTTTAACCTATATTTTTAATCTTATATTAGCAATTTAGCCCTACTTGTTTAACTCAATCTAACGATTTAGCCGTTTAACAATGCTTTGATTTCTTCAATATGCGTACAGGTTAGGTCGTATCCATAGCGGTAAAGTGTATAGAGATTGTCCATATCCCCCTCAAAACGGTCAACATTTGTTTCCCATGTGGGGCGTAAAAGCACGGCGTCCCCTTTTCTTTCCAATGCGGCACAAAGATCAAGCTGCGCGTTGTAAACCTCATGGCGTCTTTGGATAGTGTTCACCAAATTCGGATATTTCCTTTTTAATAGACGGCTGTAGTACTCCTGATTCTTTTCCCGCTCTTTGCGGTAGCCTGCGGGCTGCGTCAAAACGATAAGATTCTTATAATTGCCGTCCGACAAAGATTTTTGGATGGGAATGGGATCGGCAATCCCCCCGTCATAATAGCTGCCGCCGTTGTAGCGAGTCAGAGGGAAAAATCCCGGCATGGCACAGGAGGCAATCAATAGGGTCATCAGATCCCCCATATCCTTACCATAATATTCAGCCTGGCCCGTATGGACATTGGTAACGCCTGCCAGCACTTTTCCGTCGAAGGCAGCAAATGTTTCGTAGTCAAAGGGAATCAAGGTCTCGGGGATCTCTTTAAAAACAAAATCCAGCCCGAACACGCTGCGACATTTGAGCATATTGCGCCAGGAAAGATAGCGTTTGTCGTTGCGGTAGCGGCGGATGATCTCCCAATTGCGCCCAAACTGGCGGCTGACATAAGAATAGCCGCTGCTAATCCCCGCCGAAACACCGATGCAATACGGGAAATAGACCTCGTGTTTTAACAAGGCGTCCAAAACACCATCCGTAAATAAACCGCGGCAAGCGCCGCCTTCCAAAACTAGTCCCGGCATGTCACACCACCCTTTAGAGAAAGAACCTTTTGATTCAATATCTTCTATTCTATAAAAAAATTGGATTTTTTTCAAGTTTTGCGGTAAACTCATAGTTAAGGCGGCGGGAGTGGAACCCAATCCGCTTTTATGCTCGTCAGCCGCCTTAAGGAGATGATCCTATGAAAACAACATTAACCGTTACAGGCATGGCTTGTGCGGCCTGTGTGGCCGCTTGTGAACGCGCCATCCGCAAACTGGAAGGCGTCCAAAACGTGGCCGTCAACCTGACAACGGGCAAGGTCGCCGTGGAATACGACGAGCTAAAGGCATCAGTCAGCCAGATTGCCGAAGCCATCTCAAACGCCGGTTACCAGGTGGTCGACGACGGTACGACGGAAAAAAAAACGGCTAAAAAGCAAGCTGCCGAAAACACGATCCGCAAACAAAAAGAGATCCAAACCTTAAAAATTAAGTTCATTGTAGCCGCCGTTTTCGCGGTGCCGCTGCTTTATTTTGCTATGGCCCCAATGCTCCCCTTTTATCTACCTCTTCCCCAGGGGATGGATATGATGCGCGAACCCAAAACCTATGCGCTCGTCCAGCTATTGCTTTGCCTGCCCGTTGTGGGCGTGGGATATCTATTTTATACACGCGGCTTTGTGAGCCTCTTCCGGCTGCACCCCAATATGGATTCCCTGGTCGCAGTCGGTACCAGCGCTGCTTTTTTGTATAGCCTATTTTCTTTGGTCAATATCCGAAACGGCAATCCGGAGTACGTGCACCATCTTTATTTTGAATCAACGGCCATCATCATTGCTCTCATCCTTTTAGGAAGGTTTCTGGAAACCCGCTCTAAAGGGAAAACCGGGCAGGCCATTGAAAAGCTGATCCACCTTTCCCCACCCACAGCCATCCTATTGAGAGACGGTCAGGAGGTAGAAATCGCCGCCGACGACGTCCAGGTTGGCGACATCATCGTCGTTAAACAGGGGCAAAGTCTGCCTGTGGACGGCATCGTCCGTTACGGCACAAGCAGCGTGGATGAGTCCATGCTGACTGGAGAAAGTCTGCCGGTGGACAAAACCATCGGCGACCTTGTTTTTGCCGCCACCATCAATAAAAACGGGCTGATCCATTTTGAAGCAACCAAGATCGGAACCGACACAGCCCTGTCCAAGATCATCAGCCTGGTGGAAGAAGCGCAAAGCAGCAAAGCGCCCATCGCCCGCTTAGCCGATAAAATCGCCGGTATCTTTGTGCCTGTCGTAATGGTAATCGCACTGGCTGCCGCCCTGCTTTGGCTTTTAGGCGGACAGGAATTTAGCTTTGCCTTAAACATCTTTGTCACGGTGCTGATTATCTCCTGCCCCTGCGCTTTGGGGCTGGCAACACCGACAGCCATCATCGTGGCCACAGGCAAGGCCGCCGAATACGGGATTTTGTTTAAATCGGCGGGAGCGCTGGAACAGCTGCAAGCCGTTAAATGTGTCGTTTTGGACAAGACGGGCACCATAACCGAAGGTAAACCGCATCTGACAGACTTGCTGCCAACGAAGACCACTACGGCTGATGAATTGCTGCTTGCGGCAGCCTCGGCGGAAAAAGGCTCCAATCACCCGCTCTCATTAGCCATCACCGAAGCAGCAAAGGAAAAAGGACTAGACCTTTTACCCCTGCAAGACTATTTGACCTTACCCGGTTTGGGCATTAAAACCAAAATCAATGACAACATCATCCTCATCGGCAACAAAGAACTGATGATGAAAAATAACATATCCCTTGAAAATGAGCTGCAACAGGCAGAAGCGCTCGCCCAAGAGGGCAAAACGCCCATGTATGTCGCAAAAGAAGCGCAACTGCTGGGGATCATCGCCGTGGCCGACGTCATCAAAGCAGACAGCCGCCAGGCCATCGCCCGCCTCAATCAAACGGGCGTGGAAACCATCATGCTGACCGGAGACAACGCACAAACAGCGCAGGCCATCGCCATATCTTCCGGCATTCAAGAGGTCATTGCGCAGGTTCTGCCCGATCAAAAGGCCGACCGCATCAAAGGGCTGCAAAAAGATGGCAAGCGTGTCGCCATGGTAGGTGACGGTATCAACGATGCCCCTGCCCTAACACAGGCCGACGTGGGGATTGCCATTGGTTCCGGCACCGACGTGGCCATCGAGGCCGCCGATGTGGTTTTGATGCAATCAAGCCTGATGCATGTGACCTTTGCCATGCAGGTCAGTCATCTTACGATCCGCAACATCAAGCAGAACCTCTTTTGGGCTTTCGGCTACAATGTGATCGGTATCCCCATCGCGGCCGGAATCTTATATGTATTTGGTGGGCCGCTCTTAAATCCCATGATCGCCGCAGCAGCCATGGCCCTATCCAGCGTTTCCGTCGTTACCAACGCCCTGCGTTTGAACGGTATTAAATTACAATAACTTAAGAAAGGGTGGTTAAGATCAAAAAGTGGTTCCATCGGACAGACGTCTGGATCTTTGCGGTCTTGCTATTTGCCGCCCTTTTGCTGTGGCTCGTACCCCATCTGGCCACGGAAAGTACCAAACAGGCCACGGCTGAAATTTACGTGGATAAAGAACTGGTAGAAACCATCGTACTCGATCTCGAGCAAAACCAGGCGCAGCAATATACCGTCAAAGGCGCGATCGGGGATGTGACCATCGAGACCAAAGACGGGCAAATCCGCATCAAGGAAGCCCCCTGTAACGATCAGATCTGCGTCCATACGAGCTGGATCAAAAATCAGGGCCAGGTCATTGTCTGCATCCCCAGCCACCTACTGATCCAGTTAAAAAACGGCGCTGATGATGATGGGACTGATACCACCGTCTATTAAAACATAAAAGAGGAAATCCATGAAGAGTAAAACAACCCGTCAAATCGCTATTATCGGCCTGTTTACGGCCATGGCTGTGGCGTTGCATATCGCCGAGGCTCTGCTGCCTAACCCCGTGGCTGTCCCAGGGGTCAAGCTGGGGCTTGCCAACCTGATTACGCTGATTATGCTGTTTATGTACCCGTTTAGCTGGACATTGGAAGTGGTGCTCTTACGTGTGGTCATCGGCGGCCTCTTAACGGGACTGTTTTTTTCCTGGGCTTTTCTTCTTTCGCTCGCGGGCGCTTTAACAGCGCTTGTTGTCATGGCCGCATTGCGCAAATTGCCCCGTCCGCCCTCTGTGATCGGCGTCAGCGTGGCCGGAGCCGCGGCGCACAACATCGGGCAGCTGGCAGTAGCCTCTTTGATGGTGCAACAGCAGGTTCTCCTCTTTTACTTACCCATTCTGCTCGTCTCCGCCATCCCCACAGGGCTGTTGATCGGCGTCGCAGCCAAGTTTTTACTGGACCGGATATCTCCGCTGGGTTTGCAATAATAAAGCCGTCTGAGCTGATACCAGGCAGTTGATTTGGACGTGATGTATTTTCACACCATAAGTTGAGCACGGTTTTATCTATGCTTGTCGCTTGATCCGACAAAAATTAGCCAAACATAGAAATGAACCTACCTATTGATCTTTTTAGTAAGTTAAAAAATAAAACGGCGGATAGCCGTTTTATTTTTTTGATTGATGACTTATCAGTCAAACTGTTTTTATTCCCGCTCTTTGCCGCGTTTGCGGGCAAAAAATTCTTTGAGCATTCGGGACGATTCGTTGGCACAAACGCCGCCCTTAACCTCCACCTGATGGTTAAAACGGCTGTCTTGCAATAGGTTCAGCAAACTGCCCACGGCACCGGCCTTGGGGTCGGATGCGCCAAAGATGAGCCGTTTGACCCGCGCTTGCAGAATAGCTCCGGCGCACATGGGGCAAGGCTCCAGCGTCACGAAAAGCTCAGCGTCTTCCAAACGCCAGCCACCCAAGCGTTTACAGGCTTTTTGGATAGCTAAAAGCTCCGCATGGGCCGTCGCGTCCCCTCTTTTTTCCCGCAGGTTATGCGCTTTGGCAATCACCCGTCCATTTTTGACGATCACGGCGCCCACTGGAACTTCTTCGATGAGCGCGGCTTTGGCCGCCTCTTTTAAGGCCAACGCCATATAAAATTCGTCCTGCAATCCTTGCAAAGCCTTCAAACCCCCTACCCCTTTTCGCTTATGTTTTGGCGTTGAAAGTAAAAACACCTGATATTGACTCCCCCTGTTAAATGGGGTAAAATGGAACAGTGTCTTATGCCTTGTGTAATCTGTTTTTATTATATCACAAACAGTTTACAAAACGCCATGCGCCTATAGCTCAGTCGGATAGAGCGCGCGCCTCCTAAGCGCGAGGCCGTTGGTTCGAATCCAATTAGGCGCGCCATACAATTTTAAAAAAACAAACACCTGGCAAACAGGTGTTTGTTTTTTGCCTATATTACATCATACCATCATCCCATACAAAAAAGAATTGGTAAAAATTAAAATACCATCTGTCTTCTGGAGTATCTTCGGAATGATTGGACTAAATTAATCGGACGTATGCACACTTCTACCGTTGCATACATATGTTAATATTAATGTCAAATCTATCCATTTTTATATCCTTGTAAAGCAATCACTGCAAAAACAATTGTCGCAACTTGCGGATTCAACGTTAAAACTTGACAACAAAATTTTACTATGTTAAAATAAAACAAATTTCATAAAAGAAACCTTTGAGGTGGAGATCAAACCATTGTATCGGACCCACAGAGAGCAGGTGGCGCTGGAAATCCTGCGGTTACAACATGGCAAATGGACCACTGAGGGCAAGGTGAAAGAGCTTTTAAGCCTCGAGTATCTGAGACGCAGGCCGACGTTACGGGCAAAAAATGTGTTGGCATTTTTGTAAAGTGGGTTTATCCGCAAATCTTGCGGAAAGACCAATTAAGGTGGTACCGCAGACTCATCAGTCTGTCCTTTATCAAGGACGGACTTTTTTATTTGTCCGGAACATCCTTTACAGGCCACAACAGGCATGCGGCGTGGCAAACCCGACCGCAGACCAACCCCAAATCTTTAAAAAAAGAAAGGATGTTAACAATGGAACAATCAATGGAAAAAAGAACCATCGCAGTGCAGGAAAGAAAGGGGTTATCCGCGTCGGATATCCTCTTGATTGGTATTTTGCTGGCTGCAGGAGCCGTGCTCAAGTTTTTTGTCGGTTCCGTCATCAACTTTGGCATGAAGCCCAATTTTATCATCGCCATGTATTGCCTGGCGATCATCCTGATCCGCCCCAAAATGAGGGACGCCGCCATCATAGGTATTTTGGCAGGCGCCATCTGCCAGTTTTTCCCCGGGCAGCCCTACATTAACTTTATCAGTGAACTGGCCGGAGCCGTCATGATGGTCCTGCTGATCAAAATCCCCATGAGGGTCGGAAAATTCTCTTTCTCCCCCATCGTCTCTACCTTTTTTAGCACTTTGGTCAGCGGCTTTGCATTTGTCGCCGTCATGTACCTGATGTACTACGCGGGCGCCAACATCACGCCCACTCCCCTGGCGATCTTTTTGGCGATCATCTTCGGCACGGCCTTGATCAACGCCGTCATCGTTCAGATCCTGTACGTACCGCTGAAAATAGCCTTAAAGAAAAATTAACTTTGTAACGCCGGAAGGCGCTTTGACCCGCAAGGAACCTTCCGGCGTTATGCCTCCCCTGCTTTTTAGCGGCAAAACCCGTTTTTTTTCCGGGAGAATACCGGAGCAAAGCGTGGCAAAAGATATAACGCGCCGCCCTGTGAGGCAGACCTTGCCGCTCGCTTCCAGGCGGCAAAGCCTATTTGAGCAAAACATTCAAGGAGCAAACCGACATGATCACCATGAACAATTTCCATTTTAAATACGCGGGCAGTGATTGTTTCGCCTTACAAAACATCAACCTGACGATCAAAGAGGGTGAGTTTGTGGGCGTCATCGGCAACTCGGGCGCCGGTAAATCCACGCTGACCTACGCTATCAACGGCGTTATTCCCCACCACTACCACGGCGATTTTTACGGCGATGTTTCCGTTGACGGCATGAGCACTGTAGAAGTAACGCCGGAGCAGCTTTCGGCTTGTGTGGGCAGCGTCTTTCAAGACATTGACGGACAGATGGTCGCCTCCGTTGTGGAGGATGAGCTGCTCTTCGGGCTGGAAAACTTCGGCTTTGTTCGCGAGGAGATTACGCAAAGAATCGATGACGCGCTGGCTACCATGGGCATTGCCGACCTGCGTTACCGCAGCATCTGCACCTTAAGCGGCGGCCAAAAACAAAAAGTGGCGCTCGCCGCCATCCTGGCTTTGAAGCCACGCATTCTCGTATTGGATGAGCCCACGGGCGAGCTTGACCCGCAAAGCAGCGGGCAGATTTTTACCATGCTGCGCGAGCTCAACCAAACCTACGGCATCACCGTCGTGGTGGTCGAACAAAAAATCATGCTGTTGTGCGAATATGTCAAGCGCCTAATCGTCATGGGAGAAGGCTCCATTTTGCTCGATGGGGAAGTGCATGAAGTATTGGAGCACTCTAAAGAGATGGAAGCAGTCGGCATCCATATCCCGCGCGTCGCTACGCTAGCCAACCTGTTGATCGACAAAGGCCTCTATTTGGGTCGGCTGCCCCGTAACTTAGACGAAGCCGAAGCCATGGTGCGGGAGGTGATGGCATGATCCGCTTTGAGCATACCCGCTTTGCCTATGACAAAACGCCCGTCATCGACGACGTTTCCTTTACCGTCGCAAAAGGGGATTTTGCCGCTCTGATCGGCGCCAACGGCGCAGGCAAATCCACCATCACCAAGCTGTGCAACGGGCTTTTAAAACCGCAGTCGGGTCGGGTCGTCCTGAACGGTTTGGACACCAAAACGACCAAAACCAGCCTGCTTGCCAAAACGACGGGATTTCTCTTTCAAAACCCCGACCGCCAGATCTGCAAAAACACCATCGCAGAAGAAATACTCTTCGGCCTGGAATTTGTCTTTGATGACGAAGCCAAAAGAAAAGATCAATGCCAGTTCGTACTGGAGCAGTTTAAGTTTGACGGCAAACGCGACCCCTTCAGCATGAGCCGCGGCGAGCGTCAGCGCATCGCCCTGGCATCCCTTTTGGCGCGCGACCCGCAAATCATGATCCTCGACGAGCCCACAACGGGCCTGGATTACCGCGAGTGCACGCAGATCATGGAAATGATCGCCGAACGCAACGCAAGCGGCGTTACCGTGCTGATGGTGACCCATGATATGGAAATTACCCAGGATTATGCCAAGCATGTGCTGGTGCTCAATCAAGGCAAACTTCTGGGCGACGGCGATGTCGCAGACGTTATGACAAACCGCGCTGTCCTGGAAGCTGCCAGCGTCTCCCCGGCGCAGATCCCGGCTTTAGCCATGCGTTTTGGGCCCGCTTTTACCCATGTCTCGACCCCGGAACAGATGGCCGAACGGATCGCAAGGGGGTGTCGCGCATGATGGCAGGATTTTTGGATTATATCCCAGGCACTTCTTTTTTGCACCGCTTAAATCCCCTGACCAAACTGCTCTTTTCCCTGATCCTATGCGTCAGCTGTTTTGTGACGGATCTTCACTTGTTCATTCTCGGGCTGATTCTCTTGAACCTGGCACTGGGATTTTATTCCGGCATTGCCCGCCGCTCTTTACGGATTTTAAGCGCGCTCATCAAATTTTCCATCGTGCTTTTTATCGTACAGGTACTGGTCATCCACGACGGAACGGCTTTGTTTTATCTGACTAAAAGCATGCCCATCACAGATTTAGGCGTTTCCTTTTCCCTCTTGTTTGTCATGCGCCTGATCGCGGCGACCATGCCCCTAACATTAATGCTTTCCGTCACGCAGATGAGCGACCTTTCCAACGTGCTGGTGGAAAAACTGGGCATCCCCTTCCGTTATACCTTTGCCCTGACCACAGCCATCCGCTTTATCCCGGTCTTTGCGGCTGAGATGGGCGGCATTGTGGAGGCGCAAACGGCGCGCGGAGTGGCCTTTGACACCAAAAATATCTTTAAGAAGTTAACCCTGCTTTTGCCCTTATGCGTGCCTCTTTTGATCTCTTCGGTCAAACGCATCGAGAGCGGCGCCATCTCTGCCGAGCTGCGCGGTTTTAACCTGCGCAAACGCGGGAGCGGCTATAAGCAATACGGCATTCAGGGGATTGATATTCTGGCTTTGGCTGTGGTGGTTGTGATTTTTGTTTTAGGGATATTGTTTTAGATAATCTTATTGGAATCTTTTTCTCCCCTATAAAAAACTCCGCCTGGTTTCAGGCGGAGTTTTTATTTATACTTGGAGTGATGCGGGGTTACAGGTGACAAGAGCCTATAATTCCCATAATGTTACTCGAAAGCAAAATCGAGTGACAGGTTATTTGGCTTAGACCATATAAAAATACCTCCGACAAAAGTCGGCGGTATTTGTTTTCACCTGTATTGAATTGCGGGTTAACAATAAGCAACCGTAGCTTTAGAATAGAGGATTTACGCTTTAGTGGTTTTTACTCGTTCTTAATAGCCTCCAGTGCGGAGAGCCGTGTGGCCCGCCAGGCCGGATACAAACCGGAAATCAGGCCCACAATCGTCGGAAAAATAACCCCGCAGATCATCAACCAAATGGGGATGAGGGAAATCTTGCTGCCAATGCCCATCCCACCCATGGCGCCGCTCGTAGCCAGGTAATTAAGCAAGGCCGACAGGGCTTCGCTTAAACCCAGGCCGACCAGTCCGCCCATTAAACCGATCAAAGCAGCTTCCGTCAAAAACAGGTTCATGATGTCCTTTAAGTGGCAACCGAGCACCTTCATAATGCCAATTTCCCGGGTTCTTTCATAAATGGCCATTACCATGGTGTTGCTGATGCCGATGGCGGCCACAAGAAAGGCGATGGCTCCGATCCCGCCCAAGACAAGCTGAATAATCTTCATCTGTTCTTTGACCTGGTTTAGAATATCCATGGCGCTCCAGCAGGAATATCCCATTTGAGAAATGGTGGACTGGACGGTGGCAACGTTCTTCATATCATCCACCTTGACATAAAACATGTCGTATTTATTGTCGCTTTTTTGCTCCCTGCCTGTGGTAGCGCTACTCCCGTCCGATGTGGACACAGTTTTTTCGTAGTCCTCTTTAAGCCTTTCCAACGTATCAAAATCCATGACGATACTGTAAGAAAAGTCATTGTACGCCAGATCCAAAACACCGACGCAATCGACCTTAAACATCTTCGGCTTTCCGGTTCCCGTTTGGTAACCGTAAGAAGTATCAAAGGTAAGTTTTAATTTGGTTTGGATCGGGTCAAAAGGCAGAGGATTTGGGTTGCCCTGGTCATCGGTTGGGCTAACCCATTCACCGTTGCCCTTGGGGTCATAAAAGCTGAAAGCCGTCGTATATCCCATGATAAAACTATCTTTGTCATCCGGTTCCAAAAGCCGCCCCGAAGATGTGGTAAAATCAAACAAAGCCATCTGCGACGGGTCAATCCCCATCACGCTGCCTGTCCAGACCTCTCTGCCTTTGATCAGGGTTGCCATCTCGTTTTTAACGGGCATGACCCCCAGAACATTGGGGATTTGGGAGATCGTGGCGACAGAGTCGTCATTAAGATACGCTTCGGTGCCTTGGTCGCCATAACCGGCGTTTACCGTGATTTGCGTCAGGCTGCCCCAGTTTTCAATTTGTTCTTGAAACGACGCATTTAAGCCTTGACCGATCGAGATCATGACTACAACCGACATGGTGCCGACCACGACGCCCAAAACAGTTAAGAAACTGCGGGCTTTTCTCCGGCCGAAATTCCTCAAGGCCATGCGGAAAATATCAATTTTTTTCATAGCATTACTCCTGGGCTTTTCGTTTTAAATGTCTATATCTGCTTCTTCGACGTCTTCAGCGTCTTCAGATTCTCGTGCAAGGCGGGCTTTTTTTCTTTTACGCCTGATCAGCAAAACCGTCGTCACAGCGGCCACCACCACAACGGCTAAAATTATCCAGATGAGAGGGCTACCGCCTGTCTCCGGTGGAGGTACTTCTCCCGTCGGGTCCCCTGTTTCAGGTCCTACGGGCATAGCCTCGGCTACCGATATGGTAAAAGGTTCTTCAATGCGGTTTTCTTCCCCGGAGGCATCCTCAAACGTAAATACAATTTTGCAAGGGATTTCTCCCACCGCATTCGGCGTGATTTCTGTTTCCAGATAATCCATACTGCCGCTGGTGAGGTTGCCGACATAAATGTTGCCGCCTTCTTCCGTCGTGACATCACCCTCAACGCTTACCGTTAGGTTGTACAAAGTACCTTTGCCCTTGTTGATGTATTCCAGACTTAAGGCTATAGGCATTCCCACATTGCCGGTTGGAGGATAAGACTGGTTTTGGATGACCAGTTTTTGCGGTTGAATGACCGGGATGCTGATCGTTTCAGAACTGGTCAGCTGCGTTCCTTTATTGTCCTCAAACTCGATACTGAAGGTTAACGGATAGGACTTGGTCTCGGCATCGGCTTTAACGCTCAATTCCAGTTGGAGCGATGCCTCTTTGCCGGGTTGAATGGAACGGACAAAAAAGCTGTTGCTGCCGGAATTGGGGATGATCACGCCGTCTTCCGAACCAACGGAAATTTTCAGGTTGTTTACGGTTTTAGACAAACTGGTATTTTGTAAACTAAAGTAAAAGGTAAAGATCCCTCCGGCGCTAATCGTGGGCTGGTCCATATGGTACTGGGATAGGATGATGCGCGGAACGGCTCCTTCGCCGCCTTCGGCGCCGCCAACCGGGATAAAGACCTTGGATGTAACAGTTTTTTCTTCCCCGGCATCCAGGTACTTGATGCTGACCGAAAGCGGAATAAATCCGTTATCCAGGCTTTCGGAAGCTGTCAAATGCACGCTTCCAGATACAGTCGCACTGCCTGCGACGCTGCCGAGGGATAGGTCGCCATACTCCCCGGTGCGAAAGAACGTATCCTGGCTAAGATCATCGAAAGCGATTTTGACACTCTTGGCTGTCACCGAGCCTGAATTTTTAACGTTCACTTGCAGATCAAACGCTTTTCCTGCCATAACCTGTCCTGTTGCACCCAATACTTTGACGGATGCTACTTGCAGGTCGACGGGCATGGTATTGCTGTCTACTTTTAAAGAAAAATCATAGCTGTCTGTGTATGTAGTCCCACTGGTATTGCGGTAAGTCAGATTCAATGTCATGGGGTACGAACCACCCTTAAGGCTTGCCGGAGGGGTAAAGGTAAAGTTGACTGTCTGGCTTTTTCCAGCAGATAAGGTGTTGAGGCTGTACTTATAAGCGCCGTCCCCAGCATCGGCAAAAATGTCTTCAATCCCGCTCCCCGGTTGCAACATGGCGACAATGCTTTTTGCCGTATTGCCGCTGATATTATTCAAAGAAAGGGATATGGTAGACGATTGCCCTGCCGTGACGGATACATCGCGGCTCATGATGGAAAGCTTGGGCGTAGGGACAATCGGATCAAAATCATCGTCATCATCTACGACCGTGGTCGTTTCTTTCACCACGGCCTCACTGATGCTGATTTTTTGCGTACGCGTATAGGTATCAGCACCTACGCTGTAGCTCAACGTCAACGTCAGATATTTGCTTGAGCCGTCAAAATCGACATACACCGGCACTTCGGTACTGGATGAGGACGCAATAGCAAACGCAGCCGCGGCCGAGACTTCCGAAAAACCGCCGGCATTGGCGACAGATAACTTGACACCGGATAAATCGCTATCCGTATAATTTAAAACGGTAAATTTGATACAATAAGTCAATCCTTCTTCTACTTTGCTCAATTGGTTGGTAGAAGAAGTGTCCGTATAAACACCGTAACTGTTGACAGAAATTTGGGCCGGTAAGGTTGCAGCGAAAGCAATGGCTCTCCCCCCTATGATCAATGCCATTGCCATAAGCAAAAACAAGCCGGTTTGCAAGTATTTTTTCATATTGTATTCCCCGCTATTACTATAGAATTGGCCGGCTCATTTAATGCCGGTTTAACGGTTTTCAGTTCTTCTTTCATGATTAGACCGTCACGCAAATGGACAACGCGGTCTCCATAGATCGCGATTTCCATGTCATGCGTGACGACAACTAAGGTGGAATGATTTTGATGGACCAAGTCCACCATCATCTCCATCACTTCAATGGTCGTACGGCTATCTAAGTTCCCGGTCGGTTCGTCGGCAAAAATTACCGTCGGATGCGCCACAAAGGCACGGGCAATCGCTACCCTTTGCTGCTGTCCACCGCTCATCTGCGTGGGGCGGTGATTCATCCTGTCCTTTAAACCCACCTGTTCTAGCATTTGTTTAGCGGCATTTCCCCTCTTTTTGACATCCATGCCGCTAAAAACCAAGGGCATAGACACGTTTTCCAATGCTGTTAAAGCAGGCAAAAGATTGTAGGACTGAAAAACAAACCCGAACGTTTTTTGCCGGAATTCGGCCAGATGCTTCTCGGTCATTTGATCAACCCGTGCGCCTTTGATGGTGATGGAACCGCGCGTCGGTTTTTCTAAACCCGCCATCATATTCAGCAAGGTGGATTTACCGGAACCGGAGGTACCCAGAAGACAACAAATTTCCCCCCGGTTGACGGACAAATCAATTTTATTTAAAGCATAAATTTTTTCCGGACCAATCCGGTATACTTTACGCAGGTTTTCGACCTGAATCATGACGCCGTCTTTTTCTTTAGTCATAATCGGAACTTCATTCCCTCCCTTCCTATTCATATTTACCAATAATATCCAAAAACATTATACAATATATAGACTTTTTGTGAAAGAAAAAGTTCCACTATTAAGTGATAATCTGACGGTTTGTGAAGAAACTTGTTTGCTATATTTTTATCCTAATATTTATTCTGAGGAACTTTTTTGTAATGGGGCTCTTTTAGATATCAACCCTATTATTGTGAACGTCTTTGGGGACATAAAAAAACATACGGACCGATTCTCCAAGCCGTATGTTTTATTAATCTTAGAATATTTTTATAACAAACTTCCGTTGATTCCCTAAAAAAGCGATAAAAATAGAACGGGTAGGCCAAAATTTTCCGATTTGGAAACTTCGACCTACCCATTCTTTGAGGTGTACTCCAAAGTCGTACCTCCCCTTCTTTTTTATCCCTATCCAAACATCAGATTTTTAAATCTTCCGTCTCGGAAATCGGTTTCTGATACTTTGATACCAGCTTTGGACTAATATCTGCATTCAGACTACCTTGGCTTTTTATCTTCCGCTTTGAAAAACCTTCCTTAAAAACGTATCCTCTGAAAACCTTATCCTTTTCGGAGTTCGATTATTCCAAAGCCGCCTTTTAAGTACCAATCTTTCCGGATTATAATAGGCTTACCAGTAACCGACTTTTGGGATAAATTGTCCTCTTAATCAGTATGGTTTTGGTCTTAAAAAGGGCTCCATTTTTTTACTCGGGGAGTACCTTTTCAAAAAATTTCGTTTACTTTTTAAGAACCATCTGTTTTTGAGGTAAGTTCATCATACTAAATTTTGGAAGGGTTGTCAATAGAATTTACGCAATTTTTTTATATTTTTTTAATATTTTTTGACAATTGCAGCTAGGCGGATTTTTTATTATATTTATACGCATATGATTTTAATTTTGCCTGCTATATTAAATAAATGCAGGTTGAGTTTATTTGTCTTTATACATTGCGGCACGGGCGTCCATTTTCTCCTCATGGCTTGCAGGGCTTTCATGTCCGGTGTTTGCGGAGGTTTGTCCGTTTGAAAATACCTGTGCTTGGAACAAATTTGATCAATCACTCTTCAATAATTTCTCTCAAAAAGCATCTCCCTTGAAAGAAACTGAAACAGTCGTATTGGCGTTAAACTACAGATGAATACCTAAAAAGACCAGCCGTACGGCGCCAAGAAACGCTTTAATCCCAACACAGAAAAATTTGCGTTTTACTAGACAAAAGTCCCAGGTATACTTAATACCCAGGACTTGTAATAAAGCAAAACGAGTTTCGAGCCCAGCTGGGGCAAGTCGGCTCAAACCTACCCCTTACCCGTTGGATTTTAAGCTTACATCCTGCCGGCGGCATCAAAGGCCAAAACAGAACGTTCGCATTCATCTTTTTGCATGGTGATCTGATAACACAGCGGGCTTCCCTTCATCCTCTCGCCGGCATAGCTCAACCCGTTGGTGCGTTCGTCCAAAATGGGATGGTCGATCTGCTGCGGATCTCCTAAAAGAATCACTTTTGTTCCCTTCCCCACACGGGTCACCAATCCCTTCGCCTGTTTGGGCGTAAGATTTTGCGCCTCGTCTATGATGAGATAGGTGTGCACAATCGTGCGGCCACGGATAAAGTTCATGGCTTCGGTGCTGATAATTCCCCGGTCAAACAATTCATCGATCTTGCCCCGGAGCTCCCGTTCGCTTTTATAGCGTTCCTTCTCGTTCCGGTCAATTAATAATTCCAAATTATCAATGACCGGACGTAAAAACGGGGCGATCTTTTCCTGCTCTGTGCCGGGCAAATACCCGATTTCTTCATCAAATTGGACATTGGGACGCGTAATGAGTATCTTTCTGTATTCACGGTCTTCGGTATCCATGACTTTTTCCAGGCCGACAGCCAAAGAATAGAAGGTTTTTGCCGTCCCCGCCGCACCTTTGACAATCACCAGCGGACAGCGGTTGGCGTCGGTCATCAAGGCCTCCTGCAAAAAGTATTGCCCGACATTTTTTGGCCGTACACCAAAAGGTTCTTTTTTTTGATAGTCCAACGGAACGATTGCCTGCCCGTTATAACGTCCGAGCATTGTCTTTTTATCCTTGAGCTCCGAGTGGATAATAAAAAACTGATTATAAATGGGCGTAATTGTCTTCTTTTTATCACCCGGCGCAGAAAAAACATCTTCCGGCACAAGGCCTTTTTTCTTGAACGCCGTCAGATTCTCATCGGAAGTATACACGTCCATCCTGCCTGTGTATTGCTCGGAAATCCTGGGAGATTGTTCCGAGGTAAAGTCCTGGGCTTCTATCCCCATCATTTGCGCTTTGAGGCGGACAACCATGTCCTTGGTCACCAAAATTACCTTTGTGCCGGTTTGTTCTAAACCTTTGCATACCTTTAAGATGCGGTTGTCATTTTTGGTGGCGATAAAGTCTTCCGGCAAAGCGACGTTTACATAATTGGGCTCGATCCGCAAAGTTCCCCCGCTCTCCAGCTGTATGCCATCCAAAAGGCTGCCTTTTTGCCGCAGGGTCTCCAAAAAACGGATACATTCTCTGGCGTTTGAACCCCGCTCCCCCTCTTCTGTCTTGAGGCGGTCTAATTCCTCCAAACAAACAATGGGTAAAACCAGCGCGTTTTCTTCAAAAGACAAAAGCGCACACGGCGTTTGGATCAGGACATTTGTATCTAAAACATATGTTTTTGACATGGCTTTCCTCCTTATATCCGATCGTTTAACAAATCATACCTGAGCTGTGCGGCGTCCCCTTACCCGTCGGTCTTAAAACCCGGCGGCTAAATCATAAATTGGGATAAAAAAAATAGCTCATTTAAGCTAATTGTTTTTTCTTTTTGAAAATAAAATCTCGGATGTAGCTTTCTATTTGCGACCAGTTGTAAACACGTGAAATTTGCGGCGGCAGGATCGCCCGGTTATAATTGCAATCCACCAACAGAACATTGAATTTTGCTTGGGCAAGTTCCAGGGCGTTACTTAAACAATCTTCAATGAATAGGTCGCAGTTTAAGTTTTGGGCTGCTTTCACCTTATAGCTACTGCCCAATAATGAGACCGAATCTGATGGGATACCTTCTTGCTTTAACCAGTCCCGGCTCATATCTGTAAGATTCTTTCCCCTGGCGGAAACAAAATGAATGTGGTGCATCAACGATAGTCTGTTAATGACTTCTTTTGTTCCGGGACGCGCTGCCGATTTCCAGTGGATATCCTCTCCATATAGATGATAAAACTCATCATAGGCGTCTTTGTCTATTCTCATTACCTTTTTAATATCATAGCAGGTAATATCTTGAATCCCAACCCGCCTATTAAAATAGCGGTTTGCGTCGGAGAGCCAGTAATAAGGGTCTGTTACCGTGCCGTCAATATCGATACAGATATTTAGATTTGTCACTCGTTCACCTGCTTTTAAAGATACATTTTTCTTTATCTGATTTTATTGTAGAGCTCCTATGTAAAAATACAGGCAAACAATCATCAAGATAGTGTAAAAAATTTAAATATCAAACAAACAAAAACACAGCAACACCTTTTTTATAGCCTTTTGTGATCCTATATCGATACCGACCTGAGTTTAAACCGCCTTTTTATTTTTTAATCGATTTATCCATTTTAAAACAGGGTTACTTGCTTTTTTCCCTTTACAGGACTCCGTGTTTTGGATGGCTTCTTCAATAAAGAATTCCTGGCAGTTAATGGCCGCCCGATTATCTGCTTTTTTGTAGTAAATCCCATCCGGGCCTAAGACCCTGGACTTGACATTATCATACCACATCGCTTCAAACATCTGATTGATCCGTGTTTTTAAATTTTGGTCATGGACTGGGCAGGCTATCTCGACACGCCTTTGGGTATTGCGCGTCATTAAATCTCCGGATGATAGATAAATCTTTTGATCATCCCCCTCCCCGAAGCTGTAAATGCGGGAATGTTCTAAAAAACGCCCAACAATGCTGATCACTCTGATGTTTTCTGTAAGCGTTTCTACCTGAGGCAGTAGACAGCAAATTCCTCTGATGATCAATTTGACCGTTACTCCGGCTTTTGACGCTTCGGATAATTTTTGGATCAGGTCCACATCGGTAAGCGAATTCATTTTAAACGTAATCTTTCCATCTTTGCCTTTTATAATTTCCGAATCAATCAAATCCATCAGATTGCTTTTAAAATAGTGCGGCGCAACCAAGAGTTCTTGATATTTGCCATTCAGATTGCCGATCGCCATATTCTTAAAAAATTCCATCGCGTCTTCACCGATTTGAAAATCCGACGTAATCAACGATAAATCCGTATAAAGTTCGGCGGTCTTTTCATTATAATTTCCGGTGCCGAGCTGCGTGATAAAACTCACGCCGGTCTTTTCCTTTAATGTGATCAGGCAAATCTTTGAATGGACCTTGTAGACATCAAAACCATAGATTAACCGACAACCCGCTTCTTCCAGCCGTTCCGACCAGTCGATATTATTTTGCTCGTCAAACCTAGCCCGCAGTTCGATCAGTACTGTAACATCCTTGCCACCTTCTGCGGCAGCGCAAAGATATTCGATCAACTTTGCCTTTCTGGCAAGCCTGTAAATGGTAATTTTGATCGAAATGACATTGCTGTCATAGGCGGCTTCTTTGATCAACTGCAAAAAAGCCTCCATACTTTCAAAGGGATAGGACAACAAAACGTCGCTTCTTTTGATCTGTTTGATTAGGCTGTCATCTAGATCCAGACTACAGCTCGGCTGCGGAGAGAATTCCGGATAGGTCAATTGCTTTTTTTGGGCGAAAGAAAGTTTATCAAAAATAGAAAAAACATACGGCATCTTCATCGGTGTCTTGGAAACAAAGATTTGTCTTTTGACCAACTGAAAGCGGTCGCATAAAAAGTTAGAAAACTTGGCGCTGAGCGGGTGATTGGCCTCTAAGCGAACCACAGATAGTCTTTTCCTTTTATGGAGCAATTTTTTCATCAGGCTTCTAAAATCGTCTTCCAGCTCAAACGCCTCATCATCGGAACTGATGTCCGCGTTGCGCGTGATCGAGAGGCAATTTTTTTCCACGATCTGATACATGCTATAAACGTCTTCCACAAATTCGAATAATACCTTCTCGGTAGCAATAAACCGGACATCGTTGCCGGGCAGAAAGATGACTTCCGGCAAGTTGACCGGTAGTGGCAAAATACCCAGTAAAGTTCTGGCATTGCTTTTTAAAATGGCAGCGATAAAAATCTCTTTGCTGGGTATATAGGGGAAGGGATGGTGCGCGTCGACAATTTGGGGCGACAAAATCGGACGGATGCTTGTTTTATAATAATTCTTAATATACTTTTGTTCCGAACTCTCTAATTCAGCCATATCCAAAGAGTAAATATCATATTTACGCAAATTTTTTTCTATCTCTCTATAAATACCTTCTCTTTTTTTGTATAGAGGATGCACGGCCGAATATATAGAATGGAGCTGTTCTTGAGGGGTAAGATTGGATTTACTGTCCTTTTCGTCTCCCTTTAGGAGAGATAAATCAAAGAGGCTGCCCACCCTAACCATAAAAAACTCATCCAGATTGCTGGTAAAGATAGACACAAATTTTAACCGTTCCATTAAGGGCACAGAAGGGTCGCTTGCCTCTTCCAATACCCGCTCATTAAACCTTAGCCAAGAAAGCTCCCTGTTTTGCATATACTTCTTTTCCGTTGTTTGCTGCGCCATCATATTACTCACTACTCACCAAATAATTTCGTAATCAGATATCCTTCTTTTACTCCAAACTTACTGATCATAACGGAACCGATATGATACCGTTTGGCTATGGTCAAAAGAATCATCATCCCCGGTATCAACGAATGAATCCGATCCGGAGCTATTTGAATGATTTGGTCGGTCATAAAACTTCGGTCACTAGAAAACCGCTCCAACAAGTCTTTGGTATTTTGCACACTGATCACGCGGTTGTTCATCGGCTGACCGTAGATATGGTTGTTGAGTTTACCCAAGGCCCTAATGGTACCGCCAACCCCGCATATCATTTGATAAGGGTATTCGTATGGATCTTCAATATCCAATTTTTTTAGTTCACTTCTAACCGTTGTTTTTATTTTTGCAAGCTCTTTTGAAGTCGGTAAAATATCTTTAATATGCTTATAATATAGGTTCAGCGACCCGATCGGCATCGACAGAGCCTTTTCTATTTCTTTGTTTTGATAAAAAACAAGCTCGGTACTCCCCCCGCCGATATCAATCAGGATTCCGTCTTTTAAATCCATAAAATGAGAAGCGCCGATATAATCATAAGTTGCTTCCTGCACGCCCGAAATCATATCAATCCGGTAACCTGTGGCATTGTAAACCGTATCGATAACGCTTTTAGCGTTGTCGGTATTGCGTAAAGACGCCGTTGCAATCACAAAGATTTCTTTTACTTTTACACTTTCGATGATTTGCTTATACCCGGTTAAAACACTGATAATCTTTTTAGTCCCTGCTTCCGATAAATTTCCGTCTTTGTTCACATAAGAAACAAGCGCTGCCATGTTTTTATTATTAAAGACCAACTTAAAACTGTTGTTTGTCTTTTTGTATACGGATAAGCGGATGGTATTGGAGCCGATGTCAATTACCCCGTACAAAAAATAACCTCCTTAAAAACGATTTACTAAATTAAATATACCTGTCCTATGTAAAATTTATAGGAAATACTTGTAAAATTTGAGTGGAAGGTTTTGTTTGCCATTGATACGCCTATGATCTAAACAAATTAAAAATTAAAAAAAGGCATTGAAATACGCTTTTACGGCAATATGTGTATACAAAAAAAAGACCGGCCAATTGGCCGGTCTTTTTTTTGTTATGGAGCACAAATTACAACTTAAAAACCTATTCTTCTTTTTCGTCTTCCAGATCCGCAGGACAAGCTAGGTTGCTGGCAAAAGTTTCTACCAAGGCGCCATCCACATACGGCATGGGCGGCCTCTGATCCTTTTGATAGTCGTAGAACCGGGCCGGAGCAAAAGGCGTCCGGTTGATGTTGACCTGGAAAATATCAAAACGCTGATAAGCGCCGACGATATCATGGACGCCCTTAAGCGAGATTTCTTTATTGATATCGATATCGGCATAGCAAATGCCTTCGCCTTGCAAAATCGGTTCGTCACCCTCTAACTGGCCTTCCGGATTAATGATCATGCTCGGCGGACGGGCCGTATTACGCAGGAAATCAGCAGTATCCGGATCGCCCAGGGAGCACTCCTGAATCGCTTCTTCATCCAGGTAACCGGATGAGGCAACACTGAAAACTTTGGCTTCAAAGGAATGGGCAGCGGTACGGACACGGATTACGTCCGCGATCGGATAGCCGCCGGAAGCCGTCTTAGAGGCGCGTTTGATCGGCCAGGCTGGCGGATAAGAGGCAATATGAATCTGTTCGCCCTGAGCTATCATACTGTAACGGGCCAAAGTATTGGTGTTTTCTCCACAGATCAAAGCACCGATACGCCCGATTTCTGTCTCTACAACCCGCAGACCGGAACCATCTCCGAAACTCCAAACCAGTTTCTCCGCCCAAGTCGGCAAGAGCTTACGGTGTTTGTTTAATAATTTGCCTTCCCGGTCAAAAAGCACATTGGTGTTCCACATGGCGCCCATGGATTCTTTGCTCTTTTCATTGATCCCAACGGATAAGAAAATCTTATATTTACGGGCAATCTCGCCCAGCTTGTAAAAAGCGGGGCTGGGGCAGATGATGCTGTTTTTATACAGCCTTTCGAACAAGGAATGTTGATCAATAGGCGCCAAAACCAGACACCAGGTTGGGAAAGTAGGGATAAAGGCTTCCGGGAAGACAACCAGGTCGGCGCCGTTTTCTTTAGCCTCTTTCGTCAAGGCCTCCATTTTATCAATCGTAGCGTCTCGATTCATAAATACCGGGGCAGCCTGTACGGTTGCGATTCTCGGAGTTGCGTAAATATCTCCAGACATTACTTACACTTCCTTTCAATAATTGTTGATATATTTTATTCTTTGCCGCACGGCAGGGCAAAAGCCCTGCCATACGGCGAAACTAAACCCGTTTATTCAGAACCCAAACCGGTGAAGGAGCGAACAGAAAGCTCCGTATATTTATCATTGGCGGTTTTATCACGCGTGAGAACGGATCCGATATAAGTGAGGGCAAAACCAATGGGGATTGTAATGATACCGGGATTTTTTAACGGGAAAATAGCAGCTTCTTTCATAACTGCCGGTCCCAGCACGACCGACAAAACACCCACGATTACGCCGCCGATGATACCGATCAAAGCACCTTGAGTCGTCAGCTTTCGCCAGTATAATGCATACAAAATAGCCGGCAAATTAACTGTTGCCGCGATGGCAAACGCCAAACCGGAAAGGTAAGCGACATTGGAGTCTTTCAGACCCAAAGCCAACAAGATGGAGATACCACCGATGACGACGGCTGCCAAACGGGCTGTACGCAATTGGCTTTCAGGCGATTGCTGGCCTTTTTTGACGACTTTAAACCAGAAGTCATACGAGAAGGTCGAAGATGCCGCGATACAAAGACCGGAAACAGCCGCGATGATGACGATCATGGCTACCGAGACGATGAAAGCCATAAACAGGTCTCCACCGATTGTGCCTGCGCCTCCTGCGACGAATTGCGCCAACATAGGTGTAGCAATGTTGCCGCCTTTATCCGCAGCCGCTATAATCTCCGGCCCGATCAAAGCAGCGGCACCGAGACCAAAGATCCAGGTTAGAATGTGGAACATAGCCATGAATGTCATGGTCCACATAGCCGAGCTTTGAGCATGTTTTTTGGTTGGAACCGTGTAAAAACGCATAATGACGTGTGGCATGGCTGCCGTACCAAACAGGCAGGAAAATCCCAAAGAAAACCGCTCGGCAGGATTGGAAAGCCAACCACCGGGATTTAGCCAACCATCGCCTAAAGTCGGGGAATTCTTGACAGCGCTGATTAATTCACCGGGCGAAAAGTTGAAATGAGAGAGCGTCATAAAAGCCAGCATGTAGCCGCCGACCAACAGCAATACCGCTTTGATCGACTGGATCCAGGTAGCCGTTACCATGCCTCCAAAGGCAATATAAAAGATCATCAGGAAGCCGACGATCAAAATGCCCCAAACGTTGGAAAGGCCAAATAACATTTTGGACAAGGAGCCGGCAGCGACCATCTGGGGAATCAAATAAGTGATAGAAACAACCAAAACACAAACGGCAAGCAACGGCCTGACTTTTAAGTCTGCCAAACGGTAAGAAACGATATCGGCAAAGGTATATTTACCGGTATTGCGGATCATTTCCGCGGTAAGAATCAGAACGACAAAGAATGAGGCAAACCAGGTCAAAGAATAAATCTGCGCGTCAATGCCATAGAACGCAATCAAACCGGAAATACCCAAAAAAGCAGCCGCTGCCATGAATTCCCCGGCAATCGCCAATCCGTTTTGCCAGCCTCTAATCGCACGGCCGGCTGCATAAAAGTCTCTGGAGGACTTAACTCTTTTGGCAGTCCACCAGGTAATAATTAAAGTAACTGCAATTAAAATTACAAATACAGTAATTGATAGTGTATGGGCTCCCATGTATTATTCCTCCTTTGCAATAGTATATTTTTCTTGAATCTTATCTTCGATCGGATAAATGGTTTTACGTACGTACAATATATACAACATACCACTAATCCAAACGATCGGGAAAATCAGCATAGAATAAACAAAAGCAAAATTTGCGTCGCCGGCAACCGCTTTGGTTGCTAGAGCAGGGTTGAATGACTGAACCCAGAACAAAATAAAGAAAAGAAAAAAAACTAGAATAACAGCCGGAATTATAAAAACCAATCTTTTCTTTTTAATCTTTTGAAATTCCGGGGAATCATAAGCTTCCTGCCAGTTGATTTTTTTTCTGGCTTCATCTGCTGCATCGGTATTATGCTCCATCATAACATCAGACATATTATCCTCTCCTCTCTTAAATATCAAATTGACAGGGACGAAACACTACCCTCCTTTATCAAATGATTTTTATGTGCCCTGGACTCCAAATGTTTGGAGCTCAGACTTGGATCGAGTGTTGATCAAAAGTGGAGAAACAATCTATGTTGAGGTTTTTGTTTATTGCTTGTAATTTTACTGCCGGCATATTTTATTGAAAAGCTATGTAGTCATGATGGGAACAAGCCCTTTTCAGAAAAAAGTGCGGTCAATGAGCCAATAAAAGCGGATGGATTTACAACATTAACCACAAAGCTGTAGTAAAAAATCAATTGCCATAACTGTCAGTTAATTCGCAATAATAAAATGAATAATCTCTATCTAACTGAAAATATTATAACTTTTTAACCCTCGTGGTGGTTATATGTTATTATGATCCCGCCATCTCAATTTTAGATAGCCATAATTTAAATAAAATAAATGCCTTTTAGGGGCAATGAAACATGTATTTTTTATCATATTCATAAATATTTCTGACACTTTATCTCCCAAATTTGTGATATAATTACTCATATGATAAAAACTGCGCCGTCTGTGGCGCAAAGAACACAGACGGCGCAGTTTAAGAAAAAGGATATGGTTTTTTTAATTTATTATTTGGGCATAAACTATACCTGAGGATTTTTTAGGCTTTCCAACATATCATTAAAGTTTAACAGGGCTTTGGTCACATAATTATCTTTGCGGTAAATGAATATGGTCGGCACCCTTGAGTATTGGCCTTGAATCGGATGAAACCTTAACCATCCGGTTTTGACATATCCTTCCACCGCAGAAAAAGGAAGCAAGGAGACCCCCAGTCCGGAGCAGAGAGCGGAAAGCATTGCTTCCCAGGTGTCAAATTCAATGATTCTGGATTGAGGTAAATCTTTATCCTTCAGCCATTCCATAAATATCTTCCTGTATGTACTTCCGGGGGAGGAAAACATTAATAAACTCCTGGTTTTCAAGTCTTGTAAAGACAACTGCGGATACATCGTATCGGAAACAAAACCTAGTTCTTCCATAAAAACCTGTTTTTCAACCAAATCGGGATGATCATACGAGCCTGCCACGAAAGCCCCGTCTAAATTGTATTCCAAAACATCACTGATAAGCTTGCTGGTCGCACTTGTTTTTATTGTAATGTTAACATTGGGGTATGCGTTATGATACTTGGACAGAATCAAAGGAAGACGGTGGGTAGCCGTTGGTCTGATGGAGCCAAGACATAAAGAACCACCATTCGTATCGTCTTCCCGAATTGCATGATTCGTTTCATCAATCAAAAGAAAGACCTTCTTTGCATAGTCCAGGAGGATTTGGCCTTTTTCCGTAATAGTAACCCCTTTGTTATGCCTGTGAAACAAGGATGTTTGAAAGTAGACTTCCAGCTGTTGGATTTTTGCTGAAATGTTGGATTGGGCATAATTTAGTTCTTGCGCCGCTTTTGAGATACTTCCAGTCTCGGCAACTACCTGAAATATTTTTAATGCCTGTAAATCCATATAAACACCCTTTCAACTTATAATGACAGCACAATAAAGGAATTCTTATTTTTATTATAACATATAACATGCAAATATTCTTTATTATAGTTTGCTTAATCAGAAATTTCAGTTAAAGCTAATTGAGGGGGGGTTAATAAAATGATTTTTCAAAAAAAACCCGGTAGATGGATATCCACTATCCTGCCGGTCGCCGTCATCGCTTTGATCGCGACATGGGTTATCACAGGAGATGCTGTCTTTTTACTTGCAGGGATTTTAGGGATTCCCGCTTGTGTCCTTTTGTTGATCATAACCAAAATACAACACTTGCAGGAAGAACAAAACAAGCGCTCCTGAGTCTTTGTCTACGGAAATCTTGTTACAACAGATAAATGTTTACGCCAAATATTTTGATCAAAATAGCAATCGAAAGGTAGTTGATCTTATGTTTTTTAATGACATAAAAAGACTGCAAAAAGAGGCCGCCAAAGAGGATCCCAATGCCATCTGGGAGCTTGCCTGGCACCATACCTGGGGGCAAAAACTTCCCCAAGACCCACAAAAATCTTTTGAGCTGCATCATAAGCTTGCGGATCAAAACATACCGGGCGCCTGTTACCTTGTAGGAGAATACTACCGCCTGGGCTACGGAACAGCCAAAGATCCGCAAAAAGCAATCCCTTATTACGAGAATGCGGCCGAAAAGAACAATGAGCATGCCATCTACCGCTTACATATGCTGGATCAACCGGAAAATGACCGATTGTTCGCCCCTTATGAAAATGACCCTGTGCTGGTTACAGCCGCAGTTTATTCGATTGCGCTTTGCAACGGGGATGGCATTTTGATCCATTATCCAAAGGCACTCAAGATTATGGTTTTAGCTGCCGAAGCCGGAGATCCTATCGCTCAATATATCTACGGCGATATGGCTTGCCGGGGGGCCGGGGCCAACCGCAGTTTTATCCGCGCCTTCATCTGGACTAAAAAGGCCGCGGAGGCGAACTACCCACCGGCCATCTCTACTCTAGCCCATTATTATTTTAATGGAACGGGGACGCTCACCAACCTGCAACTGGCATATGAATGGCTGCTAAAAGCCGAGCCTTACGGCGACTCGGATGCGCTTTTTGATCTCGGCGTAATCTATTATCACGGTTACGGAGCGCCGCAAGACAAAACCAAAGGGATTGAATACTTAAAAACCGCCGCCCGGGCCGGGCATGATCGGGCAATCAAATCCTTAAAAGAATTAAAACAGCCGTATTAGCATTAAGCTGCAGATAAAAATGCATAAAACTTTTTATGCATTTTAAAACAACATCAATCGTATTTGAAAGGGTACATCCATGAATCAGCCTTCCGGTATGGAAAATCAGTTGGGACAAAAAAATCGGAACAAAGTAACCTCCCATATTTTCGTACAATTGGGTCTGTTGTTTGCCGTTTGCCTGCTGGGAGAAGTTTGTTCTTATTTGATCGACTTCCCGGCCAGCATCATTAGTATGTTTTTGCTGTTTGTATTTTTGTATTTCCATGTCATAAAAGAAGAACAGATCGCAAAAACCTCCGATTTTTTATTGCAAAACTTGAGTTTCGTTTTTATTCCGCCTACAATTGAGATTGTGTCCAATTATCATTATATCCGTGACATCGTCTGGATTTTTATTTTTATCTGCGTCTTATCAACGATCCTGACGTTTTTGGCCACGGCTTATACTGTAAAACTAGTCATCGCCTTACAGGAAAAAAGGCGCCGGCCAACCAAAATAGCCTCTGAAAAAGGAGGAATATAGTTTGGACGAACTATTTTATTCGCCTTTTTTCGGAATTTTTTTGAGTCTGGGCGCTTATGGCATCGGAATCTGGTTATGTAAAAAACTGCGCTTTTCTTTTGCCAACCCGATTTTATTTGCAATTTTTATTATTGTATCCACCTTATTGCTTTTCGATATCCCCGTCGAGGCATATAATGCCGGCGGTGATTTTATCAGGCTTTTCTTACCCCCTGCAACTGCGGCTTTGGCTTTAGCGGTTTATCGTCAATTGGATACATTAAAAAAGAACTGGCTCCCGATTTTTTTTGGTTGCCTCGCTGGTTGCCTGGTCGCCATCGGCAGTATCTTTTTGCTTTGCCACATCTTCGGACTTGATGAAAAAATACTGCTTTCTTTGGTACCAAAATCCGTAACGACACCGGTTGCCATGCCCCTTTCCGAGCAGGTCGGCGGAATTGTCTCGATCAGCATTATCGCCGTACTGATTGCAGGACTTACAGGCGCCGTCTTTTCCCCCTTCTTGATCCGCTTCTTTCGGATCAAGAATCCCGTGGTACGCGGTATTGCCATCGGAACATGCAGTCATGCCCTCGGCACCAGTAAAGCATTGGAAATCGGCGAAGTAGAAGGAGCGATGAGCGGGCTTGCGCTCAATATATCCGCCCTGATCACGGTGTTGCTCCTGCAGGTATTTTTTTAGCCTGTTAAAGCCATAGGGTTATTGAATCACAAAACATCGTGAAACATGTATACATCAAATATGCTTAATGCATAAAAAGACAGGCCATATGGCCTGTCTTTTGTTACTACAAAAATCAGGGGGGTCTATTCATCATCATGGTATCTTTCAAATGCTGAGCCTCTCGATAACCTGCTGTACTTTATCTTACAAACGGCTGGCAATCATTATCTATACAGCTTTTTCTGTCTGTATCACACCGGAAAAACACTTTTCGATGTGTTCCTGCTGATACCTCTTTTTGCTAACCAACTGGACAATGATGGTCACAAGCACCGAGATAGGCAAAGCAATAATCAGCGGATCTACGAACTCGAGCACAGAGCCTGCCGGAGAAAGCGTGGGCACGCCGAATATCAGTTCGCACAATTTGATGACGGCGGATTCTTTGGAGTGGACAAAAACCATCCACAAAAGGCTTGAACAAAAGCCCGCGATCATACCTGAAATAACGGCTGTTTTAGACAAACGAGGGAAATACAGGGCGCCTATATACATCGGCAAGAAGGCTGCGCAGCAAAGTCCAAAGAATAGCGCTGTGGCAATGGTAATGGCGCCATCCCATACGTTAGGCAGTATGTATGATAATAATATGGTAAGAATGATCGCAATCAACACGCCGATCCGGGTGATCAAAAGGCTATTCTTTGAATCCTTTTTATTCGCCGAGTAAATATCCCGTCCAACCGCTGTGCCTATGGTATGAAACTGAGAACTCATCGTGGACATACCGGCAGCCAGCAAGACGATCAAAAACACCGTAGCAAACCATCCCGGCATAAACCGGTCTAAAAACAGCGGGATAATACTATCGGTAACCCCTTGAGCCGCAGCGATAGCAATCAGACCATCCGCTTTAAAGAAAAGGACATTGGAGAGTGCACCAATAACAAAAGCTACGCCTGTCATAAGCAGAATAAACACACCACCGATGGGTACGCCACGGTTGATCTCACGGTCACTGTTCACCGTCATAAAGCGGACTACCAGCTGTGGCTGAGACAGTACGCCAATCCCTACCCCCATCACAATGGTGGAAACCACGATCCACCAGTATTTTGAAAAGAGCTCGGGCATCGATGTCCAGCCGACAAAGCCGCCGGCGGCCAGCCCTTTAATTTGTTCGGCTACGGCAGGATTAGAGGCAAGATCGGTCAACTGCTGATGGGCGGAACCGATACCGCCGAGCTGAAAATATGTCGTAACCAGCAGGATCGCCATGCCGATCAACATCAGACCGCCCTGAAAGGCGTCGGTATACATGACGCCCTTGATGCCGCCGAAGAGCACATATACGGCAACAATCGCGGAAAAAGCAAACAGAGCAATTTCGTAAGGAACACCCAGACTGCTCTCTAAGATTCTGGCGACACCGATCATGACTGCCGTTGCATAGATCGGCATAAAAATGAAGATGACCCAGCCGATAAACTTTTGGATGAATTTACTCTGATAGCGCTTGCCCAAAAATTCGGGGAAGGTATGTGCGTTTAGGTTAAGCCCGATGCGGCGCGTTCTTTTGCCGAAAAAGATGAAGGCGATAAATATGCCGAGAAAGATATTAAGGAAGGTCAGCCAGAGAAGGCTGAAGCCGAATACGGCGGCATTGCCGCCAAAGCCGACGATAGCGGATGTGCTGATAAACGTCGCACCGTAGGAGAGCGCCATCACGGTAGGATGGGTCTTGCGCCCGCCAATCAGGTAGTCGCTGGCGGTCTTTGTTTTTCGATAAGCCACCACACCAAGCGTAGCCACAATACCCAGATAAACTATAATGATAATAATCTTGATTAAAAGTTCAAAATCAACCATATACATTCTCCTTACCATTTTACCGTTTTACTTTAGGTTACGTTTTAGATATCCAGTTTTTCAGCGATATCCGCTTCTGTTTGCTGCCACTGTTCCGCAAGATCAGGTTTGACACCATTGGCGCCCTTTTTCCAGTTAAAGACACCATACACCACGCAGGCAAGAGCAGCCAACACACATAGGGTGTATACGGCTAAAATAGAGAAATCGGGTATTCCTAACATAAGATCACCTTCCCTTATCTATTTAAAAGTTTATCAATGGTAAACTGCAAAAACAATCCATACAAAACAAAAAACCCCGTAGGGGTTTGAAGAATAAAAAAATAAAAGTGCCGCAATTTTTTAAAAAATATGCCGGTACATTTTTTTACTTTCCCATGTTACCATCCTACTGTATGTATTATAAAGAGAAAAGCAGGGTATGTCAATATGGAAATTCTTTGGGGTAAAGCCCCAGATAGCACCTGACGACATTGTTTCATAACACGTTTGCTGGCAAAAGGAACAGCTATCAAAACCCCGCTTCCAAACTGAATGTTTTAAAAAGAAAACAGCCCGTTATCTATAAAGATATGGGCTGTTTGTTTTTGGAGCCACTGTCGGGATTCGGACCCGAAACCTCATCCTTACCAAGTATAATACTTATTTATATTGCATTTGCGTCAATTTTATGTCACAACCGTTAATCACGTTCAAAGATATCGCTTAAATTATGTAGAATTTTTTAACACAACGTCAGTTTTACACAGTTACCCCGCATTTTCAAAACATAAGGTGATTATAAAGCAATAGAATAGAAAGCCGCCCAATAAATAAATCCATAAGATTACCCAAAATTTCTTTATCAACAAGTAAATGTCTTTAATATGAGAACTAATACTGGCAAATTATAGTTGATTGGATTTTTGTTTAAAACTTGAATTGTATTGACATATAACTCCAATATCGATATACTATATTAAGCATATCGATACTTTGTAAAAGGGTTCATTTTTGGGGTTAATAATAAGCGATTTTTTCTGCTTCATAAGAAGCTGGAAATAATATTATTAGTAAAGGACGGTTATCATGAAAAACAAATTATTTATAGGCATTTTATCATTATTAGTCTTAGCTGTTACGTTGACCGGTTGCGGTACTACTGCTTCAACCCCAACAAATACAGCTACTGAATCCGGCGAGAAAATTACCGTTGCGGCAGCAGCAGATTTGGTTCTGGCCTTCAAAGATATTGAAGCTGTATATGAACAGGCCACAGGGAATGATGCTGAAATAACTTACTCCTCCTCAGGGACGGCCCGGGAACAAATTAACAATGGCGCCCCTTATGATGTCTATGCTTCTGCAAACATCAAGTATGTAGATGACCTAATTGAGCAAGATAAAATCATTGCCGAGACAAAAGAATTATATGCCATCGGCCGTGTGGGCATAGCGACACTTGTCGGCAACTCTTTACAAATTACCGATGCAAGCGATTTATTAAAGCCTGAATACATAAAAATTGCTATAGCCGATCCATCTCATGCGCCTTATGGCGTTGCCGCCAAAGAAGCATTGGAATCGCTTGGTGTATGGGACAAGCTCGAGGATAAAATGGTTTATGGCAAGGATATCCAGGACGTATTAACTCAGCTCAAAACCGGCAATGTGGAAGCAGCCCTCATATCGTTGTCCGTGGTGAATAAAGACGAAGTCAACTTCCTGCTGCTTGACGACAATCTTCATAATCCTTTAAAACAGGCCATCGCGGTGGTTAAAGGTACGGAACATGAGCAAGCAGCTCGTGAATTTATTAAATTTGTCAATGGAGAACAGGGGCGGGACATCATGAAAAAATATGGCTTCGTTCTGCCCGGAGAAATTTAAGAACATGGATAATCTGAATCTTTTTCCGCTATATTTATCCCTTAGGGTGGCATTTACCGCCACCCTGATTGGTTTTATTTGCGGTCTGCCCATAGCCTATTATTTGTGCCGCAAACAGGGGCGCTTTTCTGATTTTATCGACACTTTGACGAATCTGCCGGTTGTCTTGCCGCCAACGGTCTTGGGTTATTATTTGTTGGTTCTGCTTGGCAGGCAGTCCTGGTTAGGAAAATTACTGGAAGAACGGTTTGACATCATGCTTGTATTTACACCAACCGGTGCGATTATTGCGGCGACGGTTGTTTCGATTCCCTATTTGATCAGAGCAGCGAAAGCCGCCTTGTCAGAAATAAATGAAGACTATTTAAACGCGGCAAGACTGCTTGGAAGGGGCGAGCTCAATATATTTGTAACCATCATGATACCTATTGCCTGGAGGGGAATCGTTTCCGGGGTTACGATGTCTTTCGCCCGTGCTTTGGGGGATTTTGGCGCAACCCTGATGGTTGCCGGCAGCATTCCTTACAAAACACTCACCATGCCTATTGCTATTTATAATTCGTTGCTAGCTGGAGATTATAAAATGGCAAACTTCCTGGCACTGATTATGACGAGCGTTGCTGTTTTAGTTTTATATATTGTCAACCGGTTGGAAAAGAAGATGAAGAAAGGATAAACAAATGCTAGAGATATCGATTGAAAAAAAGCTTGGCAATTTTAAACTACAATCCAATTTTAAAAGCGATACGGGCGTTTTGGGCATCCTCGGTTCATCCGGTTGCGGTAAAAGTATGACCCTGAAATGTATCTCCGGCCTTCAGGTACCGGATAAAGGATTTGTTAGGCTCAATGGGAAAGACCTGTTTGATTCAGAAAAAAACGTCAATGTCTCCCCCCGGAAACGAAATATTGGATATGTTTTCCAAAATTATGCTCTCTTCCCCCATCTAAACGTCTATCATAACATTTTATATGGCGTTCAGCGCCTTGATAAAGCTAAGCGTCATGACAAAGTCATGGAAATGATTAATAAAGTGCAGCTTGATGGCTATGAAAAACATTACCCTTCCCAGTTATCGGGCGGACAGCAGCAGCGGGTGGCATTAGCCCGAACATTAATAACCGAACCTGAATTGCTGCTCCTCGACGAACCTTTTTCCGCACTGGATAGCCAAGTTAAGTTTATGCTAGAAAACGAATTACTAGGTGTCCTAAAAAAGAATTACGAAGGAATCGTACTATTGGTTACGCATAATATTGAAGAAGCTTATCGACTTTGTGACCGGATTTTAATCATGGACAACGGCAAGTCTTTGCAGCTCTGTACTAAGGATGAGATCATAAACCATCCCACAAGCTTAGAGGCCGCCAGTATTAGCGGTTGCAAGAATTTTTTTGAAGTGGAGGTCATTGATGAGGGAGATGAATTCCTCCGGATAACATCCAAAGACCTCGTCCTACGTACCAACAAAAATACTTCTGACTATCAGCCCAGAATGCTAGCGGGAATACGGGCACATCATATGCATCTATCACCTTATTATATAGACAAAACCAATAGTTTCGAGTGCAAAATAGTTGATAAAGTCGAAGGGGTATTCCTGACAACCGTTATCGTAAATTGTATGGGCAGCACTCTGCTCGTGGAAGTCCCAAAGGATGATTATATAAATATAATAAATACTAATTCCCCCAAATTCTGGATTGAACTTCCAGGAGAAAAGATATTTTTGATGAAGATAAATAAATAACAGGTTTGCTGACTAAAATATCAGCTCTCGTCCTGCCATGTCAAAAGGGATAACATTCAAACGACTAATCCTCGGACCATCTAGCTATTTTTTTACAACCTATTTAATTATTAATAGACGTAGGAAAATATAAAGGCAATCATTGAGAAGATACAATGAACAATAATGAACAATAATATAAAAGCCTACTATCTTTATAGATAGTAGGCTTTCTTTTGGAGCCACTGTCGGGATTCGGACCCGAGACCTCATCCTTACCAAGGATGCGCTCTGCCGACTGAGCTACAGCGGCACGTCTTTATAAAAGTCTCACCTGTATATTATATAAACTTGTCCTGACAAATGCAAGTTCTATTTTTGGGTTTTGCCGGTTTTTTTACAAAAAATAATGGGAGAGGCATCGGTTTGATTACCTCTCCCGCAATTTATAAGTTATTTAAACTTATCCAGCTTGGATTTAGGGTTATTCTCCCAGATTTCCTTAGCAACCGGTTCCCATTTGTCGGCGGCGATCTTGGTCTTGGCTGATAATTCATCCACACTTTCCGGAGCCATCATATCGGTGGAATGGGCACCGCTGGCATGGACCATCTCAGCCAATACCCCCTGGTTATCCAGGCAGGGACAGGGGCGCATCTGGTTTTTGTTGAACGGTTGATGGGCACGGTACTGACGGAACAATGGCGACTTCAACGCCTCCAGCAAGGTGACGTCGTGGATATTGACATTGGAGTAATGGATAAACGCGCACGGTTCCACATCACCGGCGGCATTGATGTGCAGATAACGTTTTCCGCCCGCTATGCAGCCATTGACATATTCGCCGTCATTCCAGAAGTCAAGCGCAAAGATTGGTTTAGTCGCACGGAAGCGTCGGACAGCCTCACAGGCTAATTTTCTTTGTTCAGGCGTTGCAAGTAAGCTCATATCGGCATCCTTACCGACCGGCATATACGTGAAGTACCAGGCGAACTTATTGCCTTTTTCCACCATCAGATCCATAAATTCATCAGAAGTTACGACTTCTGTATTAAAAGCATGGTAGCAACAGGAGAAACCGAACGGGACTTTTTCTGCCTTTAAGAGATCCATAGCGTGAATAACCTTTTGATAGCAACCTTCGCCGCGGCGCATGTCTGTTTCTTTTTCCCATCCTTCGATGGAAAATGCAACGGTAAAGTTGCCCACACGGCGCATCTCTTTGGCAAAAGCCTCGTCAATCAATGTACCGTTGGTAAAAGATAGGAAAATACATTCGTCATGCTTTTCACACAGGCGGATGACATCTTTTTTGCGCATCAACGGTTCGCCGCCGGAAAAGATATAGGCGTAAATCCCCAATTCTTCTCCCTGAGTGATAATATCGTCCATTTCCTCAAACGACATTGAGTTTTTATGCCCGTATTCCGCAGCCCAGCAACCCGTACATTTGAGGTTGCAGGCAGACGTAGGATCAAAAAGGATGGCCCAGGGAATGTTGCAATCCTCTTTCTCAGCCAAAGCCACACGTTCCGGATACGTCAATATAGCGGAATTGAGCATCAGGTTGATCACAAATTTCTTCAGCACTTCGAGATCGATATCCCGGATTAAATTATGAAGATAGATGTTCCAGTTGTCTTGCGGGTCTTGCATGCTTTTTGTCAGCTGGTCCAGGCCATACTTAAATTGGCCACCCCGGTCTACCTTTTTCACCAAATTGATGACGTTTAAGATTCTTGTGTCCGGATCCTTTTCGATATAATCGATCGCTTTGGAAATAGCAATGGGACCCGCCATTGATTTAAAAGATCGTTTCATACTCTCCACCCTCCGATTAATATAAAACTAATATTTTTAAAAAACTCTTAATGATAACCTCTTTAATTGAACCTGAGTAAAAACAACCCCTCCCTGGTTTTCAACGTATTACATGTTGTACAAGCGCATGGATGACTTCATTATTAATCCTGCTATCCACGATCAGGTCTTCGACGCCGCCGATCAACATTCTGACCGTATGTTCCGGATATTTTAGACTGAGCTCTTTTTCTTTGATCCCCTCGTTGACAATCGGCATTAAAATTCTGAATGCCGCTTCCTTCAAACGTTTGCGTGCATCATGATTGAAGTACAACAAACTCAAAAGGTCTTTATCCAGCATGGCCCGATTTTTGACTTCTCCATACGCAATCCAAAGGGTTTCACAAAAAAGCTGCAATTTAGACTGAAAAGAACACCCCTCTTTAAAAACCATATCATTGAGGATCTTTTCAAAAGAGTCCATAATCCGGTTGAAAACAAGATTAACAATTTCATCTTTTGACTCGAAGTAATAATAAAACAACCCTTGTGTGACGCCAACTTCCTTTACGATCATATTAACCGTGGTTTTGCTGATTCCCTGTTCGTAAAATAATTTTTCTGCCACTTGGGCTATCTCTTCTTTTCTTTCTTCCGGGAGTTTGCTGACCCTCATACTTTAAATCCCTCTCCATTCAAAAACAAAGTAACATCGTTGTACAAAAATGAAGCTAAAACGGTTGAGAGCCTTTTTTATAGAGAAAAAATCAAGCTCGTTTTCTAAAATAATACCATACTGACTGACTAAAAGTCAATCAGTAAACATGAAATTTTTTCTGAAAATTATAAGAAAGAAAACTATTCTCCCAAATGGATGAAACTGTTTGTTTTATAATTAAAATATGATCATCTCAATAAAAACATTCTTTGTCATAAAGCAAAAATAAATCGCTTTCCTCTTGGCATTTCGTCATATGTCCTTTACATATCTTACTCCATCTTTATCAAAAGACAAAAAATACTCCCTTCTATCGTTTGTCAAAATTTATTATAAGAACACGATCCTCATAAAACTGGTATTAAATGTAGCAAAGATGAATTTTCTTTTGAGTTTAGTCATTATTATGAATGAATAGTGTGGAATAATATACAATTATGTCGAAAGCTGTCTTAGCCTCGATGTTTGTTTGTCTTATTTTGCAAAATATTTACGGTATGAAGAACCTATTTCCATTGGAAAAAACTGTCACTTATATTTAAAAAGCCTAGAAAAATGGCTCCCAAAGCTTTTCTTTATACCGAATTTGTCCACATTTTGACTTTTCTTTCACCACCCGGTTTTAACAGGGGTTTTTAAACTTTTGTGTTTGTCAATCCTAATTTATCCACAACTTATCCACAAAAACAATTCATCTTTATGAATAAAAATACAGAGCCATTTTTAGACCCTGTATCTTCTTATACGATTATGGTATTGTCGTAAAGATCATGTAAAAAATGAATATCTTGTCGATTGAAATCAGTTCATTTCACCAAATTAAATTCTGTTCTTTTTAAACTTTAAAACCTTTCCACGGGCGCATCCGCCCACAAACGTTCCAAATTGTAATACTCCCTTTCCAGCGGCTGGAAAATATGCAACAAAAGCCCGCCGAAGTCGAGAATGATCCAACGGGCGTCGCCATAACCCTCTTTGCGCAGAGGTGGCCTGTCTAATTGCGACATCTCATCATCGACATAATCGCAGATTGCCCTCGCCTGAGTGGGATTGGACGCACTCAGCAATAAAAAGTAATCGGCAATCACGCTGATTCCTTTGATCTCCATACTTAAAATATCAAACGCCTTTTTTTCTTTGGCTAATTCCACACATTTTAGCAACAAATCCCGTTCTTTCAAACCGATTCCTCCTTTTATATATCCTTTTTTGCCACAAGCTTGCAAAAATATTCATACGCTTCAAGCGTCTGAGAGTCCAATCGCTTCCCCTTTTCCTTCAGCCAGTCTATCGATTGGAGGAGCGCTTCTTTCATGGCTATATCCAGATCCCGATCCGCCAACTCCCGCAAAACTTCGATCCCCTGCCACTTTCTTCCCGGCTCCAGCATATCGGCCAGATAGATGATTTTGTCCAGACCGCTCATCTGTGGCGCGCCCAACGTATGGTTGCGGACGGAAGCCAAGATTTCCTGATCTTCAATACCGAAATCACGCTGCAAGAGATACGCTCCGACAGGTGCGTGCATAAGCGCTGGATTTCCCCAATAGATTTCCTTGATCGGAATCTGCGCCAACCCTGCAAGATAGAATAGCTGATTTGTGGGAAGCGAGCGGGCAATGTCGTGCAAAAGACCAGACAAATAGGCTTTGTCGGCGTCAAGTCCGAAACGCTTGGCCATATCTTCCGCCATCTGGGCAACTTGGAGGCTGTGGTAATACCGTTTGTTTTTGCCCGCCTTAACTAAAATATTAGCCAGGCGGATTTGATATTGCATACGGTCAGTACTGTTCATACGTTCACCTTTTTTTAAAAGTTTATCGATACAGTTGATGCTTTTGAATGTAATACTCAACAGCCTGGGGTACCAGGTATCGGATCGTCTTGCCTGCCTGAACCCTTTTGCGGATCTGGGTGGACGAAACATCAATCGCGGGAATCTCCCAAAAATCAATCTGATCGAGAATTTGCTGGGGCAACTCTTTAAGTTCATCAAGATTAAAACCGGACCGCGTGACAGCGATAAATTTGCATTTTTGCATCAGCGCTTCAACATCCTTCCAGGTTAGAATCTCCAAAATGGCGTCGGCGCCGGTGATGAAGGTGATTTCGCTATCCGGGAAGATGCGGGCAACCTCAGCAACCGTATCGACAGCGTAGGAGTAGCCTGGGCGGTCCAGCTCGATGCGGGAAACTTTAAAATGAGGGTTGGTGAGGGTAGCCAAAACAGTCATCATAAAACGGTGCTGGGCATCGCTGACAGTACGTACTTTTTTGTGAGGCGGATTGCCGCTGGGCATAAAGAGGACGCGGTCAAGCCCGCATTCCGTCCGCACGGCCTCGGCTGCGAGCAAATGCCCGTAATGGATGGGGTCGAACGTACCTCCCATAATACCCAATCGCAGTTTTTGATCCATTTACATTCCTCTCTTTAAAAACAACATACTCTCCTTAACCGGGATCCAACCCTCATTTTGCTTTTTAAGTCCAACTCCAAGGGAAAGCATTTATTGCTCCGGTGTGCAAGCTTGAATCCGGGTCTCGTAGTACAAGGCTCTAGATAGTAAGGTTGCAGCCGTACGACAGTCTAAGCAAAATATCAAGTTTTGAAGCACCGGACACACCGGGATTTTTTTGTAAGGGGACGGCTAAAAACCGTTGGATTCAGCTTTCTGTACTTTACATTGAATAATCAAACTCGATCTCTCCTATGCGCACGGTATCGCCTTCTTCTACTCCCGCCTCACGCAGAGCCCCTTCTAGTCCCATCTTGACAAACACCTTTTGCAGGCGCCTTACCGAGTCATCCCGTTCCAGGTTCGTCATGGCGACAAGCTTTTCCACACCTTTGCCCCGTACCAGCCAGTAGCCATCCTCCTGTTTTTCGATGGTCCAAGGTTCTTGTGGGCGCACAATGGTATATTTGAGGTCTTCGGACGACAAATCCTCTGCCGGAAGCCCAATTCTTTCTTCCGTACTTTCTATCTTGCTTCCTATCTTACTTTCTATCTTGTCCGCCTCATACGTGCTTTGCGTTTGCCCAATCAACTGCCACAGGCGCCAGAGCAAAGGCTGGAGTCCTTCGCCAGCAAGGGCGGAGATGGGAAAAATTTCAAAATGGTCTGCGCCGTACTGTTGATCTAAGTGCTTTTTTAGCTCTTGGAGTTTTTCTTTTGCGCCGGGGCTATCCATTTTGTTCGCGGCGATGATCTGAGGCCTGTCGACCAGGTTGGCTTTATAGAGGCGAAGTTCTTCGTTGACCAAGGCAAATGCATCCCACGGTTCTTTTTCCGTATACTCGGAGAGATCCAGCACATGCAAGAGCACTTTAGTGCGTTCCACATGGCGTAAAAAACGGTGCCCCAGCCCCGCTCCCTCAGCCGCGCCTTCAATCAGACCGGGCAGATCGGCCACCACAAAGGAGTTGCCGTCACCCAAAAATACCACGCCCAGATTGGGGACAATGGTGGTAAAAGCGTAATCCGCAATTTTGGGGCGGGAGGCGGAAATTTGCGAAATTAAAGTAGACTTACCGGCGTTGGGCATACCGATAATGCCGACATCAGCCAACAGTTTTAATTCTAAAACCAGCCAATGCTCACTCCCGGGCTCTCCGTTTTCCGCAATTTCCGGCGCTTTATGCGTACGGTTGACAAATTTGACATTGCCACGGCCGCCGCGTCCGCCTTTGGCTACCACGATTTTTTGTCCATGCCTGGTGACATCAGCGATCAATTTTCCCGTTTCGGCCTCGCGGACGATGGTGCCGAGCGGAACGCGGATCTCCAGGTCATCTGCACCGGCGCCATACATATTCTTGTTGAGGCCGTTTTCGCCGCGGTTGGCCTTATAATGACGTTTATATTTAAAATCAATCAGGGTCTTTAACCCCTCGTCTCCGACAAAAACCACATTGCCTCCACGGCCGCCGTCACCGCCGGATGGACCGCCCATGGGGACATATTTTTCTCTGCGAAAAGCCACAATACCGTTGCCGCCGTCGCCGCTTTTCACATAAATCTTGGCATAGTCATAAAACATCTTGTTCCTCCGACTGTCCTCTTTTTGCTAGTATGGTTGACTTAATTGTATCTTATTGCAGGCGGCAAGTCAAACCTACCTTAATATATGTATAGACCTTTCGTTTTGGGGAATCAGAAAGGCAAAATAAATAAAAAAAGAGACGGTACATAAAGCTCCGTCTCTTTTTGATGTTCTAAGAAAAAATTTAGATGGCTTCTACCACAGGGTAAACGCTGACTTGTTTTCTTTCCCTGTCTTTTCTTTCGAATTTAACTTTGCCATCGGTTGTCGCAAACAGGGTATCATCTTTACCAATCCCGACATTTTTACCGGGATGGAATTTGGTCCCTCTCTGACGAACGATGATGCTACCTGCCGTTACATTTTGACCATCGCCGCATTTTAAACCTAAACGCTGCGACTGGCTGTCACGACCATTGCGGGAACTACCGCCTGCCTTTTTATGTGCCATTTCATCCCACCTCCTTATTTCGTGGAGTCCTCTATCTAAAGGGTATTTGTTTTAATATTTACGTTTGAATAGTTAAGTTTTAATAACTTAAGCTTGAATACTGATTACCTGCAATTTTGTGAACGGCTGACGATGTCCGTTCTTTTTGCGGATGTTCTTTTTGGCTTTATAATGAAAAACGATGACTTTTTTGCCTTTTCCGTGAGCCAAAACCTTACATACGACTTTAGCGCCTTCAACATAAGGCTGGCCGTAGTTTAAAGCGTCATCTTTATACACTGCCAAAACAGAATCCAGTTCGATCTCGCTATCTACATCCGCCTCAAGCAATTCCACGGAAAAAGTATCGGTTTCCGCAACTTTATATTGCTTTCCGCCTGTTTCTACGATTGCAAACAAGTGTTGCACCTCCTTTAAATTTAAGACTCGCCCGAAGTTGGTGGCTTAAAGCTCTTTAAAACCAGTTCAGCGCGGTATTCGCAACAGAGTTATATTATCACAATCAATGCCCATTGTCAAGCAGCTTTTTAGATGATTTCCGCTTTGGCGTAGTCATGCCAGACACTGACTATTTCCGCTTCGACAACTGCGCCTATTTTTTCCGCGCCACCGATGACATCAATTTCAAAACCATCGATTTTTGCCAAACCGTCAAAGTATTCTTGCGGATGCCGCTCTTCAATTTTAACTTTAACAATCTGACCCATTCTGACAGGGGGTTGAGGAGCAGCGCCCAGACTCCCGTAATCGGCGCGAACAACGTTCTCTTCCATACGCAGCTCCGGAGAGGTTTTTATCGTCACCTTTTTGCCTGTCTTGTTTTCTAACCTGGAAAGCTCACGCGCATAGATACCCTGAAGGCAAGAGGCCACATAGGGGTTGGTTTCCACAAACACGCCCTTGGAGTCGCTCGCTTCGGCTGTGACAAAAATCTCTTCCAAAAGACGTTTGGCTACGTATTCTTCCGACAGTACGCGTCCTTTGCCATGGCAATAGGGGCATTCCCGCTCCAAGACATTACGCAGTTCCTGCCCGATCTTTTTACGCGTCATTTCCACAAGCCCAAGCTGCGTCATACCCAAAACGGTGACGCGCGTCCGGTCTTTTTTTATTTCCAGCTGCAAAAAATCCAGGAGCTTTTGTTTGTCCTCATTGCCTTCCATATCGATGAAGTCAACGATGATGATGCCGCCGATGTTGCGCAAACGAATCTGACGAACGACCTCCGCCGCCGCCTCTAAATTGACGCGGCAAACCGTATCGGAAAGGTTGCTTGAACCCGTGAATTTGCCTGTGTTAACATCGATGGCAGTCAGTGCTTCCGTTTGGTCAACAATGATGTAGCTGCCGCTTTTAAGCCAGATCTTACGGCGCAAAGCCTTTTCCATCTGGCTGAAGATACTGTATTCTTCAAAAATGTCTTTGCTTGCCTTTAAAGTCAGTTTGGGCAACAGGCTGGGTGCTACGGTCTGGATAATATCGCTGACCTGATCGAAGTTGTCTTGATTATCCACCAGGATTCGGTCGATATCGTCATTGGTATCACGGATCACTTTGGATAAAAGATCCAGGTCATGATAGATCAAAGACGGAGCATTGCTTTTGGCTGCTTTGCCCTGGATGCGCTTCCATTGTTTGACCAGCGTCTTCAATTCCTGGCTCAGTTGTTCAATCTCTACGCCTTCGGCGACGGTACGGATAATAACACCCATGCCCTTGGGCAGAATCTGCTCGGCCATCTGTCTTAAACGCTGCCGCTCCCCCTCGTCTTCGATCCGGCGGGATATGGCGATATAGCTCCCTGTGGGCAAGAGCACCAGGTAGCGTCCCGGAATCGTCGGATGTGTCGTCACGCGGGCACCTTTGGAACCCACCGGCTCTTTAAAAATCTGGACCATGATCTTTTGTCCGGTCTTTAAAACATCATTTACGGATAACACCTTGTTATGATCCGCATGCAGTTTGCCTTCGTCATCCACAACTTTAGGCAGCGCGTCTTCTACATATAAAAAGGCGTTGCGCTCCAGGCCAATATCAACAAAAGCTGCCTGCATGCCCGCGAGAACATTTTCCACCTGGCCTAAATAGATATTGCCCATCAAACCGTTTTCCGTCTCGCGTTCTAAATAAATTTCCGCGAGCTTCCCATCGTCCAAAATAGCAATCGCAGACAGATCAGGTTTGTTACGAATGACCATTTCTCGAAACATAAAAAACACGTCCTTCATTTAAAAAATTTAACCAAAAGGTGGCGGTATTCCGCCTTAAGGCGGCGGTAGTTGAACTAATCCGCCTCAGCCTGGCTAAAGAAAGTGTTTTGCTTTGTTAAGAGTCCTAGTCATACATAAAGTATGCCGTTGTCCTTTGCCGTGCAAAACGTAAATTTTTCTTGCGGCTGAGGTCAAAGAGTTTTTAGCCTCCAGGCGTGCGCCAGGCAAGGCAGACGACGCAGCTTTACTAATGTAAAGCAAGGAGGATAACACCGCATGGAGTGCGACTGGGGAGCAAAAAACCGGATTGGGTTCGACTCCCACCGCCTTAACCTTGGATAATCTGTTTAATGTTGCTAAAGTTTTTTATTGACTAGGCTTGCGTTCTCATTTTTCGTTGTTAAAGCCAGCGGTAAACCGAAGAGTGATGCGTTTTGCCGCAAAATGGGCCGGGCTTTCGTTTTGGTCCCTGTGCCTTACAGCAAGGCAATCGCCTTGCGGCAAACCGAGATGATACGGGCATCCGGCGCTAAGGTTTTAACCAGCTCCGCCGGTTTGGGAATGGCACCCGGACCAGAACGGCAAGTCATACGTAGGCAGACAGCATCTTGCTGCTCAAACACAACCAGTTCTTCGACCAAGGGGCGAAGATCGATCTCTTTGTTGCCTTTGGGCGAGATACGCAGATAGGGATGATGCTCTTCTATTAAGAATTGCCCGATAGCCTCTGTTAGGGCGAAAAAATTCGCTCCCTGCAAAAAAACTTCATAGGTAATGGATTGCACACAAGCCATCAGCGCAGACGTTTCCAACGGGATTTGAAACGCCTCCTGTATTTGCAAATCGTCCGGCAATACTTCGTTGAGCGTTAAAACCCAATCGCTGGCCGGGCGCGAAACAAAATCGAAGTCCACCCATTCCTGATCTCCCCATACCCCTACACCGTGGGCGGGGCCCCAGGAAAGGATCATATGCGGGTTAAACCCTTCGGAATAACGGATCGGAAGTGAGCTTCTGCGAATGGCCTTTTCCACAGCAGAAAGCACATCCAGATGCGACAGATAAGCCAACCTTCCTGAAATTGAAAAACGTACCCGAAAGCGGATGATTTCCATGATATATCTTCCTTAAACCTTGATCGATAAATTTTAACCCAAACGTAAAAACCGACAGATTCGTTAGCAAACAAATGATAGCGTTACTTATAATAAGAGTGTATAAACAACCGTTATGATCGTATCGTTATTTTGGTTATTTTGCTTTCGTTTTGATCTTCCTTTTATGACTTCCTTAAAACTCTCTATTGATAACCCGTAGCCATTGCGAATCGCCGGAAATCTACCAATAGGTATTATATCATATCCGTCCGCCTTGCTCCAGAAATGCCGGGCGCCGGGGAATCTGTTTTTTAGCGGCAAATGTCAGTTTTTAATATCGTTTTGGATTTGCAGATTGGGGCATACGCCGCAACCGTTGCAAGCATCATAACGGCAATCGTTTGTCCTGATCGCCTGCGCTGCTTTATGGCGTTCGGCTTTGAGCCAATCTGTTTCCACGCCGCAATCGATGTGCGACCAGGGCAGGATATCGTCCTCATCATAATCACGACGGGCAAACTCATCAATGGTGAGACCGCATTCTAAAAATGCCTGCTGCCAGAGACCGTAGCGGAAATGCTCGCTCCAGCCGTCGAATTTGCAACCTTTTTGCCATGCCTTAAGCAACACTTCGCCCAAGCGCCTGTCCCCGCGGGAAAAAGCCGCTTCCAACATGCTCGCCTCAATATCATGAAAACGGACAGTGATCGGACGCATGGGACGCAAGAGCTCACGCAAATAACTTTGTTTTTGCCGCAGTTCTTCTTCTGAGTTTTGAATTTCCCACTGGAAGGGTGTATGGCTTTTGGGGATAAAATTGGCAATCCCTAATGACAGCTTGATGGGTTTGCGAATGTAGCCTGGCTTGTTTTTGGCGCCGCAGGCTAAAATCTTTTTGCAAAGGTCTGCGATACCCGTAATATCTTCCATCGTTTCATAAGGCAGGCCGATCATAAAATATAGTTTGATGCTTGTCCAACCCTTGGCAAACGCCGCACCGACAGCCGAGAGGATATCTTCTTGCGTCACGCCCTTATTGATGCTATCGCGCAAACGCTGCGAACCGGCTTCCGGCGCGATGGTCAGGCCGCTTTTTCGGATCTGCTGCACCTTTTGCGCCAGTTCTACGGAAAAGGCATCGGCCCTTAACGAGGGCAGCGACACGCCGACGCCGCGAGCGCCGTGCTGGGCAATAAGGTTGTCCACCAAAGGGCCGATCTGCGAATAATCAGCCGAAGACAGCGAGATCAAGCCGATCTCGTCGTAGCCGGTAGATGCGGTTTGTTCGGACGCCTGCTTTAAGAGTAAATCCAGGCTCTTTTCCCGCACCGGACGGTAGATCATACCCGCCTGGCAGAAGCGGCAGCCGCGGTTGCAGCCACGCATCACTTCCAGCATAACGCGGTCATGTACCACCTGCGTATACGGCAGCATGCCTTTGGCCGGGAAAACAACCCGGTCCATATCGCGAATCAAACATTTATGAACCACACTCGGAGCAAAATCGGCAACCCGAACGGACTCGATCTTGCCTTGAGGTGTATAGGAAAATTCATAAAAACGGGGCACATAGACCCCTGGGAGCTTGAGTGCCTGCTTTAATATATCGATCTTAGCGCCGCCGTTTTGGCGCACCGTCTGTACCAAATCCAATAACTGCGGCAATACTTCTTCCGCCTCGCCGATGACGAATAAATCGATAAAGTCGGCCAACGGTTCCGAATTATAAGCCACAGGACCGCCGGCGATAATCAAAGGTGCGGTTTCGTCACGCTGACATGATTTAAGCGGAATGCCCGCTAAATCGAGCATATTCAAGACATTGGTAAAGGAAAGCTCGTACTGAAGAGTAAAGCCAATGACGTCAAAATCTTTAACCGGGTGGCGGCTTTCCCAAGAAAACAAGGGAATGCCACGCTCACGCATTTTTGCTTCCATATCAGCCATAGGCGCAAAAGAGCGCTCCATAAGAAAATGAGGCTCTCTATTAACAGCCTCATATAACAGGCGCAGACCCAGATGGGACATCCCGATTTCATAGGTATCCGGAAAAATAAACGCCATCTTGACGGCAGTTTCATCCCAGTTCTTTTCAATGCTGTTGATCTCCTGCCCGATGTACTGTCCGGGACGTTCCACACTTGGCAAAAGCTCCGTTTCCCAATCGAGCAGTTTAGCCGTTGGTTTTTTTTCGCTCACGCTTTCAGTTACCTACCTTATGGTTCATATTCTTTTACTTCCCTTTTATCTTGCCAATATACTGATGTTATAGCAAAACGAAAAATAAGTCAATTGCTTTCCTAAAAATCTCCACCTCAAGCAGAGGTTTATTGATTATATAACCATTGGATCGGATCTTGTTCAATGTCGTTTTGCCACAAGCCGAAAATAAAAGTGCCGTCCCCCATCTTTGCAAACGTCTCTCCGGAAGCAATCGCCTGCCCCTGCACGGCAGTAACCTCAGCCATTCCGGAATAGACACTCATAAACCCGCCGCTATGTTTGATTTCTACCCGCCAGGCTCCGTTGATATTGGCGATATAAAAAACGGTCCCATCGGCTACGGCATGGATCTCCTCACCGGCTTTGGTTTCGATGGTGACGGCCATGCTGCCTTCGTTTTGATTTTCCCCGACAAGCGGCATTTCATGCACAACTCCAGAGGCCGGTACGGTAAATTTGGGTACGGTATCCAGCGCTGTGACAGAAACCACTTGCGTGTACGGCAGCCAGCTGTTTTCGATATTGATGCCTTCTCCGACCACATAACGGGCATACTCTCCCATTTTGCTTTCAGCAGGTAAGAATGTGACCACGGCAACAAAAAATACGCACGCAAGGAGCGATTGTCCTAAAAGCCGCCAACCAAAAGCCACGCCGCGCCGTTCTTTTTTGGGACGGCGCAAAGAGCTATGCTCCTGGGAAAGCCCATAACTGTCCTCTCCAGCGGAGGTTCTTCGAGAACGATTGCTGTTATTCTTTTGCCACTCAAAATCATTGATTCTAGACATAATATCCCCCCAGGATGTACAACTTTTTACTAAAATATATGCTTCTAGGGAAATATTATGCGAAAAAGTTCTTGATAAGTTAAGGCTTCTAAAAAATTTCTTCCCTACTCCTGACCTGTACGTTTAGAATCAAACCCATTGCTAGCAGGTTGACCATCATGGCGCTGCCTCCGTAGCTCAAGAAAGGCATCGGGATCCCTGTAATGGGCATAATGCCAATAGTCATGCCGACATTGATAAAAAGCTGGAAAGCCAACATACTGACGACTCCCGTCACGATCAAACGACCCAACGGGTCTTTGGCATTGATGGCGATCTTAGCCGCTCGCCACAAAATAAACAGGTACAGACCCAGTAATGCGATGCTGCCCGCAAAACCGAATTCCTCGCCTACCACAGAAAAGATAAAGTCCGTATGGTGCTCCGGCAAAAAGTCGCCCTGTACCTGGGAACCCTGCTCCCAACCCTTGCCGAATATCCCGCCCGAGCCGATGGCGACTTCCGACTGGATCATATGATAGCCGGTATTCAACGGGTCCATGTACGGGTTCATAAAGATGATTAACCTCGTCACCTGATAGGATTTTAGTGGAATAAACCCCGGTAGTTCATCAGGCAAGGGCTTATTAAATCCGTCCGTCAAAATACCTAAGTAGGTAAAAAAGAGTAGGATGGCAACGGCGATAACGCCTAGGGCAATGACCATAACCCGGGGACGGATACCGCCCACCCACACCATGCCTAAAAAAATCATAAAATAAACCAAAGAGGTGCCCAAGTCTGGCTCTATAAAGACCAACGCTGCGGGAAGCATCATAAATAAAATAGCCGTCAGTAAAGTCCGCTTTTCCCACATTTCTTTTTCTCGTTTGGATAAAAAGTAAGCAAAAGCAAGAATCATGATCAGCTTTCCGAGTTCCGATGGCTGTAAATCCGTAAACCCCAGATCGTACCAGCGGTGGGCGCCTTTTTGTTCCGGCATAAAGAGAACGCCGATCAACAAAACAATGGCAATCAGATAAAGCCAGTGAACTACCTTTTCAGAATTGCGGTAATCCCAAAAGAGCGTAACCAAAGCCATTAAAACCAAACCGCCGGTAATCCATAAAAGCTGCTTTTTAACAATATAATAAGGCTGCCCATCCACCACATTGATCGAAGCGCTGGTCAAAACAATCAAATCGACCGTAAGCAAAACCAAGAGGGCCAGCACAAAAGTCCAGTCTACTTTTTTTGTCATGCGTTTTAATTCCATCAACGTTTCACCTCAAAAACCGATCAAATACTCAACTCTTTGTTGGCTAAAAAATTGTTTTATTCCTGCGCTTCCGGTAATTGGTCGGGGATGGGCTCCGGATTGAGACCGAAATACTGCTCCAATACCGATTTGCAGATTACACCGCCGGATGAACCGCCGTGGTATCCATATTCGATAACGCAGGCAAACGCCACCTGCGGATCGTCATAAGGAGCAAAGGCGACAAAAATACCGTGATAATCCTTGTCTTTGTCGTCTCCCACCAAACCGGTTTGCGCCGTTCCGGTTTTACAACCCAGCTCAACAGGTAATGCCGCAAATATACTGTAAGCAGTACCACCCGGTTGGGCAACGGCATGCATGGCTTCCCGAACCTGGGCTAAAACGGAATCGCTGAAACCCGTCTCTTGCACTACTTTAGATTGGTACTGATAAATCAGGCTGCCGTCCTCTGACGAGACGACTTGATCTACTAAATATGGCTGCATACGGTGACCGCCGTTGGCAATGGTGGCTACGTAATTAGCCAACTGCAAGGTCGTGAAAGAATTATACCCCTGACCCATCGACATATAAAAAGTATCGTAATTGCGCCAGGTTTGTTCCCATCCGGAAAAATTCTCATTTTTCCATGCTTCACTGGGCAAAAGGCCTGCAACCTCACCTGTTAAATCGATATTTGTTTTTTGCCCGAACCCAAATTTTAAACCGGTCTCATATAAAGCGTCGTTGCCCACGCGGTAGCCGATCTCCTGAAAATAGGTATTGCAGGAAACAGCCAATGCCTTTTTGAGGTTGACGGCACCATGAGCCTTCGGACAACGGGCGCGCGGCGCCACCCACATGGAGGGAGAACAGGTAACCGTGGTATTTCCATCGATCACCCCGGCAGACAGGGCCGCTGTAGCCGTCACCATCTTAAAGGTAGACCCGGGCGGATACGTCGCTGAAACGGCACGGTTCAAAGTCGGTTTGAGGTCTTCGCTCCAATAATAAGCAGCTTTATCAGAGGAAAGCCCATTGGAAAAATCATTGGGGTCCATTGTCGGATAGCTTGCCATGGCAATAACGCCACCGGTTTTAACGTTCAAGAGCACAGCCGACCCTGCCTTGCATTTGGGATATCGCTCTTGCAGCTTGGAGATGGTTTCGGCCATGGAATCCTCCATCACCTTTTGTACACCGGCATCGATGGTCAAGACCAGCGAATTACCGGATACGGGAGCCTGGGTGGAAACGGTACGCACCGCAGTGGATTTGGCGTCGATTTCTACCTGCTCCATGCCGTTTTGTCCGCGCAGACCGGCATCCTGATTATTTGCCGTCACCCGTTCTTGCGTCTTTTCCAGACCGGATTTTCCGATCCATTCATTGGTAAGGTACCCATAATCGGCTATCAGGTTCTTTTCATTTTTAGAAATAAGGCCTACTGTACCCAGCAAATGGCCCGCTAGAGTCCCGTTGGGATAATAGCGCATGGGTTCTTCCGAAATCAATACGCCGGGCAGTTGATCCTTCATTTCCTCCAGTTTGGAAACGAGCGAAATTCCACCTTCATCATATAAAATTCTCTTGATCACGACAGGCTCGTAGTCCCGATCGTTGGAATTGATTTTATCCAAAATGGTATTGGCCGTAATGGCCGGATCACTCAATAGCTGTGACAATTTGATTGCCAAAGCGTCTTTATCCCGGATTTGATCCGTAACAACAGAGATGGAAAATACAGGCTTGCTGATGGCAAGCTCCTGCATATTAGTATCATAAATATTGCCCCGCCGTGCCGGAATCGATAAAATACGAAAGCGGTTGTTTTCCGACAAAGTAGCATAGGTATCTTCATTGATCACCTGTAAATAAAAAAGCCTTACGCCAAGACATGCGAAAAGTACAACGATAACAAGCGCTAATATTTTTACTTTTTGGACTTGATTAGGTTTTTGTGCCATAATTCACCTCAGTTTTAAAGAACCGTTTGTTAATCCAGTTCCCCACGGTCGTCTAGAGCATTTTTCCTGGTGAAAAACAAGTACACAGGAATATAAATAAACGGCGCTAAAACGGCATTGTAGATCATTTGCGGCAGGATGTAACGGAAAACCGTACCGTAAATCGGCATTCCGGCACCCAAAAGATCGGCAAGAATGAGGTAGACAAAATTAGAAACGAAAGTCGCAACCAGCACGGCCATGGTGGGAATAAAAAAATTGGCTTTATAAAACTTGGCTCCCACAAAAGCAACGACATAAGCGGCGCTGAGTTTGGAAATCGTGTAGAGACCGATATATTTGCCTGCCAATAGGTCCTCGGAAAACCCGATGGCCGCACCGACGATCAGTCCGTAGAAAGGATTGTGAAACAAAGCCGTAAAGACGACGAAATATATAATCAGATCGGGACAGATGCCGAAGATAGCAAAAGTCGGCATCAGCGTTCTTTGCAAAATAAGGGCTATAAAAAACAAAATAACCCAGGCAATTTTTTTGTTCATCCGCCGCGCCCCCCTTTACTTTCCGGAATCCGACGTCGTAACGGGTTCCACAAGCGCAGTCCCGACAATCGTGGTAGGCACATTAGTCAAAACAAAAACAATCTCCAACCGTTCAAAATCAACAAAGGGCTGCACGGAAATTTGCAGCATCAAATCGCCGGGTTCGACATCCACTTTGGTCACATAGCCGATCCTTAAACCCTGCGGAAAGATTCCCCCCAGACCGGATGTCATAACTACCTGGTTTGTTTCGACCTGTGCGTCATACGGAACATGGATCATATACAGGCTTCCTACTGAATCCGTGGCCGCCTCGACCACGCCGGGTAGATGGGAAAGTTGCATCATTGCCCCTACGGCGCTTTCTTTATCGGTAATCAACAACACCTCGGAGCTGGAATCACTGACGGATAAAATCCGCCCCACCAGCCCATCGGCTGTGATGATCGGCATATTCTGTTTAAACCCCTGATCGGTGCCGCCTTTGATCGTGATGGTATTATACCAGGCGTCATAACTCCTGCCGATGACGGAAACCGCAACGGGTTTCCAGTCGGCCATTTCTTCTTTTAAGCCGAGCAATTCCTTTAAATATGTATTTTGGACGTTAACGTCCGCAAGTTTTTCAAGCTTTCCTTGAAGTTCCGCCACCCGGGCCTCCAATGCTTTATTGCGTTCCGTTAAAGTATCCATTCCGACAAAATATTGCGGAATCTGGGAGATCTTTTCCGATATGATAGTGGCGCCGTTTTGCATGGGCGCAAGAAAATTACGCAAGCCGTTTTCCACAAAACTGAGTCGCGAGCGTTCCATAGCGGTAGCGGAGGCTAAGATCAGGATAGCCACAAGGATCGCTAAAACAAATATGATCTTGATGCGAAAGCCAAATTTTGGCAAATTCAACACCCTTTATCGGATTGATTTTTTTGTTTTATATATTTCGTATCGGAATACTTATTTCCACCTTCTACTGGGTACAAGAAACTTTTTCGCCGCGTCCAGATTTTCTAAAACCTTGCCCGTACCGTTGGCCACGGCGGAAAGCGGGTCTTCAGCCAGATGCGCGGGGATGCCTGTTTCCTGCGCCACCAATTGCGGCAGATTGTGCAAAAGTGATCCTCCGCCGGCAAAGATGATGCCGCGGTCGATGATATCCGCCGAAAGTTCCGGAGGCGTTTTTTCCAGGCAGGTCTTGATCGCGTCGATGATATTCTTGACCTGGTCTTCCAAAGCGCGGTTGATCTCTTTTGCCGTAACGGTAATGGTATTGGGAAGACCCGTGATGGTGTCGCGGCCGCGGATTTCCATGGATTTGGAGCGGTATTCTTCATCCAGCATGGCATTGCCCAGTTCCATTTTAATCGCCTCTGCCGTACGGTCCCCAATATGCAGGTTATACGTGCGGCGGATATGGCTGATGATGGAGCTATCCATCTCATCGCCGGCGCAGCGGATGGAGGCGAGCGTTACGATACCGCCCAAAGAGATGACGGCTACTTCTGTCGTACCGCCGCCGATATCGACGATCATATTACCCACAGGCTCATGCACAGGCAAACCGGCGCCGATGGCTGCCGCCATGGGTTCTTCGATCAGATAGGCCTCGTTGGCTCCGGCTGACAAAGCTGCCTCCCGCACGGCACGTTCTTCCACAGGCGTTACGCCCGAGGGAACACAAATGACCACGCGCGTTTTCGTGAAAAGTTTTTTGCCTTTGACGGCTTTAAAGATAAAATATTTGAGCATATGCTGCGTATAATCATAATCCGCAATCACGCCGTCTTTAATCGGGCGGATGGCAACGATGTTAGAAGGCGTCCGCCCGATCATATCCTTGGCTTCGCCGCCTGCGGCCATGATATGGCCCGTAGAGCGGTCTACGGCAACAACAGAGGGCTCACGGATGATAATTCCTTTTCCTTTGACAAAAACCAGGATATTTGCTGTTCCCAAGTCGATTCCGATGTCTCTCATTGATTCTCTCCTCTTTCCCTGATGTCTTTTTTATTTAGTATGCCCGGTTTAAAGGTTCCAACCAAGCTTGTTAGCCAAACTTTTTAACAAAGGCAACGACAACCCTACGACCGTGCCGTAATCCCCTTCTATGTGTTCCACAAACAATCCTCCCGCTCCCTGGATGCCATAAGCGCCGGCTTTATCAAGAGGTTCTCCGGTAGCGATGTAATTGTCGATCTCCTGATCCGAAAGTACTGAAAAGTAAACTTTTGTTTTACGAAAACCCAAGGCGGTCTTTTTTTCTTTGGTATCGATCATACAGATGGCCGTATAGACTTCATGTTCTTTGCCCGACAAGGTTTGAAGCATCTGACGGGCTTGATCCATATCGGCAGGTTTACCCAGTATTTTGCCGTCTGACACGACCAGCGTATCGGCGCCGATGATGATGGAATCGATAAAACGGTCGCTGACGGCATCGGCCTTTGCTTTGGCGTTTGCCAAAACCAGATCCTGCGGAGATGCTCCGCCTTCTTTTTCCGGCGTCCTCGTGGCAACCACGATTGGGTCAATCCCGATCGTCTGCAAAATCTGCAGGCGGCGTGCGCTAGCGCTTGCCAATACCACCTGTCTAGTCAGCAATTTTTTCTCCTCCTTGCTCAATCAACCACTGCCGTATCGGCCCGACCAAATAAAACGAACCGCAAACCAACAACAGATCTCCTTCTTGTAACAAAGCCAATGCAGTCTGGATGGCTGCAACGGGGTCTTCGGCTTCCGTCACCGGCAGACCGTACTGCCTGATGATTGCCGTTAACCGCTGCCAGTCTCCGGCGCGAGGGTTTTGCGGCCTTGCGACCACCACCTCATCCAGGTAAGGCAGAAGCGCAGTCAGCGCTTTTTCTCGTTCTTTGTCGGCCAGCATGCCCAAAAGCGCGACTTTGCGCTGCCTGGGGAAATAGGTCTTGATAAAATCGGACAATACCCGCATGCCGTCCGTGTTATGCGCGCCGTCGATAATAACGAGCGGCTTTGTGGAGAAGATCTCCAGACGGGCGGGCCAGATTACCTGCTTTAGCCCCTCACGGATGGCTGCTTCCGATACTCCGATGGCAAGCACTGCGGCAACTGCCAAAGCGGCGTTATCTATCTGATGTCTGCCCAATAAGGGCAACTGCAAGTTTTTAAATGTCTTTTGTTCGGCGACAAAATCAAAATTTTGACCCTGCGGCAAACCATCTTTCCAAAAATCTTGGCGAAACCGGACTTGAAAGTCTTTGCCCAGGACGGAAAGTTTTGCTTGCTCTTTTTTTGCCTTGTGGCGGATGACATCAAGCGCTTCTCTTTTGGCGCCGCAAAAAACATGAGAATTCGGCTTGATGATGCCACTCTTTACAGCGGCAATCTCGGAGAGCGTGTTACCCAGGTATTGCATATGGTCGATGCCCACCGAGGTGATGACGGCTATTGCGTTTTTGACTACATTGGTGGAGTCGATGGAACCCCCCAGTCCTGTTTCCAAAACGACCCAGTCAACCTCTTCTTGGTAGAAATATTCAAACGCCATAGCTGTGGAAATTTCGAATTCCGTGGGCGCCTCCAGCCCTTCTTTTACCATAACTTGCGCTTGTCCGTAAACCTGCTCAAACAAGGGGGCAAAACGCTCTTTTGGGATCGGCTGATTGTTGATCCGAAAACGTTCGCGGTAGCTGTGCAGGTCGGGACTGGAGAAAAACCCGGTTTTATAGCCTGCGGAGCGTAGAATAGCCTCTATCATAGCAGACGTAGAACCTTTGCCGTTCGTTCCGGCAAGGTGGACATATTGGATGCCGCAATCCTGGGGGTTGCCTAAACGTTCCAATAAAGCCTGCATCCTGCCAAGCCCCAGATGAATGCCGAATGTTTTTAACGCTTCGATTTGGGATAATGCTTCTTGATACTCCATCATCTTCTCGCTTCTAGCCACGGAAAAAGTCAATCCGTTGCTTGAGGGCTTGTTTTTTTAATTCGTACTCCTCTTGTTTGGCCCTTTCTTTTTCTACCACTTGAGCGGGCGCTTTATCGAGGAAAGCGGCATTTGAGAGTTTGCCTTCCAGCCGCTTGAGTTCGTTTTGCAGCTGGTCGATCTCTTTTTGCAAACGCGCGACCTCTTTATCGATGTCGATCAAGCCTTTTAAAGGGACGAAGATGTCGACGCCGCGGACATGGGCCGATGCGGCCTGCGCGGGTATCGGGGAATCCTTAGGCTCACAAACGACGGAGGAAGCATGGCCCAAAGCCGTCAGATAGGTTTGATTGGCTTCTACAATGGAGGCGGTTTTGTCATCCGCAAAGAGGATGATATCGGCTTTTTTGCCGGGGGCGACGTTCATTTCCGCACGAATATTGCGGACGGCGCGGATGATGTCCATCAAAAGGAGCATCTCTTCTTCTTCCCGCGTATACGCGTCGATCTCTTTGCCGGTCGGATAATGGGCCAGCATGATCGTTTCGCCCTCATGGGGCAGGTGCTGCCAGATTTCTTCCGTTAGGAAGGGCATAAAGGGATGGAGCATTTCCAAAATCTGGCGTAAAGTATCGGCGAGAAGAGCCTGCGCCGTATATTTTTCGGACGAACTGCCGCGGTAAAGCCGCTCTTTGGCAAGCTCCACATACCAGTCGCAAAACTCGTCCCAGATAAAGTCGTATAAATTGCGGGAGGCTTCTCCCAGCTCGTAGTTTTCCAACGCCTCGTTGACGGCAAGCGCCGTACGGCGCAGACGGGCGAGTAACCATTTGTCTGCCAATGTCAATTCGAGCGGCTGCTTTCCGGGCTCATAATCGGTGAGGTTCATCAGCGTAAAGCGGCTGGCGTTCCAGATTTTGTTGGCAAAGTTACGGGCTGCTTCCAGCCTGTCTTCCTGAAAGCGGAAGTCGTTGCCGGGCGTGTTGCCTGTGACCAGCATAAAGCGGAGCGTATCGGCGCCGTACTGGTCGATGATGTCAAGCGGGTCGATGCCGTTGCCCAAAGACTTGGACATCTTGCGCCCTTTGGCATCCAGCACCAGCCCGTGGATAAAGACTTCGTCAAACGGGCGTTCGTCCATAAATTCCAATCCGGCAAAGATCATGCGCGCGACCCAGAAAAAGATGATGTCACGCCCCGTGACCAAAACGGAGGTAGGATAAAACGTTTTTAGGGTTTCCGTCTCTTCGGGCCAGCCCATGGTGGAAAAAGGCCACAAAGCGGATGAGAACCAGGTATCCAAAACGTCGGGGTCCTGAACCAGGTTTTTGCCATGGCATTTGGGGCAATCTTGCGGGTCTTCTTTGACACAGACCACTTCCCCGCAATCCTGGCAGTACCAGACGGGGATGCGATGCCCCCACCACAATTGGCGGGAAATGCACCAGTCATGGATGTTCTCCAGCCAGCTGAGATAAACTTTTGCGAACCGTTCGGGCACAAAACGGATGTCGCCGGTTTTGACGGCTGCCATAGCGGGCTCTGCCAGCGGCTTCATCTTGACGAACCATTGCGGGGAAATGAGCGGCTCGACAACAGTACCGCAACGGTAGCATTCCCCGACGGAGTGTTCCAAGTCCTCAATGCCCACGAGAAGGCCGAGCTCTTTGAACTCTTCCACCAGCTTTTCCCGGCATTCAAGGGCATCCATACCTGCATATTTGCCTGCTAAATCAGTCATTTTGCCGTCTTTGCCGATGACGGTGATCTGCTCTAAGTGATGGCGCAGGCCGATCTCAAAGTCGTTGGGGTCGTGCGCCGGCGTGATTTTAACGGCGCCCGTGCCAAAGCTCATATCGACATACTCATCGGCGATCACTGGGATTTGGCGGTTCATGACGGGCAGGACCAGCATTTTGCCGATCACATCTTGGTAGCGTTTATCTTTCGGATGAACGGCTACAGCCGTATCGCCTAAAAGTGTTTCCGGCCTTGTGGTGGCTACGGTCACAAAACCGCTGCCGTCGGCAAAGGGATAACGCAAGTGCCACAAATGCCCCATATGGGTTTCATGCTCAACTTCGATATCAGAGATTGTCGTCTGGCACTTGGAACACCAGTTGACGATATAACTGCCACGGTAGATCAGCCCTTTTTGGTACAAGCGGACAAAAACTTCCTGTACGGCTTGGGAACAGCCTTCGTCAAAAGTAAAACGCTCCTTGTCCCAGTCGCAGGAAGAACCGAGCTTTCTTTGCTGGGCGGAGATGCGGGCATGGTAATGTTCCTTCCATTCCCAAACCTTCTCTAAAAATTTTTCCCGCCCCAAATCGTATTTATTCAAGCCTTCTTTGGCAATGTCTTCTTCTACCTTCGCTTGGGTGGCGATACCGGCATGGTCTGTCCCCGGCAGCCAAAGCGTACGTCTGCCCTGCATACGGCGATAACGCGTGAGGATATCCTGTATGGTGCTGTCCAGGGCATGTCCCATATGCAGTTGTCCCGTCACATTGGGCGGCGGCATAACGATGGCAAACGGTTTGCCGTCGGCGTTTCGTTCCGAGCTGAAATATTTATTTTCTTCCCAGGTCGCATACCATTTATGCTCAACATCCTGCGGTTGGTAAACGGTCGATAATTCTGAAGCGGCTTTTTTCGATTGTTCCGACACCCTTGTTTCCTCCTACTTAAAAAGTTCGACAAAATATTTTTCCTCAAAATATATGGTTTCGACTATAATTACAAAGTTCCTGCTCTTTGTGCAAAAACAGTTGCGAATATCATCAGTTTACCACCAAATTATGACAATTATTTTAAATCTACTGCTTCGGCTCTTCCGGATTTTGCGGATCTTGGGGATTTGAAGGGTCTTGCGGCTCTTGTGGCGGGTATTTTTGGGCTTTGACATAATTCTTTGCGATCTTAAAATAATGTCCCCAAAAAGCGCCCAAAACTCCGCAACCCAGATTGATCCCGTATACATACAGCAACATTTTTCCATCTAACAGGGAAGGCACGAACCAAAACAAAAAGGCCGTCTGCAATACGGCAAGAAGCAGGCCCAAGCGAAATCCACGGCGCACTTTTTTTTCTTCAGCGAGGCAAGCGACGGTTATACCGCCGATAAAAGGCATTAAAACCATGAGCAAAATCAGCCAAAACCAAACATTGACCACCTGCGGGCTGTACGTGCCGATAATAAAAAACAGGCTGCCCCATAAAAACAAAACCAGCATAGAGGCTGAAAAACCGCGCCAAAAGACCAGCATGAAAATCACTCCGCTTTTAAAGTCCTTTGACTAAATATATCGATACAGCGGCTTGGGCTATGACAAATGGCTCTTATTTTTCTTTTGGCTTGTGGTAAGCGTTGTTAAAATTTGGCAGAAAGATAGTCTTGCCAATATTTACCGGATGAGTAAAGTGATAATTTTAATTTATGATTACGGATCAAATGCCTAAACCCGTATCCACCGATAGTATCTTCATAGGCACTGTGCCGACACTGTTTGCGGTTGGGTAAAAACAGAATTTTACTTTAGGCTTGCTGCCCGAATTCTTGTAAAAACGCTTGTGCGGCGGCGAGCAGTTCTTCTTTACCTTCCCCTGTTTCCGACGAGGTCAAAATCACATCATGCCTGCCAATGCCCAGATCGCGGCAGATTTCGGCCAGGTGTTTATCCCTTGCGCCGCGGCTGATTTTGTCCGCTTTGGTTGCGATCACTTTGAGGCGATAGCCCGCGTCACGCAAGATCAGGCACATCTGCACGTCCTGATCGGACGGCGCGTGGCGGATATCCACCAACTGCCAGCAGTACTTTAAATCCGGCTGATGCTGCAAAAAAACGTCGATCCTGGAAATCAGGTTTTCCCGCTCGGTTTTGGAAATGCGCGCGAAGCCGTATCCGGGCAAATCCACCAGATAAAAGGGCATTTCCTGCTCTTCATTCACCGCTTGTACGCGGTAAAAGTTGACGAGCCTGGTTTTGCCGGGCTGGGCGGATGTGCGGGCCAGGTTTTTGCGGTTTAAAAAACGATTGATCAAAGATGACTTGCCGACATTGGAACGCCCCAAAAAGACGATCTGGGGCAGTTCTTCTTCCGGATATTGATCGGGGCGGACGGCGGAAAGCAAATAATCGGCTGTTTTGATCTTCATCGGGATACCCTCCTCTGACCTGATGGCAAAAATATTTTATATGACAGACTAGCTCCATTTGAGCCATAATCCACGCTTCCATCGAAAAAAGCCCTAAGCATGTATTTAGTATACCGCAATGCTCTACTCTTGTAAAACAAAAAGCTCCGCGGTTAAGAATTATAAAAAGGGCAGCTTTATGAGCTGCCCCGAGCTTGTGTAAAAAGTCTACAGAACCACAGGCTTAAGAGAAAAGAGCCAAGTCCTAGGCGGTAGCCAAGGCCAGGCAGCAAGCGTATACAAAAAATACGTGACCACCCTTAAGCGAAGACTGCCAACAACGGAATTGGCCTTTTGTCTATGGTCTGAAATTATGCTAAGGCAATATCCAAAACTTCTTTCATCGAGGTGACGAAATGGAACTCCATCTTCTTCATCACGGAAGCAGGGATGTCTTCTAAGTCCTGCTTGTTGTCAAAAGGCAGGATGATTTCGCGGTAGCCTTCGCGGTAAGCCGCGAGCATCTTTTCTTTGATGCCGCCGACGGGCAGCACACAACCGCGCAGGGTGATTTCCCCGGTCATGGCGATACCTGCTTTAACAGGGCGTTTCGATAACGCAGAGGCCAGCGCCGTGGCCATGGATATCCCGGCTGAAGGACCGTCTTTGGGGATGGCGCCTTCGGGCACGTGGATATGAATATCTTGTTTTTCTTCCATATTTTCCGCCAGCTTTAGTTCATGCGACAAGGAGCGGATGAAGGTATAGCCTGCCTGCGCGCTCTCTTTCATCACATCGCCCAGTTGGCCTGTGATCTGCATTTTGCCCGAGCCGGGCAAAATCAATACTTCGATCTTTAAAATTTCTCCGCCGTACTGCGTCCAGGCCAGGCCTGTGACAAGACCTGTTTCGGCTTTTTTCTTTTCGGCTTTGCCGTAATGGTAACGCGGGTTCCCCAGATAATCTTTAAGGTTCTTTTCTGTGATCGTAAACGGGGTAGCTTCGCCTTCTACGATATAACGCCCCACCTGGCGGCAGACTTTGGCAATTTTGCGTTCCATCTCGCGCACGCCGGATTCCCGGGTGTAGTTGCGGATGATGGCACGCAGGGCATTATCGGAAATGGTGAGCTGGTCATCTTGGATGCCGTGCTCCTTCAATTGTTTGGCAACGATATGGTTCTTGGCGATCTTGAGCTTTTCTTCGTCTGTGTAGCTGGAAACGTCGATCACTTCCATACGGTCTAAAAGCGGCCTGGGGATATTATGCGCCACATTGGCCGTGGTGATGAACATGACTTTGGAAAGATCGAACGGCAGCTCCACATAATGGTCGCTGAAGGTGTTGTTCTGTTCCGGATCCAACGCTTCCAAAAGAGCGCTCGACGGATCGCCGCGGAAGTCGCTCGAGAGTTTATCGACTTCGTCCAATAAGAAAACGGGGTTTTTGGTGCCCGCCAGTTTCATATTTTGCAAAATACGCCCCGGCATGGCGCCGATGTATGTACGACGGTGGCCGCGGATTTCGGCTTCGTCCTTGACGCCGCCCAAAGCCATGCGGATAAACTTGCGGTCAAGTGCGCGGGCGACGGAGCGGGCAATCGAGGTTTTGCCTACGCCTGGAGGCCCAACCAAACAAAGGATGGGGCCTTTCATGCTGTTGGTGAGGCGACAGCTGGCTAAGTATTCCAAAATACGTTCTTTGGCGTCGTCCAGACCAAAATGGTCTTCATCCAAAATATGTTTGACTTTCTTTAAGTCGAGCGAATCTTCGCTCGTTTTGGTCCAAGGAAGCTCTAAAACAGTATCGATATAGTTGCGGATCACCATGCCTTCGGCCACCATAGGCGGCATCTTGGAGAGGCGGTCCAGCTCTTCGTTGAGTTTTTTAACAACTTCGCTCGGCAGTTTGGCTTCGTCTATCTTGGCACGCAGCTCCTCGACTTCGGCAATGCGGTCTTCTTTGTCGCCGAGTTCATGCTGAATGGCTTTGATCTGCTCGCGCAGATAATATTCTTTTTGGCTCTTTTCCATCTGCTGGCGTACTTTGCCGGAAATTTTCTTTTCCAGTTGGGCGATCTCCAGCTCGCGGTCGATGAGGTGGATCATCATGGTAATGCGTTTGTAAACGTCCAGCTCATCCAGGATTGCCTGACGGTCGGTTAGCTTAAAATTGAGGTAGGACGCAATCGTATCGGCATAACGCAACGAGTCGTCTTCGATATTGGTCACGATGGCCAAAACATCCGGCGAGATGCGTTTTGTGTTCTGGACAAATTCCTCAAAACTGTTGCCTAAAGTCCGACACAAAGCCTCAAGCTCCAAATCGGAGACCAAAACCCGCTCGGCGCAGGGCGTGACGGAAACAGTCATATAAGGGTCTATTTGGGGATAATCCATGGCTTGTGCCCGGTATAGCCCTTCCACAAGGATGCGGATGGTACCTCCCGGAAGTTTTAAGATTTGGCGGATTTGCGCCACTGTACCGACGACGTTAATATCCTCGGGCAAAGGTTCGTCGACTTGGGAACTGAATTGCATGGATAAAAAGATCAACTGGTCAGGATGCTTCATCGCTTCGTCGATGGCGCGGATGGAACGGTCACGTCCGACATCCAAATTCACCACCATATAAGGGAAAACCAAAGTGCCGCGCAAAGGTAAAATGGGTAAGATCAGCGGACCATTGTCGCTCATAAAGTTGACCATTTCTCCTTTGATACCGTCGGACTTTGGTTTTTTAAATCTATCTTCACTGATGTTCTTCTCTTCCATAATAAATTTCTCCCATATCTTATCACAGTACTATACTGCTGTATTTTGTTCTACTTGTATTTGTAATTTTTTTAGCGATGGTCTGTTTGAAGCGGCTTTACGGCTAGAGCAAAGCCGCTTCTGACAAACTAAACTTTAAAACTTTGCATTCCTATGTACTTTTCCTGTGTTCTTTGTTGCCTGACGGCGTCCGACCATAAGCCTTACCCCCGTTTTGGCAACGACACCGGCCTTGGGATTGATTGGTACCTTAAAAGCGACGGCAGTGGATCAAATCCGCTTTTGCCGGCTTGAATCCGCATTTTGCATTGTGATCATCCTTGGCTTACATACCTATAAAACAAAGAGGATAACACAGCATATGGAGCAGATGGCAAGCAAAAAACCGAATTGGGTTCTGCTACCGGCGCCTTACGGCCGGGAAGTAAAATATGTAACATTATTGTACCATAAATATTGAAAACTGCATAGCTTTCGGGTTCTTCCAGATTTTATACTCCGATTTTACAGTTTATTACAGCACCGGTATGTTCGTTCCTTGTATTATTTTTGTTTTATTTTTTATTGCAAAAAGGGGGGCAAAATAAAATAAACGCCCATTTTTCAGGGCGTTTATTGAGCAGTTTTAATTTTATGCCGACTCGTCTTTTTGCCTTTTCTTGTTTGCTGTACAAGACAACAACAACGGCTTTTCCTTTTTTTCTACCACATCTTTGGTAATAATGCATTTGTAAATATCTTCCTTGGAAGGTGTTTCAAACATAATTTCCAACATCAGGCTCTCGATGATGGCCCTTAACCCCCTGGCGCCCGACTTGCGGCGAATGGCCTCGGCGGCAATGGCTTTTTGCGCGTCTTCTTTGACTTCCAGGCTGACGCCGTCCATCTCCAGCAGTTTTTGATACTGTTTGATCAACGCATTCTTCGGTTCCGACATGACGCGGATCAATGCGGCCTCATCCAGCTGCGATAAAGTCACCACAATGGGCAAACGTCCAACAAATTCTGGGATCAGCCCAAATTTTAAGAGGTCTTCCGGCAGCACTTTTTTCAGAACTTCGCTTTCGTCAAAATCTTTTTTGCTGCGGATTTCCGAACCAAAGCCCATGGTGCTCTTGCCCAGACGGTTTCTGATCATCTCCGTGATGCCGTCAAAAGCCCCGCCGCAAATAAAGAGGATATTGGTGGTGTCGATCTGAATAAACTCCTGGTGCGGGTGCTTTCTGCCGCCCTGCGGCGGAACGCTGGATACGGTGCCTTCCAAAATCTTAAGCAGAGTCTGCTGCACGCCTTCGCCGGAAACATCGCGTGTGATCGAGGGGTTTTCCGACTTGCGGGCGATTTTGTCGATCTCGTCGATATAGATAATACCGTGTTCGGCGCGCTCGATGTCATAATCGGCAGCCTGAATCAGCTTTAAAAGGATATTTTCCACATCTTCTCCCACATAGCCGGCTTCTGTCAAAGAAGTGGCATCGGCGATAGCGAAAGGCACGTTTAAAATGCGCGCCAAAGTCTGCGCCAACAACGTTTTGCCGCAACCTGTGGGTCCGAGCATGATGATATTGCTCTTTTGCAGTTCTACATCATCAACCACATCTGCATTGACCTGCCCTTCGTGAGTAAGCAGGTAATTGATGCGTTTATAATGATTGTATACAGCAACCGCCAGGGACTTCTTAGCCTGCTCCTGCCCGATGACATACTGGTCTAAGATGGTCTTCATCTCCTGCGGTTTGGGAATCTCCCTCAGTTCATCCGGTGTTTCAAAACATTCGGGGTCTTCCTGGATAATCTCATTGCATAGATCAATACATTCATTGCAAATATAAACATTGGGGCCGGCAATCAGCTTACGGACTTCATCCTGGCTTTTGCCGCAAAAAGAGCAATGGGAAACAATGTGCTCATCTATATTTTTACTCATGAATCCACCTCTACTTTAGTTTTGAAAGGTTCTTTGGCGGGGTACGGTTTTCCATCACAACATCGACCAACCCATAGGCCTTGGCCTCGTCAGCTGACATAAAGAAGTCACGCTCGGTATCCGTGGCGATCTTTTCCAGTTTTTGCCCGGTCCGTTCCGCCAGAATATGGTTCAAAGCATCCCGCATATGCAAAATCCGTTTGGTATGAATGGCGATATCCGTTGCCTGCCCCTGCATACCGCCGGAGGGCTGATGGATCATAATCTCACTGTTGGTCAGGGCATACCGTTTGCCTACCTCCCCGGCCGCCAGCAAAAATGCGCCCATAGAAGCCGCCATACCCACGCAAATGGTGGATACATCGCTGGCAATATACTGCATGGTATCATAGATAGCCATACCCGACGTAATGGACCCGCCGGGGCTGTTGATATATAACTTGATGTCTTTATCGGGGTCTTCTGCCTCTAAAAAAAGCAGCTGTGCAATAATCAGATTGGCGACGTTATCGTCGATGGCGCTTCCTAAAAAGATCACTCTGTCTTTCAAAAGGCGTGAATAAATATCATAAGAACGTTCGCCTCTGCTTGTTTGTTCGATTACCATTGGGATTAACATACTCTTCCTACCGCCTCCTATCATATCCAAATATACCCAGTCGTTGGAAGTTTTATGCTTAAAAATCAGCTGAATGCTATTCTTCCTTTGCTTCTTCATTTTTCGTGGTTTTTTTTGCGGCCTTCTTTACGGGTTTTTCATCAGTCGTTTTTGCCTCGGATTTAGAAGCCTTTTCCGCAGTCTTCTTCGCCTTTTTGGTCGTCTTTTCTTCTGTATCAGCATCGGCTTGCGGTTTGACATAGGCTTCTTCTTCGATCTTAGCCGCTTGATAGATCAGGTCGCCGGCTTTGCGGACTTTGATATTATATTCGATGGCGGACATTTGATTATTCTTGGCAAGTGCTTTTTTAATGTCTTCCACCGGTTGATGGTAACGCTGGGAAAGAAAAGCCAACTGCTCGTTGATGTCTTCATCCGTAGCTTCGATCTTTTCAGCCTTGATGACAGCCTCCAAAACCAGGTCCAGTTTGACTTCACGCTCAGCCTGTTCGCTATATTCTGCTCGGAAGTCTTCCATCTTTTGATTGGAATATTCGAGGTATTTTTTTAGATCAAGACCTTGGGCCTGGATTTTATGATCGAGGTCTTCGATGATATCGTCAAGGCGGTGCTCAAACATGATGGACGGTATATCCACCTTGGCGTTATCCACAGCTTTTTGCAAACACAGGGAACGGCAGGCTTCTTCGGCCTTTTGATCCATGCCCTTTTTCATTCCTTCTTTGATTTCCGCACGCAACTGATCAAGGGTTTCGGCTGTTTCGCTGACTTCTTTGACGAAATCGTCATTGAGCGGCGGCATTTGTTTATAGCGGATGTTATTTAAGCGGACTTTAAAAATAGCGGCTTTACCGGCCAGTTCTCCACCCTGGTATTCATCGGGGAAGGTCACATTGATGTCTTTTTCTTCTCCAACCTTCATGCCAATCAGCTGCTCTTCAAAACCGGGGATGAAAGTGCCGGAGCCGATCTCGAGCGAATAGTTTTCTCCTTTACCGCCCTCAAAAGCCACGCCGTCCACAAATCCTTCAAAATTGATATCGGACATGTTGCCGGCTTCCAGCACCGCGCCCTCCGGCGCGTCCACCATATCGGAAAGCCGCCCGCGCATGACAATAAGCTCCTCTTCGACATCTTCGTCTGTCACGGTATAGACGGTCTTGGCGACGGGCAACTCTTTATATTGTCCCAGTTCAACTTGCGGCTTTACGGTTACTGTGGCTTTAAAAATCATCGGTTTATCTTTTTCTAGCTGTAAAGTTTCAATTTTGGGTTTGTCAACAGGGTCCAGGTCATGCTCTTTAAGCGCATTTACGTAAATCTCGGGAAAGATGATATCGGCGGCTTCTTCTAAAATAGGTTCAACCCCTACAAAGTTTTCCAGGATTATCTGCGGCGCTTTCCCTTTGCGGAAACCGGGGATATTGACTTTCTCTGCGATTTTTTTGCTTGCTTTTTTAAAAGCGAGCGTCATTTCTTCCACGGGGATTTCCATGGTGATGATTGCTTGATTCTTTTCGCCTTGCTCTAATTGAGAATTCATTTTACTCCATATTCCTCCTTAAAATTCGGGTTTTATAACCCGCAGAACAATCAATTTGTTGTACATTGAACATAAAAGTTCTACAAAAGAAATAGTTTTCCTGCATTTTTTTAACAAACTGCCATTTCGACAATGCTTTCGACATTTTTAGATAATAAAAGACTTCTTTTTGTATAACAGGCCGCCCGGTGAGGGCGGCCTGTTTAAACTTGATATTTAAGGTCAGGCATAACACCGGATTCACTCATCTGTTTCTGTAAAGCATAAAGGAATAAACGGCAGGTACGACACATGCTACCACAATAGCGGTGATCAAAAGCCAATTTACCAACAAAAATGCATTGGCAATCAGAATAATCCCGCATGCGACCCAAATATACCCTGCAAAATGGTGCGTTTTATTCCAGTTTTCCTCACTGCTTAACGTCCAGGGCAATTTAAAACCGATGGTATAGTTCAATTTGCACTTGGGCAAAAAGACACCCATAACAAGCAGGATAGCGCCGATCAAAAGCATCAGATAAAAGGAAAAGTTGACGGACTTGCCTAAAGCGCCGGCAATCGTGAGCGATTGCACCATGACGGCAAGAGCTGGCACAATCCAAAAGATAATATTGCGCAAGGCTTTGGGTTGATTTTCTCTTTTGGGGTCGCGTTCAACAGCATAATAGACAATTACATGCGCGGCAAGAAAGATCAAAGGAAGGCCCACGGTAACAAACATTTTTGAGCTGTAGCCATTGGCGATTCCCTGTAGGTTCCAATGCGTAACAATCTGTTCCGGCAGTTGCCCAAAATAGATAACGGACAGCATAAATGGAATCGCACAAACGATTGTGCTGGCAATAAACATCTTATCGACATTCCAGGTGACCTTGTGATTTGACTGTTTCTTTTTGGCGGCACTATTATTCGTTTTGATAACAGTGTTCTTTTTGCCAGGGATGTTTTTTTGACTGGGTTTCCCCGTTTTCCCCATGTTCCAACCTCCTTGAAATCCTTTATCATAATATGCATGCGATTCTTAAGTAAAAAGCAACGGAAGCAATGAAAAGATAGGGGATGTTAAAATAACCGATTTGCTTCCATTCTTATTATCATAACATAAAAGTATTAGCGAGAAAAGATTAAAATAAAAATATAAACTACATTATTTTGTATAAACAAAAATCCGGCCGGTTGATCCCGCAAAACATATTTTAGTACAACATCAACAGCTTGGCATTTTTCAGGGCTTCTTCATAAGCGCTTTTGGTATGCGGGTCAAAACACACCATCAAGACTTCTTCTATACCAGCGTTTGAATTTTGTTCAAAATATTCCGCAATGGCAAAAATCGCAATAGGGGCAGCCAGCGCCAGCGGGTAGCGGTAAACTCCGGTGCTAATGGAAGGGAAAGCCACTCTTTTGCAACCGTTTGCCGCGGCAAGTTCCAGCGAACTTTTATAACAGCCGGCCAATAGCTCCGCCTCTCCCTGATCACCTCCGTGCCAGATGGGTCCCGGCGTGTGGATACAAAAGCGCGCAGGCAGATAGTAAGCGGATGTGATCTTGGCCTTTCCGGTCGGACAACCGCCTAAGGCGCGACATTGGGTTAACAGTTCGGGTCCCGCAGCGCGATGGATGGCGCCGTCGACGCCGCCTCCGCCCAACAGCGTGGTATTGGCTGCATTCACGATGGCATCGCAAGCCACTTTTGTAATATCCCCTTCTATGACACTGATTTGAACCATCTGAGCAAAAAACACTCCTTCGACTGTTGATTTTCTTCATATTTATATTGACTTTGGGTGGTAATTGAATTTTACCACGTTTAGCCCAATCCGTAAACCAATCCGAACTTTGTGGTTCAGCCGGTTAGGGCTGCATTCTTATTTTGATTTAAGCGCGGCAATATCAGACAGATGTGCTTTTTTAACAAAGACACTCCAACGGCAATTCAGCCCTATTTGACCTGCATAGCAACGCTTAAACATGCCTTGGCTTCACTTTGAACGGACACAAAAACGATTCGGACTGCTTGATTTTTTTAACCGGTATGCTATCATAATCTAAGGTGGCACCTTGCCGCGGGTAACTATACCCGGACTAGCTCGGCAAACGTGCACACCTATTTTCTTTGCCCCGATCATTTTTTAATTTTGCGGTATACGTTCTTCTTTTAACATGATAGGTAATTTATAAATAAATTTTAATAAATATATTGTTTTTTTCTATAATAAGTAGTATTATGCATATAGATACTCTACATCTAGTTTTTTTATAAAAGATAATCTTGGGTTTGTATATGATTATCATATCAAAACCCCCCTTATACCAACAAATATCCCCGCTACCTAAAAGTGGTACGCGGGGATATTTGTTTTTTGGTTATTTGAATTTTAAAAAGATGATTGCCGATGAAACCAAAGTAAAGACCTGCTTAGGCAAGGCGGTATGCGGACCAGACGATGTCGTCGGCATAATAAAGCCCGACGACATCGTCTTTCGTTAAATATACCTCGCCCGACAACGTAACCGTACCGCCACCCAGTACTCCCCTTTAAATCAACCAGGGCAAGATCGATATTGAGCGGGGGGAGTAGGCCGCTGACCAATTCGGTTGTGGATGGAGAAGAGCGCTTGATGACGAAATAGGGATCGACCCCGGCAGGAATAGAGATGCTGATAGCAAGATCGGTGTTATAGCTGATGATTGCCTCCATGGAATAAAGCCCCGGACGGTGTATTCTCCCACCGTCGCATCGAAATGATCGCTCGTAAAGTAGGGCGCCTCTACGCTCCAGCCGATTATTTGCGTGCTTCCGGTTGTTGCGACGGATGATTGATAGGCGGAAGGGTTTCCGCCAGGGGATCGGGGCATGTACATGCCAGTTCTAAATATGCAACCACGGTAATGGCTCCTGTCGTTTATTGCCATTGAACATACGGGTAGATCAGACGTTTTGTCCAATGGTCTTAGTACAGTATTTTCACCCTCCCGCTAAAATGGTTCCCAAGTTCATAAAATCGGCGACCGTTCTTTTGTCTGAAAAAGGCTGATTGTCAACTTTTCCCCGCTTTTTTATTGCCCGAAATACGATTGGATGGTATAATAATAAAATCTTAGAAATCCCAAAAAGCAGTCGGGAAACAAAGGTGAGTGACGCAATGTTTTTTATTATGGGCATTAACACCGCCTCCAAACAAATAGGCAACATACCCAATCTGATCTGCCCTTCCTGCGGGGCTTATACCAGCATGCAAATCACTGTTCTTTTTGAGGTGCTAAGCCTTTTTTTTATTCCCATCTTTAAATGGCACAGGCGCTATCTCGCAACGGCCTATTGCTGTGACAGCGTCTTTATGATTGACCCGGAAGAAGGCAAAGCGTTTGAGCGCGGCGAGACCGAAACGATTGATCCCGACCATATGCACAAAGCCGACAACTACTTTTATGCCCGCACCTGTCCCCATTGCGGAGCGGAGCTTTCCGACGGCGCAAGATTCTGCTCTATGTGCGGCAAGCCGTTGGCATAATTTTTTATACGTTAGCTAAAAACCCCTGCCAACATCAAGCAGCAGGGGTTTTTTGTACCACCGGGGAAAAAGGCTCTCTGTCCGGACCCGATCCGTCAGCTTCAATCGAAACGGTAGGCATATCCATATATTATTCTATCTTATATAGTATGTGCTATAATATTATGGGTTAAGATACATTTTTAGTGGAGCACCTTATATTGCATAAAAAAAAGAGCCCCGAAGGGCTCTTTTTAAATTCGGTCGATCTTAATCCGTATACATTGTACCTTTTAAAACAAATACATAGGCCAAGATATCATCTTCGGGCGTATCCGTAGTAATAACGATTAAATCCGTTACACCGTCTTCGATATCATAGATATCGCCTTCGCTGATTGTGCCGTCTTCGACCTTATAATAGATGGTATCGTCATTGACCGTATAGTTCACACCCAAAAGTGTCAGAATGTTGCCATTGGTTTGAACGTTGGAACCATCGTAAGCACGGATAGTCTCGCCGTTTGGTAAAGGATCGGAAGTCCAGGTTACATAGTCATTGTCATCATTAGTATAAACAATCGGGCCTATGGGGATCAGCTTATCACCGGAAATATGATAGGAGAAGAAATGCTTATCAACTATATCGGCCCAATCTTCTACATTGTTATCCATGGTATATTCGCCACCGCCCAAAAGCGTGCCGTACCAGTCGCCGCCACGGTATTCGTAATTATCCAGAATACCGAAACCGGTTTTACTGTTGAGGTCGGTGTCAAGCATAAAGAGCTGTTTGACAACGCCGCTGTCAATGAAAGCGATTGCAACACCTTCAGAGATCTCATCGGCGGCCATCAAGTCGGCCACATCGACGACTTCCGCTTCGTCAAATCCGTCTTCCGTAGTCGTGGTCTGGAAGACTAAAGTATCATCGTTGAGCGTATAATAAACGCCGTGGAGTTGGATACGTTTATTGTTAATATCCATCGTAGCGGCATCATACATATAGTCCTCAGCATAAGTTCCATAATAATCGAGGTCGGACGCATTGTTGATCACAGCCATAATCGGGTCAACCAGTACGGCGATGTCATCGGTATCAATGGTGCCATCTTCGGAGACTTTAGCCTGAATATAGGTTCCGAAGGTCAGATTAAACGGATCGCCCTCATATTCTTCTTCAGTTAATTCCGAATAACTGCGGTATTCCGGACGCGAGGTGTTGTCGCCCTTGGTAATGGTGTATTCAACTTCTTCACCGTCGGCGCCTAAAACCGTAATCGCGGAAACCTGTCCGTCAATGTTGGCTTTGATGTCGGTTACGATACCGTAAAGCGTATTGGTAGCTCCGCCTTCATAGACCATCAGGCAAAGGTCATATGGATTGAACAAGGTGGTGACATATTGGACAGTCGTACCGTAGGCGTCGTCCACGTCGTCCGGACTATCGATCGTAGCAAAGGTTTCCAAGCCATCCGTGCTGTAATCGGCGCCGTAGGTGTAGTCCAAAGCGGTGCCGGAGACCGTCAGTTTGGAAGAGGTACCCTTGGTCAGTTCGCCTTCATTGAAAGAGGTTACAAAAATAACGGTATCAACTCCAAGTTCTTCAACATCTGTATAGACATGGAGAACTTCTTTATCTTTGAGGTCGGCGGGCGTGATGAACTGACCGTCTTTTAAGATCGCCAGGTCTACATCGGTATCGATGTTGTCGCCGTCATAATAGGTTTCGATGCGGTCTTTGGCTTCGTTGTAGGACTTAAAGATATACGGAGTGCCTTCTTCATTCGCATATTCTCTGAAATAACAGTCGTCGACCAAATAAATCTCATTGTCGTCGTTATAGAAAATATGGGCCGTATAGTCGCCGTCGCTCGGTATGTACAAATAATACTCGGCAACCTTCTTGGAAGCGCCGCCGACTTCAACCGAATCGCCGTCAACAGTGACGTCGTCGGAGTATTCAGCCCTGGAAGTAATATCGACATAAACGACTTCATCGTCATCGTTTAAGATCAGGTTGGCCTGATAGTAGAAGAAATTGCCGAGGTTCAGTCCGTCGGAAACCCAGTAAGACTCGGCCAGATCGGTGGAATCATACCCGGGGGTCATGGTGGTGAAATCGCCATCGCCCATACTGGCTATGCCAAAATAATCGTCGACATACTCTAAGGTGAGTTCCTGATCGTCAAGATCGTCAAAACACCAGCCCACAATATAGGTCTCGTCCAAGAGGCAAGCGCCGAATTTGTCTTCTAAAACAGTGATCGGTACTTCTACTTCTTCGTAGTCCACCCCTTTTGTACGAATAACTTCAACCATTTGGGTGTCTTCGACAAATTTGGTTTTGTCGGCGTCCCAGTAAACCACGTTGATGTCTAAGATATTGGACGCCATCACGGCGATGGCAGCACGGGTTGCCGGAGCAGCTCCCGCAAAGGCTACGTCATCGGTAACATCCAATTTGCCGCCCTGTGCTATGTAGTTTAAGGGCCAGGGACCAACGAGGTTGTCGTTGTAACCGGCAATACGCATCAAAACAGTGAGCGCTTCCTGCATGGTGATGTTGCTGTTGGGTTTGAATGTCCCATCCGGATAACCGGAAACAAATTGCAGGCTGGTAGCCAGATTAACATATCCGGTGTACCATTGACCCGCGGGAACATCCGAGAACCTGGACGCGTTGCCCTTCAAGACATCGGCGGAATCAGCCATCCCCGAAAGGATGCAGGCCACCTTGGCAAACTCGGCTCTGGTGATGTTGCCATCGGGCTTGATGGTTCCGTCAGGATAGCCACCAAAGACTTCCAAAGCGGACAGCTTCATAAAAGCGTCCTGTACCGTTGTGTCTTTGCCGCTTAAATCGGGATAAGCGGTGGCCAAAGTGTCGGCTGCCATCGCAGTAGCAGCGAAACCGAAGACCAGTACAACGGCTAGAAGTACGACGAGTAACTTCTTCATTTGATTATCTCCCCTTTAGTTTTTTAGATTTTTAATATAAACCGTGTCTAAAGGCTCTCCTCCTTTAGAAACTATTATAAAAATAGTGTCGTTTATCATAAGTCCTATTAAGGCTTGCGATGGGACGTATCATTATAACCAACCATTAAATACTGCTAAATAAAAAAACCAAATTATACCATATAATATATACAAGTTTTTTGTGGCAAATCCTGCATTATTTTGAGGGAAATTCACCAAGAATCTTGAATCAAAACATATAAGATAGAGGATTTATCGATCGATATTTGGTTTTTTCAAACAAGAAAAAAGAGCCCCAAAGGGCTCTTTTTTTGCTTGAGTTTAATCCTAGTCTAATTCTGCGTCAATCAAAACAAATACATAGGCGAGGATGTCATCCGTAGGATCATCAGTGGTGATAAAGACGAGAGGCGTAACGCCTTCTTCGATATCATAAACATCGCCTTCGCTGATTTTTCCGTCTTCGACTTTATAGAATACGGTATCATCATTGATCATGTAGTTGTTGGCATAAGATCCACCATCTACAATAATCAGGGAAGAGGAGACAGATCCCACATTCCCTCTTTGTGCATAACCTAAAACTTCGCCGTTTTGTAATTCACCGGGATTCCAGCCTACATACCAGTGGCCTTCACTTCCAGCGACAAAAACAATTGGGCCTTCACCCAAAGGATTCAGCTTGCCGCCGGAAATGCTGTAGGCAAAAAAGCACGTATCAACGATTCCGGAGGCATCGTTAGACATCTTGTATTCGCTGCCGCCCAGAAGCGTGCCATACCAGTCACCGCTGCGGTATTCAACATCGTCTAAAACACCGTAGTTGCTGGTGCTGTTGAGGTCGGTATCGAGGAGGAAGAGCTGTTTGACAACGCCGTTGTCAATGAACGCAGCCGCGGCACCGTATGTGATTTCGTCGGCCGCCATCAGGTCGGCAACGTCAATGACTTCTGCTTTGTCAAATTCGCCCACCGGATCAAAACCTTCCGTGGTATACCAGAATTGGTCTCCTGTCGTGGTAGTTTGGAAGACCAGGGTGTCAGCCGTCAGGGTGTAATAAACGCCGTCGAGACGGATACGGTTTTTATTAATGTCGATGGAGTCATACCCGTATCCTTCATATTCCCACTCCGTATTGCTATAGACATAATCCGTACCATAACCATCCGGGCTGTAATACTCAAGATCATAGCTCCAAGCCCAATAGTACCACTCTTCACCTTCACCATAGTATACGGGGTTGACCAATACTTTGATGTCGTCGGTTTCGATTGTGCCGTCTTCGGATACTTTGGCTTCAATGTATGTACCGAAGGAGAGGTCAAAGTCATCCGTCCAGTATTCATAATACATTTCATCATAATTGTGGTAGGCCGGACGGACTTTGTCGCCTTTGGTAATGGTATATTCGACTTCTTCACCGTCGGCGCCTAAAACCGTAATGGCGGAAACCTGTCCATCAATATTGGCTTTAACATCCGTGATGATGCCGTAGATCGTGTTGGTGGCTCCGCCTTCAAACACGATCAGGCGCAGGTCATACGGATTACCCAAGCAAGCGGCGTATTGGATCGTTGCACCGAAGGCTGCGTCCAGGTCAGCAAGTTCACCGAGCTGCGCAAAGTTGTTCAAACCGCTGTTGGTGTAATAAGTATCACCGTCTTCTTCATAGACCAAACCTTTACCGTCAACCGTTAATTTAGAGCTGGAGGCTTTGGTGAGTTCGCCTTGTTTAAAGTTGGTGACAACATAAACAGCGGTGGCAGTGCTATCCGCAGTACCGGCATAATTGAGGAGCTCACCGTCTTTTAAGGCGGCCGGGGTAATGAAGTAACCGCTCTTTATGATCGCGATGTCTTTATCCTTGAGCGCAATATTGCCGACTCCGGCATTGGCATAAACTTCGATCCGGTCTTTGCTGCTGTTATAGGTTTTAAAGACATACGGGTTGCCATTGTCCCAGGAAACAGAATCAAACAAGTAAGCCTTTTTGTCCTCATTGTAATAGATCTTGGCTGTTTGGTTAGCTCCTAGATCAAGCCATATTCTGCTATTGTCCGCGAGTTTGACCGCTTTGCCGTCCACGTCAACCCCATCGGAGGTGACGTCAACATCGTCGGAATAAGCATTGGTGGAGGTGACATCTACATAAACGACTTCATCATCATCGTTTAAGATCAGGTTGACTTGCATCCAGCCAAGTGTGTTGATATACTGGCTATCGGAAATCCAGTATTTTGCGGCCATTTCACTCGAAAGTTCATAGCACTTCTGCAGACTTCCTGATTCAAAGAAGTAATCGGAATAATTTAACACCAATTCCTGCTCGTCAAAATCATCGAATCCCCAGCTATAAACCGTAACGTCATTTACGACATCCGCTCCGAATTTGTCTTCTAAAACAGTGATCGGTACTTCTACTTCATCGTATTCCCGCTCAAATGTTGGGTGGAAAACTTCAACCATTTTGGTGTCTTCGACAAATTTGGTTTTGTCGGCGTCCCAGTAAACCACGTTGATGTCTAAGATATTGGACGCCATCACGGCGATTGCCGCACGGGTTGCCGGAGCAGCTCCCGCAAAGGCTACGTCATCGGTAACATCCAATTTGCCGCCCTGCGCTATGTAGTTAAGCGGCCAGGGACCAACGAGGTTGTCGTTGTAACCGGCAATACGCATCAAAACAGTGAGCGCTTCCTGCATGGTGATGTTGCTGTTGGGTTTGAATGTCCCGTCCGGATACCCGGAAACAAATTGCAGGCTGGTAGCCAGATTAACATATCCGGTGTACCATTGACCCGCGGGAACATCCGAGAACCTGGACGCGTTGCCCTT
>DIFD01000010.1 GCA_002418965.1 Peptococcaceae bacterium UBA5757 | reverse complement strand
TGGTAATTTTTTGCGCAAAATGCGGAATGAAGATATTTCACCTGACTGGCAGAGGCATAAAAATTATGTTTTATTCCAGAAATTTTTGCCGGGAAATGATTTCGACACCAGGGTCACGGTGATCGGCGATAAGGCATTTGCTTTTCGAAGGTTCAATCGTGAGGGAGACTTCAGAGCTTCCGGCAGCAGGGAAAATGATCTTGATATTGAAATGCTTGACAATCGGTTTATCAAAACAGCCTTTGAAATTTCACGGAAAATGAAGTTTCAGTCAATGGCTTATGATTTTATTTATGATGATGCGCATGAACCTGCACTGATCGAGGTCAGTTACACTTTTCCGGGTAAGACTGCGTATTCTACTGGATATTGGGATACAGAACTGCAATGGCATTCAGGCCATTTTTGTCCCCAGTATTTCCAACTGATGCATGCTTTAAATTTTCCTGATCTCAAAATGCCGGGAGCTTGAATTCACATGGTTTATGGTTTGCTGCTGTTTGTATGCTATGTTCCGCTGGTTGAACTGGTCTTGCCCAGGGTTCCTTTTCTGGATGTCAACCTGATCAATTTCCTTTTCCTGGCATTGGTGCTGGCCTTTGTATTGTATTCTGCCATGATGAAAAGCTTTACTATCTTTAGTAAATGGCTGTTATTTATGTTTATCTACAGCATTGTAATAGTGTTGTCGGTTGCCTGGTCGCCCCGTTATTCTTATGACATGCGAGTGTTTAAGGACCTATTTTCAAGCGTTTTCATACCGCTCACCATTGCGGTGATTGCATTTAATGTTTTCCGGACCGACAAAAGCAACCTGACAAAATTTGTATCCGGCATGTATTTGGCGGCAGTCATGATTTCAGCGGTTACGCTTTTTCAGTTGCTGACCGGCAGGGCGGATTATGAAGGCTACCGGGCGGCCGGTTCCTTGGGAAATGCCAACGGCACGGCAATCTTTCTGAATCTGATGCTGCCCTTCATGTTCTGGGGCGTCGAGAATAAACTGGTCTCCCGAAAATTCGGTTTGGCGGCATTTCTGATAACAGTGGGAGGTGTGCTGGCTACCATATCGCGCAAGGGCATGGTGTCACTGGTCATGTTGACTTTTATCTATCTGTTTTTATCCAAAAGATACAGCGCGCTGGTATCGGCTTTTCTGTTTTTTGTGATAATCGGTTCCGCGCTGTTCACCATTCCGGAAGTTTACAATCGGTTTGAAAGTAGGGAGATCCAATCCGAACTCGCCGGCCGTGGTGGTATGGTGAGTGCCGGATGGGATATGTTTGTCGGTCATCCGGTCAAAGGACTGGGATATAAAGGATTTCATGAGAATATTATGAGGTACAGGCCGGTTTTCGCAACTGAAAAAATTGATGCTCATAATAACTACATCACGGCGCTCGCCAATTATGGCCTTTTGGGTTTCGTTCCGCTTTTGGGCGTTCTTCTATTTCCTTTATTGGATGCTTACAGAAGAAGACAATACGCTGGGACCTCAGTAGCATATCTTGCATCAGCCCTGCCATTTCTCTTTTCTGCCTATTTTGCGGGGGCGCTTTTTTACAATTTTACGATCATGACATTGTACTACACTTTGTCAGCGGCTGTTGTTGCGGAGATTCAGGCATGAGATCAACAAAATGTCGAAAATTGGCAGCATCTTAAAGGTTGAACAAATACAGTTGCCATCTTAACATAATTTAGAAATAATTGGCACTGATCGGGCATATATCGTTCCCATCGCTTTTTGCGGAATTTTTTACGAAGTCGTCGAAATTCTTCTGTACAAAAATGTATTTGATCCTTTTAATGCGAATGTTGGGCTGAATTTTGAAGATTATCCATATTACGAACAGCTTACGATCTGGGGGTATGGAGCGGCAGCTCGTTGAGCTTTTGTCGGGTTTGGTTAAAACCGAATCTGTTAATGTGGAGCTTGTTCTGTTGTCAGAAGAAGTGCATTATCCGAAATTTTATGACTTGAATATCCCTGTATATCATGTTCCCCGTAGATATAAAAGAGATCCATCTGTTTTCTGGCGCTTGTACCGATTGTTTAAAGAGACCAGGCCCGACATAATTCATGTGTGGCAATCGATGAATGCAGTCTATGCTCTGCCTGGAAGCTGTCTGCTTGGTATTCCTTTGGTAAATGGTATGATTCGAATTGCTCCTGATAATCTGGATTTTAACAACTTGATTCGGGCGAGATGCACCTTTTGGTTTTCCAGGAAGGTGATCTCCAATTCCTTGGCTGGATTAAAGACTTACAAGGTCAAGGAAGATAAGGCTGTTTGCATCTACAATGGATTTGATTTTGGTCGCATGAAAGATGTTGAAGATTCTGAGTTTCTACGAGCAAGGCTTGGATTGAGTGCTGACCTTGTTGTTGGAATGGTTGCCGCTTTTTCTGAAAAGAAGGACCACCGAACCATCATTTTGGCAGCCCATGACATATTAAACCTTCGCAATGATGTTACGTTTGTATTTGTTGGTGATGGCCCGACGCTGGATGACTGCAAACATATGATCGATGAGCGATTTCGGAATAAAATAAAATTTCTTGGCAGACGCATGGATGTCGAAACACTAGTCAATATTTTTGATATCGGAGTTCTCTCAACATATACCGAGGGAATTTCTAACTCAATTATGGAATATATGGCGTTTGAAAAGCCTGTTGTCGCAACAGACGGCGGAGGCACAGCGGAATTGGTTACAGATAAAGAGACTGGGTTTTTGGTAAAAAAACAAGACCCGCAGGATATGGCAAATAAAATTATGCTGTTAATCGATGATAAAGACCTGCGGATAGCAATGGGAAAAGCGGGACGGCGCAATTTGGAGAAAAAATTCGACTATAGGTCAATGATCGATAATTATATTTCACTTTATACCTCGATTTTTCCTGTCTCGGCTCATAGTAGCAAATCATAAAAGAAAACGAAATCTGTATGATCGTACTAACGGATCTTCTCAGAAATCCCATAGACGAGGGCGCCAAAAAATCAACCTTTAATATCATAAAACAGTTGCGGTTGCTAACTAAGTGTTATGTTGTATCAGTTAACAGTGACTCCTTCTTTGATGTCGTGGATACATATTGCAGTACAAACAAAACCTTTCTGTCCGCCAATCTTATTCACATTTTAAAAAAATTGCCGTACAAAGCAATTCTGTATATACCTGAATCATCATTTACTACAGCAACCCTTATAAGGGTTGGCATTTTAAAATATCTAAGCGGAAAACGTATTTTTGTTTTGGCTTTTCAGCCTCGCAGATTCAAACCCTATGTTGTTTCTGTGTTGAGATTTTTCAAACCTGAATGTGTGCTTGTTCAATCATCGGTTTATGCTGGATACTTGACCTCAAACAGTTTTGATAATCATATGATTCCGATGGGCGTTGACCTTGACAAATTTAAGCCCGTTGACTCGGACCATAAACTATTGCTGAGACGGAAATACGGTATTACTGAGGCAGCAAAGGTGGCGTTGCATGTTGGTCATATCCGACCAGAGCGTAATTTGGATTGGTTGATAAAAATCAAAGACATTTTCAGTAAAATTGAAGTGATTGTAGTTGGGAGTACCTATTCCACAGGTGACCAAAAGTTGCAGCAGGATTTGAGAAATAAGGGAATTATAGTTATCAGAGAATATATCCCTGATATCCACGAAATATACCAGCTATCTGATTATTATGTGTTTCCGGTTAGAAATGACCAGGCTGCGATTGGGACTCCACTCTCAGTGCTTGAAGCAATGGCCTGTAATTTGGCTGTTTTTTCAACAAAATTTGGTAGTTTGCCGGATATTCTCAGAGAAGATGAGGGGGTTAATTTTGTTGAAAATGCTGCCGAGTTAATCGGTACAATGGCAGCTATGGGGCTGCGTCCTGGCCAATTTGATAATAGATCAAAGATTGCAGAATTTTCCTGGCTGGATATTGCCATCAAAATTGTTGAATGTGTGTAATGAGAAAAATTATTATATATGTCTCTGGAATAGATGGATGTGGTAAAACCACCCAAGCAAAAATACTGGTGGAAGAATTGAGGACGTTGGGATATGATGCGATATACTCTTGGTTGCGCTGGGAGCCCTCAATTGCAAATTATATTAAGTTTTTGCGCCGCTTTAAATCTAAAAATCACGCATCTGCGTCGGAAAACAATAACAGGTTAGTGGCGGAGAACCTCCAGGAAACCGAATGGCTTTGTTTTAAGCGACGCCTGCTTGCAAATAGATTGTTTCGGCGCCTATGGCTTTTTTACGCCTCTATCGATTACTATCTCACTTACAGGAAACGTTTCAAGACCATAAGTAGCGACATCGTGGTGGTGGACCGCTATTTTTATGATTTCATGATTGATCAGGCTGTCAACCTTGGACTTGCCGCTGATAAATGCCATGAATTTGGAACCGGTTTTTTCCTTTCTCGTTTTCGTAAGCCTGATGTAAGCATAATTATAGATCTGCCACCAGATGAGGGCTATAAGCGGAAAAACGACGGAACCTCGGTTGCATACCTGGAAACCAGAAAGTGTTTCTACGATCAACTTTTCCCTTCGAATGAGGCAATACACCTAAATGGATCGGGCTCGATTGACGATTTGGCATCGCAAATTAAATTATATGTTATTGAAAATATAGGATAATATAACAAAATGGGATACGGGAGACTGATTTTGCTCGGAATTGATGGAATGGACTTTGACTATACAAAGTCCATCCTGAACAAGCTTCCAAATTTAAGCAGACTGGACAAGGCTGGCGTTTTCCGCCCCCTGCGGTCCGTTTTTCCGCCTGATTCCATTCCCGCATGGATTACCTGCTATACGGGCGAGGATCCTTCGGAACATGGTGTCCTTGAGTCAGTCAACTATCTGGCCAAAGGCGATGGCCGTTTGAAAGTCGACACCTCCTCTTTTCAGGGTAAAACCTTCTGGGATGTTATTGGCAACCATGGCCGGCGGGTCTGTGTAATCAATCCATTTATAGCCTATCCGATATGGCAGGTTAACGGGGTTATGGTAAACGGCCCGGTGTTTATTGATGGTAGGATACAGCATTCCAATCCCGCTTGGTTGGGCGGCATTACTATACCGAAAAGCTTGGGGGGGATCGTCGATTTCCCCACCCAAAAGACCATGGTGCATTTCGTCGAAAAGACTTTCTCAGATACACGTGAACAGTCTGAATTCGGCATTAAAATGCTGAAAAAGAATTGCCCGGATCTTTTCTTTCAGACTTTCTTGACGATGGATAGGCTGCAGCATTTTCTCTGGCGATATTGCGATCCCGGAGATCCAACCTATCCCGGGGAAAATGATCTGCAAGATTCCATTGAACTTTTTTATATTCTGATCGATTCAATAATAGGTGAGTACATCCAGCTTTTAGGTGCGGATGACCACATCATTATCATCTCAGATCACGGACACGGCATGCGTTGTACCCACTGCTACAATATCAATGAAGAACTGCGCAAGCGCGGCTACGTTAAGAGCATGGCGGAAGGCAAGATTTTCAGTCGGCAATTGCTGGTTGAAAAATTGAAAAATTCCGTGCTCAATTTTATGAATGAACACAACCTTGAAGATTATATCAGCGTTATTGGCAAGATAGTTCCCAATGCCCAAAAACTTAAAAAGGGCAAACATATAACGAAAGAGAGCAACAACATCGCCTATGCCTCGGATTTTACCGGTACCAATCCTTTTGGGGGTATTTGTATAAATCGAAGCAAAATATCTGATTACGAACAATTCCGTAGCCAACTCATGGAAGAACTGGTAATTTTAAGTGATAATGGAAATCCTGTTTTCCTGTGGTTGAAAAAAAGAGAGGATATGTTTACCGGGAAACACCTCGACAGGTATCCGGATATTCTTTTCTGCCTCAAACCAAAGTATGGGGTTAACTGGAACCTTCATACCAAAACGGTAACCATTAACCCCACTCACAAAAAAATAAGCGGTGGCCATAAGGAAAACGGAATATTTTTTACCACCCTGTCTCAGAACCAATTTATGGAAGACCCATTGACCATTGAAAATATGTTTACGGTGCTTCTCAAGTATTTTGATATCGAGTCTGAAGAACGCTCCCCTAAAAACAGTTCTGAAGTCAGCTGAATTATGAAGATTCTTCTCGCCAATAAATTTTTCTTTCTCAACGGCGGTTCCGAGCGTGTTTTCTTTCAGGAGCGGGACTATCTTACAAGAAATGGTCATTCGGTAATCGATTTTTCCATGCAGGATGAACGTAATTTTCCTTCTCCTCACTCGGAGTTTTTCGTCCCCAACATCAGTTATCATGGCGTTCAAGGATACCGATCTAAATTGCAGCTGGCGATTTCGTTTGTTCATTCGTGGGGTGCAGTTGGAAATCTTGAGAAACTTCTCAAGATAGAACGCCCTGAGATCGCCCATCTCCATAATATCTACCACCAACTCACGCCTTCTATCATTCCTGTTCTGAAGCGGCATGGCATCAAGGTTGTGCTGACCATGCATGACAGTAAGCTGGTATGTCCAAGTTACCTGGCCCTAAGCCGGGAAAAGATCTGCACAGACTGCAATGGTCGTGCTTTCTGGAAACCGTTTACCACCAACTGCCAGGAAGGCCGCGGAAAGGGGACGCTACTGGCGGCGGAGGCTTTATTCCATAAATGGCGCAAGAGCTACGAGGCAGTTGATCTTTTTATTTCTCCCAGCCGGTTTCTTGCCGATTTGACTGCCTGCAGAATTCCGCGAGAAAAGATCCGGGTGCTGAGGAACGGCATCGATACTGCCGAGTTT
>DIFD01000020.1 GCA_002418965.1 Peptococcaceae bacterium UBA5757 | reverse complement strand
AATATAATTTTTTTGTTACACCCCATAAGGACATAACATACGTACATCCGCGTCGGTTCTCAAACACTATGATTGAGAACCGACGCGGATTTTAAATATGCTACCTATATTTAGGTTAGCAAGAATGACCCAAAAAGTCAATAGTTGCCAACTGGTTGCAGGGTTCAGACCACCGATATTTTCCATTTCTTCGCCGCAGCAAATGAACCCAGTGCTGTCTCCGGCTTTAATAACCCTGATCTCGGTGTTACATTTTTTGCATTTAAAAATGTCTCCTGGTATACTTTTGATGCCATAATTTTCAACCTCCAGTATACTAGTCTAATTATTTGTATCCCTCTATGCATATGTCTAATTATTCGCCCTTTTCGACCAACGCGATTACGCGGCAGGGGGAAGATTCGGCATGCAACTTAAGCGGGAAAAAGGCATTACTCATTACCTTTTTCTACATATATGGGTCAAATAATTCACATACTGTTTTTGCCTGAACAAATAACATCAAATACTCAGGGCTACCGGTTTTGGAGTCGGTACCAGACATATTGAAACCACCAAAAGGAGCAGCCCCAACCTGTGAATATGTGCTATCCGTATTGAAGTTCAAATTGCCGCAGTGCAATTCACGACGGGCAATTTCCAAATGTTCGCGATTACGGCTGAAAAAAGCTCCCGTCAATCCATATTGGGTATTATTGAATACTTCAATACCTTCTTCAAAGCTCTTCACTTTTATCAAAGATATGACAGGTCCAAAGATTTCTTCCTGCGCCATCCTGGAGTTAGGAGCAAGATCTCCGATGACGGTAGGACGAACGAAAAATCCCGTTTCTGAATCGGCTACTCCGCCAGCCAATAATTTACCTTCAGTTTTGCCAATTTCGATATAGGCTGTAATCTTTTTAAAGGCGCCGGTATCAATTACCGGACCAAGGTCAGGATTCTCACAAGCAGGGCCAACTACTAATTTTTCTGCCCGTTCAGCAATCTTGGCTGCTAATGCATCATAGTTCTTTTCATGAATAATAACGCGGGAGGTTGCGGAGCATTTTTGTCCCTGGTAACTGGTAGCCCCAATAATAACGCTTCTTGCTACTTCGTCAAGGTCATCCACTTCATCGTCAACCAAAATAGCGTTTTTACCGCCCATTTCTAAGATGACCCGTTTGACCCATTTTTCAGAAGTTTCGGCAGCTAATCTGTTGATCCTTAAGCCGACATCTTTCGATCCTGTAAAACCGATAAAACGCATATCAGGATGAGTAACAATATGGTCGCCGATATCTTCCCCACTACCAGGGACCAAATTGATGACTCCGGCCGGAATTCCTGCCTGTTCCCAAATTTCCATCATAAAGGCAGCAATCACAGGCGTGAGGCTGGAGGGTTTCATCAGAACCGTATTGCCCGCTACAACGGCAGCCGAAACCATATTTGTCATCAAAGCAAATGCAAAGTTCCACGGAGGAATAACCGCTCCGACACCCAGCGGAATATATGTCATACGATTATCTCCATTGGGAGCAACGGGAATAAGATGTTTATTCTCCTGAATATGCTGAGTCATACGTCCATGATATTCAAGCGTTTCAATTGTGAAGGCAACGTCGAAATCTGCCTCCCAATAATTGCGCCCGGATTCCAGAATACACAAAGCTACTAATTCAAATCTGCGTTTTCTCATAATTGCAGCCGCTCTATAGAGAACATCTGCTCTGGCCTGCAAATCAACATATTTCCATTTATTGAAAGCTTTGGTAGCAACTTCTATTGCCTTATCAACATCCGCGCACGAAGCTGAAGAAACATAACCTATTACTTCCGATTTTTTGGAAGGATTTATAGATTTTATCTTTTTTTCAGTAAAAATCCTTTCTCCTCCAATTACTAAGGGATACTCCCGACCTAATTTACTTTGGACAAGCGCCAATCCTTCTAACATTTTTTGGTTCACTGATTCGTCGCAAAAATTATTCAATACTTCTGCTTTCTGTACTGGTCTCATATTATCTAACCTCCTGTTTTTTATATTGATATATTTTTTCTCACATTAGATCATTATAGGGTATTATCACACTGCATCATGAGCTTTACGGTCGATCATAATTGTATGGCTTCATTGATTTGCTCAAGGCAAAATTTTTATATAATGATTTAATTTTCAAACACATAGGCAGATATAAATATACAAATTGTTTTTGAAGTAAATATTCATGATTTTAGCCGCTCAACATTACTCATCACCCTTTCTATGCATATAAGTCAATTTCTTGACTCCGAAAAAATGATAAGGTTCCCGTAAATATTTTTACAAAGATTATATATTTCCTATTAGGACCAATTAAAAGCATGAATCTTATCTACCTTATTAGTTGATCACCCATAGCATCTGTGCCGACCTGACCTGATATAAACAGCATTGTTGTCTCTTTGAGTTGCTTTTTGCCCAAATCCGTCAGTACCACAGACTTGATCGGTTTCATAATCGTTAAAAATCTTACCTCTAATTTTTTAACTCAACTCATTTTTAATAATCGACGGGCATTGTCCAATAGGATCTTTCTCTGGTTCTGTTCAGAGATATCCATTTTTTTAATCAGGTCAAGCGATTCCTCCATGCCAACGAAAGGATGGTCGGTGGCAAATAAAATCTGATCAGGCCCTACCAGATCATATGCCATCTTCAATGCTCCGCTGGATAAGCAGACGGAATCCATGTAGAGTTTTTTAATATAAAAACTAGGCGGCTCTTTGATGTTCTTTCTGCTTGCTTGATTGAGCGTAGACTGAAAATCAATTCTTCCCGCAAGGTAAGGCAGCGTACTGCCGGCATGGGGAAGAACAAACCTAAGATTGGGGTATCTTTCCAAAACACCGCTGAGAATCAATCTCAATGCGGCAAGCGTCGTGTCAAAGATATAGCCAACCATAGATTCTAACCCATAATCATTTACCGCATCGGCGATGATCGGCCTTGTCGGATGGATCAAAATAGGTTGTTCAAGCGCCTCCGCCAATTCATAAATAGGCCAGAACCTTTGATCATCTACCGGTAAGCCCATGATATTGGAAAACAAAGTTATCCCTCTGAAATCCAACTTCTTCGTGGCACGCTCCAGTTCATTCAAAGACGCGTCTGTATCTCTCCACGGCAAAGTTGTAAAAGCCAAAAACCGACCGGGGTGTGAGGCGACAATTTCGGCATAAGAGTCATTGATCAATCGGGCTATTTCTATACTGCTTTTTACATCCAGAATTTCCGCGCCTGGAATATTCATACTCAGTACCTGAAGATCAATTCCAGCATGATCCATAGACGCAAGATTTTCATTAATATTATAAAAATTCTTGTTTATTATGTAGCTGGATCCAATCCCATATTGAAAATTATATTTATCTCCCATCTTCTCAATATAGGGTGGCTCTTTTCGTTTCCCGAGCATTTCCAAATATTCTTTTGGCATGTAATGGGCCTGAAAATCAATGACTCTTATATCCATATTATAGCCTCCTAATTTTGCGAACTCCAGCGCTTTGACAGGCAAGTATTTTACCTTGACTTGTTTTGCGCTACTATGCTAATTTTTTATTATCGATTTCCGAATCTTGAAGTTGTTCTCTTTTCTTCTTACCAATGGAAAACAAGGCTTGGAAAACAATGGCTGCAATAGCGCCGACTAAAATTTTATTGGTCAGCATATCGCTTGCATAACCCGTAATCCCGGTGATGGCCCCAGGGAGACACATAGCTAACATGATGGCAAAACTGGCTGTCATATAGTTGGCCTCGGTTTTCTCCATTTTGCTCAATGCTTCTATCCCAGTATAAATGATTGCAGCAGAAGCCGGCAAGAAAATCCCGCCGACAACAGCCCCGGGAGTAATCGCCAGCAATGCTCCGGCTTTCGGGCAGAAACCCAAAATCAGGAAAATAATCCCGGCAATCACGATCGGGTGCCTGGAAGCCACACGGGTCATCCGCATTACGCCAACGTTTTGCGCATATGCGGTCGTCGTAAATCCACCGATCAAGGACGAAACCATCGAGCCAACTGCTTCACCGGCAAACCCAAATTTAAGAGTCCTTTTAGTGAGCTTTCTTCCCGTTAATTCCGATGCCGCCGTATACACGCCCATCGCTTCACTCATCGCTACACAATAGGCAATGAAAAAGGTGATGATTGCCCCAATATGAAATTCCATAGTTCCATACGGCATAAACTTAGGTAGTCCGATCCAGCTCGCAGTACTAACTTGCGCGATATCGATCATTCCAAAAAATCCTGCAAGAATATCACCAACAACCACGGCGATAATAAATGCGTATGTGCGCCGGAAACCCTTTCCGAACATCGATAATACCATAACGATTCCCGCCGTAATAATGGATACGGTTAAGACGGATTTATTTAAGAACATTGGCTCCCCGGCGGCGCCGCCAAGGAATTCATATAAAGCAAACGAAGCCAGAGCTAAGCCCACAACGGTGATAACGGAACCTGTTACACATTTAGTAAACAATTTGCCCAGATGTCCGACTACTCCGGTAACGGAAAGGATGAATGCAATAATACCACTGACAAATATACCCCCCATGGCTGCGGCCAAAGTACCAGCAGTTCCCGCATTAATCAGCAAGACGTCAAAGGCAGCCGAAGGTCCCTGGATAATGGGTAATTTCGCCAGTTTTGTCGCTTGTGTCAGCGTAACCAGACCGGCTGCAATGAATATTGCATTAACCAAATTGGCTGATAGCGCCAATGGCAAGCCAATCATTGCCGCAACAAACACAGGATCAAGCCAAACGTTGGATACAAAAATATGTTGCAAAGCTAATATGAATGTCTTTCCCGGCGATAGTTTTTGTTCAATACCAACATCTAGTCCCAGTTTTTCCAAGTTCGCCTCTTCATCTGGAACAATATTGGCGTTGAGCTCTTCATTTTCTTTCATTTTTTTCCCTCCTTTAATAAAATATCTAAGATATCATATAAAGTCCTAACACATACAACCAAGTGTTCTTATGAAAACATCTTTCCCCCTTTCAAATATTAGTTCCAAGGTTATCAAAGTGATCATGTGTTTAACTTGATCATCACTGCTGAATAGTTTGTACCGCCAACAACCCGGTCTCTAAGCTGAACAACCGCTGCCTTGAGCAATACATCGCCAGAGAAGCCACTATGGGACCAGCTTTGGGAGTGAGCATCGAATCACAAGACCACATCAACTTTATTGATATCCAATGAAAGGCCTTCGGTACCAACCATCGCCAAAAGCACATTAATACCTGATCCCATTTCACTGCCCCGGTCCAAACCTGTACTGTACCGTTGTCAACAGGCAGCTCTACGTCAGCTCCCGCCCCGGTCAAACCGTTACAGTGCTTGGCTCGAGCACCGAACTGGGGCATGTGGCAAGCGGTTTTGCATCCGACTGCCGATTCTTCATAGCTCTCCATACCGTCTCGGGTGTTGCCGGGAACTTATCTAGAGATATTTGGACTGCATCAGCTATAGCGTTTAGAATCGCCGGAGTAGAAGTGTAATTAGTATGTTCACCTATACCTTTGGCGCCATACGGACCTGTCGGATAGGGATCTTCGATAATCCCGATCTCCGTCCGTTTGGGAATATCATTTGCTGTAGGAATAGGGTACTCGTGAAGATTTTTAGGGATAATCTGACCATTTTCGGATTTCATGTCTTCCATAAGCGCCCAACCCATTCCCTGAACGCCTCCGCCAAGTATCTGGCTCTTTACCCCGATCGGATTGATCATTTTTCCCACATCATGGGAAGTACCCAAAAAGAGTACTTCCACCTCTCCGGTCTCCTCGTCAACCTCCACATCAGCAACCGCGGTACAAAAGGAATGCCCTAGATGAGCATGAGTACCGACAAAAAATATACTGCTGACCAAGTTAGTGCCGCTAACATAACAGAGCCTAGCCAATTCAGACAGCTTCATTGCCTGATCTTCCTTACCCTGGGCATATACTTTGCCATTGTCCCAAATGATAAGATCCTTAGGAACTTGAAAAATCTCAGCTGCTTTGATATTGACCCTGTCTTTAAGCTGAATAGCCGCTGCCTTGACTGCATTGCCGCAGCAATACATAGCCCGAGAAGCCACTGTAGGACCAGCTTTGGGAGTGAGCATTGAATCACTTAAGACCACATCGACTTTATTCATATCCAATACAAGCTCCTCGGCGGCAATCATCGCCAAAGCCACTTTTATACCTGATCCCATTTCCACTACCCCTGTCCGAACCTGTACCGATCCGTCGACAAGCAACTCTACTTCAGCTCCCGCCCCAGTCAAACCGTTATAAGGCTTGGCTGAAACATCGAACTGAGGCATGCAGCAAGCAATTCCGCGTCCCACTTTTTTGTTTTTTCCCGAGGGCATCGGTTTGGGACCGGCCATTGCTAAAGCCTGCTCAATCGTATCGTTTAAAGTAACCCTGCTATCTAAAACCATTACCGCATTACCAGGCTTATCACCCGTTTTTAAACCGTTTTTACGCCTTATTTCCACACGATCGATGCCCAATTTATCCGCCAGAAGATCAATAGCTCGCTCCACAGATATAGTTGCCTGTGGTCCGCCATAACCGCGAAAAGCTCCGGAAATTGGATTGTTTGTGTAAACGCCCTTACCATAAACCTTAATATTGGGAACAAAGTACGGCCCTATGGCTGTTGCCCCAGCGGAAACAACCACGCCAGGCGTCTGGTCGGCATAGGCTCCCGCGTCCAACAAAAAGTCAACCAACATGGAAGTAATCATGCCTTCCTTGGTAGCCCCGATTTTGTAATAAAATCTGCCCGGATGGCGCTTGGTGCTGAAAAGCATCGATTCTTCCCGCGTCCATATCATCTGCACAGGTCTTTTAGTCATGTAGGTCAATAGGGCAGTATGTATCTGTACAGTCATCGATTGCTTCCCGCCGAATGATCCTCCTAAATTTGGGACCTTTGCGCGAACCTTACTCTCAGGTATTGCCAAAGCCCTGGCAACTTGCTGTCTGGTATTGAAAGGTTCTTGAGCCGGAGCAAACAAAGTTAATATCCCATCGCTATCATAAAAGGATATACCTGCCTCCGTTTCTATATAGGCGTGCTCTTGACGTGACAAATGCTGCGTATACTCAAGAACGACATCAGCCTCAGAAAAAGCTCTCTCAACATCTCCGATGCTATACTCATATTCTCTAACTATTCTTTTGTCATGTACCTGAGGGCTGCTTTCCAGGCATGCTAATTCAGGGTCGGAAAGCACTTCCAAAGGCTTGTATTTTACCTCGATTAGTTCCAGTGCTTTTTCAGCTATTTCAATACTTTCAGCAGCAACCACAGCAATCGGTTCCCCCGGGAGTCTGACCTTTCCCCCCACAGGCACTAAAACAGGCTGGTCCAGCGCATGAATACCATGAATATTCACGCCCGGCAAATCCTCGGCCGTGGCAACAGCTACGACTCCCTCTAACTGAGCAGCTTTGGAAACGTCTATCTCCAAAACCTCTGCATGTGTTTGGGTGCTACGAAAAGTTTTTGCATAAAGCATATCCGGGAATCTTTTTTCGGCACAAAACATCAATTTGCCGGTAGCAGAATCAATCGCATCAGGCCTATCGACGTTTTTCCCGATATATCTAGTCTCCATGAATTGCTCCTCCCTTCATTGCCGGTTATTTTGTCAAGGCTTAATTAGGGACTGAATGGCCGCAATGATGTACTCATACCCACCGCAGCGACAGAGATTACCTGAAATAGCGGTTTTGATTTCTTCTCTTGTGGGCGTGGGATTCTTGTCAAGCAATGCTTTGGCAGACAGGATCATTGCAGGAGTACAGTATCCGCACTGGATTGCGCCATATTCGACAAACGCTTTTTGGATAGGATGAAGTTCTTTACCGTCGCTGAGTCCTTCAATCGTAATAACCTCCTTGCCCATTGCCTTCAGAGCGGGAGTAATACATGAAGTGACGGTTTCCCCGTCCAGGATCACGGTACAAGCGCCGCAATCCCCCTCGCCGCAACCTTCTTTGGTCCCCATTAAACCCAATTTGTCTCGCAAAACATTAAGCAAAAGATCAGAGGGTTTAATTTCCACTTCTACTTGTTTGCCATTTAATTTCATCTTTAAAACAGTCACCTGCGATCACCCCACCTATCATTGAAGATATATCAATATGGTTCCGATCCCAATCTGGCTATTGCTTTCATAAGTGCCCGGCCAACCAAAACTTTAACCATTTCTTTACGATAATCCGCAGAACCGCGCAATTTACTGCTCCGCGGCTGTACGAGTTGTGAAACCTCTTCCGCTATGATCCGGATACTTTCTTCGTCTGTAGGCATTCCTCTAAGCTCATCTTCTATGAGGAAGGGACGAAATGGCATTTGGGCAACCGGTCCTATCGCTATCCTCGCCCAGTCGAATTGTCCGCCGGTGGTTTTCAGGCATACTGCAACATTGACCATCGGTAAAGCCAATGCTTTGCGCGAAGCAAGACGTTCAAATGCGGAGGAGACATTTTGCACCTTGTCAATTTTTTTAAATTCAATTTTTGAGATAACTTCTATCGTACTGTCTACCTTTGATTTTCCGACTCCGCGGTAGAGCTCTGTGATAGGCACAACTTTCTCCCCATCTGCAGACGTTATGTGAACTTGAGCATCTAAGGCTGTCAGGGCAATCGCACCATCCGCGGCGGGCTGGGCGTTGACAATATTGCCGGAGATCGTACCCATATTTCTAATTTGAGGCGAGCCAACACATACCGTCGCCTCGGCCAACACCTGAGCATAATTGTAAACATCTTGGGAACCGGCCAACTGAGCGTGAGTCACCGCCCCACCGATAACGAAAGAATCTTCCAGCAAGGAGATTTCCTTCATCTCGGGGATTTGGGTGACATCAACTAAATATTTACTTTCTTCCTTGTTGTCCCGAAACTGGGGGATAAGATCGGTCCCGCCTCCGATAATCTTACCTGCCCCCTTATACTTATCCAACAAGAATATTGCTTCTTCTAAAGATTGCGGCGTGAAATATTGCTCCCACCTACGCACAATATCACTCCTTCACTTGCTTTTACCTACCATAAGCAATAACAACCACTGAAAAGATAAATCATTTTTTGAAACCATTACTTATATATTTATTTTAAACTAACACTTCTTCATTAGCTATGTAAAAACTTTATAAAAAATGAGCTTTATATTTGTGTAATATTTTGATAAAATATTACTGTAATCAAAATTCTCAAAATATTTAGTGTGGGGGTTAAAATAAGAGAATACAAGTAAAACGAATACATATAAAGGGGAGCATTAATATGATGAGCGAACCTATTAGAGAACAAAATGAGTTAGGTATACCTTTGCGAGTGATACTGGATTTACCTGTCTTTTCTCAAAGTCATGTAATAGCTGGCGAGAATGGTTTAGATCGGATTGTTAGTAGCATCAACCTGATGGATGCACCTGATATTACTAATTGGATAACCTCTGGCCAGCTTTTGGTTACAACCTGCTTTGCTATGAAAGATAATACGGATGCATTGAATGATCTGATTCCCATATTGGCCCAATCTAGCACATCGGGTCTTTGTATAAAAACCAAACGTTACCTTGAAGAAATCCCCTCCGCAATGATCGCCACTGCCAACGCGCTTAATTTCCCTTTAATTGAACTAGACCCTTCAGTAAAGTTTGACACTCTTATTAATAGTGTATTAGAGCTGTTATTAAATCATCGGACCATATTTCTTCAGCGATTACTTGATCTGAATGAATCGTTGATTAAGATGATTGTAGAAGGGGTTAATCTTAATAAGATTGCCGAAACCATGGCAGCTGTGGTGGATAATTCAATATTGGTCGTAGATAGCATTAATCACAGAGAAGCCTTTTCCTATGCTCCAAATGAACCAGACACTTGCACAATAGATATGAATGGGGGCACAAACGAGGTACCTAATCAGGAGCCCCTTTTAGTGGATAAAGGCTATAGTGCACTTTCCATGCAGAACATTCCTCATCATGTAGTTCCACTGAACGTCGGTTTGGTCAGGTATGGTCATATCTACGTATGGGAAACAAAACACCCTGTCCAAAACATTGATATTATGATTATCAACAGGTTGGCGTTGGCTATAACTCTGGAAATTTCCCGGGAAAATTCTCTGAGAGACATTGAAAACAGTTATTTTAATGATTTTCTGATTCACCTGCTTAATGATCAAATTATCGATGAAAAGCGTGAAATAATGCGTGCCCAAAAATTTGGTATTGATTTATATAAAAGCCATATCGTCACGAATTTTCGCATTATTACTAAATCAAAGGAAGAATCTGCCGATGACCTCTTTATACTCCATAGCTCAATTGTAAAAGACATTAATTATCATTTGAAAAACAAAAATCTGGATTGTAATATAGTCATGGATGGGAGTGTTTATACCCTGGTGATCTCCGAGGATGAAAAAAAAATAACAAACGACAAAATTAAAGATATTCTGATTATCGCTTTTAAATCGGCTGAGATAAATTGCCCTGGCATAAAACTCAAGGGTGGTATCGGACGAATGTATAAAGGCATACGTGGCATATCGAAAAGTTTTGGAGAAGCACAGAACGTATTGAAAGTCTATGATAGCCAGCCGCTGGAAGAGCCATTGCTAACATTCGATGAACTGGGCCTGTATCGGTTAATTTATTCAAAGTCTCCTGAAACAGAAGCATACAATTACATTAAAGAAACGATCGGTAAATTGCTCGAATATGAACAAACCAAAAATACGGATTTGTTAAACACTTTGGAAAAATACTTTGAATACAACGGCAATCTTAAAAAGATTTCAGATAGTATGTATACCCACTATAATACGATCCTATATAGGATTAAGCACATTCAAGAGATAACCGGACTAGACCTTAATAAAGAGGAGGATAGATTCAATTTAGAACTCGCTTTAAAGCTATATAGGGTAAATCCCGACATGAATAACGGTAGTGTGAAACAATTAGTATAAAATCCAAAGTCAATTAAGTACAAATATAAAAGATTATTATTCCGTCACTAAAAATATAACTATTATATTAGCCCCAGTAGAACTCTAAACCTCAATCACTAAAGTCGGTTTGCCTACAATATTTATAAAAGTATCCGCCCCCAATTTTAAGTCCAGATGGAATGTTGGTTTTGACCATAATTGGGTATTATTTTGCTCATGATAATCAGGTGGGACCTCATCACTATTTTCGTCTCCGCAAAAGTGATAGGGTTCGTTTATAGGTTTTAAAATAAATATTCACCTTAACCATCCTCTTCAACCTTCTTTGAAAGGTTGGGTTTCCGTTTCGTGATCCTTAAAAATATTTGTTGTAATACAATTGCCCCTAAGATGAGAAGGGCACCGCCGCTTTGCTTTCTAGACAAAGTCTCACCGAAGACAATAAATGCAGTTATCGCAGTAGATATCGGTTCCAGCAAGTAAAGAATAGCAGCATCGATAGCGCCTACAATAGATACACCCCATGCAAATAAATAATTTGGTAAAGCTGTTGCAAAGACCGCCAGTAAAATTAAGTAAAGCCAGCCGGAAGTACTGACAACATTCACCGTCCAGGCACCGGCAAAACAATTAAACAAGCCATAGATGATCATAACAAGAAGCGCTAGGCAAGCATTATAGCTAACTTTATTGAGCTCCGTCAGCTCTCTGGCAAAAATATTGATTTCGATGCTATGGGCAATACCTGCAATGAGCGCAAGCATAACGCCTGCAAGCGGAATAGTACCAATAGATGTCCAATATAAAAAAGTTAGTCCAAGCCCCGAGATAATTAGAGCTGCTATCCTACCCCAACCTAATCCTTCTTTATACCAAATTCGAGATACGAGACCAGTCAAAGCGGGGTAGGAATAAAAAAAAAGAATAGATAAAGTGGCCGGCATAAGTGCGAATGAGGAATAGAGACCGGTGGATGTGACTACATAGAGAAGCGCTACCTTTATAAATGGAACCTTATATTTTTTAGGAATGATAATGGGTGAGCCTATCACTTTTGCGATCAAGATAAAGATAAAAGCCATAATTACAAAGCGAAAAAATAAAAGGGTAAGGATATTCATGCCTTCCGCATAACAGAGCTTGGCAATAACAGCTTCCGTTCCCCAGCTAATCGCGGAAATGGCCACAATCACAAACCCGCCCGTTTTACTTTTGACGGAAAAAACACCCGATAAAAACGACATTTATATAACCTCTCTTTATAAAAAGATAGTTACTAATCACAACCACGGAGCTTACAAACTAATTTTACACTTTTTTTATACAAAAAGATGTCGAAAAATAGCATATTATTTATTTAATATGTTATTGAATAACTTCCGCTCTCTATTTATTACTAAAAGCCTCATTTAGCGGTCTTTTAGTAATAAATAGAGAGCGTTTTTAGCGTTATTGGAGCATTGAATTTAATTTTAATAACTGACCTGCGTATGGTTGAAAATCGTCTTCGGGGTGATCTTGATTTCGATGCAGGTAATAGATTATATAGAGGACCCCGTCAGAATTTAACAGGCTGGCGGGAACGCCTTTATTTCACTTTTTATCAACAATGAGATCGACTATGCACTGCTTGTTGACATCCATGAGACCTATATCGGAAATTTTGAGGTAGGGTATCATCGGATGCGTCTGGAACTGGAGACAAGCGCTGGGATCTGGCATAATTCCGCCCATTTTGGACCTAGTCAGTCCGGAGATTCTGTTTACATTCGCAGCAACTTCCTGAATCGTTCTGTCACACATCAGACCGCCGATCGGCAAATCCATCCCATCGAGGGGTTTACCTTCTGCCGCAATTGCTACCCCACCCTTCATCTCAATAACTTTGTTGATTGCCGCCGCAATATCAGCGTCTCCAACGCCGACCGCAACTATATGATGAATATCCTGTGCTAGACTCTGTGCGAGAGCTCCATGTTTAAACCCAAAACCATGAATGAACGCTTTCCCTATGTTCGGCCCGGGAGTATGCCCGTAACGCTCTACAACCACAATTTTAAGGATATCCTTTTGGGTGTTGGACTGCATGGTTCCATTTTTAACATGCATCGTATCGGTCTCCCATGCACTCCAAATATTCCCCGGTATGGCTTGTATGATATTACAGGTGTACTCTCTGTCCTCATAAGCTGAAAGATCGATTTTAAGATCTTTCGGGTTAATTTTACGGCAATGCTTAAAAGAGTTAAGAATGTTTTCCGAATACTGGGGTATGGGAAAATCGATGAGCATTTTACCGTTTTCGGCTACCAGCTTGCCGCCGACATAAACCTGGCTTGGCTTGAAATTTTCCAGGTCATCCACAACCAAAATATCAGCAACCTTACCCGGGGCGATGCCGCCCAGTTCCCCGTCCAGCCGAAAGTTCCGCGCGCAGTTCAACGTAGCCATCTGCACTGCTTTGATCCGGTCAACGCCGGCTTGAATAACGATCCCTATACAACTGTCTATCGATCCCGTTTTTACAAGATCCACCGGATGGCGGTCGTCAGAGCAAAAACAGAACTTAGTGGTATCCAGCCCCTCTTCTGTAATCACCTTGACGCATTTGTCGACGTCCTTCTGGGTCGATCCGTTACGCATCATGACGGTTAAACCATTACGCGCCCGCTCCCATGCGGTTTCTTTGGACACCGACTCGTGGTCGGCAAAGAGTCCTGCGGCCACATACGCCTCCAGATTTTTACCAACAAAGTCGTGCGCGCTTCCGTCAACAACACCGTCCTGGTGAAGTATCCAGTCTATTTTGTCTACAAAAAGCGGATCCAGGTTAACAACTTTATATTTGCTTACCTCCCCCAGACCAAAAACGTTATCCATCTTATTGTAAAGATCTTTTGTCTCCTTGAAGCCAATGGTGAAATTCGGAGTCTGGTTTTTGGGGTCACCGCAAGGCACTTGCGCCGGGACATACTGGAAAACCCGCAGTGGCGTATGCCTTCCTTCATTGGCCATCATTTCAACACCTTCCATGCCCAGTGCGTTCCCAATCTCATGCGAATCAATAAAAACCGATGTAATACCCATTGGAAGTACGCCTTTGGCATAGTTCGTAATATTTACCATGCAACTGTCGATGTGCAGATGACCATCCATTAGACCAGGCGTGATATACTTACCTTCACAATTGACCCGTTTTTTTGCCGGCAACTCCCGGGTGTCTCCAATAAACCCAATCCTATCTCCGTAAACAGCAATGTCAGTTTGGTAAATCTCTGCCGTATAAACATTGACCAGCTTACCATTTTCCAAAATCAGGTCTGCTTCTTTTTCCTTCATGATAGCGTCAATGATCTCAAATCTGCTTGTTTTTGTGGATAAATAATTTAAGTACGCATGTGACATAATTATGCCTCCTCGCATTTCTGATAAGACTTTGCTCTAACTGAAAATTTTATTTCACCTTTTATATCTTACATCTCTGGTTATTAAAATTATTTGCTGGACACTTGTTTGCCGGCTGGCAGCTCATCTCACATTTCCGTTTTTCATTTTTAAAACAATGTTTGGCTTATTCTTCAACAAAAGCAACTGCTCTTAACAAATTCTGCGCTGGCTTTGGAAAATTTTATAGGGATAGTTAATCCTAAAATAAAAATTTTATCGTAAATATACTTCCCATTCGGGCAATTAAAGTATAAATTTCACATTCCTTATTAGCAGATTGCGACATTAGCGGCTTTCTCTTATATATGGCACTCCCAGCGCTTCCGGTCCCGCCGCCTTCTTTCGGTGCGTTTTTGCCGCTTCTATACAAAGAACGACTATTGGTAGGAAATACGGAAGCATATTAATAAAATCTGGCGGAAAAGAAATCCCTATTACCTGCAGTCTGAATCCCAATGCCTGAACGATACCGAATAAGACTGCTCCAAGCAAAGCCTTTTGGGGATTCCATCCGGCAAAAACCACAATGGCTACGGCAACCCATCCACGACCAGCCGCCATATTTTCTATCCAAACCTTTGTAAACGCCAATGACAGCTGGGCTCCGCCCAACCCTACCAAGGCTGATCCAATAATTACATAAATATAGCGCGTTAAGGTAACATTGATCCCCAACGCATCTGCTGTCCCCGGACTTTCACCCACGGAACGCAGATGCAGACCCGGCTTCGTACGAAAAAGGAAATACCAGACGACAAAAACCAAAATCAATGCGATATATGTAAGAACGTCTTGATTGAATATTACAGGACCCAATACGGGTATTTTTGACAATAACGGAATTGCCACCGCATCAAATGACTGCGGCACCGGTGTCCCAACATAAGGATTTCCAATTAATGTACTTACCCCAGTCCCAAATATAACCATAGCCAAGCCGCATACAATCTGGTTTCCGTGTAACGATATTGTTAACACCGCAAAAATCAGTCCGGCAACTGCCGACAAAACAATTGCCATTAAAATTCCGATCCAGCTGTTGTTGGTAATAATCGTAAAAACAAAGCCCGATACAGCTCCGATCAGCATGATCCCTTCCAATCCGAGATTGAGAACCCCAACCTTTTCAGAGAGGATTTCTCCTAGAGATGCGAGGAGGATTGAAGATCCAGCCGCTATGCCGCCGGCTAGAATGGCAATAAAAAGTGTATATGTCATTTGCTATTCCCCCTTTTCCATTTTATCCGGTAGACTGTCACAATATCAAATGCCACAATCAACATAATGATTAATCCTTCTAATACATTGACCATAGCGGAAGGCATTCCAACGATTTGCATAACATAGGCGCCGACTAAAAGACCTGCTAAAAGATATGATACCACAAGAACCCCTGCAGTGTTTAGTCTGGCCAGCCAGGCAACCGCAAAAGCAGTAAGCGTGAAATTAGTAAAAATTCCGCTTTGCATCCTATGCACTACTCCTGAGACTTCCATCATTCCGCCAATGCCTGCCAGACCTCCGCTGATGATCATAACCAATAAGATATTGCGAATAATGGAGATTCCTGTATACTTAGCTGCCTTGGGGTTATTGCCAACTACTCTCATCTCAAAACCGAATGTCGATTTGCGCATTAACCAACCAAACAGAATGACCATAATAATCGCGATAATAAAACCTAAATGGATACCGGTGGACCCAATCTGAGGCAGCCAGGAATTCTCTGCAAACACCGCCGATTGCGGTACATTGTTGCCGGCACCTTTCATCGGTCCATGAACTAAATAAGCAACAAATAAAACAACAATATAATTGAAAAGCAATGTTGTAATAATCTCGTTTACCTTTAAGTAGGCTTTAGGGAGCGCGCAAATGAAGGCAACCAAAGCCCCGCCTAAGAATCCGGCAACCAACATTAACAATATGATGACGAAACTTGGCACATTTAAATTGAGGAGGGCCACTCCACTGGCAGCTACTGCCCCGACTAAAAATTGCCCTTCTACCCCTACGTTCCAAAGACCTGCTTTTGCGGCAACCATTACGCCGGCAGCGCCAAGCATCAAGGGGGTAGCCTTGTTGGCGGCCGAAGCCAGACCATAGGGAGTAGTAAACACTTTGCTGAAGGTCAGCGTATAGATCTCAATGGGATCCCTACCGGTTGCCAGCAGAAATATTGCTCCTATTATTAATGCCAGAACAACACCAATAATAGACCACATAATTACAGCCCCAGTTGTTGGGAACTGCCTTTTTTCAATTGAGAAGGGCAATCTTTGACTAAAAGAATTTTTCTGGGGAGCTTTTGAATTTTCAATTACTTCATTCAGCATAACGCACCCCCCATTCTAAGACCAATTTCTTCTATAGTGGTTTCACTAGGTCTGACTTTTTGGGAAAGATGTCCTTGATACATAACTGCCAATGTATCACATACTTCCATTATTTCGTCAAGATCCTCCGAAATAAAAAGAACGGCGACCCCTTTTGCTTTTTGATCAAATATCATACTATGTACCATTTTGACACCGGCTATATCTATACCGCGTGTTGGTTGTGCCGCAACCAATATTTTGGGATCGCCATTTATTTCACGGCCAATGATCATACGTTGAAGATTCCCGCCCGAAAGGGCGCTGATTGGCCGATTCAAATTCTCTGCCTTTACTTTATATTGCTCGATTATTTCTTCCGTATATTTTTTTGCAACTTTATAATTTATCAGCCCATGTACGGAAATGGGTTTGCTTTTATATTCTTTTAGTATTCCATTTTCAATGATGCTTAAGCCGGCTGCCAGACCCGTTCCCAGCCTATCCTCGGGTATATGGGACACCCCAGCCTGGATAAATTTTCTTGTACACTGATTGGTCATTACTTTTTGACCAACGATAATTTCGCCTTTATCGCAAAACCTTAACCCTGAAACAACCTCCGCCAGTTCTCTTTGTCCATTGCCTGACACACCGGCAATGCCACAAATCTCACCCTCGTTGAGACAGAGATTGATATTTTCCAGGTTTACATTGCCGCTGTCATCATGCAGCGTATAAATATCTGTCAGGCGGAGAACCTCTGCCCCATCTTTCTCAACACTTTGCTTTTTGACTTCCGAAATAGTCCCTTCAATCATAAGCCCAGCTAAGTCCTCGACACTGGTATCTTTAACATCTTTGGCGCCGACAATTTGACCTTTTCTCATAATTGTCACTTTATCGCCAACGCTCATTATTTCCCTGAGTTTGTGTGAGATAAAAATGATCGTTTTCCCTGCCGAGGCAGTCTGCCTAAGAAATACGAATAATTTTTCCGCTTCCTCTGGGGTCAAAACCGCAGTAGGCTCGTCCAGGATCATGATATTCGCGCCCCGGTACATCTGTTTAATGATTTCTGTCCTTTGTTGTTCTCCTACAGATAAACTCTCAACTTTTGCATCGAGATCTATATGTAAATCATACCTATCTGTTAACTCCATAATCTCTTCTCTTGCCGCTTTGTTGTTAAGCCAAAAACCTACTTTCGGTGAGCCGAGAATAATATTTTCCAACACCGTCAAGGGTTTGACCAGTCTAAAATGCTGATGAACCATGCCAATTCCATATCCGATAGCATCTTTAGGAGAATGGATATTTGCAGGCTGTCCGTTAATCTCGATTTCTCCGCAATCCGCCTTGTAAAGTCCTGTCAAAACATTCATTAAAGTGCTTTTTCCAGCCCCATTTTCACCCAAAAGGCAATGGACCTGTCCTTTATATATCTTAAGATTGATATCATTATTAGCCGCCAAATTACCAAACTTTTTGGTAATATGCTTCATTTCAACTGCAATTTCGCCATTCTGCTTCACCATAATCACCCTCCTAAAAAGAATAGGGATTATGTCCGCCTTTTAGGCGGACATAATCCCTAAAAATGTATTAGTTGCCAAGATTTCCTTTGACATTATCGACAACCCAATTGATGTTTCTCAATTCATCGTCGGTAAGAGACGAGCCGGCTGCTACCTTTTCTGTTCCAGCCTGATCTTTCAGCGGCCCCGCAAAGATATCAATATTCCCTGCAAAGAGGTCTGCCTGGGTCTGATCGATAACTGTTTTCATATCATCAGTCACAGCCGTACCGTAGGGAGCCATATTCAGGATTCCTGTACTCATATGTCCCCAATAAGGTGCAGAGTCCCATTTACCCTCGCGGATTTGATTCACCACATCAGCATAGAACGGTCCCCAATTCCAAACACCGCCGGTCAAAAATGCGTCTGGAGCAAATACATCCATGTCAGAATTCTTGCCGACACTCCATACACCTCTAGCTTCCGCCGCTTGATGCGGGGCCGCAGAATCTGTTTCATGAGCAAGGACATCCGCTCCGCCGTCAATCAAGCTATCAGCAGCCTGCTTTTCCGCTGCGGGATCATACCAAGTGTTAACCATAACCACTTTTACCGTTACATCGGGATTTACCGATCTGGCGCCAATAGCAAAGGCATTGATATCCTGAATAACAGCTGGGATGGGGTAAGAAGCAATATAACCTAAAATATTACTTTCTGTCTTCAACCCTGCCGCAACGCCGTCAAGATAGAACGATTCATATTCCCGACCAAAATACGGCATTACATTCGTATCCGATTTATCTCCGGTACTATTCATAAACATGACATCAGGAAAATTTTTAGCGACAGTTAAGGTTGATTCCTGGTAATCAAAGCTGGTGGCAACAATCAGATTATAGCCTTCTTGAGCCAGCTGGGTCATAACCCTTTCTGCATCTGCTCCGACTGCTACGTTCTCAATTCCGATTGTTTCCACATTCGTGGCATTTGCTTGCAGGTATATTCTACCTTGTTCATGCTGATACGTCCATCCATGGTCCCCAATGCTTCCATAGTAAATGAAAGCCACTTTAAAGGGTGCCTCCGTCGCAGCGGTATCCGTAGTCGTTGTTTCCTGAGATCCACAACCGGCAGCCAGGACTAACAACATCGTAAGTACTATCACTAACACTAACCCCTTGAAAAATTTCTTTGACATGATAATTCCCCCTTTAATTCTTATTTTTGGTTACCGAAAAGATTAAAAAACCTCCTCTCTTAAACAAAAAACCTAAAAATTACGAGGAACCTAATCTGTCATAACATTATGTCATTAAAAATTAATAAATATATGTTTTTAAAAAGTTAGTAATAATCCACTTAAGATACCGCTCTTGTATCAGCTCATTTCCATTCTTATTTGATTAATTCCGCTTATTCTTCAACGAACGCCACCGCTCTAACAAATCCTGCGCTGCCTTTAGCAAATTTGATGGGGAAAGCGGCAAATTTAAACCCAAAGGGCGGCAGTTTGTCCAAATTGGTCAGTTTTTCTATATGGGCATATTCCTTATCTATGCCCAGCAAATGACACGGCCACATGTACTTTTTGTCCCGGTTATTATCCAAATAATCTTTGGACCACCATTCATAGGCCCGGTCAAAACTCCAGGAATCCGCACCTACCAATTTGACGCCCTGGTCAAGAATCCACTTCAATGCTTCACGGCCTAAATGTCCGCCATGAGTGCTGTATTCCGGTTTCCCCCACAGCTTATCGTTTCCGGTCATTGTGAGAATGATATCACCGGGCTTGATTTTATAATTTAATTTTTCGAACCGTTTGATGATTTCTTCTTTGCTGATCTCATAGCCATCGGAAATATCACGGATGTCCACCACCACGCCATCGCCATAGCAATATTCTAAGGGCCATTCGTCGATCGTCTTCGCAAGCTTCCCTTCGCTGATCGGTGTCATATGCCAGGGAGCATCCATATGGGTACCGGTATGCGTGGTCATCTCAACAAAATCATCGGCGTAACTCATTCCGGGGTGAGGCCAATCCTCAGGGAAAACACCAAAAAATTTCTGGTCCATGTATGCCCCCTCAATGTGGCTTAAATGGGTGATCTTCGCGCTCATCAACGGAGAGGGATCTCCATCTGTAACCATAGATAAATCAATAATTTTTTGTGTCATTTTGCATTCTCCTTTAATATAATATTTTTATTGCCTGCTATGCTATTACCATCACTGGTATTTAACCCCATTTCCCTAATGGCCTTATTAAAACAGACCATCGGCGGATAAACCACTCCTGCCCCTATCTGTCCAATCCCTGATTTCTTATGGGCGATTCCCGTGTTTATGACAGGTAACACACCTGTCTGAAATACATTGCGGATATCTATCCCCAAAGGAGTTCCCCGGAAATCAAGTGCAGGAATTTTGAATGCCTCGTGTTCAGCTACAGTAATCCCATACATTTTTAATGAATACTGTAATGTTTCTGCGGGTTTAATACCAATAAACCGACCACCACCCGGGGCTGATCCCATGGCAAAAGCTCCTATTCCTGCTGCCTCGGAAATATAGGAATCTCCCATCACTTTATTGGCATCTCCGGCATTATAACCGTTGAAATAATGTCCCTTGGCATATCCGGAAGACCCGGTAAACCATTCTTTTCCAGCCCCTGCAACTCTGATACCGAATTGGTATCCGTTTGCGCACATGCAGTTTACGATTGTGCTGGCCCTTATACCGATGGTCGCATCCATTGTCGCTTTACTACTCCCCATGGAAAGGTTCAGGAAGAAATGATCATTTCTATCCATAAATGATAAAACCTCTGCTATTTCCTCTCTGCTGCCCGCCGTACGCACCACCCATGGCGCAATCTTTCTGATAAAAAGGCTGGTCGAGGACTTATTCCTGTTATGACATTCATCACCACGCTGGATACCTCTAGCCATCATTGAGGTAATATCAATCGGGCCGCTTCTATTCAAAGCTTCTTTTATGATAGGGGCAAGCACTTTTTCGATCCATTTAAGGCGATTAATTACGAAATCATCATTTGCGCCAAACCGCAAGGCTTTCCCCAACCCTTCGTTAAAAGTAACGAACGATTTATTGCCAAATGTTGTGTTCTGAAAAATCATGACTGGCATTGAAGGCGAAACGATACCAGCCATTGGTCCTACGGCTGAATGCTCGTTATTGCTACCAAAAGAGAAACATCCTCTTTCAGCCATATCTTGAGCTTCCTCCAAATTTTCGGCCCAGCCTTCATATACAGCTGCACCGCATACGGCACTGCGCATTGCGCTACACATATTCCGCCATTGTACTGGAGGACCGCTATGCAGTAAGGAAAAACCTTTCAAAAAATCAATGGCTTCTCCAGCATATTCAACGTCACAAAGATTGACCTTTGATGTCTGGATTATTTGGATAACATCCTGGTTACCGGCGTTAATTTCTTCTTCCGTAAAATTCATATCAAATCACCCTACCTTTGATTATGCTTCTAGTACTGCAATTCCATTAATTTCAATTAAAACTTCCGGGGCATATAACTGACTGATTTCTACTATGGTGCTCGCCGGTGGATTCTCCAGAAAATATTCGCTACGTATTTTGGCGAATGCCGGCCGGTTCTTCATGTCTGTAACAAGTACGGTAATCATTGCCAAATCTTCCAAGGTCGCCCCTCCGGCCTCCAGCAATAATCTTAGGTTTTCTAAGGCTTGTTTGGCCTGAGATGCGAAGTCAGCCCCAACCAGATCACCCTTGGCATCTGTGCCAACCTGACCTGAAATAAACAACATGTTGCCCCCTTGAATAGCTTGAGCCCAAGTCCCGTCAGTACCACAGACTTGATCGGTTTTCATAATACGTTTCAAGATATCACCTCCAACTTTTTAGAAAAACGCTGTCGAAAAATGTCATAGAAATAAAATAATATAAACTACACAAAAGAAGCGTATAGCAAATACAACAGCAGACATATCCTATTCGAATCGGTGTAAAAACTACCAAACGGCACGAGTTTCTCGAGATTATGGATCAGATCATCCCTTGGGCGGAATGAATTTTGCACATGGAACCATTATCACGGATGAAAAATGTTCGTTTGCCGATGTAAATAGAAAAAATACCGAGGATATGTCTGCTGCAAAATTGGAATCAATCTGTCTGATGAGGAGTTAGAAAACACATCTATGACAGTTATGCTAGGCAAAAATTTATGGGTATGAATTCCATGGAAGGATAAGTGCCGGAACAACCACACAGACTGAAAAAGTCATTTTTAAATGCAATTACAACCATTACCTTGAAATGTGCAGTCCTATGATGAAGGACGGTACCATTGTCGAGGTCATCTACGGTGATGCCGGATGGATTGGACTTCAAAAGCATCCTCTAAGGATTTTGGCGTAAAATACTGTTCCCATTTACGCACAATATCCCCTCATGTGCTCTCTTCTGTCATAATAAACAACGGACCAATGGAAATTTGCCCCTCATAGACAAACAGCATAATCCACTACTTCTCCACCGCCTAATATGTTGACATACTTTAAAAAACAATAACGTTTCTTCCCAGGCTTGTGCGGTTTTTGAGTTTTTCTAAGGCTACGTTCACATCATCCAGTTTCAATTCAGACTGAACAAATACTTTGACCTTGCCCTGTTCACATAACTTCAGCACATCCTCAAGATCCTGTTTTGTTCCGGCCACCGACGCCATAATCCGCAATTCATAGATAACCATCAAGATCGGATCAAGATCAACATGATCCTTTGTATAGCCGATAATAACGTAACGGCCACGTTTAGCCAGTGAATTCAATCCTGCGTTCGCACTTGCCGCAGTGCCAACCAATTCGAAGAAGGCATCTACCCCATTGCCATCGGTGAGCTTTTTAATATCTTCAGCTACATTGCTGTAGTCCTTGGTAATCACTACCTCGTCGGCGAAGAGTTTCTTTGCCAGGTCAGCTTTTTCTTGAGTATCGGCAATGGCCAAAACCCGTGCTCCGGTATTTTTTGCAACTTGCCCTACCGCCAGACCAACCCCGCCGACACCATTAACGACGACCGTATCTCTGAATCCGATATCCGCCATTTTTACCGCATGAACAGCAGTCATCCCACTGCAGGCAAGAATCGCGCCATCGTTAAACGATACTTTATCCGGAAGATGAACAAGGCTAGTGGGGGGAACCGTAACATATTCAGCAAAGCCGCCATCAAGGTTAAACCCAAACTGACCGGTTGCGTTGGGGCATAAAGAGTCTAAACCCGCTCTACAATAAGAGCAATGGCCGCAATTAACCAGATTGTAAATGCTCACTCTGTCCCCTTTTTTGAATCCTGTACCTTCGGGAACCTCCACCACTTCACCGGCAATCTCGTGCCCGAGAATAAACGGAGACTTGGCCAGGGGCATAAGCCCATCAACAAGAAAATGCAATTCGGTACCGCATACCCCAGCGGCACGGACTTTTACAAGAGCCCATCCTTTAGGAACAGTTGGATTAGCGATGTTTTCTACCTTCAGTGATTGTTCGCCAGTATAAAGTAAAGCTGCTTTCATCTTAAAATCCCCTTTCGTTTGTTTGTTTTTTTATTATTTATTTAATTAATTATTATTAATTAATTTTTATGTAGCCTATCTGGCTTTTAGATTTTGCTTTAAATAATTTTCAAGACATTTTGAAACGCTTGATTTGCTTTCTTAAATATTTCTTCCTGGTTTACTTTTGTCAGTCTCCGATCTTCCATGACAATTTCGCCGTCGATAATGCTCGTTACGACATCACCTCCATTAGCAGCAAAAACCAAGTGCGAATAAATATTTGTTTTTTCTCCTAAGACGAGAGGAATAAAATGCTCATTATTTAAGTCAATAAGGATAACATCCGCCAGTTTACCTGCTTCCAGGCTCCCGGTGTTATGCTTTAAAGCCTTGCTGCCATTTTTGGTCGCCATTGCCAAAACATCTTGCGGAGGTAGCAGCGAGGCGTCGACACGTGTCGCTTTATGAATTAAGGAAACCCACTTCATAACCTCGATCAAATCTCTGCTGTTGTTGCATTCGGCCGCATCATGACCAATTCCGACATTAATCCCCGCATTCAACATCTCAGGCACTCTGGCTACACCATTTCCCAACTTTGCGTTCGATGAAGGGTTATGGGAAATATGCGTGCCCGTTTCCCGCATCATAGCAATTTCTGCATCTGATAGCCATACGCAATGCGCCGCTACACAATCCGGACCCAGGATTCCACAATCATAGGCAAATTCAGTTGGCCTGCGGCCAAACTTCTTAAGAGATGCCTCAACTTCGCTCAAAGATTCATTCAGGTGTATATGAATCCCCGTATTCAGTTCATTAGCCAAGGCACGGGCTTTAACCAATATTTCTCTTGATTCCAACGGCATCCATTCAATACCGACATAGACTTCGATCCTGCCGTTGGCTTTACCGTGCTTTTTATAATAGAGCCGTTCATTATCGGCCAAAGAGTCAAGCTTATGTTCGTCATCGGCAACATCACAGCTTAATACCGCTCTGATCCCGATATCTTCCGCGGCATCACCGCAACTTTCCATTTGGCGCCACATGTCGTTGACTGTTGTTGACCCCGAACGAATGGCTTCACTATAGCTACAAAGCGCCGCCCAATAGGCATCTTCAGGAGAAATAGCCCTAACCATGGGATACCAAAAATCCATTAGATATTCATACAGTGGCAGGTAATCGCAATAACCTTTTCCTGCGGCACTATGGAAGTGAAGATCGACTAATCCCGGAAGAACTGCTTTACCCTTGGCGTCAATAATCCTATCTGCCTCTAGATATTTGCCTTCCAGTTCTTTCGTATCGCCTACCGCGACAATCTGATTACCTTCTATTACCAGCATTCCATCATTTAATATGGTCTTAGCGTCATCCATGGTTAAAACCAGACCATTTTTAATCACAATTCTCTTATTTGCTTTTTCATTTGTTACCATCTAAATCACCCCTCCAGATAATAATTATTTTGAAGATTCCAACTTATGATCCGCTTTCGAGAAAATAAAACCTTAGTGGTTTTTCCCTATTTCTTCTTTGACAACACCTCTTTTTACTGTCGGTTTAATCCCTATACGAGTGATCCGAGAATAGCGGATAGGAACGTTCCTTTCTTTTTGAATGAGTGCTGTTTTATGGATTTTGTATTGGATCAGCTAAACAAAGGCAAACGCTTTCGTGCCTTGACTATTCTAGATCTCTTCAACCGCGAATGTCTGGAGATTTATGTAGATCAATCAATTAAGGGGGACGAATGTCACTAAACGTGCTGGATAGGGTCGAGGGAAAGCCCGGGCCTGCATCTTGCCTCAGCGAATCAAAGTCACCAACCGCCCTCTGAATTTATTTCAAAGGAGCTGGTTGCTTGGGCCATGTAAACCTGTATTATTGCAGACCTAGTAACCGACAGATAATGCCCATAGAAAATCATTTAACGACATTTCCCGTGATGGATAAATTGGTTTATGTCTCTTGAAGACGCCCAGGAAAAATTTGAATGATTATAACGAGTTACGTCCACACAGTGCACTAACATACCTGAAGCCGTCTGAAGTCACCCTTAAACCAGGGGTTCAATCCTTTTAACCGTTATATTTGAACCTACTTTCGGGGAACACTCACTACAATTACCAATTTGACAATCTTCTTGTTTCTTTCTAAGCTTAACTTTTATACTCTTGTGTATTCATATATTGCGTAAATATTCTTTTGATTTTTTCTTATTGTGCAAATATTCTTTTGATTTAATCTTAAACTATAATTCAATAGTTGGCTATATAAAAACCTTACAAAAAAAGAAAACAAAAATTGTGTATATATGTATATGACTATCGTTTAAACGTTCTTGATATGGCTGAAACCTTAGGGAATATTTCGGAAACATACGGCCGCGGCGGTATGAACAGAGCCCGCTTCTTAGAATGAAAACACCGGTTTTAAACCCACGGCTTTGAAGGGCTCAAAGACCTGCCGCCGATCTCCAAATCACAACCCCATCAGGCAACGCTGGAGAACGATGCAAAAGTTTTGGGATGCAGCTTGACGCAACAACATAGCCTCTATGACCGCTGGCTCAAGGTTGAGGAACGCCATGGAGACGGGCATCGAACTAATGGCTGAGTAAGTGGCAAAAATTAAAAAATATAATCCCTGTTTCTGATAAACGACATGTGAACTCTTTCCGTCCGGGAGAGCTTCTTAGCTAGGACACATTTATGGTCGGTAAAATCAAAAGGGTAGTACCATCTACCTTCACGCTTGTGTGGATCCCTATGATTCCTACGCTTTCGGTTTCCTTCATACCGGGAAAATCCCAAGTGCGCCGCAGCCCCCTTACATAACGACGTGTTGCCGTTCTACAAGGAACATGGCTTGGCAGTAGACGCTACCCTTACGGATAACAGCGAGAAATTTTGCGATACGAATGACCACCCATGAAAATTTATACGAGATCCTGGAGGACCTGCAGGAGGACCTTGACAAGCCGCTTGTTCACTACAATACCCTAGCCATCATAGAGGCTATCGTAATCGGGGCAAGCGCCTTCCAACGAAGCGGAGAAACCGCATACGGTAATACCTGAAACACGCGTCTCAGCTTTGTTATACCATCTGTCATAGACCTACAATCTTTCACCGTACTGGTGGGTACTTACGTAACGGAATTAAACTTTATTTGCTTGTTAAAAACTCCGGTAAATCACCGGAGTTTCTGGGGAAAATTTTATTTATCTTACGCAAAAATATTTTTTCCTTTGGGGGGAAATTTTTTCTTCCTTAATTGTTATCATTCTTTTCATTATCTTCAAAATTATGTTTGCCGTTTTCAAAAAAATGAGTCTAGTCCAGATACGTCCCAAGGGCATAAAAAAAACTCCGGCAAATGCCGGAGTTTTTGCTTGTTTGGAT
>DIFD01000003.1:237-63539 GCA_002418965.1 Peptococcaceae bacterium UBA5757 | reverse complement strand
TCGGCCGCCCGTTTGTCCTTCTCTTCGGCCTCATCAAGTTTCGGTTTCAGTTGCTCTGTTGGAGGCTCACAATTAACTGTTCATATTTATTATTATTCAAGTTAAACAGTCCTCCTATTTGTCATGATTTTTTTACTCAATGATGTATCCACTTATTGCATCTTTATCAGCCATTATTATATTTCCATATATATCCATATTTCGAAGAAAGTCAATGCATTCGATAAATATTAAAAAGAAAAAACAAAATAAGTCACCAATTTTACATAAGTTGACTTATTTTGTTTAATAATTGATGTTCAGAATCTTGTTTATCCGATTAAATCATAACAATATATTATAATAAAATCACACTTTTTAAAATAAAAAGATATACTTTCCGCAAAGGGGAAGGTATATCTTTTTTTTGGCTGGGGTGGGAGGATTCGAACCTACGAATGACGGAGTCAGAGTCCGTTGCCTTACCGCTTGGCGACACCCCAACGACTTGTTGGAAAACACATTTGCTATTATACCATAAAAGTTTTACAAATTCTAATTTTTTTTACGGATTAGACAAAATTTTAAAAATATAAATCTTTTAATACAACTGCTCATCCCGCAACGCCTGTTCGAATTTAGCAAATGCGGTCGGCAAAGCAATCCTCTCCCGCATTGTTTTTTGATCTACCCAGGTAAATAGAGGTGGTTTTTGTCGGCAAAAAACCAAAAAACTTTTCAGCTGCCAGATGCGATGGGTAAAAACATGCTTTGCCCGAATAAATTCTTCCAGGCGCTCATAATCGATCCCCTCTTCTTTCAGATATTGCTGTACTTCTTTTTTACTCAAATAGCCATCAAGATTAGAAAACTCCCACATCCCTGCCAGCAATCCCTTTTTATCTCTGCGGCACAGGGCTACCTCTTTGCCGGACAAAAGCAAAAAGACTGTCTTTTGTTCCCGCACTTGAGGTGCTTTGGCGGATTTGACGGGGAGCTCTTTTACCCGGTCATTTTGTGCTGCCAGGCAAATGCTTACGATTGGACATTGGGTGCATTTTGCTTTTGTGTTGGGCAAACAAATGGTTGCGCCCAGTTCCATCAAACTTTGCGTCAAATCTCCGCAACGCGCTTGCGGGTAAATCTGCCGCAAAGCGTCCGTGATCTCTTTTTTAACCTGCGATTTATTAATGTCCTGATGATCGTCTGTCAGCCTGCAAACCACACGCAGCACATTGCCATCGACAGCGGGCACAGGCTGCCCGAAGGCAATGGAGGCGATGGCTCCGGCCGTATAGGCGCCAATTCCCGGCAGTGAGTGTATGGATTCATAATCCTGCGGGAAACATCCCTCAAACCGATCCATAATCTCTATTGCCGCCTTCTGCAGGTTGCGGGCGCGGCTATAATAACCCAACCCCTGCCACAATTTCAATAATTCCTCTTCCGGAACCTCTGCCAAATCTGCTATATCGGGCAAGCGGTTTTTAAACCGCTCATAATACGGGATCACGGTCTCCACACGCGTTTGCTGCAACATAATTTCAGAAACCCAAATCCGGTACGGCTCCCGAGTCTCTCGCCAGGGTAGTTTTCTGGCATGCAGATCATACCATGCCAAAAGCGGCTCGACTATTTGAGCAAGCCTCTCTTGACCCATGACGGAAACATCTGTTTGCGTTTTATTTTGTGATTTTAAGGGCATGCCGTTTCCTTCCTTTTGGAGAATCCTACATCAAATAACAAAGACCTATCCGTTTCTCTATCCGTTTGCCCTTGCGCACTCCTACTCTCCGTATCCCATGCCGCTAAGAGAGGGTACTTGCCAGTCCTTCCACCATTCGTTTTCTTTCCACCGGCAGCCCTTGGTAAAAAGAAAGCAGCTTCTTTTGCCACAAGCGCTCCTCTTCCGTCAAAAACACTTCCCTGCCTGCGCTATCGGCAAGGGATTTATGGTAGAACAAAGCCAGTTGCTCATCCTGCAAAACAGAAAAAAGGGCATCGAACTCATTGTTAAATAAACATCCGGCAGCCAGCAGATCGCATAGATCCGTATGGCTTTTGACCTGCCTTTGGATCAAACGGATCTTATCTTCCACAAAACGGCAGCTGCGCAGCTCGTCGGTCAATTGACGGAATGCTTCATCCTCCATAGCCGGAGCGGGCACAAAGCGCAGCGGTTGATCCGGCGCTTTGTGCCGCGGCGTGATCAAGACAGCTTCCAGCCTTTTTTCTTCCAGCGCCAGACGCAATATGGGGAGTAGCTTTTGCATGGCATCCGCGACATACAAACGCATTGCTTCATTTTCAAAATCCAGTAGATCGCATAAGCGTCTCGCAATCTCGGTCATTTGATTTGCTAATTGTTGCCGTTCTATATGCTCCAACTGTTGTTGCAAATAGTTGCGGTCTGCATCAGTTATGAGAAGGGGCAAAACATCTTTTTGCGCCAGCAGGCAACCGCAGGCATTGGCTATTACCAGGTCGAAAATATTAAAAAACTGCTCGGCATAGTCTTTTTCATAGCCACGGAGCAAGGCCTCCACATCTTGGTCAGAAAATTTCCGGCAAAAGCGGTTTTCGATCAACAGGCTTTCCAAATAGGAGCAAATGTAGGAAACGCCCGTTTGCTGCGAGATCGGGCAACTCAAAGGATAATCAATGGAACAGGGCGTCATTTGCGCCCCAAAATCAGCGTCATAACGGTTAAAAAACTGCGGCAGACCGCTAAAAACCGTGTCATGGTAAGCATGATGATAGACCGATACGGCGCTTTCCTGCACTTTTTGCAGCAACTGTTTGGCTGATATAACTCGTTCATCGATGTACGATCTGCCGATTGTATAGAGGGCTTCCAACCCTTCTTCCCGTAATACCGTTATCGCCTTTTTATCGTTATGGATCTTTTCCAGGGCTATGCCCGCCGTGTAAAATATGGAATGCAGGATCTCTTCTGCCTTCGTCACCAAAACGGAGCTGCTTTCGCCAAAAGTAAAGCGTTCCACACGTTTGGCTAAAAGCGCCACGCTCTGCATCTGGATTTTTTCCAGCAAAGCGGCATCCATGAATCCCTTTTCATAGGCCTGTTGCATAAACACAATAAAATAGGGTGTCCCTTCGCTGCTTGCGACGGTAATGCTCTTGCTTTGCAGACTGTTGTTCATGCTTTATCCTCCCCTTCTTCACCCTCGTCTTCCCTGGCAAAAGGGCTATATCCAAAGCGGATATTGCGCGCTAAGCGTTCCAGCTCGCGGTTTTGCAGCAACTCCACAGAACCGGCGCAATTATGGTCAAAATAGGTCTTCATAGCGTCCAAAAGCGCATCGTCGGAGAGTTCGTCCAAAGATTCGTTTTTAAAATAATAAAAAGTCTCGATCAGTGCGTCCAGTGTATCCACATAATTTTGCCGGAAGAGGTAAGGAGAATCCCGGAATTTAAGGATCAGCTTGTCGATGATGCCGCCGCCGAACTCCACCCGCCCGTTGGATATGAGCGCGCGGGAACGGGTCTCCACCAGCTGCCGGGCATCGGCCTGGGATAAAGTAAGTCCGTAGCGTCTGGTTTTTTCATTGCACCCAAGGATCTCTACGACAGCCTGTTGGTTTTGTACGGCCACGGGAATGAGGGAAAACAAATGCGCCATCTAAATAACCTCCTTTTTTCCTGGATAAAAAGGTTAAAAAAACATCTTGACAAAGATGTAAATATATGATATAGTATAGTTATAGGAGTTTATATGAAAATTTAAACTCCTATTTTTTTATTATATCATCGTTGTTTCTGATTGACAATTCCCTACATCATACTTTTTTAAACAAAAACATCACAAATATTTTGTTTTGTGTATTAAAAAAGCCCTTTTGTTGAAAAACAAAAGGGCTTTTTTATCTATTCTTTTACCGGGTCAATACTTTCCAGCTCCTTGAGCCAGATTTCCGGGTCGGCATCGCTGGGCATCCGCCAGTCTCCGCGCGGGGACAGACAAACAGAACCAACTTTGGGGCCATCCGGCAAACAGGAGCGCTTAAATTGTTGCGTAAAAAAGCGGCGGTAAAACACTTTGAGCCAAGCGTGGATTTCCGCTTCGTCAAATTTTTCGGCAAACGCCTTACAAGCCAGGAAATAGACTTTACTGGGAGCAAATCCCCAACGCATCATATAGTAGAGGAAAAAGTCATGCAGCGCATAGGGCCCGATCACATCTTCCGTCTTTTGGCGGATCGTTCCCAAAGAATCGGGAGGCAACAGTTCCGGACTGATCGGGGTTGCTAAGATATCCTGTAAAATACGGCTGACGCTTGCATTCTCGGTGGTATCGCCATACCAGGAGATCAGGTATTGTACCAGCGTTTTAGGGATGCTGACATTGACGGCATAATGGCTCATATGGTCGCCGTTATAGGTGCACCAGCCCAAAGCCAACTCGGATAAATCCCCCGTGCCCACGACCAAACCGCCTTCTTCGTTGGCAACATCCATGAGGATTTGCGTCCTCTCCCGCGCCTGGACGTTCTCATAGGTAATATCTTCCACAGACGGGTCGTGCCCGATATCGTCAAAATGCTGCAAGGTCGCGTTGGCAATCGGAATCTCGCGGCTGTCGACGCCAAGCTCTTGCATCAACTCCCAGGCATTGTTTTTGGTCCGCTCGGTCGTACCGAACCCGGGCATGGTGATGGCGCAAATATTCTTTTTGTCATATCCCAAGCGTTCAAAAGCATCATAGCAAACCAAAAGAGCCAGTGTGGAATCCAGCCCGCCGGAAATCCCCAGCATGACTTTTTTGATCTTGGTCTTTTTTAGCCGCTGCATCAGACCGCTGGTCTGGATGGTGAAGATCTCCCTGCAACGCAGGTCGCGTTCTTCTTTTTTGCCCGGGACAAAGGGATAGGGGTCAACCCTTCTTTGCAGCCCGTAAGGCTCTATTTCCCCTTCTTCCGGCTGGAAGGCAAAGGGTACAACGCGGTAGTCCTGTTGCTCGACATGCCCCATAAAACTGTTGGCTTTTCTGCGCTCGTTCATCAGTTTTTCTATATCCAAATCGGCAAACAATACCTTCGATTCTTCAAACCGCCGCTCTCCCAGCATAGCCCCATTTTCGGCAACCATCAAATGTCCGCCAAAGACCACGTCGGTTGAGGATTCGCCAAATCCGGACGAAGCATAAACATATCCGGCCAGACAACGCGCCGACTGTTGCAAGACAAGCTCCCTGCGGTATTCCGTCTTGCCGACCAGCTCATTGCTGGCGGAAAGATTCAAAATCAGATTCGCGCCATAGATGGCGTGGTGCGAAGACGGCGGGATAGGCATCCACAGGTCTTCGCAAATTTCCGCCGCGAGACAAAGCTGCGACTCTTGCTCCTGAAACAACAGCTGCGTTCCGAAAGGCACTTCCTGCCCGCACAAGGTTATGCTTTCGCTGATTTTACCGCCGGCAGGGCTGAACCATCTTTTTTCATAAAACTCGTTATAGTTGGGGATGAAGGTTTTGGGCACCAAACCCAGGATTCTCCCGCGATGTAAGATTGCCGCACAATTAAAAAGCTGGTTGTCGCATTCTGCCGGAATGCCTACGGCAAGCAACATATCCACATTAGCCGTCTCCCGCAACAGGCTCTTGATCGCGTTTTTCGACTCATCCAGAAGGACGCGTTGATGAAAAAGATCGGCGCAGGTGTATCCGGTCAGACACAGCTCCGGGAACAGCAGTATTTTGATTTGATTTTTTTCGGCAAGCCGGACACAGTCAACAATTCTTGCGGCATTGGCTTGCGGTTGGGCCAGCTCGACGGTAGGAGCCGTGGCCCCTACACGAACAAATCCCATCTTTTGCATATCAAACATAGTCGTTCCTTTCTTTAAAACCATGCCACTATCGGGTTTTTTATTTGGTACGAATTCTAAAGTTTTAGCTATTGCTTTTATTATTTTCTTATTTTACCATAAAATACCTTTATTCGCATCCTATTTATAATTTTAGTTTCAATTTTTTCCTAATACTCCTACCACCTTAAGATAAATTATTTAAACTTTCATCAAATTTTCATACAGTTATCACGTCCATGCTTTACCATCAAACCATAAGCTTTTGTCATGGGCATAATTTCTGTTTGATTAAGGATATTTTGTTCCTCCCCACAATGGGGCATCTATTCGGAGGTGGTTGATACATCCTTATAACCCGACCAAAAGGTTCCGATTTTCAAACTAAGTATTGCCAGGTCACCGGCGTCATCAAAATCAAAATAACCGACTAAATAAAAAAACCCTCTCCTTTTTAACTCTCCCTTTAATGACAAAACAAAAAAGCCTATAATTAGGCTTTTTTGTTTTGTCTAAAAAATTTTGCAACAAACGATATTCCAATCCTCCATGATTTTTTGCGGAATAAATCAACTCAGATAGGGAACACTTCAATTGATGACTTAAAATAGCGTTATATTTTCAAAAACATCCGAAAGGAAAAACAAATGGTCACTGTAGGTATTCCCAAAGGTTTGTTATTCCCCAAATATCATGTTTTTACCTCTGCCTTTTTTGATGAACTGGGCGCCCAAACTGTTTCTTCTCCCGACACCAATAAAACGATCCTTGATTTGGGAACGAAATACTGTGTGGATGACGCCTGCTTATCAATCAAGGTATTTCATGGTCATGTCGCCTGGCTCAAAGACTGTTGCGACTTTCTCTTTGTCCCACGCATCATGGGCTTCAAAGAAAGGGAATTTATCTGTCCCATGTTCTGTGGCCTGCCGGAAATGCTCCGTCATAACATTACAGGCCTTCCCCATCTTATTGATACCCCACTGGCTTCACTGCAAAACGATAAACTATATACTTGGGCAAAAAATGTAGGATATCGAATTACACATGATAAAACCGTCATTAAAAGAGCCTTTAACCGGGCAATGCAAGAACAATCCCAATTTTGTCCGGGCATAAATGATACAAACTATGGCCAAAAGATTGCGCTGCTGGGACATACCTATCATATTCATGATGCATTTATCAATATGGACCTGATCCAAAAGATGAACGATGCCGGCTTCGGAATCATCACCGAAGAGCACGTCCCGGCCTCAGACAAAGAAGCCGCCGTAAAGCGCCTGTTTAAAAAACCATTTTGGAGTTTCTTTGCCGATTATTACGGCGCCGCCATCCATCTTTATCAGACCTCTGCCGTTGACGGTTTTATTTATCTTTCTTCCTTCGCCTGCGGCATCGATTCCATCCTCATCGAGCTGATCAAAAGCGAAACGGGCGAATTCCCGTTTTTAATTATCAAGTTGGACGAGCACACCGGAGAAGCGGGCATCAATACCCGGCTGGAAGCTTTCTTGGACCTGATGAAAAGGAGGACTCACGATGATCGTTACGATTCCCAACCTGGGGAACATCAGTATTGCGGCAAAAGCGTTGTTTGATGGTCTAAAAATTCCCTATATCATGCCGGAAGTCAATCATAACGACACGTTAAAGATTGGCTCATTTTATTCGCCGGAGGAAATTTGCCTGCCGTTTAAAATTATGATGGGCAACTATATCCGAAGTATCGAAAAAGGAGCGGATACCATTCTCTTTGCCGGAAGCTGCGGCCCCTGCCGCTTCGGTGAATACTGCGAGTTACAAATGAAACTATTAACAAAGTTTAAACCCGATCTGCGTTTTATCGTCATTGATTCTCCCCTGGACATCGGCAAAAAAGCGTTTTTAAAAAGACTTAATGAAATCAATCTGAGCAGCTCCGCTAGCCGTAAAGAAAAATTATCCGCCATGCTTGCGGCATATCACACAATCCGTATTTTGGATCAAATCGATGCCAAAGCGCATGAGCTGGCAGGTTATGAACGGGAAAAAGGGGCATGCAAAAATTTGCTCTATAGCTGCAAAAGGGAAGCGTCCGCTTGCGACAATCCCGTTCAAATGCTCAAAGTTTTAAACGATTATAAAAAAAAATTGCGCCAAATCCCGCTGGATTACAGCAAAAATCCACTTAAAGTAGCCATCATTGGAGAGATTTATACCATTATTGAGCCTTTCTCCAATTTATATATCGAAGAAAAACTCATGGATTATAGCGTGTCGTCAAAACGCACCTTAACCCCAAGCTGGTGGTTAAAAGACACCTTTTTAAAACCGCTCAAAATCAATTCATTGGCCATCAACCATGCGGCAAAAAAATACCTGCCCTATAAGATTGGTGGACATGGGCGGGAATGCGTCGGCGAATCCCTCCTCGCTCAGCAAAGTCAAATGGATGGGGCCATCCAGATTATGCCGCTTGCCTGCATGCCGGAAGTCGTGGCTAAATCGATCCTACCTTCCATTCAAAGAGAAAAAGACTTCCCCATTATGACCTTGGTCATTGATGAGATGGTTGGAGAAGCGGGTTACCTTACCAGGATAGAAGCTTTCCTGGACATGCTGGAATACAAGCGTAAAACCGGGGTAAAATGGGCTGTCTGCTCATCCTTTCCCTCTTAATTCCTAACGATTAGAAAGGAGCTTTAACATTGTTAAAAGAATATTATCTTGGTATTGACGTCGGTTCGGTCAGTACCAATTTAGTTGCCATTGACCAAAACGGTACCCTTGTAGAAAAGTTATACTTAAGGACAAGCGGCCGGCCCGTCGATACAGTCAAAAAAGGCACCCTCATGCTTACAGAAAATTTGGGCGACCAAGCAAGCATCAAAGCCGCCGGTACTACGGGCAGCGGTCGTAAGCTTGCGGCGGTTTTGCTCGGTGCCGACGTTGTCAAAAATGAGATCACGGCTCATGCCGTGGCAGCGCGCAGGCTTTATCCGAACGTACGCACCATTTTAGAAATTGGCGGCCAAGACTCCAAAATTATTCTCATGCGTAACGGCATCGTCTATGATTTTGCCATGAACACGGTATGCGCAGCCGGAACGGGTTCTTTCTTAGACAGGCAGGCCGCCCGCCTGGAAATCCCGATCGAAGAATTCGGCGGATACGCCCTGCGTGCTAAAACACCGGTACGCATAGCCGGACGCTGCGCCGTATTTGCCGAATCCGATATGATCCACAAACAACAAACCGGACACTGTACGGAAGACATCGTTGCCGGATTATGCGAAGCCCTGGTGCGCAATTATTTAAACAACCTGGCCAAAGGCAAAGAAATTTTACAGCCCATTCTTTTTCAGGGAGGGGTCGCCGCCAATATCGGCATCGTCAAAGCATTTGAAAAAGAACTGGGCATCAGTATCCTCATTCCCGAGTATTATGATGTTATGGGCGCGTATGGCGCCGCGCTTTTAGCCAAAGAAGAATTGGAGATAAACCAAAGAGAAACCGGCTTTTTAGGGTTGGGGAATTTAAAGCACGAGTTTACCGTCCAGAGCATCGACTGTGCCGGATGCTCCAACCTTTGTGAAGTGATCAAAATTTGCTCAAATAATATGCCCATTGCCTATTGGGGAGACCGCTGTGGTAAATGGGGTGACCTTACAGCCAACGAACTTGTTCAATCATATAAATAAGAAGAATCCACCTTTCAGGTGGATTCTTCTTATTTTGTAAGCTATGTTACAGAGTACCATTACATAATACTACTCTTTAGATGAAATCCTGTCGAAATGAACCAAGTTTAGACTCTAAATCATTCATATTTTTTTCCATCAAATTTCAAATGCCCGATACCGACCGGAAGCCGCGACTCGTTTGGCTTTTGTTTGTTGTCAAACATCCGGGCATGCATCCATACCGGTCCTATGAATCACCGCAAATTTAATGCAGACCAGCCAGGTAAAAAAGAACCCGGCTGATATAACACCTGTTTTTCCATAAAGCATATCCGGGAACGGCAAAAGCACATCCCGGTCCAAAATATCCGTGCTTTACGATTATATTATGATTCCATCAGATCGGCAAGCGTGACATTGTCCACAACGCCGTTGATGGCATCGCTTAGCTCTTTCCATACTTTTAAAGTGGGGCAGTTATCCGCGCGGAGGCATTGATTGGGTTCGTCCTCCATACAGGCAACGGGAACAAGGTCGCCCTCGATCAACCTCAGGATCGTACCGACTGTGTAATCTTTGGCAGGACGGGCCAATTTGTACCCTCCCTGGGCGCCCCGTATACTCCGGACAAAACCGGCGCGATTTAAAACAGAAATTATCTGCTCCAAATATTTGCTGGAAATATCCTGTCTGTCGGCAATACTTTTGATTGTGACATATTCCGTATTGTGTTGCGCCAAATCCAGCATTAGGCGTAAAGCATAACGCCCTTTAGTTGATATTTTCATTTTACACCATCCTAAATTTGTTGATTATTATTAAATCCCTAACGAGATCTTCTAAAGCCTTTTTTTGCTATCCGGCAATATCGCTATCATTTATCTTTTTAATATATCCAATTATTTCCTATATGATTAATATGATATAAAAGTACTCAAACACCCTCTTTATTTTGCTAACAAAGAGTGGCCTTTGATATATTCACTTACATCTTCATAATGGCCTCAACCATATTGATCAACCGAAAGCTTACATGAGTTTTTTTGTTTTTATACGTGTTCTATTATAGCCTTTATATTAAATTTTTAATTTTATACCAAACAAAGCATGGATCACTTTAATACAAGGAATAATACAGTTACACAACATCTGATTCAAGTTTATGCGATAATAAACACTGCAATCACAAGATACCGAGGAACTATGAATAATAAGAGTGGCCTTTCTGTATGGCAGCTTACCATGATGGCTTTGGGGACGGTGATCGGAGGTTCTTTTTTTATCGGATCATCGGTCGTTATTCATGCCGTCGGCCCTGGGATCTTACTATCATTTGCAATAGGTGGCTTATTGGTTTATTTCATCCTCTTTGCCCTTTCGGAAATGACGGTTGCCAATCCCGACTCGGGTTCATTCCGTACTTTTGCGGCCCGGATATTCGGACCCGGCACAGGATATGTCGTCGGCTGGGTCTATTGGACAGGCATGGTATTGGGTATGTCCAGTGAGGCTACGGCCGCCGCTATCTTGCTCCATGAATGGACTCCGTTTCCATCTATTGCCGTCATGGGAGTCATCATCATCATTGGCATCACGGGATTTAATTTACTGGGTGCGGAAAAACTTTCAAGGTTAGAAAGCGGGCTTGCCGCTGTCAAAATTTTTGCAATCGTATCATTTGTTCTGATTGCTGTTTTATTGATTATCGGTCTGTTTCCGGGAACACCCGCAGTTGGAACAAGTACTTTAAGGACTGAACCGTGGCTGCCTGATGGGTTTAAGGGTATTGCCGGCGGCATGTTGATCGTGATGTTCAGTTATGCCGGTTTTGAGATTTTGGGTTTGGCCGCAGCAGAAGCCAGAGACTCCCAAACAACCGTTCCCAAAGCAATCCGGCAAACCGTATTGACTTTGGTTGGGCTCTATATTGCCACAATCGCCCTGCTCCTATTTCTCATCCCTACTGCCCAGATCAGTGAAAATACCAGTCCGATTGTTTCTGCATTAAACCGGTATGGGATCAACTGGGCCGGGACAGCCATCCGTTTTGTTCTGATCACAGCAATCCTTTCTACCATGCTGGCGGCCATGTTCGGCCTGGGTAGAGTTATGCGCTCGCTTGCGGATGAAGGCTATACGCCTGGCTGGTTAAAAGATAAAAGAGAAATTCCCTATCGCGGTATACTTGCTTCCGGACTGGGTATGTTGGCAGCTCTGGGATTGGGGCTTCTTTTCCCCAACGCGTATTTTTTTTTAATCTCCTCCGGCGGTTTTGCAATGCTTTTTATCTATGCCGTTATTATGGCGACACATTATTTTTTCCGTAAAAAGAACGGTTGTCCGCCAAACGGCAAATGCCAGGTATGGGGTTATCCTTATACAACCATATTTACATTTCTCGCTTTGGTTTTCGCAATTGTGAGTATGCCGTTTGTCAAAGGACAAAGTGCAGGATTAATCGCCGGTAGTTGCCTGCTCCTATTTTATATTGTTTCTTATTTCGCCATGCGCTTTTATCAAAGAAAAATCAAACCCACCGTCTTTAAGTCTTCACCCCCAAAGAAGAAACAAACTACGTCTCTTTCCACTGAGTTTTCCCGGGAGCTCAGCCATCAGGAATCTGAACACGATTGGGAAGATCGATTTTAAATCAGGGTTACTATTCGAACGTATAGTTTTTATATGCTCCTCTGTGAAACTATTGGTTCATAGAGGAGCAATTTTATTAAAGTTTAATCCGCATCGGGTTGAGTCTCCGTATCAGTTTCGTCATCTGTATCTGTATCAATTTCAATAATCTTGTTATCAGGGTCATATTGAACTTTGATTCCCAAAGTCTCGGCAATAAACCTTAATGGAACCATCGTTCTGTTATTCAAAATTTCCCCATTTACATCAACTGCCGTTTCAACACCGTTGATGAGTACTTTGTTATCACTTAAAGAAAAGATTATTTCCACGCCGTCTTTGACGATAACAACGCTGTTGGTTTCGGCGATATAATCCACCTCGGCGCCCATTCCTTCAGAAATAGCCCTTAAAGGCAAAAGCGTTCTTCCGTATTTGATGACAGGAGGCGTATCAAACTTGATATTGCCGTTTCTAACCAAAACGTTTTCTACCGGAATAACATCCAGTCCGTCTTTACTGAATTCTTCTTCCGTATTTTGCAATTGGGCCAATTCCTCGAGCGTATATTGTGCTTTGATGACAAGCTTCATTTGCTCAATTTTTTCTTTCATTTGCACTTTATAAGTTGTTTGTTGGGCTTTGAGCGCATCAATCTGCGTCTTTAAGGTTTCCATGGAGGCTGTGTCATTGGCCAGCTCTGCAGCGTCATATTGCGCTTCTAGAACGTCAAGTTGAGACTCTACCTCATTCTTCAATGCCTCGATTGCGTCTTTTTCCTGTTCGAGGGTGTCTTTAGCAGCTATCCAGTCTTTATTGTCTCCACGGTTCTCTTTTTGTTTGTCCTTGCCCAAAGCTTTTCCATGACTACCTGTATCTCCGCTGATACTGCTTTCATCCGTAATACCGGGGGTTGTCGTATCATCATCGGCAAGCACAACCATAGGTAAAACAAATACCAAAAGCAATGCCATCAGAAATACAACCAATCCTTTTCCCATTTTCATTTTCATCACACCTCACAATCGTATTTTTTACCCAACAAAAAAAGCTCTGTTGGGTTCACCAAACAGAGCCAATACCGACTGCGATATCAGTTACATTTGGCAACCCGGCTACCTTGGCATTTACACCTTAAGGCCCGTGGCTTTGCGTCCCCGTCTTTCAACAGGTTTGCCTTTTTCAAATATAAGTTAATCTATACTATTCTTATACGCTTTAACTATACTGCTGTTAGGCAAATTTGTCAATTCTTTTTTACATATTTTTTACACCAATTGTAAATGACTATAGTATAAACAAGTATGAACCAAATTTTCATTAATCTTTCACTAAAATCACTCACATTGACAATAAACCGCTTAAACGGTATACTCAAAGTGATAATTATTGAAATATTCACAAAATACTATCTTCTTGTTCGTAAGCAAGTAGGCAGATGCCGATCAAAATAGTATAAGGGGGGGTTATAAATGGGCGTTATTGAAGAAAATTTATCATACTTTTTGCAAAAACATGGAGAGATTTACGAGGCATATGAAAATTACGGCAAGCTTTTACACACGAAGGGTGGACCGTTGGATGAAAAAACCCGTTGGCTAATTAAAGTAGCGCTTTCGACAGCCTGTCAAAATCCCTATTCGTTAACAACCCATATCCGTAAAGCCTTAAAAAGCGGCTGCACCCCTGACGAAATTGAGCATGCTATTCTGCTTTGCGCCCCTACAGCCGGCTTTCCCAAGATGATGGAAGCATTATTGACCTTTAGAGAAGACGTTAAAAAAAATACAGTTACCCCACTACCTTTTGATTCACCGGCACAACCATAAATAAAAAAAGAGTTGCAAATTTTGCAACTCTTTTTTTATTTTAGAATTTAGGCTTTCGCTATTTCTTTACCAAAGGCATAAGCTTCCGTCATTTTCTTATCATCCGGATTCCACTGGTTTTTAAACCCATCATGAATAACTGTAAACCCTGCATCAGCCAACATTTCATTTAAGATCTTTACGGATTCCCCACTCCAACCATAGCATCCGAAAGCCACCGCTTTCTTATCTTTAAACCTCAACTCTTTTAAAAGATGAAGAAAACCGGCTACGGAGTGTAAAATGTTGCTATTGATGGTTGGCGAACCGATTACGATCATTTTGGATTTAAACACTTCTGTAACCAGGTCGTTTGCATCCGTCTTGGCTAAATTATAAATTCGAACATCGGCAACGGGATCAGCCTGCTCTATTCCCGCAGCGATCTTTTCCGCCAATTTTTTAGTACCGTTCCACATGGTGTCATAAATGACGGTAATTTTATCTTCCTGATAATTATTGGCCCACTGCGCATACCGGTCAATGATTTGCATCGGATTTTCTTTCCAGATAAGCCCATGATCCGGGGCAATCATGTCGATCGGCAAACCTAAGGATATAATCTCCTCTAACTTCTTTCTTAAAACATGGCTATAAGGGTTCAAGATGTTTGCGTAGTACTTGATGGCTTCTTTAAATAAGATACAAGGGTCAACCAGGTGATGGAATAATTTATCCGATGCCAAATGCTGCCCGAAAGCATCATTGCTAAAAAGAATATTGTCAATTGTAATATATGTCGCCATACTGTCGGGCCAATGAAGCATCGGCGTTTCAATAAAAATCAGTTCTTTACCATTGCCGATATCCAACTTGTCCCCCGTTTTGACGATGTGAAAGTTCCAATCCTGATGATATTGACCTTTCAATGATTTAACGGCATTGGCCGTACAATAGATCGGCGTGTCCGGGATCCGTTTCATCAAAGCCGGAAGAGCCCCGCTATGGTCTACCTCTCCATGGTTGGAGATAATATAGTCAATTTGATGCAACTCAATTTCTTTTTCAAGATTGGCAATAAATTCGTCGGCATAAGGTAACCAGACCGTATCTACCAAAACGTTTTTTTCTTCCTGGATCAAATAGGCATTATATGAAGAACCATTCTGCGTGGAAAGTTCATCCCCATGGAATTTCCGCAATTCCCAGTCCACTTTTCCAATCCAATACACATTGTTTTTGACTAACTTTTTCATAACAGGCCTCCTTTAGCATTTAAAAAAGAAAAATCCAATTTTATCTTTAAAAAGACAAGCATTTTGTTTATGATAAAAGTAAATAATCAACTCTTGATCCGTTCATGAAATTCATTTTTATCATACCACCATCCTCAACTTTTGTCCATTCAACTTCATCTTGTTTATCCGACAAAATTTTTAAAAATAAATGCAACGGATTTACGGAAGTTAATCGTATTTAGGTTAGAGAGGGGGCACACAATTGAATCAGCCGCCAGTTGCCAATGAAGCTATTTCAATCGCGATTGAAAAACATGCTGACATGGTTCGCCGTATCTGTTTCTTATACTTAAAAAACAAAGAAGACGTCGAAGATGTCTTCCAGGATGTCTTTCTCAAACTCTTTTTATGCATGGATTCGTTTGCCAACGATGAACACCAAAAGGCATGGTTATGCCGAGTCACGTTTAACAAGTGCAAAGATTTATGTAAAAGTTCCTGGCATAAAAGAGTAGTCCCCTTGGAAGAGATGGAAATTCCTTTTGCAAGCCCCGAAGAAGGTGAACTGGTTCAATCCATACTTGCGCTCCCCTTAAAACATAGAGAGTTGATCTACTTGCATTATTATGAAGGTAAAACCATCCCGGAAATTGCCGAGATTACGCAACAAAACATCAACACAGTCTATTCCCAGCTGAAACGTGCCAAAGCCCGGCTTAAACAGAAAGTGGAGGAACTATCATGAAGTCTTTTTCCAACTATCTCAATAAAATCAAAGCAGAAGAGGAACTGAAAGAAAAGACAAAAGTATATATTCAGGAAGTTCTCGCTCAAAAATCCCAAGAAAACACCCATACTTTTGAAAAAGTTTCTCTCGATAATAGAAAAACTTCCAAAAAACTGTTGGCTCCTTTCGTATCTGTAGCAGCCTGCGCCCTGTTGCTAATCGGAGGATTTGCCTACTACAATACCCCGGTTAGTTATCTCAGTCTGGATATCAACCCCAGCATAGAATTAGGGATCAATGCCTTTGATAAAGTAGTAACGGTCGAAAGCTACAATGATGACGGAGCTGCCTTATTAAAAGAAAGCGACCTCAACGGGCTCACAATGGAAGAGGCCATCAATAATTTGGTGCAAAATGCGGCAGACCAGGGATTCATTGCAGATGATGGGTCAACTGTCATTGCCATAACAGCAGAAACAAATCAGGCAGACAATGCTGTTAATCTCCAAAATTCAGGGGAAGCCGGAGTTAATGCTGCGCTGGCGGCAAAAAGCATCCCTGCAATCGTATATACTGATTGCTCTGACCTTGCGCTGCGGACCCAAGCGAAAGCCTTGGGAATTTCACCTGGGAAATATAAGCTGATCCTGATTTTACAGGCTTTGGATCCTGCTATTACCGTGGATCAATACCGGAATACAAAAGTCACAGACATCATCACGAGGGTTCATGAACTTTTAAAAACGGCCGATCCGGAACAATACCAAGAATACAACACTGCCATTGAGATGATACAAAATGCAGCACAAAAGGTACAACTGGCTAAAGAAACCAGGGCAAGAGAACAAAACCGCAACGGGATTCAGGATCAAAACTCAGATATAGAAACTCAAGGTCAACAACACATACAAAATCAATTTCAAAATCAGTTTACTGCCGAACCGGAACAAGGAACCATTCAAACCCAGGGTACGACTACTCCCGAACAGGGACAGAACCGTAACCAAGGTACTAGCGAAACTACACCGGATACCGATTCAAATGCAGAACAAGGTGATGGCGTTGACGGCTCACAAACACAAACTACCGGAACCGAACAAAAACAGCAAGGGAGTTCCGATTCGGGCAAAAAAGGTCCATAATACATAGCCCAACAAAAATTAATGAGGTGAGAAATAATGAAAAAGAGCATCCTAATTTTAATTTTAACAGGTATCATGGTCATCGGCATAACCATCCCCGCCTTAGCAACCTGTTCAGGCGACAGGACTCAAGACCGGCTGCAAACGAGATCACAAGACCAAACTTGCCTGCAGGATTGTCAACAAACACAAATCACTGCAGGCGATCAGGAACAAACAAGGCAACAATTAAGATCCCGCTTGTATCTTACCGACAACGCTAAAATACAACAACAGGATCGCCTACGGCAACAAGACCAAACTCAATGCCCTTTTACCGATATGACACAACATTGGGCAAGAACACAAATCCAATCAGCTTATGCCTGGGGTTTTGTAAATGGGTATTCAGATGGTAGTTTTAATCCGGGCAGGAATATTTCCGGAGTGGAGGGGGTGCTGATGATGAGCCGAATGATGAATTGTTTGGCAACAACAGACGCGGAAGCAGATATCCTATTGGAAACAACTGACGAAATTGACTGGAACCTCATCCCACTTTGGGCAAGAGAACAATTGGGGGAAAGAACAGCTCTTAGGATTGCCTCACAAAGTGACTTTTATGGTGAAGGCCAATTAAACCGGCTACAGTTTGCCATTATGTTAGCAAAAGCGTTGGGGGTTGATCCCCTAGAACCAACGGCGGATACCGTGGTTTTTATTGACCAAAACGAAATTACCCCTGCAAATCTGGGTTATATCAATACTCTCCGTACATTAGGAATCATTGAAGGAACCGATGGTTACTTTTATCCGGATGCGCCCGTCACACGAGCCGAATCGGCATGTATGCTGATTCGGGCAATCGAACTAATTTCATAAAAAAAGCTCCGCATCATGCGGAGCTTTTTTTTATTCTTTTTCATTAAAAGACTGTACTTCAGACTTTAGCCGATAAATACTTAAACACCCATTCTTTATCTGAAATGAAACTTAGTTCATTTCAGCTTCTTTTTTTAACACTCAAAACAATCTTTCCCCGCGTTCTTTGCTCGGTATAATTTACTATCCGTAACACGGATAAAATCATCAATGCTTTCTCCCTGATATTGGCTGATTCCGCAACTCATGGTAATGTTATTTTCTTGTGCGCGTTCAATTTCTCCGAGTTTTTGCCTGATCCTCAAATAAACTGCCTTTGCTGCTTCCAGATCGGTATTTGGCAGAATGATGACAAATTCTTCCCCTCCGTAGCGCCCGATCAAATCTGCGGAACGTACTGTATTGCGGATGATTTCCGCTATTTTAATAATTACATGATCCCCTACCTGGTGCCCATATCTATCATTGATCCTTTTAAAATCATCAATATCCATCAAAATTAAAGATAGAGGCTCACCCGTTCTTTTGGCATAATATATCTCTCGTTCCAGTTTTTGCAGCGCGGTTAAGTGATTCAATAGCCCCGTCATACCATCTTTATGCGCAAGGCCCTCCAACTTGGTATTTTGTTCTTTAAGCAATTTTTTATCAAAATATAGGGTTAGTTTCATCTTAAAAATAAGGTTACCCAACAACCAGGCAAACAGATTAAAAATCAGAGCATTCACTTGCACAATCAGAACAATTTCTGCATTCGGCTGATAATAAGGTAGGGCAAAATAAAACAAAATAAAAACAGATGCAAGCATCAAAAAGCTTTCCAGCGGAAATAAAGCCGTAAAAAATACAACGCCAAATATTGTAATCATATAAACATGTACCAAATCAATTTGCGTCTGAACCCCCAAAACCAAAAAGCAACCCAATAGGATTACCGATAAAAGATATGCGTCTTGAACGATCTTTGCTAAAATCCAGTTTTTCTCGACTCCTCTTAATGCGATAATCCAGATGAGGGGAATGAGGATAATACCGGAGATTAAAAAAGGTAAAATAGCCAAACAGGTACCAAAATAGGTAGAACTAAGCCTGTATAGAATAGACTCGCAAATAAACAATAAGAGTGATATGATCTTTAATTTTTCATAATTTTGCCTAAGAAGTTCAATCCTAATTTCTTTTCTGTTTAGTCGAGAAACTCTTGGCAATAGGTTTGTAAACAGCCTTTTCATAATACCCCTTCTAGAATTAATACCACTACTCCAACTGATACCAGATCATCTATGTATATATCGGCAAAATCGGCTTCATAACAACGCGTTTTGCAATATTTTCATTCAATTTTGAATAAATTTTCACTACCTTCAATAAAACCGATACTTCTATTATTATATTATACAGATAGGTTTTGTCAATTACTTCCTTAGTGGCTTTTTATAAAATTAAGTCAAATCACCACAGGCATTGGTAGGTATTTAAAACAAACAGTATGAAACCCATTATTGTATTTTTATTAAAAAAATGATACCATAGAAAAGTGTGTTTTTTTAATTAAGTACAAGAAAGGATGTTTCATAAACAAATGTCAACAACATTAAATCAATCGACCATTGCCAATCCGGCGCCGCTGGGACTTTTAGGATTCGGGATGACAACCTGTTTGCTGAATTTACACAATGCAGGATTGATTTCCCTTTCGATCATGATCGTTGCAATGGGCTTTGCGATGGGTGGCCTAGGCCAAATTATCGCAGGAATCATGGAGTTCAAAAAAGGCAATACCTTCGGAGCCACGGCATTTACCGCCTATGGCCTATTCTGGTGGTCTTTGATCATGATTTGGATCAATCCTTTTGCCGCCATCGGGGTCGCAGATCCTATCGGGATGGGATATTACTTATTACTCTGGTGTGTCTTCACTACCTTTATGTTTATCGGCACCTTAAAACATAACCGCGCCAGTCAGGTCGTGTTTGGATCTCTGGCACTTTTATTTTTGCTTCTTGCCCTGGCAAACTTTACAGGAATAGAAACCCTCCACACCATTGCCGGATATGAAGGGATCTTTTGCGGGCTGTCTGCGATTTACAATGCTTTGGGCCAGATTCTTAACCAAGAGTACGGTAAAACCATCCTTCCGTTGTAAATCTACAATAACTCTCAAACACAAAAGCGATTTATACCAGGTAAATCTAGGTATAAATCGCTTTTTTAAAATCCGGTGGTTTTTTACTTTTTTATATGTGCGAGCCAAATTTGTTTTTTTATTAAAGAACCTTTATAATCTCGTACATGGATTCTAAAACCAGCCAGTTTTGCGGATAAAAACTGTTGATGGTCCAATAACTGACACCGCCTAAGTTATATTCGTCAACCAACAGCAATCTTGCCTGGTAGCTTCGGGCATCTTCAAACCATACTTCATGCTTTTTACCGTTCTGATCATAGTAGGTAAAATAGGGCGCCTGGGAAACCCGATCGAATTGAATATCGGCCCCGACCTTCGCCGCCAAATCAACAGCGCCCCTCAAGGTCAGAATGCGGGCTGCCGAACCCCGGACAAAAGGCAGCGTCCAGTCATAGCCGTAATTGGGCATGCCCATCAGGATCTTCTCGCTGGGAATCACGCTGACGGCATAGTCCAAAACCTGCCGCACGGGCCCGATAGGTGCTACTGCCATAGCCGGCCCACGGATATAACCCCATTCATACGTCATGATGATCACATGTTCGACGAGCGCTCCCTGTGCCGGGTAATCATGCGCTTCATATAAAGTCCCGCGTTGCTCCGCAGTGATTTTGGGGGCAATCGCAACCGTCAGGATATAACCCAAAGGCCTGATGGCAGTCCCGACTTTATCCATAAATTGATTATAATTCTGCCGGTCTTCCGGATAGAGGTATTCAAAATCAACATCCAAACCGTAATAGTTTTTTTCTTGCAAAGTTTTGATAATATTCGCAATCAATTTGTCCTGAATCTCTTCATTCGTTAAGATGGTATGCGCCAACTCCCCGCTAAAACTTGCCCCCTCCTCGATGTTGGTAATGGTCATCATAGGTGCGACACCGGCATTGCGGGCGGCTTCAATCAACGGCGTATCGTCGATCGGCTTCAAGCTGCCGTCCGACCGAACCTGGTAGCTAAAGATACTAAGATACGTCAGATAGGGTAGGGTTTTTCCCAATACCTCCGGATCGATACTGGGGAAAGCATAGCCGTTGACGAAGATCGCCCCCAGTTTTGGCGGCGGTACCGGTACCGTCACGGGTTGCCCGATCTGAAGCCTGGCAATATTGCCTATCTGCGGATTGAGGCGAATCAACTGATCCAACGGGATTCCGTAATTTCTGGCAATGGCGTATAACGATTGCCCGGCCATTATGTTCTGGCTAGAAAAATCCCCAGGGATAACCAATGCTTGCCCCACGACCAGTAGATTGGGATTCACGAGCCCATTTGCTTCGATGATGGTTTCGACGGGCACGCCGAACTGCTCGGCAATTTGATAGATGGTATCTCCTTTTTTCACCACATATATAATCAAAAGATCACACCCCTTTTTCATAAGCACTTTTTTGCTCTATGATCTTATTCATTATATTGTGGAAACAAAAAAATAATTCTACATACAAAAAAGTGCTCCATGTCATTGCATGGAGCACTTTTTTAAAAACCACAGTTTGATTTTGTTTACCTGTTATAGACGATAAAACCATCCGGTATGTTACGTCCCAACGTTTTGTTGGCCGCTGAAGGTTTGCTAAGTTCGCGTCCGTTGTAATAGAGGATGCTGGAAGAACCCCCATCTAAATTGCACGCCTGGTACGCGCCATAGCGTTGCAAAATTTGGGCAAGTTCGCCGACGGTGCAGCCAATGGAATATCCCGGCGACCTGCCATCTATTATCAGCAAGAGAACTTCGCCGTTTTTGGTCTGTCCGATGGCTGTGCGCGGCTGAATACCCCAGCCGGCGGAACCTTCAACCAAGACCTCCCCATTGACGATCAGGGCCGGTTTGAATTCCACGGCGTCACGGAAGCGAAACGAAGATTGGGATGAACCGATTTCTAATCTGTTTTTGCTATCAAACCCAACTAATTTATTGGCACCGCCAAGCGCTTGATTCAAAACTTCACCATTTTGCATGACCAACCCAAACACTTGCCCCCCATCCCCGTGCCCGTCGGGATCATAAAACCCGCTGGCGTTAACAGCCAACACGGCGTCATTGGATTGGGAGATTTCGCCGATCAGAGCGCCCTTGGTACCGAAATCTTCACTCAAGCCCACACCCACACGGGAAGGGTCTTTGATGATAGCAAGCCGGCCTACATACCCGTCTCCTTTGATTTTGATAATGGAAAGAGCATTATACGTATCGATGGCAAGCACTTCGTCGCCGTAGACGGTCTTGATGTCCGTACCGCCGTCGCTTAAGCCCGCCTGATCGATGATCAGATAGCCGTCATCGTCGATCACTTCATCGCCGTGTGCGTCCAGATATGCATTGAAGCTTGCCTGGTCGATCTCGCTATAAATGGTATCAAAATCTTTTTGGGCTTTATTCCAGGTATGATACAAACTCCTCTTAGAATAAACCGAAATTGACCAGTCGCTTTCCATTCCACTCTGGAGCCCCTGCTGATTATCGCGATCCTGCACAACCTCTTCAATCACGCTGTCAGGAAAAAATGCCGTCGCCAGCCATTGATGATTCATGGTACTCATAGCCGTCTCAATATAGATCGTCCGCCATTTGGCGATAAAAGGGATGTCGGAAAAAACAACCAAACTATACAGCGACGCTAAAATAACCAGAATAAAGGCAAACCTTTTTAGTTTTTTATGTTTTTTAACCGGCTTGGCGCCTTTGGCTGCCGGCTTAGCTGTCCATACCTCCGCCGTTTGTAAAGCAGCTGTAGCTTTGACAAAATCCAATGCTTCTCTTTTAAAAATTTTTGGTTCTTCGGTATGACCGGTCTGCTGCGCCTGATTTTGATGATTAAGAATTGCCTGCTTTTTAGCTGCTTGTTCCAGTCGATTAAAGTAAGCATCATAGGCGCTCAAAAATTCTTCATCCGATTGATTTAGTTTGGGAAAAGAACTGTTATGGATATTTTGATCTTCTTTTTCTATTTGTTTGTCATTTTGCATACGGCCCATATTATGCATATATTGACGGCCGTTGCTGATCGAATTCATGTTGATGTACCGCCTTCCTGAAAGTACATTATATCACGTTTGGCAAAAAATAATTTCACCTTTTATTGTCAAATCACTAACATACAGACAGCCGAATCAGCAAGTAAGTTCCCTGCCGCTTTTGCCAAAAGATTCGAACGATTGCCACGTATATAAAAAACTTGCAAAACCTTCTAACATGTATTAACATTGGAGTAATATAATTTTTTCTTTATACGAAAGTGCAAATTTTTTTTAGGAGTTGATTTGGATGAAGTTTGCCGAAATGAGCAAAAACGAATTGCAGTCAATGCAACAACAATTTCAAAAAGAATATGAAGGCTATAAAGCTTTGGGTCTTAAGCTGAATATGTCCAGAGGTAAACCGGCACCGGAACAACTGGATCTTTCCATGGGCATTTTTGACATCCTGGGCAAAAACGATTACACGGCAGCCGACGGCACCGACGTCCGTAACTACGGCGTTTTGGACGGCCTCGAAGAAGCCAAAAAACTGTTTGCACCCATTTTTGATATGGACGCCGACAACGTCATCATCGGCGGTTCTGCCAGTCTGAATCTGATGTTTGATACGGTTGCCCGCTGCATGCAAAACGGCGCCCTGCCTGGCGTAACCCCCTGGGGCAAGCTCGATAAAGTCAAATTCATCTGCCTGGTACCCGGCTACGACCGCCATTTTACCATCTGCGAAACTTTTGGCATCGAAATGGTTTCGGTTCCGCTGCTTTCCGACGGCCCCGACATGAACATGGTGGAAAAGTTGGTAGCCGAGGACGATGCCATCAAAGGCATGTGGTGCGTACCCATGTATTCCAACCCGACCGGCATCACCTATAGCGATTCCGCAGTCAAACGCCTGGCTGCTATGAAGACGGCGGCAGACGACTTCCGCATTTTCTGGGACAACGCTTACGGCGTCCACCACCTGGATAAAAATAACCGCGATTATCTGGCAAATATCTATCAAGAATGTGTGGCTGCCGGTAATTCGGACCGGGTTTATCTCTTTGCCTCCACAGCCAAAGTTACGTTCGCGGGCGGCGGCATCTCCGCCATGGCATCCTCCCCCGCTAATATCGCTTACACCAAAAAGCTGATGAACGCCCAGACCATTTGTTTTGATAAAATCAACCAGCTACGCCATGTGCGCTTTTTCGACAACACAGAAGGCTTGTATGCCCATATGGAAAAACACGCCGCCATCCTCAAACCCAAATTTGAAGCGGTTTTGAAAACGTTGGACGAACATCTGACCCAATTGGATTGCGCCCACTGGGAAAAACCCAAAGGCGGCTACTTTATCTCCGTTGACACCATGGACGGCTGCGCCAAAAGAGTCGTGGCCTTATGCAAAGAAGCAGGCGTAGTCTTGACGGGCGCAGGTGCCACCTTCCCTTACGGCAAAGACCCCCGGGACCGCAACATCCGCATCGCCCCCTCCTACCCACCCGTAGACGAACTGGTCACGGCTATGAAACTCTTCTGCCTCTGCATCAAAATAGCCAGCGTGGAAAAACTGCTGGCATAATTGGTATTGCTGATTTCTAAAAAAATTAAGAGCAAGCATCTTAACGCTTGCTCTTTTTATTATGACTTTAATCATACTTTTTAATGGGATGCCTCAATACCGTTTTCATCTTTTCCGGAGCAGTTTTACGCGGGTCGCCTAAGTAAATTTCATGGTGCCGCCGAACTTGGCCGGATGCCATACGATCGGAAATGGCGTTGACATAGCCGTTATCTGCAACGAACTGCTCCATTTGGGCAAGGGATTCCGGCTCGGTATCGAACGGGCCGACATGCAGAATCTGCACGCATAATCCTTCGGTCATAGACTCCAAACGGGCTTTCGTACCGTCCAATTCCGTTTTTTTCTTTTGCAGTTCCAAAACGGCCCAGGCAAAAACTTCCGGCGTAACAAAATCCGGCTGCCGGATCATGGATGTCCACAATAACTCTTCTTTAACCAATTTTTGCGTACCGTCAAAGGTATCGCCTTCAAACCACCACAAGCCTTCCAAAGGCGGGACAACATACTCAAAATATCCGGCCGGTTGCCGCCCACCCATCTTGCTCATCTTGATGGTATAGGATAAACCGTAGAGCGTCTCAAGAGCTTCTTGATATTCTTTTGACCCGTTGGGGTTTCCCTTACCGTCCACCATGATAAAAGTCATGGCAGGAATATCGATGCTCATCGGCTTTTGTTTGGGCAAATACAGGTCCTTGTACTCTTTTTTAAAGTCAAATGCAACCATAAAAAACCTCCTACCTATGGGCAAATAATCCCGTTATTATCTTTCCTATCTTAAATTATAGTTTAATAACAGCTCTTCTCATTAACAACCAACTAAGTGCACTAATGATTACGGAAATAACGATGAAAGAAAGCATCGCGGCATAAGGGTTACCGGCAGAGATTCCCATAATGCTATCAAAGAAATTTGCAAAAGCACGGCTGATACCTGAGCCAAAAAACGCATAGTCGAAAATGGGAAAGATCAGGCAAAAAAATATGGGGACACCGGCGCCAACAGCTATTTTACCGGCTTTGTTCAAACGGTAAAATATAAGCGTAATCAAATAGCCTATGGCAAGAAATGTAAAGTACATCAGTAGATCAAAAACAAATATATTCAGGTGAAACAAAAAGGGACTGACATGGGCTGTGGATGCCGGATATACCTGCTCATAGAGTGAAAGAAAGCTAGAATTACTACTGGACATTGACAAGGCCTTGCCCAACAAGAGAATGACTTTGTCGATGGCGGCCATTATCAATACTACCGTACATGCAACCAGCAATCTTGATTTGAAAATGCTTTTTCTGGAAAATCCGTTTTGTAAAAGCATCACAAAAGGTTCCCTAAAAGTGCATAACCCTACAATGAACAGAAAGACTACCGTTATTGAATCCATACCGCTTATCATGGAACCTCCGGTGGAATAGTTTACCGTAGCAATAGACAGTAAAGCAAAGAGAACAACGATTACGCAATAATAAATGATGACTGATTTTGTATGGTCTGTAAGCTGATACTTGTAAGCAGCCTTAAGATTCATATCAACGCCCCCTTACAAATTGGTAAGCTGAATATACAGCTTCTGCAAATTCAACTTTGTTACTTCAATTCCTTCGGGAATATCAGCGTCAATATTTCCGAGGATGTAAACCGTTTTTAGTCCGCCAAGACTGTCTATCCCGAGCACATCTTTACCGCAAATATACGCGTCTATCTTTGCCGCCGTGCCAGAAACGGTATATCCCTTTGAGAGCAGCTCTTCACAGGATTCATCCCTGATAATGCAGCCATCTTTAATAATGACTATATGATCGATTACCGAAGAGACCTCCTCGATTAAATGTGTCGATATGATGGCAGTAAAGGGCTGATTGCTGAATTTTTCGATCAATAGTTTGTAGAACAGTTCGCGGTTGTTTGCGTCCAAGCCAAGAACGGGTTCGTCAAATAAAATGTAGGGCGTGTTTACCGATAAGGCAATGATTAGCTTAAAAATAGATGTATATCCGGTCGACAGCGATTTGATCCGTTTGCCCGTATCAAGCCCAAATTGTGTGGCAATCTTTTGGGCATATTCAATATCAAATTCGGGATAAAATTGTTTTGACCATTTCAAGGCATCCTTTACCTTCATGTTTTCCGGGTAAAGCGTTTTCTCACTTGTCAAATAAAGCTGTTGCAAGGCCTGATCGTTTTCCGGTATGGGATTGCCGTCCATCAGCACTTCGCCGCTATCGGCAAAAACTCTTCCCGTGATGATGTTGAGCATCGTTGTTTTGCCTGCGCCGTTGCGGCCAAGCAAGCCGTAGATTTTGTTTTCTTCGAAGCGCAGGCAAATATTATCCAACGCTCGCAATTTGCCATAACTTTTATTGATGCTTCTAATCTCGATCATTTATCTTAAACCCTCTTTCTATCATAGCCTTGATCTCGAACTCCGTTAATCCGAGCCTTTTTGCTTCCGTAACAAGCCCGGACACATAATTGTCATAGAATTGCTCTTTTCTCTTGCGCCTGAGCTTTTCCACTGCGCAGGAGGCAACAAACATGCCGATACCGCGCTTTTTGTAGAGAACACCTTCGTCAACCAAAAGCGTGATCCCCTTGAGCGCGGTAGCCGGATTGATCTTAAAGCTGACCGAAAACTCCGTTATGGATGGGATCTGACTTTCTTCAGCAAATGCGCCGGCTAAAATTGCATCTTCTAAGCCTTCGGCAATCTGAAGAAATATCGGTTTATCGGATTCAAAGTTTATAAACACGGCATCCTCCCGATCATCTAGTTGGTTAACTAGTTTACTAACTAACCTCGATTAGATAATAACATTGCAAAATAATATTGTCAAGATAAATTAAAAAATTATTTCCAAAAAATTTTTGAATTAATTTTTAGTATTCTATGGATGAATTCTAACGATTATCCCGAATATAACAGATTAAGATGCCCTTTTATATTTTATGGTTGGCAGTAAAAAATCTCCATAAACAGCTTTATACTCGCAACAAAATGTGTTATACTATAATGAAAAGAAAATAACGGGTGTTTGGTTTTAATAATGTGCCCGCAAATGATTCGGAAATTATCTCGTTCATCAATACCGCCAAATGAATGCGTGGAGCGTTTTATCTGATGATTTAAGGCAGATACAGGCTGACAGCGCAACACGAAAAACGAGAAATTTATTACAATTATTCATGACGCGGGCGCGACGAAAGTTTTATATCCACTTCGTTCCCGTTGTTTTTGTGCGCCTGGCATTTTAGTCCCGGCAGCAAGCACACAGTCAAACGGACTGATTGCAGGCGGCTTAAACGCAGACGTTGGCTTAAAAAACATCAGTCCAGGCACAGGCAGTTAACCGACCAATCTTTGACATCAGGTAAATTACAGTTCATCTAAACGGAGGAACCATATGGAAAAAGCAAGGTATTTAATCCTTGAAAACGGGCGCATCTTTAAAGGCAGGCCTTTTGGAGCTGACGGGGAGGTCACCGGTGAAATTGTTTTTACAACATCCATGACCGGTTATTTAGAGACTCTGACGGATCCCAGCTTTTACGGGCAAATCGTTGTCCAAACGTTTCCCTTAATAGGGAATTACGGTGTTATTCCTACCGATTTTGAAAGCAAAGCTCCTGCCCTAAAAGCCTATATTGTACGGGATTGGTGTCATGAACCCTCAAACTTCAGATGTGAGGGAGATCTTGACACTTTTTTAAAGGCTCAGGGAATCATGGGTCTTTATGATATCGATACCAGAGAGCTGACAAAAATCATCCGCGAATATGGCGTCATGAATGCACGCATCAGCGATTCGCCTGACAACTCCGAAGAGGTGCTGCAAGAACTGCGGGCTTACCGGATTGTCGACTCCGTCAATACAGTGAGCTGTGATGAAACAGAAAGCTTTCCGACCAAGAACGCACGCTTCAAAGTAGTGCTCTGGGACTTCGGCGCTAAGCAAAATATCCGCCGCGAGTTAACAAAACGCGGCTGCAATGTGGTAGTCGTACCGGCGGGGACAAAGGCCGAAGAGATTCTGGCCTTAAAACCTGACGGCATCATGCTCACCAACGGCCCGGGCGACCCCGTGGACAACCAAGACATCATCCAAGAGCTTGCCAAATTGTTCGGCGCAAAAGTCCCCACCTTCGGCATCTGCCTTGGGCACCAGCTGCTGGCGCTTTCTCAAGGTGCTAAAAGCACAAAGCTCAAATACGGGCACCGCGGCGCCAACCAGCCGGTCAAAGAACTCGCCACAGACCGCATCTTCGTCACCAGCCAAAACCACGGCTACGCAATTGTGAATGATTCCCTCCCCAAAACCGCCAAAGTCAGCTTCATCAATTTAAACGACGGCACTTGTGAGGGCGTGGACTATCTGGACATGCCAGTCTTTTCCGTGCAATTTCACCCGGAAGCCTGCGGAGGCCCGCTCGACACCCGGTTTTTATTCGATAAATTTATCAGCCTAATGGAAGGAGCAAAATAAAGCATGCCTCTTAACAAATCGATTAAACGCGTCATGGTGATCGGATCCGGCCCGATTGTGATCGGACAGGCTGCCGAGTTTGACTATGCCGGCACCCAAGCTTGCCGCGCCTTGAAGGAAGAAGGGCTCGAGGTCATCCTCGTCAACTCCAATCCGGCTACGATTATGACCGATAACGCCATGGCCGACCGGATCTACATCGAGCCGTTGACCCTTACGACCGTCAAGCGCATCATCGAAAAAGAAAAGCCCGATAGCCTACTCTCTACCCTCGGCGGTCAAACCGGCCTGACGCTTTCGATGCAGCTTGCACGTGATGGCTTCCTCAAAAAGCATAACGTAAGGCTTCTCGGCGCAAATCCGGAGACCATTGACAAAGCCGAAGACCGTCAGATGTTCAAAGACACCATGATCGCCATCGGCGAGCCGGTCATCCCGTCTAAGGTGGTCAACGATGTTCAGTCCGCGCTGGATTTTGCAGAGGTCATCACCTATCCTGTGATCGTCCGTCCGGCGTTTACCCTCGGAGGCTCGGGCGGCGGCATTGTGCAAAATCCGACGGAGCTGCGCGAAATTGCCCGGACAGGCCTACGCCTCTCCCCGATCACACAGGTGTTGATCGAAAAATGTGTTTCCGGCTGGAAAGAAATCGAGTTTGAAGGCATGCGTGATCAAAACGGCAATTGCATTACCGTTTGCAGCATGGAAAACTTCGACCCCGTCGGCGTGCACACGGGCGATTCCATCGTCATCGCACCGGCAGTCACACTCTCCGATCAGGAGTACCAAATGCTGCGTTCCGCTACTTTGAATATTATCAACGCACTGGGCGTTGAGGGCGGCTGCAACTGCCAGTTTGCCCTGAACCCCACCAGTTTTGAATATGCTGTGATCGAGGTCAACCCGCGCGTATCCCGCTCCTCGGCTCTCGCTTCCAAGGCAACGGGTTACCCCATCGCCAAGATCGCGGCCAAAATCGCTGTCGGGTATACCCTCGACGAAATCCCCAATGCCGTCACGGGCAAGACTTGCGCCTGCTTCGAGCCGGCCATCGACTATGTGGTGGTCAAGCTCCCCAAATGGCCGTTCGATAAATTTGTCTACGGACAGCGCACCCTCGGTACGCAGATGAAGGCCACCGGCGAGGTCATGGCCATCGGCATCACCTTTGAGCAGGCCATTATGAAGGCCGTACGCGGCGCGGAAATATCCCTCGACAGCCTCAATCTGCCCAAGCTGGCTCAAAAGCCCACCGAAGAGATCCGTGCCCTACTTAGAAATTGTGACGACGAACGTCTCTTTGTTGTCTTCGAGGCCTTGAAACGCGGCATAACGGCCCAAGAGATCGAAAGCATCACAACCATCGACAAATGGTTTATCCATAAGCTCAATCACCTCGTCGATTTTGAACGCCTGCTTACTACTGACGGTCTGACGGACGCGCTTTATCTGAAGGGCAAAAAGCTCGGCTACCCAGACAAAGTGCTGGAGCGCATCTCTGGGCAAAAGGTGCGCGAGCATCTGTTTGCGGGTTATAAAATGGTCGACACCTGCGCCGCGGAGTTTGAGGCGCAGACCCCTTACTTTTACTCGGTATACGGCTGCACCAACGAAGCCGCGGAATTTATTGCCGAGCACCATACGGGCAAACGGCGTGTGATCGTCTTCGGTTCCGGACCAATCCGCATCGGTCAGGGCATTGAGTTTGACTACGCCTCCGTACATTGCGTTTGGGCGCTCAAAGAGGCAGGTTTTGAAGTCGTGATCGTCAACAACAATCCCGAAACCGTCTCCACCGACTTTGATACGGCTGACCGCCTTTATTTTGAACCCCTGACGCCGGAAGACGTCATGAACGTGATCGAAACAGAAAAACCCTATGGCGTCGTCGTTGCCTTCGGCGGACAAACAGCCATCAAACTTACCAAAGAGCTTGAAGCGCATGGCGTTAATATCCTGGGCACGCCCGCCGACAGTATCGATGCGGCCGAAGACCGGGAACGATTCGACGCACTGCTTGAACAGCTTCAGATCAAACGCCCCAACGGGCATACGGTGATGAATACTCAAGAAGCCCTGCGGGCGGCAAACGACCTGGGCTACCCTGTTCTGATCCGGCCATCCTATGTACTTGGCGGACAGAACATGATCATCGCTTTCGGTGATGAGGACGTACATGAATACATGAACATCATTCTTCAACACAACATTGACAACCCGATCCTGATCGATAAATACCTGATGGGGGTAGAAATTGAAGTCGACGCCATCTGTGACGGCGAGGATATTCTGATACCCGGCATTATGGAGCATATCGAACGGGCGGGCGTGCATTCGGGCGACTCCATTGCCGTATATCCGGCCTGGAACTTAAACGGCCCGCTGACAGAACGCGTCATCGATTATTCGAGAAAGCTTGCGCTTGCCCTGCACACCCGGGGGCTCGTCAACATTCAATATGTCATCTACTGCAACGAAATTTATGTAATAGAAGTCAATCCCCGCTCTTCCCGCACAGTTCCTTATATCAGCAAAGTGACGGGCGTACCGATGGTGGACCTGGCGACCAGAGCCATGCTCGGCGAAAAGCTTGCCGATATGGGGTATGGCACGGGCTTGTATAAAACTTCACCCTACGTGGCCGTCAAAGTGCCCGTATTTTCATTTGAAAAACTAATCGACGTCGACACACTGCTGGGACCGGAAATGAAGTCTACCGGAGAGGTCTTGGGCATCGGCAAAACCCTGGAGGAAGCGCTCTACAAAGGGCTTGTAGCAGCCGGATATAATATGAAAAAAAAGGGCGGCGTGTTTATCAGTGTGCGAGACAGCGACAAAAGTGAAATTGTCGAAACAGCAAAACAATATGTTGAATTAGGATTTAAACTCTACGCAACCAAAGGCACGGCAAAGATCATCCGCGAAGCGGGCATGGAGGTTGACGAAGTCAACAAGATCCATGAGGCAACGGATAACACCATGACTCTACTTGAAAGCGGCAAAGTAGACTATATCATCTCCACCTCATCTAAAGGCCGCTTGCCCTCCCGCGACAGCGTAAAAATCCGCCGCAAAGCCGTTGAACGCGCCATTCCCTGCATCACCTCCATAGACACAGCCAACGCGCTGGCCGACAGTCTACGCAGCCGTTACTCGCAGCATAATACAGAGCTTGTGGACATTAACGACATGCGCAGTGAAAAGGTACATCTGTACTTTACCAAGATGCATGGAACGGGAAACGACTATATCTACTTTAACTGTTTTGAGCAAGAAATCTTCGCTCCCGAATCCTTGAGCGTGCACCTTTCCGACCGTCATCTGGGAGTAGGCGGCGACGGTATGATTCTTATCTGCCCGTCAAAGATAGCCGACGCTAAAATGAGGATCTTCAACTTAGACGGCAGTGAGGGGAAAATGTGCGGCAACGGCATCCGCTGTGTGGGCAAATACCTGTACGACAATGGCATGGTGGACAAAAATGAAATTACCGTCGAGACCTTAAGCGGCATTAAGAAGCTCAGACTCTACAGCCTCGGCGGACGGGTTCAGTCCGTCTGCGTGGATATGGGCCCGGCAGAGCTTGCACCGGAGAAGATCCCCGTTGAACTCCCCGGTGACAAAATCATTAACCAGCCGGTGGATATCGACGGTACGGAATATAAGATTACTTGCGTCTCTATGGGCAATCCCCATTGCGTTGTCTTTTTGAACAACCTTAGTTCGCTCAATATCGAAAAGATCGGGCCGGCCATTGAAAACGCGCATCTCTTCCCCGAGCGGATCAATGTAGAATTTGTACAAGTGATCAACCGAAACACGCTGAAAATGCGTGTCTGGGAACGCGGCAGCGGGGAAACGCTGGCCTGCGGCACCGGCGCATGCGCTGTGGCAATAGCCGCCGTAGAAAACGGCTTTTGCCGCAAAAACGAAGATATCACCGTGCGGTTGCCGGGCGGCGATCTCTTGATCCGCTACACGGACGAAACCGTGTATATGACCGGAAACGCGGTAAAAGCGTTCGAGGGTGTTGTGGAAATCTAAAGTAGCGATAAATTGATAATCAAGAGGGCAGGTGCGTGATTGCACCTGCCCTCTTTAAATTTGGAAAGGAATCATTCCAGTGCTTAAGTATGATATCTTTTCGTATTGAGAACACGCATGGCATTTAAAATAGCAATGAAGGCAACACCCACATCGGCAAACACAGCCGCCCACATGGAAGCGAACCCGACAGCTCCCAAAATCATGATCAGTGCCTTGACCGTAAGGGCAAAGACGATATTTTGTTTGACGATGCCTAATGTTCTCCTGGATATTCGGATGGCCGTAACCAGTTTGGACGGCTCATCGGTCATAATCACCACATCCGCAGCTTCGATGGCGGCATCGGAGCCAAGGCCGCCCATGGCGATGCCAATATCAGCGCGGGCCAAAACTGGAGCATCGTTGATCCCATCGCCAACAAAGACCAGCTTTCCTTTCGCTGATTTGGCAGCCAAAAGCTCTTCTAATTTTTCTACCTTATCCGCCGGAAGAAGCTGGGCATAGACCTGGTCGATGCCCAGATCATTGGCGACTTTCTCACCGATCGCCTTGGCATCGCCGGTCAACATAACGGTCTTTCTGATTCGGGCTGCTTTTAAGCCGCGAATGGCGTTAACAGCGTCCTCTTTGATTTCATCGGCTATCAAAATGTACCCTTTGTAGTTCCCATCGATGGCAACATGCACGACCGTGCCGACAACACCACTCGCTTCTTTAAAATCGGGATTAAGCTTCCACATCAACTTGGCGTTACCAACGGCAACCATTTTGGCGTCAATCGTCGCAACCACGCCATGCCCGGAAATTTCTTCAACCCCAGCGATCCGCGTCTGATCAATTTCCTTCCCATAGGCTTGCTTCAACGATACAGAAATCGGATGGCTTGAGTAGCTTTCCGCATAGGCGGTTAGCTCCAAAAGTTCTTCTTGGGAAATATCGTTGGCAACAACCTCCTGTACTTTAAAAACACCTTTGGTCAGCGTGCCCGTCTTATCGAAAACAACGATTTCCGTATGGGCTAGCGCTTCAAGATAATTGCCTCCCTTCACTAAAATGCCATTTTTGGAAGCGCCGCCGATTCCTCCGAAAAAGCTCAAAGGGATCGAGATCACCAATGCGCAAGGACAAGAGATTACAAGAAAGACCAATGCCCGGTAAAACCAGGTGCTAAAATTTGCCCCATCCAAGATAAGCGGGGGAATAACGGCTAAAAACGCGGCGGCGGCCACAACCGTCGGCGTATAATAGCGCGCAAATTTGGTGATAAAATTTTCGGAATTGGACTTTTTACCGCTGGCATTTTCCACCAGGTCTAGAATTTTACTCGCGGTCGATTCTCCGAATTCCTTCGTCACACGCGCACGAATCAGGCCGTTGATATTGATACAGCCGCTGAGCAGATTGTCGCCCTCGGTCACTTCTCTGGGAAGGGATTCTCCGGTAAGCGCGGAGGTATCGATCATGGAGATTCCGGCAACGACCACGGAGTCAAGTGGAATCTTCTCCCCGGCTTTGATGACGATGATATCCCCTATTTTAACTGCTTCTGGATCAACTTTTTCCAGAGCATTCCCACGCTCAAGATTGGCATAATCGGGACGGATATCCATTAGGCCGACAATGGACCTGCGGGATTTATTGACAGCATAACTCTGGAACAACTCACCCACTTGATAGAAGAGCATGACGGCGACCCCTTCGGCATATTCGCCGACCCCGAAAGCGCCGATCGTGGCAATCCCCATCAAAAAGTTTTCGTCAAAAAGTTGCCCATGCATCATATTGCGAACCGCTTTAAGGATAATGTCGCCGCCGATGATGGCAAACGCCGCGATAAAAATCACCAAAGAGATCGTTTCATTTCCAGGCCGATATAAAAGAGCCAATGCATACACGGCGGCGCCGATGATCATTTTTAATAACCGTTTTTGATTCGTACCCATTTTCATCGTTAAGCCTTCTTTACAATAACATCCGGTTCTAATTTTTGTACGACTTTTGTCGCTGATTTAATAATTTGATCAAACTTTGCCTCGTCCCCTTCAATAACCATCTTCGTCGTTACAAAGTTGACCGAAGCACCACTTACTCCGTCCAATGCGCTAACCATACGTTCGATCTTTGCCGCGCAAGCTGCGCAATCCAGCCCTTCCAGCATAAAACTTTTTTTCATGGATAGTATCCTCCGATTTTTGTGATCTATGAACCGGTTTGCCTGAATCCTTGTCAGTTGAGCGTCCGATCAACTGACAACTTTATTATAGTTGAGCGTCCAATCAACTGTCAAGGATTTTTTAAAGAAATCTATTTCTTCAGATATATCCAATCGCAGAAGCTTTTGCGCCGGTAAAAGATTTATGATAAAATGAATATGATTGATGTGGTGGGGAGGTGCTTTGATTGAAAAAGGACGAGCTATTGTGTGATTGTGATGTGATTCATGCCGACATAGTGGATCGTGTCAGAAAGAAGATGCCCGATCAAAGTGAACTTTACAATTTATCGGATTTTTTTAAAGTGTTGGGAGACAGCACGCGGGCCAATATTATTTGGGCGCTCGATGAAAGCGAAATGTGCGTCTGCGATTTGGCCGTTCTCTTAAACATGACCAAATCGGCCATATCGCATCAGCTGCGAATCTTGCGGGAATCTAACCTGGTCAAAAACAGAAAAGAGGGTAAGGTCGTATTCTATTCCCTTGCCGACGACCATATCAAGGCCATCTTTGAAACAGGTTTGGAGCATATCCGGGAAAAATTTGAAGAGGACTGATCATGAAAATAGTTTGATAAACGTACTTCGACAAAAAAGAGAGCTGCCATTTTGGGCAGCTCTCTTTATATTTCCATTTCATTCATTTAACCAAAAGCTATTTGTTTACTGTACTTGATACATACCATGACTGTGCATATAATTAAATAACTGTTCGCCATGATGCTGTTCGTCTTGTTGAATATGCTGGAGAGCCTGGCGCACAACTGGATTTGCGGCCTCAAAGATCACTGTGTCGTACATGCCGGAAACAAATTTTTCCGTCGACAATAAATCGGTGCATAAAACTTTATCCCCGGCATTTCCCATGGCGGCTCCCTGAGCGGTGCCCTGCTGCGCCTGCTGCTGGTTTTGTTGCTGTTTTCCCTGGGATTGGTTCATATTTGGCGCCTGCCCCTGAAGCAATTGGTTCAGCGTATCGTAATGATTCTGTTCTTCGGCGCCCAATTGATTAAAAAGCTGCTTTAATTCGGGGTCTTTGGCCTGGTTGGCATAGTTTTGATACTTGATCACACAAATTTCTTCCTGGCTTTTGCCATCCGCTAACAACATTTTTTCTTTTTGACTAAGCTGTATTTGCATCGTTTGCTACTCCTTCCTCCACCCGTTTTTGCTGAGATTTAACGGATAACCGCTGATTACGGCTAACGGCGTGCCGAATTTTTATTCATACAATGTATTTTAACCAAAGCAAAAAAGATTATACGCTTATAAAAGCCAAGTGTTGTAGCTTTTTTTCGTATAATCTTGTTCGAAATGGCACTTTCATCCAACCTTACCATGAGGAATTTCATAAGGATTTTTCCCCGAAGCAAGTATTCCTTACCTTAATAAAAAAAATACTGGTATCCTTGAGTTATAAAAGATACCGAGATTTTTTATGTTCGATTGTATACAGGCAGTTTATTCTTGGGTAAAGCGGATCAATTCCTCATTGAACTTATCCAGCTGATCGTAGAACAAAAAGTGGCCACAGGATTCAAAAGGCACAAGTTTAGCATCGGGAATTCCGTTTTTTTGGGCAATAGCTAGGGGAAAAAGGCAAACCTTATCGTCAAGCCCATGTAATATTAAGGTCTGGGCCTGTATCATGCCCAGATCCGCAAACAAACCTTCCTCATCCAGCCAGGTATTGGCAATGGCTGCCGTAGCCCAGCCGGCAGCTTGCAGACCCAACTGAAATATCCAATCGGAAAGAGGCGGGGTCACATAATTATGAAAAATCATGTTGCCAAAACCCCTGAGCATATTAGGCCGGTCCGTATATGTCCCCTGGATAATATCCAACACAACCCGCTTGGGCTGCCCGTATGGAAAATAGGGGCATTGGATCAAACTGGGTGCCGCGGCGGCACAAAGAACCAGTTTGGCCACTCCATACCCCTCATGTCTGGCCATGTAGCGGATCACAATGGCGCCGCCGGTTGAATGACCGCAGAGCGTAATATCGCTTAACTCCAACGCATCTATGACTGAGCGAACATCATCGGATAAGCGGTCATAATCATATCCGCTCCAGGGCTTATCGGAAAGGCCGAATCCGCGAGTATCGACACCGATGCAGCGGTACCCCAAATTTGGCAATTGGTTATATTGATATTCAAACAGATTATGGTCCCCAGGCCAGCCGTGCACGAACAGAATGGTTTTATCACCGAAAGGATTGATATCTTCCACATAGATGTTAACGTCCGGCTCAACATTCACATAATATCCCACAAATATCCCTCCAAGAAATCGCTGTTTCCTACAACATATTTCAGCCGGATAAAGAAAATGACAATTTCAACAACGTATTATGAATCATCCCGGGCATCGGACACAAATATTTTAACTTACTGACTCTCATGTTACATTTATACCCTTCCCTGTTATAAATAATAGCCGATTATCATGATCATGATAATCGGCTATTATTTTATATGATGATATTATAGTCCGTTTAAAAAACCAAGCCATTGTTTATTTAATAGCGGCCTCTCCCCGTTCTTTGGTACGAATGCGGACAGCGTCTTCAACATTATAGATAAATATTTTCCCATCGCCAAACTCACCGGTAGCATCAACTTCAATAATACTATCAATGACAGCTTCCACTTGTTCATCAAGAACGACCATCTCAATTTTAATCTTATTAAGAAAGTTGTATTCAACCTCGGTACCGCGGACAAATCCGGACCAACCTTTTTGAGTGCCACAACCCATGACCTGCATAATAGTTACGCCGTTTAAATTATGCTTGACAAGGATCCCTTTGATCTCCCCCAGCTTTTCCGTCCGGATATAGGCTTCAATTTTTTTCATGATCCATTCTCCTTTCAATTACAATTAATCCATACCATTAAAGGCTGGATAGGCGTTCTCACCATGCTCGGAGGCATCAAGCCCCATATCTTCTTCTCTCTTGGCAACCCTGATTCCTTTAGTCAATGATGAAGCGATACCAGCGGCGATCAGCGTGCCGACAACAGCTAAAACAATCGTGATGCCGACAGCTATCAGCTGCCGCCAAAGCAGCGATGCGTCCCCATAGACAAGGCCGTTCCAGGCGACAGCGGAATTGATGGACTGATTGGCAAACAAGCCAACTGCAATCGCGCCCAAAATACCGCCGACCCCATGGCAACCAAAAACGTCCAGCGCGTCATCATACCCGAGCTTTGGCTTGATATAACTGACCAAAAAATAGCTGATCGGGCTTGCCACAGCGCCAATGATAATGGCGGCCCAGATCGGCACAAACCCTGCGCCCTGCGTAATTGTAGCGAGACCGACGACCAAACCGGTAGACCCACCAACAAGAGTAGGTTTCCCGTTTTTAATCACTTCAATTAATAACCAGGAGAGCATTGCCGCGGCAGCCGATGCGTTTGTTGTCACAATAGCATGAACGGCAAGCCCATTGGCTGCAAGGGCGCTACCGCCATTAAATCCAAACCAACCAAACCATAATAAGGCTGCGCCCAGAAAAACAAAAGGAATATTGTGCGGTTGATATGAAGCTTGCCCTAAATTTTTGCGTTTGCCGAGGAGCATTGCCAGGACAAGCGCGCTAACCCCTGCGCTAATATGTACAACCGTACCACCGGCAAAGTCAACAGCACCAAGCTTAAAGAGAAACCCGCCGCCCCAAAACATATGAGCGAGGGGATAATAAACGATAATAGACCAGATGGTAACAAAAATAACCAAAGAAGAAAACTTCATTCTTTCGGCAACTGCGCCGGTAATCAATGCGGGGGTAATAATGGCGAACATCATCTGGAAGAGTGCAAAAGCCAATGTATTTGGGTATGGCAGCGTCATGTCGGAAAGAGAATTGAAATTCAATCCAAACCAGTTCAGATTACCGATCACACCGCCGATATCCCCGCTGAAAGAAAGGGAAAATCCAATCAGAATCCAAAGGATCGCCCCTAAACCCATGAGGATTGCCGACATCATAATGGTGTTAATAATGTTTTTTCGCTTCACTAAACCGCCATAAAAAAATGCGAGGCCTGGCGTCATAATGAGCACCAATGCGGAGCTCATTAAACTCCAAGCGATATCTCCATGATCCATAAACATCACTCCTAGAAATTTTTTCACAAAAAAAAGAGCCCTAATGTCACAACAAAACACAGTGCAATGGCTCCATTGCCCAAAAACATTATCAATATTTGTACTGCTTAAAACGGTTTCCCGAAGGATTGTTGTCATTATAATTTATTCGGCATATCTTTGTCAAGATCATGAATTTACCTTTTTTTGATTTATATTGTGCTATTTATATATATAGAAACTACGCTTATGACTATACGCCAAAAGAAACGAGATACTTGGGTTCTCGACACCATTCATTACCAGGCATAGAGCACGGTTAGGCAAAACTGTTCCGGTATCATAAATAGGGCTATTTTGTCCGCTCTAACAAGCCAAAAAAACAGCAAATATCCGGTTATTATATACAATAATAACCGGATATTTGCTGTTTTGATTCAGTAAGCGAGGTGTAGTATTATTTGATGGCGTCGTCTCCTCGTTCTTTGGTACGAATACGGATAGCGTCTTCCACATTATAGATAAATATTTTTCCGTCACCAAACTCACCGGTGGCATCTACTTCAATAATACTCTCAACAACGGCTTCCACCTGTTCGTCAAGAAGAACGATCTCAACTTTTAGCTTGTTAAGGAAATTATAATCGACCTCAGTACCACGGACAAATCCGGTCCAACCTTTTTGAGTGCCACAACCCATGACCTGCATAATGCTTACACCGTTTAAATTATGCTTGACAAGGATCCCCTTGATCTCCCCAAGCTTTTCTGTTCGAACATACGCTTCTATTTTTTTCATACTCCATTCTCCTTTCAATTAGTCCATACCATTGAAGGCAGGATAGGCATTCTCACCATGTTGTGAAAGATCAAGTCCCATATCTTCATCCGTTTTGGTAACCTTGATTCCTTTCGTAAACAATGAAGCAATACCAGCGGCGATCAATGTGCCGACAACTGCTAAAAAGATGGTAATACCAACAGCTGCCAACTGGCGCAAAAGCAGTTCTACATCCCCAAAGACAAGGCCGTTCCAAGCAGCGGCGGAATTGATGGAAGACTTGGCGAACAAACCGGTCGCTATCGCACCCCAGATACCGCCGATACCATGGCAACCAAAAACGTCGAGCGCGTCATCATAGCCAAACTTGGGTTTGATATAACTGATCAAGAAATAACTGATCGGGCTTGCCAGGGCGCCGATAACAATGGCAGCCCAGATCGGGACAAAACCGGCAGCCGGCGTAATCGCAACCAGACCGACGACCATGCCGGTGGCTCCGCCGACAAGGGTCGGCTTTCCGTTTTTAATAGCATCAATGAATAACCAGGAAAGCATTGCCGCGGCAGCAGCGGTATTTGTAGTCATAAAGGCATGCGCCGCGAGCTCATTGGATGCGAGGGCACTACCACCGTTAAATCCAAACCAACCGAACCACAATAAGGCTGCGCCCAGAAAAACAAAAGGAATATTATGCGGTTGATAGGGAGCTCCCCCTAAATTTTTGCGTTTGCCGAGGAGTATTGCCAGGACAAGCGCGCTGACACCGGAACTGATATGTACGACTGTGCCGCCGGCAAAATCGACAGCGCCGATTGCAAAAAGGAAACCGCCGCCCCAGACCATATGGGCGAGGGGATAATAAACGATGATAGACCAAATCGTAACAAAAACAACCAAGGAAGAAAATTTCATTCTTTCGGCAACTGCGCCGGTAATCAATGCGGGGGTAATAATGGCAAACATCATCTGGAAGATTGCGAAAGCCATTGTATTGGGATAAGGCAACGTCATATCACTAAGAGAATCAAAATTCAGACCGAACCAGTTGATATTGCCGATTACGCCACCGACATCTCCGCTGAAAGAAAGTGAAAATCCGATCAGCACCCAAAGGATAGACGCTAAACCCATGAGCATTGCCGACATCATAATGGTGTTAATAATGTTTTTCCGTTTTACTAAACCCCCATAAAAGAATGCCAAACCGGGCGTCATGATAAAAACCAATGCAGAACTCGTTAAGATCCATGCTAAATCTCCGTGATCCATAAATATCACTCCTTAAAATTTTGATAAAAAAAAGAAGCCCTAACGTTATAAAAACTAACGTTGCAGCCCCATTGCCAAAAAATAATATCAAATTTGTTTTCTTACGATTGTAGCTAAATATAATGCCGAATACTTTTTTGTGTCAAGATAACATACAATTTTAATCTACATATCCATGATCCATCAACATCACCCCTCAAGTTTTCTGATAAAAAAAGGAACCGCTAACGTTATAAAAAACTAACGTTATGGCTCCATTGCCGACAAATAATATCAAATTTGTTTTCTTAAGATTGTAGCTAATTATAATTCTTTCCCATATCTCTGTCAAGGTGTAATATTGCTTTTTTTTGGCTTTTGCCGATTTTTTTTGACTTATATTGTCATTGGCCTTTTGCCTTTACAAATAGGATGTCCGGCACACACCACCGGAACGAACAAAAAAAGCGCTTACCCGCCGCGAACAGTAAAAAAAAGAGCAGGATTTTAAACCTGCTCTTTTTGCGCATACCTGAATGATGTCATTTACGTGCCATAAGAAGACGACAAATTTGTTCTTAAAAGGCCCCACCTGCGCTCGGTTTACTACTGGACAGAATCATCTGTTTTGCTGACACTATTTCTTTTCTTTTCTAAAACACATGAACCAATCGAGGCAGTACTGGTCGTCGGTTTGGGTTTCCATTCTTTCTTTGGCAGTACCGCAAGATCCGGCTGTCGGGACGATCACATCGTCGCCGGGGCGCCAGTTGGCAGGCGTCGCCACATGGTCGGCGTCGGCTTTTTGCAGCGCGATGATGATGCGTTTGATCTCGTCAAAGTTTCTGCCGGTAGAAAGCGGATAATACAAAATGGTGCGGATAGTCGCCTGCGGGTCAATGACAAATACTGCTCTCACGGCCTGGGTGTTGGATTGTCCCGGCTGGATCATGCCGAATTTGTTGGCGACATCCATGCGGATATCTTCGATCAGGGGGAACTTGACTTCGACGTTTTTCATGCCGTTCCATTCGATCTCCTGTATCTTACGCAGCCAGGCAATATGGGCATAGAGAGAGTCTACCGAAAGCCCGACGAGTTCCGTATTCAATGCTTTAAATTCGTCCGCCATGGTTGCGAATGTCATAAACTCCGTTGTGCACACCGGCGTAAAGTCGGCCGGATGGGAGAAAAGGATCACCCATTTGCCCTCGTAATCCCTGGGAAAGTCTATCTCTCCCTGGGTCGTAACCGCCTTAAAGGCTGGCGCTTTGTCGCCGATTAACGGCATTCTGTTGGTGGTTGTTTCTTCCATTTTCTCTTTCCTCCTTCATTTATTAATCTATTTATGTTGCTATTATAACCATAATTAGCAAATCGTTCCGTAACCTTGTCACCAAATAATATTGATTCCTATTAATTATACAAATCAGACCATAAACCCTTTCGAAAAAGATGAAAAATTTAAGTAAAGGATTTTATTAGGTAAGCAGCGAAACAGACTAAGACAAAGACCGTCGTTTTGTTTTTTTAAACGGTCGGACACTGTGATCGCTTTCAATAAATAATGATTGGAGGAATAAACGATGCCTGACTTTGGAACCCCGTTTGCCGGACTGGCAAAAGAAAAGAAACTGACCGACGCGGAGCTGATCCGCGCCATCCGCTTTATGATCGCGGCGGAATACGAAGCCATCCAGCTTTACATGCAGCTGGCAGAATCAACCGACAACAAACTGGCCATCGAAGTTTTGGAGGATATCGCCGACGAAGAGAAAGTCCATGCCGGAGAATTTTTGCGCTTATTGAAAGAGCTCGCCCCCGATGAAGAAGAATTCTATCAAGAAGGTGCGGAAGAAGTCGAAGAAGAGATCGAAAAGCTCAAAGGGAAATAAAAGTACCCTAACAGAATCAACTTAGAACCGACTTTTTTTATTTGTAACGAAACAAAAAGAGCAGGCGTCATGCCTGCTCTTTTTTGCGCGGGTCTTTTATTCTTGAGAAGGAGAGGGAGAGGGAGACCCGTCTCTACATACCAGTGCTGTGCTTTCTTCTTCGGCGGCGATATACAGCTCTTCCGCTTCTTTTTGGATTTCCTGCAAAACCTCGATCACCCTCGTAGTTGCGTTGAACAATTTGTAATATAGAACTTGATACGGCTCCATAGACTGTACCTTTCAATATGACATAATTGTAAGCAAAACAACTTTTATTGCTTTACTTACAATATTTATTGTAATTCATCAAATACTAATTGTCAATATTAGTTGATAAAATTATTTAGAAAGAGGTGAGTCCTATGAAAGCCATACACAAAACAAAATATACACAACTAGGATTAAAAATTAGTTACTACCGCAAATTAAAGGGGATGACGCAAGAGCAACTGGCAGAAAAGCTGGATAAAAACCTCGCTTTTATCGGTTCGGTAGAAGCTCCCAATATAGACAGAACCATATCATTGGACACCCTATTCGACATCGCCGATATTTTAGGCGTTCCCCCAAATAAGTTTCTTGATTTTGATGAAAAGTAATAAAAAAGCCGAACTATAATAATAGTTCGGCTTTTTTATTTTATATAATCATAATTATATTATTCTTTCTGCTTCCATTTGAAAATCTCTATTAAATTCATTAAACTTCATATGAAAAAATGGGATGTTTAACATATGGCATACATCACATAATTTTCCCATATTGCTAGAAGTACATTTTACTCCTGCATATATGGCCGATGGCACTGCCATAATATATGGCATACCAACAGATGTTCTACTAGCTGAACATCTAAATTCCTCCTCATGTTGCCACATACTATGTTTTATATTTTGTAGAAATACGATCGTGTATATTAATAACAGATCATCTTTAATTATTGTTTTCCTTCCCTCTTTGATTTGTCGGTTCTTTTCCTTTAGGAGCATATCAATTTGATCTATTAATAAATCAGTAATATCTATTCTTTGATTTATATATTGAATTGGCATAGTACTGGCTGAAAACTGTAAATTAAGAGGTTCTTTCATATCATATGCAACACAAAACCCCAAATGATTATTGGAATAATACGCCCACATTGGCATTGAATTATATCCAACCTTAGTAAAAGAGGTTGACCTTGAATTATACATTATTTCATCACAAAAATGTCCATCAAAACGCTTTAGCTCTTGAAAACAATTTAATCTTTCATTCCTATAAAAAAATGCTTTATTATCAAATGGATCATTGAAATCTTTGCTATTAGCAAGAAAAACTTTTTCTTCAGACAATGAATTAAACTTTAATTCATTTAAAAAACTATCATCAGTCAAGCTAAAATATTTGTATAAAGTATCTGGTATATGTAATCTCGTAATATCATATATCCACATAAACACTTCATTTTTATTTATAGCTACTTTCAATAATTCTATTGCTTTGAGATAATCCATTGGATTTTCTTTTCTATAATGTTCAAAGTTAAATTCTTCTTTCATAATAAATACTCCAATAAACTTTTACTCCCGCAACGTAAACTTCCAGGAGCAGTTGCAGGTATCATCCGTCACGTCGGGGTAGCAGCTAATGGACTCGCAGTCAAAGCGGTCGTCGATGGTTTTGGCAAAATAGGTATACTCGATCAAGCCCACGGGCTTGCAGGGATGGAATTCCATCCCTTTTCTTTTTCTGGCGTTTTGCACGCGGCAGTCAAGCGTGCGGTAAACCAGCACATTATCCTCGACGATGATCTCGTCTTCGTTGATGGTAGCGTACATGCGGAAGGCCAACGCCTGCCGTAAGCCTTTGATCCCCGCCCGCTCCGGCAGTTTTAAAAACTGCTTGATCCGCTTGGCCTCCGCCACGGTAAAGTTCCGCCAGGCGTTTTTGTCATGCTCGACGGCCTCGTCCATGCCGAACTTCTTTTCCACAGACTGGAACCAGACGCCGTCCATGGCCAGCCAGTTTTTGGCGAACATGTCCAACAAGGTCAACAAATCCTCTTTGTCCAGGTTTTCAATCGTTTTGTTTGTCATAGTCCTTTTCCTTCGCGTGATTTTTATTTAATCCGGAACAAAGATGGCAGCTCGACAAAGCACGCCAACTGCGGCTCGATCACCACGCCCAGTTCCTGCAATTTTTCGCTCGAATCCAACATCTCCAAAAAGTGCTGCAAATTGTCTTCCAAAATCATATACGCTTCTCTTTGATGCAGCTTAAAAAACTCCTGCAAATGCTCCTTGGTCAAAAACACCGGGTAATAGCCTTTTTGATCTTCGGCAGAGGTGCAAATGTACAGCTTTGTATCCCCCTCGGCGGTGTCCCCCAACGGGGTGGAATAATACACAGTCTCGTCTTTAAACAACCGGGCAAATGCTTCCAGGTCGACCTGCTCCGTCTTCAGCGCCAGGATCATGCCGACCTGCTCGATTGTTGTCTCCATCGACTGTAATGCTTCGGCGCCGATCTCAAAATCTTCCTGCCCCAAGCCGAACACTTTAACCCCCACCCCGTCCTGGCTGATAGCGAAAAAAAGAATATTAAACAACAGGTCTTCGTCAAGCGTATAATTGCCCTCTTCAGGAGAGCCGCCGTGGTTTTGGCGGATTTTAGCGGCGGACTCCTCGGTCAGGCCGTCATCCCCCTGCGCGTAAACATAAAGATAATTGCCGATGACCGGATTTTTATCCCCAATCACCACTGACATCGGCAAATACCATTGATTCCAAACGTCCAATTTCTCTGCTGTCATATCCTCATTCCTCCATCATCCGTAGTATCTTTAATGCCGCCGTAGCGGCGGCTTGTACATCCATGCTCCCATCATACCACAATCCGCGGCAAGAAAAAAGGGCTTCCCCCCTGCCGGGTTAAGCCCTTTTTTTGCCTGTAGTACATACCAATGTATCTGGGGTGGTTTTTTGTGCCGGACGGCAGCCCTCCGTCCCCCGCCCGACCCAAACAGCCCTCCTTCAGCAAACAAAGCCGCCTGGCCGGAACAACGAATGAGAGCTTTAGATTCCCTCGACCGTCTCTTATTCCGCCTCCATGGCTTCTTCCTTCGTTCTGTGGACCGTTCCCCAGGGGTGCTCAGGCGGCGCGTAAATGGAATATAGCTTTAGTGGCCTGTTCCCCGTATTGACCAGGTTGTGCCATGTCCCGGCAGGGATGATGATGACAAAATCATCCGCAACATTCCTTCGATAATACAGGTTGTCATCGCTGTCGCCCATCATCACAAGCCCCTGCCCCTGCTCGATCCGCAAAAACTGGTCCACATCGGGGTGCATCTCCAGGCCGATGTCACCGCCAACGGGAAGGCTCATCAAAGTAAGCTGCAAATATTCTCCTGTCCACAAAGCCGTTCGGTAATAATTGTTTTGCTTGGTTGCCTGATCAATATTGATGACAAACGGCTCCGGCCCGTAATCCGTCAACAAAAGATTGTTGGCATTTATGTTGCCGGGACGGGGGTATCTTCTGTTCATAAAAACCCGACTCCTTTTTCGCGCATATATGGCATTATATGAACAATCATTGGCAGATGTGTTCTCATTGAGGCCCTGGCTTCATGATCTTGCTTGCCGCACAATACTTGTACACCCGTATGATTACGATATGCATGTACAAAAGGCGGTTAGAAGGTTGTATTGGGTGACGGGCATCGTCATAGACATCGTAAAACCCGCCTCGACTTGAGGCGGGCTTTTTTGTATCGATCATGGTTGCCGTTTGGCGGAGCGGCTTAACCCAAATCCGCTTTTAGGGCAGTGCCAAAATCGCGCCTTGGTCTTTAAGCAGCTCTTGTAAGGCATGGATGTCAATATCCTGCACATGACAGTTCTGATCGATGGCTAATTCCGCAGCCACACCGGCGGCCTGGCCCAAGATCATGTACTGGGGCTCCATTCGTATGGATGAATAAGCAATATGGCTGGCAGAGACACAAACGGGGACTAGCAGATTATCCGCTTGGGTTTCCTTCGGCAGTAAGATGCGGTATGGCAGCTGGTACGGATCAACCGCGACCTGGACTTCTCCTTCATTTTTGATCAACCCGTTTTCCGTAAAGACCCGTTGAACATGATGCGAGTCGATCCAATAAGAGCCCATGCCGATGGAATCGTCTTTTTTTGTCTCCGTTACCAGATCTTTTTGTGTCATCACAAAATCTCCGACCATACGTCTGGCTTCTCTGACGTATAACTGATAAGGCCAATTACCGTTATCCGTGTACTCGTCCTTGGCAAGCCCCCATTTACTGACTTCCGTACGAATTTCGATCGGTACCCTTAAATTATTGGACAGGAAGAAGAGTAGCCCCTGCAAATACTCCTGATGTTGCTTGGCTATCTCTTGCCTGGTTTCATAGTCTGCCTCGGGATAGTCCCAGCTATGGCCGATATAATCAGACGAAAATGGGCCGGAATTGTTCAAGTCATACTTATTGCCAGGCAAAGCCCCCAGGTAAAAGACATCTGTCATCCTGAGAACCCGGTTCTCCTGGGACTGTTTCAAAACCAAAAGCCATTGGACTAAAAGTTCATATTGGGATGCGTCATAATTTGCGGGCCGGACGAACGGAACTTGATTATCCGGATCATCTGTAATGCACAAACGGTAATTATAAGCAGGCAGCTTTTTGTCCCCCTGCCCGGTATCCGCCTCATCTTTGTACGAAAAGCCCGTCAGCATTCCGCCATTGACGCGATAAGCCGCAAGGTCATAGCGAAAATTATTTTGATCCTTTTTATAGGGATTTGGCCGTACGCCCACATTATAAGGGAACGAGCTTATGCCCGCAAGCGTTTCACCATATTGATCCCGCCCTTCACGGCCGATGGAATAAGAGACGCCAGACATGGCCATCAGGTCGCCTTCATAGGTGCAGTCTATAAAAACTTTCCCCCTAAAAACAAGATTGTTCTCACTGGTAATGGATTGGATCGTGGCACCGGATTTTTGCACGCCGCCGCTCTCCTTTAGCCTGCATTGATAATAAACATCTACCCCGGCTTTATTCACATCCCGCAAAAATATTTCTTCCGCAGCGTGCGGCTCAATGGTAAAAGCAGGGGATAAAGCCTGCTCGTAAGGTGACACATTTCGGTAGTAATAATCGCTTCCCTGAACAAAAAAATCCCTTGTCAGTCCGCCGACTACCCCTATGTTACCGATATCTGTTTTGCCCAGGCCTCCGGTAATCATGCCGCCAATATGTTTTGTGGGCTCTAAGACCGCTACTTTCAAACCCTCGCGTGAAGCGGACATTGCCGCCGTTATACCGGCGGGCGTTCCGCCATAGATCACAACATCATACTCATAGAAAGCCGCAGCCCTGGGGCTTGGCTCAGCGCCCAAAGCCGAAGCGGTAGGATAGGAGGCTTCTGCCAACCCATCTTTGGGATTGGGAGATAAAAAGCCGCTCCCTAGGATGACAGCCGCAAAAATTGCGACGATGATTAGCACGACACAAAAAGGCTTCCCTATATGCTTTATTTTATTATCGGTTCCACTGCTTGAAAAAAACATATGGGGTTATCCCTCCCGCCCTCTCCTGATATATTGGTCCTTACAATAAATACTATCATAACTATTATATATGAATTTCATCCGAACACAAAGTAGCAGTTAAAAAACAGCCTGCCACCACATAGATAGCAGACTACTATTTTGGGGAGCTAAGCTCAAATACGACCGTTATGTATTCGAGTTGGCAGGTTTGCCGCAAATATCTTTTTAACAATCGGGGATTGAGATGTAACAAGCATCATATACGCCCCGTTACAAGCCTATATTTTTGCCCAATCAGGACAATGATAAAGTTCCGGAATTAATTTAAACGCAACGCTGTATGGCACGCAGAATATTTTCAACCTCATCCTTCGCTTCAAAGAGCGCGCAGCCTCCGACATGGTCATCTGCTTCGATGCCGCTTTCACGGATTTTACGAAACAACGCGGAATCAAGCGCCTGTTTGATACTGCCAAAGCGGAGACTTGTATCGCTATACGGAGAAAACGGGCACGGCTCGGCGCCACCGAAGGCATTGATATGAAAAAATCCCCGCCCGGCGGCCAGGCAGCCTCCCATCAGTTTTTCATCGCCAGGGAAGGCCATCAAGATCATATCCTTAAAGCGTGTGCAGAGCATCTCTTTTTGTTCAATCAGAGTTTGACGTTCTTTTTCTCCGAGGGCCGGATCGGCATTGCCGTCCACGGGCACATACTCCACAAACAGGACCAAGCGGCACCCCTTATTTAAAAGCTCGGCGATAAATTCTTCGCCCAAAACGGTATCCAGGTTATCTTTGGTTACCGTGACAGAGACGCCGTAAAAAATTCCGCAGGATCCCATTTCCCGCATTGTGCGCGAAACAAGGTCAAACATTCCCTCCCCGCGCCTTGCATCCGTCTGACTGCGATCGCCTTCGATGCTGATGACCGGGACCAAATTTCTGTGGTGGTCAAAACGCTTGAGCATCTGCCCGGAAAGAAGCGTCCCGTTGGTAAAAACAGGGAAGATCACCCCGCGTGTTTTTGCCGCCTCGTCCAGGACATCGGGCCTTTCCAGCGGCTCCCCGCCCGCCAGCAAAATAAAAGATACCCCCATATCTTTTGCCTCAGCAAAAAGTTCTCCCCACCGTCCGGCGGTCAATTCATCTGCGGCAGCCTGATCCGTGCAGGTTTGACTGACCCGGGCATAACACCCGGCACAATGCAGATTGCATCTGGTTGCGATGCTTGCAATTAAAAACGGCGGCACCGGGTTTCCCTCCCGCTCGGCAAGGAGCCTCTTACGGGCAGCTATCTTTTGTTCTACCGTAGCCCGTAAAAGAAAGATACGCTCCCTGGTCTTCGTGTAAGAAGAATACAGCGCCGTCCGGAATATCTGATTTATGCCATCGCCTAAGTACTCGGTTAAGTTCATTTTTTTCTGCTACCATCCTTTCGTTGCGGATCTGTTTTAAATGCTTTCCCCCGGTAAGAACTGTTCCAGTTCCCAACCCCTTTAAACTGGTGTCATTTCCATATGTGTTTATTTTATCATTTCGTTTTGTGTTTTTCGACACATTATAAAATTATTTTTCCAAATACCTGCAAATAATTTTATAATGTGTTTAAATAATGGCATAGGGAGTATAAAACAAAGGCACGTCACAATATCCCTTTGCTGACGCTCAATATCTTTATAGTTTAGAACCCGTTGGCATACTGGAAAAATAAACCCATCTGATTGGACAACACAACGACACAAAAAGATAATAAGGAAACAAAATCCCCGCCAGATCATTTAGTCTAGCGGGGTTTATTTTTGGCGCGCCTGAAGCGACTCGAACGCCCGACACACGGATTAGAAGTCCGATGCTCTATCCAGCTGAGCTACAGGCGCAAATGGAGCGGGTGATGGGAATCGAACCCACGTGACCAGCTTGGAAGGCTGGAGCTCTACCATTGAGCTACACCCGCGCATTACAACAAAAGATAGTATACCTTAAATTCACAAAAACTGCAAGCAAAAGTTCGTATTTGATGCAATTTTTTGCTTGTTTTTTATACTCTGCCGGTTTGTTGCAAGACAGGCAAAATGCCGTTCAACGCCTTGGCACGGTGGCTGATGTGGTTTTTGACATCCGGCCCCAACTCGGCAAAGGTTTTGCCGTACTGGGCAAGATAAAAAAGCGGGTCGTAGCCGAAACCCCCGTCCCCTTGCGGCAAAAGAGCGATCCGCCCACCGATGCGGCCTTCGGAGCTGTACATAACATGGTCGGGATAGGCCAAAACCATAACGCAGCAAAAGTAAGCTTTTCTGTCCTGGAGCGCAACATTTTCCAGCAAACGCAAAAGCTTTCGGTTATTGGCGGCATCATGCCCGTCTGTATAGGATGGGTCATCCTCGGCAAAGCGTGCAGAATGGATGCCCGGCGCTCCGTTTAAGGCCTCTACGCACAAACCACTGTCGTCGGCTAAAGCAATCAATCCGGAAAACTCGCAAGCCGCGCTTGCCTTGATGGTGGCGTTAGCTAAAAAACTGTCCCCGTCTTCTTCGGGTGGCACATAACCGCCTAGATCGGACAAAGACAGAACCTGCCAGTCATACGGCGCAAGAATAGCCTGCATTTCTTTGACTTTGCCGCGATTGGATGTGGCTAAAAGTAATTGTTTATCCGCCATAGATCGTCCTTTTATTTTATTTTATTTTATTTTATTTTATTTTATTTTAATTTATTCACACGCTAAAAAATACGCTTTGATCCCTTCGGCAATCCCCTTTGCCATTTTTTGCTGAAAACTATCGGACGCCAAAAGGGCTTGTTCCGTCGCGTTGGAAATAAATGCCGTCTCCACCAGCACGGAAGGCATCGCGGTTTCTCTTATAACCACAAAGTTCGATTCCTGCAAACCCAAATTCGCCCGTCCGCCGTAATATAGCAGAGAGGTCTGAATCTTTTGCGCCAGAAGCACGCGCGCAGCCCTGTCGTAAGCAGAATTCCCCGACGGGGCATACAACCATGTGGATGTGCCGTTGGTGCTTGAGGATGTAGAAGAATTGGTGTGGATGCTGACAAAGATATCGGCGCCGGCGGAATTGGCTATAGCGGCGCGCTCATACAACGTTAAATACGTGGTCTTGCCCCGGGTCATAACGACCTGCGCACCCATATCCTCCAGCAAGGCTTTGGTTTTGAGCGCAATGGCGTAAACCACGTCTTTTTCCTGCAATCCGCTCGACCCGCAGGCGCCGGGATCCAAAATACCGCTGCTGTTGATCACGCCGTGCCCCGGGTCTAAATAGATCAGCTTACCCACGAGCGGGCTGATGCCGAACATCAGGATCAGCTTTCTGCCTTCGTCTTCTTTGTCCACGTCATAATAGAGCGAATTGCCCGTTACCGTCAACGTCTGACCAGATTCCCCCTCGATTTGGGCTTCCATGCCGTAAACACAAGGAGTCTCGCCGGAAATTGCCATATCGGTGACAAAAGAAACGCTTGAACTTGTTTTCTTTAGGCTGTATTCGATGGGTATGTCGCTTGTCATCGTAATGGTAAAGCCGGAATCGGTCGTATCAAAGATCAGATCAATTTCACCCTGAACCCCGCTTTCCTGATCCCAGACAGGCCGCTCGGGCGCTTCAATTGTTTCAGCGGATACGGCAACATTAAAAAGCGTGATATATGTGGCGTAGACCCAACCGTTGCAGCCGTTATCGGCCACAATGCGGTACCAGTCGCCTGAACGCTCGTACACTTTAACCCCGGTTCCCTGCGACAGTTGCGTGACTTTTTCCGCATTGGAGTCGGGGGAAGCGCGCAGGTTCAAGTTATTGGTATTGACCGTACCTTTTTTATACGGTTTAGATGAGTCAGAGATGGTACTACCGCCGCTAGAGATGGTGCTGCCGCCGGAACTGATTGTGGAGCCCGCGGTTGACGCTCCCGACAAAGCCGTCTGCACTAGCCAGTTTGCCACATAGCCTGCCGCTCCCGTCGCAAGAGAAACCTTGTACCAATCGCCGCTTTGACCGATCACCTGCAAAGTCTCACCGGCCTTCAATTCGCCGACCTTATCATAGCTTGTACCGGGACCGCTGCGGATATTCACCAGGCCGCTGGAGATGGTAATATGGTCGGGTAAATCGTTTTCCGAAAGGATCTTGGCATAGGTATCAATCACCCAACCGGTGAGCGTATTGTTAACCTGGATTTTATACCAGCCGTTTTTAGAAGCAAGCACGGGATACGTTTGGCCCAGCTTAACGGTAGCGACCTTATTGTAACTGGTATCCGGCCCGCTACGGACATTGACAGCGTCCGCCGTAATCTCCAGTTGGGTCGCAGCCTGAGCCACGGGAGCATAGAGCAAGAAGACAACGACAAACAACACCGCCGTTAGGACAATCATTTTATGTATATAGGACATCTGTGCCTGATTCATGTCAATTCACGCCTTTACCAATATGCTAATAACTTACAGTTTCTCTTTTTTTTGGAAGTTATCCTGCAATAAATTTCCATCTGCGACAAAAAACACTCCGCCTGCAACCGATACGGTCAATCCAACCCCTCTGTCAAGCAGCAATAATTGCTTCTGCCAAAATGTGGTAAGAAGCTTTTAGCTCAGCATTTTTGCGACACAACCCACCACATTTCGACACGATAATTAAGGGCTAAACAAAAACCCCGTAGGATGTACGAGGCTAGAGGGAAAGGAATTATATAGGTTGTCTTTTACCGATCGTGGACTCAATACGTTTTTTTAATCTTTCTTCTAAATCTTCTCCATTAGCCCATTTTATAGCACTTTTTTGTTTTACATCAAAGTGAAGGGCATCAAATTGATCAGCCCGGCAACATAAAATTACCGGCTTTCCTAATCCTTCCGCATATCCTGCCTCATAATATACACCGCCTCTATTGCCTGTTAAATCAGCGACAATAAATTCACTTCTTTTAATCTCAAAGAAAATCTCAGGAACGATTTGATTGTTATGCTCTTTCATATCGATTGGTTGAGCTATGTATCCACTCTTCTCAACTGCACTCATAATCGCTTTTTTGGCAGGAGCCATTGATTCATCAAACCACATGGCAATAAAACCCTGGGCCAAATTCTGGTGGCTTTTCTGATATTCATCAATCAGTTCCCATCCCTTTGGCGTAATCTTATAATTCATATTGCCGTTACTTCCGTTGTTATAATACTTTATTAATTCTTGTTTTTCAAGAAAATCCAAAATACCATTAAACTGTTCCTTAATGGTCTCTGCCCCAAATCCTTCATCAAGGAAAAATAAGTTATATTTTTCTGGATCACCCACTGGTTTTCTCACAGCAAAAGTATTTCCAATATATTGAACCTCATTACTAAGATTAAGCATAATCATTCCAATTCTTTCATGTATATCTTTAGGATATAACTGAAGAATTGATTTGGTTGAAATTGTTTTAAGTAGCCTCTGTCCGTATTTAAATATGCTATTCTCATCTTCTACGTCTTCATTTTGGAAGTCGGGTATCAATTTTTTCTCTTTCAGATCTTCCGATTGCTGTGTTAAATAATAATACAAACAGGAGCGCAACCGTAAGCCTAAAACACCAGGCCTAAAAACAGATTCCTCAATTACATATACCCCGCATTTTGGACACTCAACCCAAAGACCACCAAAGCCATTCGTATCTTTTATGCTATTTGTTTTGTTCAAACATATGGGACATATACCTTCTGTCAAACACTTTCCCATCCCCATTTTAACTCAACTCCGATCATTAAAGATTAATTTTTCCTGCATCTATCCCCTACAGTCTCGCCTCAATCTCTTTTTTGTCCTTTTTATCCAACCGCCCGCCGGACAAAGCGTCGGCTATATTTTGGGGTTACTATAAACAAAAAAACCCATTATTTCTAATGGGTTTTTCTTTCTTTTTATCTCGATTTCCTTTAAAAGCTTGCTCGTTCGACATTATCTGCCATATTTTTTATATTCCGTCCCGCGCAACCTAAGATTACTTGCCAACGTACTGCCGCACCCGCAGCTCGATGCCCATTTCATCCGCCAGACAGTGGCAGGCTTCAACCTCGTCGGGCCCAATCACATCCACAACGGTAAAGACCACACGCGGCACAGACTCTTTACAACCACGGGCAAACTGCAACATGGCTTCAAATGCCACTTCCCCAAAGCTGCAGCGTGTCAGCCGCTGATATTCGGCGGCAGTGGAGGCGTTCAAGCTGATAGAAATCTCATCCACCAACCCTTTGAGCAAAGGGGCAGTGGGCTTAGCGTGGATCAGGTCGCAAAGCCCGTTGGTATTGACGCGAATCTTCATATCCGTGTGTTCCCGCAGGTATTTGCAAACATCCAGCACCATATCCAGCCGCTCCAAAGGTTCCCCGTAGCCGCAAAATACCACCTCGCTAATCCCATCTAAATCCTGTTTTTCATACGCGTCTATGATCTCCTCCAAAGAAGGTTCATGCGCAAGCCACAATGAGTCCGAATCGCCCACAGATTCCCCGTTTTGACGGATACAAAAAGTACAGTTACAATGGCAGCGGTTGGTAATGTTAATATACAATTTGCCGCCGTATCGATAAAAGATCGTCATGGAAGCTACTCTCCTTAAAAATTCAACATTAAGCCCATTATAGCTCACTTTATCTCCCAGTACAAGTGACAGGTCTGCCGCCGCCTTTTGTAAAGCGCATCAAGACGTTTATTACTAACAAGAAAGCCCCTATAATCGTTGTATTATAGAGGCTTTTTCATCTTCTATTTTAATGTTTATGTCTATTGTTCATTCTGTTTGTCCTGCAGCAAAGGCAAACAAACGACAAATTCCGCTCCCTTGCCGACTCCCTCCGAAAAAGCCGTCAGCGTTCCGCCGTGCAAATCCGTGATTCCTTTGGCAATGGTTAACCCCAATCCCAAACCTCCGGCGAACCGTTCCAGAGAAATATCAGCCTGTAAAAAAGGATCAAATAACCGGTCCAATGCCTCCGGGTTAATACCGATACCGTTATCACGGACCCTGATTTCGACCAGATTGTTTGCTTCGTCTTTTGTGGCTTGTACCCATGTGCTGTTTCCTTTTGCCGTAAATTTAACGGCATTATGCAACAGATTACTGAATACCTGGTTGATGCGTTCTGGGTCCGCCCATATATAGATGGGATCGGGATTTAAACCAGATACCAGATTGACTTCTCTTTCAGTAAAGCGAAGCTTAAAATCTTCTATAGAACGTTCAAGCAGATCATTCAAATCGACTTTTTCTTTTACCAGTGCCATCTTATCAGAATTTAAACGCGTAACATCCAAAAGGTCATCTACCAAACGGGCCAATTGTCCTGTCTGCCTTTTGATGATATCATATGCCTTTTTGGCCTTAGGATCGTCCGGCCCGACCCGATCCAATAGAGAATGACTCAACATAATCGATACAATCGGATTACGTAACTCATGGGACAAAATGCTGATAAACCGGTTCTTATTTTCATCCCTTTGACGCAGTTGTTCCACCAGTTCTTTTGCTTTCATTTCGCTTTTTTGCAGTTTATTCAGTTCTTCTATACGCGGCCCGGCATCACGGAAAGAAGCAAGCGCTCCATTGTAATTGCCTTCTATATCTCTAAAGATTTTGCAATTCATGTCAACTAAAAGATCAGTACCATCCTTACGGCAGGACTTCATCCCCTCATACCAAAAAGAGACGTCCTCATGGGATGGTGGTATGGCTAGAAGACAACCCTGCAAATAATCCAACAGATAATCGGGTAACAAACGCCCTATTGCCTCATCTGCGGGCCAGCCAAATATTTTTTCCGCAGCGGCGTTCCAATAATTAACGCAATTATTTTGATCCACACTGACGATGGCATCATCTACCCGATCAAGCAACTTGGCCTGAAATCGAGTCTGTTGTTTGGTATTGACATGATCGGTAATGTCATAATACAGTACGCCTACTTGCCTGCTGTTTTCATCTCCTACTTTAAATGCAAAGATATCAAACCAACGTCCGAACTCTGTTGATTCATTAAAAAAATGCATGGATTTACCGGTAAGTGCTACTTCACCGTAAGTCTTAATTAACTCATCTATATCGGGCAATAAATCACCGGCATATTTCCCTTTGGCATCCTTTAGTCCCTGCACATATTGGTTGTCAAAAGCAAAGTTGGTATCCAGATACAGCCAGTTAATGGGGTTGCCCTGCTCATCATATATCATCTCAATAATGCAAAAACAGGCATTGGAGGATTTTAAAATATAATGATAATCTTCTTTATTTTCCTGGGCTAACCGTAATTCGGACTCCATTTTTTTAATCTGTGCCCGCAAAAATCTGTTTTCGTTTTTTAACCTGGCAAGGCAAGCTTCTGTTTCAAGTATATCGGAGCTGTCACCAACCAAAACCGTGCCTTTTTCCACTTTTTTTTCCATAGTTTCCCCCTAAGCCTCTAAAAACACTATTATTGACAGAAAAATCATCTAGTGGCCCTGAAACAATTGATCTTATCTATTATAAAAATTTTTTATATATATTATTATTTTTCTTCATATTAGCAATTTCCCCTTTTTTTCTTTTCTATCTGACATTATTGTATATATTTCGACAAAATCTATCGACAAAAATTGACAATAAAAAATACTTTGCTTTTGCAAAGTACTACTTACTCTTTTTACTGCCCAGTGGAGTCGGCTTCGTCTTAAAAGACGTGCCGACTATTCTTTTATAAAAATTTTATCCGATAACCATACGGAACAACAAAGTAAATCCGGCGCCTAGAATCATGGTAATTGGGATCGTAATAATCCAGGTCATGACGATGTTTCTGGCCAGAGCCCATCGTACGGCAGAAATCCGTTTGGATGCCCCTACCCCCATGACAGAAGAGGTGATCACATGCGTCGTACTGACCGGAGCACCAAATATTGTCATCGCTTGTATGACAATGGCTGCGCCTGTTTGCGCTGCAAAACCGCCAATAGGCTGCATACGGATCATATTCATGCCCACAGTTTTAATGATCTTCCAACCCCCTATAGAAGTCCCAAATGCCATGGCAACCGCGCAGGCCAATTTGACCCAGATGGGGATTCCGGCAGATTGATCCCACAGCCCAGCGCTGACTAATGCCAAAGTGATAATCCCCATGGATTTTTGGGCATCGTTGACACCGTGAGAAAAAGACATAAATGCCGCAGAAAATATTTGCAGTTTGGAAAACCATTTGTTTACAAACCGCTGAGAAAAAGGCTTAAGGAGACGAAACAAACCCCTCATAATCAAAAATCCGATCAAAAACCCAATCAAAGGAGATGAAACAAGCGGGATAACGACTTTTTCCAAAACCCCTGACCATAAGATTATATCAAGAGAGGATGCATAAGCAATTGATGCGCCAACCAATCCTCCGATCAAAGCGTGGGAAGAGCTGCACGGAATCCCAAAATACCAGGTCACCAGGTCCCAGATGATAGCCGCAAGCAATGCGCCGATAATGACATACTGTTCCAAAGCCCCATTTATAAGCCCACTTGAAATGGTCTTGGCGACACTTTCACTCGTCAAAGCCCCGACAAAATTTAATGTGGAAGCCATAATAATAGCCACCCTAGGAGTCATCACTCGGGTCGATACCGAGGTGGCGATACAATTTGCCGTATCATGGAACCCGTTGATAAAGTCAAAAGTAAGGGCAGCAATAACAACCGCAATTAATAGCAAACTAAACATTTTTCATTACAACACCTTCTACGATATTTGCGACATCCTCGCATTCATCCAAGGTGTTTTCTAAAAGCTCATAGATTTCTTTCCATTTCATTACCAGGAGGGCATCATGGCCGTTGGCAAACAATTTGGAAACAGCATCCCGGTAAAGATCATCGCTTTCGTTTTCCAGACGGTTGACTTCATAGATCTTTTTTAGTAATATCTTGCTGGTTTTCATATTTTTCAGCTCGATCATAACGTCTCTTAGTTCTTTCGTACTTGCGACGATCAGTTTGGATAACGCTTTTGCATCCTCTGTAACAAATTCCACATTATACATACGAAAGCGGTGCGCTGCAGCTTCGATAGCATCAGTGATATCATCCAACCCCGTTGCAACTTCATTAATATCTTCCCGGTCAATCGGTGTGACAAAAGAGCGGTTTAATTGCTTCATGATGTTATGTACGCTCTGATCGCATTGATGCTCGATCTCTTCAATCTCATTGATCTTTTCCCGGACATTTACATAGTTTGTCATCAGGTCATCCAGTTTTTCTGCTGCTGCACACGCCAGATCGACTGTTTCGACAAACATGTCATAAAACCGTTCCTCTTTATGCGTTACTCTAAACATAATATCTCCTTTCTTTTTTTTAAAATCCCATTCTACATATTATTATCTTTGATGAACACCTGCCTTTGCATGAAATTTTAATAACAGGGTTGTTTACATTATATTTACATGTATTTTACCCCACATTTACCTATTTTTAATTATAGCAAAACAGCTACTATAAAACAAACATTTTGAATTGAACGCAAACTTAATCCAAAATTATTTAATAACCACCTAAAAAAAGAACCCGCTCATTTATTGGCAACCAAGAATATACCGCAAATAACACGAGTACAGGCACGAGATCCGGGGAGTGGCATAATATGTCGTATCAATTTCTCTATTATAAAAAGGAGGTTATCCTTTTGGCTGATTGTAATTCTTACTACCCGCTTTGTGCAGGCATGTGTCTGGGGCTGGGTTATAGTTATGTGCCCCTTCAAAAAGTTGATCGATTTTATGATTATCCTTCCGCCCTGGCTTGCGGCTCCCTTTTTCCTGACCTTTGCATTCCCATCGGTAAATATGGACCAAACGAACTGGCACCGGGTAGATAACATAAAAAAAGGAGGAGAAACACCTGAATGGCTACCATAAACAAAAACAAAAATATTAAAACAGCAAATACAAAGGCGGCTACGGCAAATACTCAAACCGCAAAAGCAAACGTGCAATCGGCTACAACAGCTACCAAAACAGCTACCAAAACAGCGGCGGCAATCAGCGCACAAATGAGCCTTATGGATCAAATTCAGCAAGTGGAGTTCACCATATACGAGCTTATTTTATATTTAGACACTCATCCGGAAGATACATTCGCTATTGAGCAATATAACATGTCCGTAAACGAACACAACGCACTAAGAGCCCAATATGTTAAACAGTACGGCCCTCTGATGCAAGGAGATCCGGTCAACGCTAACACCTGGACATGGGGATTATCAGACTTCCCCTGGGATTATTAAAATAGGAGGACGGAATATGTGGATATATGAAAAAAAACTCGAGTATCCGGTTCGGGTTGACAAAAGAAACCCCGAACTAGCTAAGATCATAATGACTCAATATGGAGGCCCGGATGGAGAACTGGCTGCCAGCCTACGTTATTTAAATCAACGCTACACCATGCCCGACAATAAGACGAAAGCCCTACTCACAGATATTGGTACCGAAGAATTAGCACACTTGGAAATAGTTGCAACTCTTATTTATAAGCTCAGCAAAAATGCTGACCTGGAAGAATTGCGAGCAGCCAACCTAATTGGCCATTATACAGAACATGGCAAAGCCCTCTATTATGCTGACGCCGTCGGCATCCCCTTTCCCATAGAATGCCTCACTGCCAAGGATGACCCCATTGCCGACCTTCAAGACGACATGGCGGCAGAACAAAGGGCAAGAGCAACCTATAACCACCTCATGAACCTTACCGATGACAAAGGCGTTTATGATACTTTGGCTTTTTTAAGACAAAGAGAAATCAACCACTTCCAACGCTTCGGGGAAGCTTTGCAGCAGGTCCAGGAATCCTATGCCTGCAAAAAAGTAATTGTCCAAGGCGCTTCTATTACCTCCAACGTCGCCGTCGCCGGAACAACAACCCCCAATGTCCAAGGCGTCTCTACTAGCTCTAATGTCGCAGGAACATCCACAGCCGCCAATGTCCAGGGTACTTCAACCGCATCCAATATCGCGGGAGCATCGAAAACCCCCAATGTATCGGGTACTTATAAAAAATAAAAACAAAAAAGCCTAGCTGCAAACCATGTCAGCCTGGGCTTTTTTAAAATTTTTAAAAAGCCCAAATTACTCTTGATTCATTTCGGTCCCGCCCTTCTTCTATTGATTTTAATGATATCTGATCTTGGTTGATAGTTCTAAAAATTAATTTATAAAAACGGACAATTGTTTTATGCAAATAAGAAAGGACTCACTTTAGTGAGTCCTTTCTTATTGAAATTGGGGATTTGCGAAGTTGTCAAATTTGTGAGTAGATATTACATATCCAAAGTTGGATAGTAAATCTCGGTCCAGATTTCGAAATCAGCACTATCTTCTCTCGTGTAATAGTGGCTATTGATGGCTTCCTGCATGGCTTCATAATACCAGGCGGTCGCTTTCAGATCCGGGAACTGTTTGGCGTCGGACAAAATATCTTCAGCCTGTACTTTTCTGCTCAGTACATTGTTAACCAGGGTTACGAATTCTGCTCTGGTGATGTACTGATTGGGCTTAAACGTCCCATCCGGATAGCCAGTTATCCAACCTTTTTCCGCTGCGGAGTTGATCAACTCGTTAGCCCAGTGACCCGTGATATCCGAGAAATTATCGGCATCAAACGGGGTCAGGTTGTCAAAACGAGAGGCGATAGCCGCCAATTCGGCACGGGTAATCGGTTGTGAAGGCTTAAAGCTACCATCTTCATAACCGGTGATAATGTCTCCGTTGGCCAAGGTAGCGACGTAACGTACAAACCAGTTGCTGGACTTAACATCGCTGAAATCTTCCTCGGTCGTATAAATGGTATCCTTATAGGTGTCCGTCAATAAGCGATAGAAGACAGCCGCGACTTCTCCCCTGGTTACATTGCCTGTTGGCCTGACCGTATTATCCGGATACCCTTGGATATAAGCAAAGTGTTCTTCCGTGTTCAGTTTTTCACCCAAAACGCCGGAATCATCATCGTCATCGTTTGAGGAACTCTTTTTAAATTGAGCGGTAAAGGTTGCATCTGCGGTTACCGTATCCTCTGTACCGGGCAATGCAGGATTCCAACCGGTAAAATGACTACCATGATAGGCTTGAGGTGTCGGAGCAGTATCGTACGTATCTCCATAATACTTGGTATCAATGCGGTAGTAAACGCCGTCCGTTCCCTGCTCAACATCGTCACCGACCAACATGCCGTGGTCGCTTGACTGATAGGTAATGGTATAGGTGTTTCTGGTGTAGTAGAGTTTGATCACAAGGCTTCCGTCTGCGGCAATGGTTCCGCCTTCGTCAGTTTCATCGCCGTCGGAATCATCAACCACCATAGCCGAAGGAGCAACGTCTTGCCCGGAGACATACTCTGCGTGGTCAAAGGTAAAGCCGGTGAAAGTCCTCACAAAATCGCTGGCATATACCGTCGTCCCTGTTGTACCCGTCGGATTCGGATCTTCCGTATACGCTAACGTCCAGTCTGTTAAAGGAGTAAGGTCTTGCGTATAATGTTCCACCGTGTACGCAGCAATGTCCGGGATAAATCTGGCTGTATAGGTTGCATTGGCTTTGACATTGGTTTCATGACGCCATACCGTGCTAACGCCGTCATCCCATCCATCAAAGCGGTATCCGGCATCCGGGATCGCTTTGACAGGTAATGTAAATCCACCGTAGGGGATAACTTGAGTTTTAGGAGTTGTTAGAGGCTCGTATCCACCAATATGTCCACCCGTAGTTGCTTGGTATTTGATGGTATAAAGGTTGATATCAAAATCGGCGAAGTAAATCTTATCCGACTTTACATTTTCTTCATGACGTGTCGTATTGGAGTTGCCATCACTCCAACCTGCAAAATGCCAACCTGTATTCGGCGTTGCCGTAACGTCCGTCGTGCTGCCGCCATAGTTCACAGTCTGCGTAGCCGTCCCGACAATACTACCGCCGATAAGCGCAATATATTTAACGGTGTAAGTATTGATTTTCCACTTCGCGAACAGTTCTACATCAGAAGCAGGCATCGAGAATGTCGCTCCGGCTGCGTAACTTGTACCCGTTCCGTCTGCTTTCGTATTCCAGCCATTGAACGTGTATCCTGTTCTCGCTAACGAACCTTTATTTTTTACTGTTACCGTATTGCCATAATGGTAGACGGTGCTGTCTGTTTGTGTACCAGTGCCGCCGTTGGCATTGTATGTTACATGGTAGTTAACAGCTGTCCATTGTGCGTACAACGTTACATCGTTGTCCGGCATGCCGAATGTTGCTGCTGCCGCATACGCCGTTC
>DIFD01000003.1:0-133 GCA_002418965.1 Peptococcaceae bacterium UBA5757 | reverse complement strand
TTCCGCCCGTTGAGCCGTTGCCACTGTAACTTACGTTATGGCTGTTAATTGTCCATTGTGCGTACAACGTTACATCGTTGTCCGGCATGCCGAACGTTGCTGCTGCCGCATACGCCGTTCCGCTTCCGTCCGC
>DIFD01000016.1 GCA_002418965.1 Peptococcaceae bacterium UBA5757 | reverse complement strand
GGGGGGGGGGGTCAGCTGAATGAATAAATATATCAGTCAAAATACCTCTCACACCATCTTAATCCAAACATTGCAGACTGGCCTTACTTACGTCTTTGGCGTTCGATCTCTTTTTCCATCTCATCCAAACGATCCATCAATTCACAAATAATCGCGGCACCGGATAAGTTTACTCCTAATGAATGGCGTAGCCGTAGGATCTTTGCTATGCGGTCTATTTGATCCACTGATAGCATTCCCTCTTCGATGTCTATTACTCCCAACGCCGAAAGTCTCTCTATAATAAGGGTTTGATAAGGCAGTTCCTCTATTAGGATCCTATCGCATTCGGATGCAGATTCCCCCGGGCCTTGATAGATTTGCAGATAGTATTTTTTCAATGGTTATGCACCTCTTTTCCAAGATCCATAAGTTTCTGGTAAATCAACCGTTCTTCTTGCCTCAATGATGTTGGAATATCAATACGAATTTCCACATATTGGTCTCCTCTGGTTCCGCTTTTTTCCGGCCAACCTTTTGATCTTAACCTCAGTCTTTGTCCGTTATGAGACATTGGCGGAACTGTGACGGTCACTTTTCCATCTATTGTAGGAACAGAAATTTTGCTTCCCAGTGCTGCCTGTTCGGGTCTGATTATGATTGTCGTTTCGAGGTTATTTCCTTTTAAAGTGAAAGTGGTATGAGGCAGGACTTTGACTGTCAGCAATAAGTCTCCCTGTTTACCACCACTGCTTCCTTCTCCGCCTTGTCCCCTGAGACGAATTGTGTTTCCATCCTTAAGCCCCGCAGGTATATTTACATCCAGTGTCTTGGTAGTGGTCTTATATCCGGTTCCACCACAACTCCGGCATGTTTTCTGATTGACAGTGCCCATTCCGGCACATTCGGGACATATACTCTTAAGGGAGAACTGGAACCTCCTTTGCCCGCCGTGATAGGCCTCTTCTAGTGTTAGTTCAATTTGACTCTCCAGATCCTGTCCCCGAGTATTCCTCTGTTGCCCGAATCCCCCCGCAAATCCCCTTGCTTTTGGGCCTCCAAATAAACTTTCAAAAAAATCACTGAAACTGCTTGTATCTTCCCCGTTCCAATAAGAATTACCCTGATTGCCCATATTGGGAGATGGTTCCCACTCTTGGCCATTATTTAAGTTTTCGCCAAGATGGTCATATTTTTCACGCTTTTCCGGATCGCTAAGGACTTCATTAGCCTCATTTATTTTTTTAAATTTTTCTTCCGCTGCGGTTTTTTCACTTGCGGGATGAAGATCAGGATGGTACTTAAGAGCAGCTTTTCGATAAGCAGACTTGATTTCGTCCTTTGTAGCTGTGCGGGGTAACCCCAGTATCTCATAATAGTCAATAAAAGTTGTAGCCATTTCACCCATCCTCACAAAAATTCAAGTTGTATATAGATCACTTTTCAACTTAATCTAACAAAAAACAAAAGCCGCCCTAGTATGGCCGGCTTAGCGATTAGCTGTGGTTGAGAGAATGGTTTCGGATGCTCCCTCGCACTCACCGATCTCAATTCTATCCAATCTTATTCTTAAACTATATAATTATTATATCATGGTTAAATTTAATTTAACAGAAACATTTTTACTTATTCACCATTTCCGTTTTAAGCAATTCTATAACCCTACTCCCTACTTTGCATCTTTCATGCGCTCTGATAATCTCGTTTCAAGTAGATAGGGGTCTTGTAAATATTTTTTTACAAGAGTTAAGGAATTAGAAAAATACAAACCATCACAGATGCGTTCGTCTAACGTATACCCAATTTCACAGCAGCTTCTTATAACGACAGCATCATGCTCTACCACCGGGATTTTTTTGATTTTCCCAAGTGCAACGAAAACGCCGGTGGTTCCAAAATCATAGAGATGATGATAAATATAATCCAACTTTATTGATTTTAGATATGTGAAAAACATCGAGGTATGAAACGGACTTGCATCAATAATAGCTCGCGGCAATAGATTGTATTTGTCCATACATTTAAGTATTGTCACTAGGGCTTTTTTCCCGGGCAGCGACATAATTAAGGACGCAATTTTATCGACATTATTTGGACTAACCGTCGTAACGCACTCTGAAATTTTTTGTTCAACGATTTGGGCTATTTCGAAAATGTTCTCACATCCGGTGAAAGCAAATTTAATCGTTGTTTCCTCCGCATCATCATGCAACGAACGTTTTACAGCCATAGAAATATAAATATTTTCTCGAGCATATAGCTTGTTGTTTATTACAAAGCGGTTCAGCTGAGGCCGCTCAGCGATAAGACGCACATAAATCGAAATAAAAAAATGCAGGTAATTTATCTTATATCCCTGCTCCCGTTTTTTTCTTAGATAGGTATCAATTGTATCTGTATAAACAAGTTGTTTAAAAAAAATCTGCGCATCGCTGCGCCGAGTCATAATATATGGAATCATTTTTACAAATGGCCCAATGGATACTAGTCTTCTACCATCACATCTTTTCATAAAAACCATCCTTTATATGAAAGTTGTTATATGAGAAAGTCATTATATCCTATATTAAATATTATAAATGAACATATTTGTCAACACAAGTGTGTATTTCTCGAGATACAACAATTTTGCAAATTAATTGTTCGCCTTCCCATTTTAAGATCATGTATCATATTCATAGCTTCATTAACTAATTTCTAACTCGTATAAGACTGACCGGTTTTAATATATCCTCCAACACTCCAGCTGCCATCTCATCGGCAGTCTTGACCTTCGGGTTATGAGTCCTAACTCTTCACTTTTGTGTATTATTATAGAGTCTTGTATCTTTGAGTATTACTGCCCTTATCTAAAACATCTTCTAATATTTATAAGTGGATTTGAGTAAAAACAACGGGAAAATAACGGACTTTTTTCTTCGTAACGGACAAATAACGGACAAAATAACTTATTGAAGGTTACTTTTTTTAAAGAATAATGTTTCTTATATGTATAATTCGAAGGAAATGGGTTGAATTAAATGAGTTGAACTTGACATATTTCCTCATACCATCTGGAACGAACCGTTCATTTTGATGTCTAGACTGTAGTTTAGCATATATCCGTCGAAGGAAATACGTCTACGCCTTTTTACAGCATTTGCTCGTTCGCGGGAATACGTCAATGCCTATAGGTCGAGTGGTCAATTTGGATGTTTTACCATCCACTCGGTGGCTAAAAGCGCCCGTTTGAATGTCTTGAGTGTATTTTTGAGTTTTCTCGTACAAGGAAACACGTTCTCACTGTTTTTTACATTTTGCTCGTTAAAGGAAATACGTCCACTATTACAAGTCGAGTGTTCGGTTTGGATGTTTTACATATAATGTAATGGAACGATAGCATCAGATTGATGTCTAGTATGTATTTTGATGTTTTTCCGTTCGAGGGAACAAATAAACATATGTTATAGGTTGCTCTGTGCCGCATGACTGTCGTGTTGTCTTTGCCGGGTATCTCGGCGAACGGGTAGTCCTCGTTGGCGGCGGGAAAAGTAAAGCAGAAGGCTTAATTTCTTGGCGTGTGGTCATACTATTTCTAGCCTTAGCAGCGCCACATCTTTTTTATTGTCCTTCGGTTCTATCCGATCAAGCACTTTCTTTTCGACGGGTTGCATCCAGTATATTTTCAGCGATTTTCTTGTACGGGTTATTGCTGTGTAAAAAATGCTGTGAGTTATCAATTCGTCAATCTCATCGGTTATGATAACTTTGACAGAGTCGTACTCCAAACCCTGTGCCTTGTGAATAGATACGGCGTAAGCAATTTGGAACGGTACGAGTGTTTTTGAAACGCCGTCATCGTCTTCATCGGTGCTTTTGTTTTTGTTTACGGCAAAGCGTATGACAGAATTCCCGTTGGCAGCGTTCTTTACGATCGTGAAGTCCATATTTTTTGCATCCATTTCAATGAGCGGTCTATCAACTTCAATATCAAAGAGGATACTCTCGTTTGCTTTTCCCCCATTTAGCACTTCAAAATCAATAATTCGACCTTTCATATTGTTATGGATAACAGGAACTTGGTCATCAATTCGTGTGAAAAACTTATCCGCCGAGTCATTAAACAGAATCGGGTCACCCACCTTATAACGCTGAATGCCCCGCCACATTTCCTTACCATTATTGCTTTCCTGCAAAAAATGATTAATGTTGTTTATGCCGTACAGACCGCCGTAGTTAAGGCATAGGATTATCTCGTTTTCAGCAGCGGGAGTGAAAATCGTCGCATCTAAATTTGCCGAGTAGCTATATGTTTGCAAGAGTTCAAAAATATCATCTTCCATTTTCAGGACATCGTTCCAAAGTCTTAATAAAGCGGGGCTATCACTTCTATAAGGCTTCGTTAGCTCGCATACAGAGACTTCCGGCAAAAAACTACGCACAGCATCAAACCAGTTGCCAAACTCAATAGCTTCTATCTGATATGTGTCGCCGACTAAAACAAGCAACTCAAAATTCGCTCGACTGAGTATTGTTCTCATATCATGGTTGTTTACCGTACTACACTCGTCGATTATAAGAATGTCAAACTCGGTCTTTCCTCTATAATATGGATTCGTAAATTTCGATATTGTCATAAAAGTGCTATCCGCTGAAGCTGTAACTTTTCGCCTCATATTATTTACGGCGGGGTTTGTTTGTGCTAAGTACAGTCTTGACTTATCAGCAAATAAATGTGAGATATGGTTTATCAAGTATGACTTGCCTGTTCCGGCTGAACCATAAACAAGAGCCACTTTTGATTCGGTAAACATTCCGAGTAAGGCTTGCTTTTTCTCTTCGCTGTTCACTTGATTGGTAGTTTGCATCCAGTAGCTAACCAAATTAGCGTAGTTGTCAATACCGCTTTGGGTAAGACCTTTAATAGTGTTAATGATTGATACCGTATCCTCCATGTAGCTCTCAATGAAAATATGGTCGTACTTAATAATCATTTTACGAAGTTGCTGCTTTGGTGAATTGTAAAGTTTTCGATTATACGTTTTTACGAGATCGGCAACATCGTCAAAATTGCCGAGTTTATACTTCCCGTCTTCATTTTTTTCGAGCGGAGTAAAGAGCATACCTTGCTGTTCTGTATTGTTTTTAATAATCCACGTTAAAACCTCGTGTTCACGACCGTTTGCATCAAGGCATTCAAACAAATCCGAAAGGCTCGGAACGTGGCTTTTCAAACCCGAGCAAAACGGCATTTCATCGAACGGAATGCACTTATAATCAAGATAAAGTCCGCTCAAACAATGACAGCCACGAATTTCTTGCATTTGCGTATATGTTATATGGAACTGGGCTTTGAGAACACGGTTTGTCATATGGTGAAGCAAATATCGCAGTATATTGCTACCGTCTGCTTTCTGCATTATAAGATTCCTGCAAGTTTCGAGGCAATCAAAGAAGTGCTTGGCTTCTTTTTTAGGCACAATACGGTCACGAACTATCGCAAATGCCTCATCAGAAAACATAATGATTTCCGATAAGCTAAGCCCGGTTTCAGTTAGATATCGGCTAAGTTCGCGTTGTTCAGCTTTGCCATACCCTCTGGGCGTCCTTTCAATAATTGCCGTATAGTTCTTTAGTTCGCAAGGTCGAATGTTTACTTCCCAGTCCACAATAATGCGGATGGGCATATGTTTGCCGAGAATTTCTACGCTGTTGTTGGCAATGGCAAACTTTACGGCATAAAAACTCGTTACCTCTATATCGGTAAAAGCGATAATACGGTCTGTTTTACTCGCATTGTCATTTGCGGGGACAAAAGCTACCTCATAATATATTTTACCGTCAACAAAAAACGGCTTGATTTTCTGCACATAAAAGCGGTCATAACGGAACTCGCTGTGTATCGGAGTATTGTATTTACTAACCTTTTCAGCGATTTTTTCATAATACTCTATTAGGCTCTCGTCTGTTTCCAATGGGAACTGCTCAAGGTTAGCAAGCACGTCAAGGGCATAACTATCGTGCAAGAAATTCCTAATCCGCAACAAATACTCATAATATTTCAGCATTAGCCGTTCGGCATTCTGCTCCTTTAAAGCACGATGAGAAACAGACACCTGCAGAAAATGGTGAAACCGCGACAAATGTTTCAAATTAGAGTTACTCTTAGCGTGTTTGACCGCCACCTTAACATTTTCCTGCGTATCCTCGATATCATCGCCGTTGGCGTAAACCTTGAGGAGGATATGCTCTACAAAATGCCTTAGCGATTCTAACACTTCCTGCGAAACCTCGCCCCTTGTAGATTCACCCAGATGGCTAATCTGGCGGCAAATGATTTTATTGCTTTCCAGAATAGCCTCATCTATTTTTAACATCGTTGTGGTCATATGACACCTCTTTTACGCCACGCCGAAAAACTTCTCAAAGTATTCCAGCAATTTTTCGATAACAGTCTGACGTTTTTCATCTCGATTGCCTCCTTTTAAAACGGGAAACAGGCGATAAGATTTTATCAATATCTTAGCCGGTGGTCTTTACCGTGCCGTCACGTAGAGTTGTTTATGAATTTCTGGGTCTCTTTCTCATTGAGGCTCTCGTGGGAGCTAATGGCGGCCAGTTCCTATTCCTTTTCCGCTGAAACATACTCACGCCAACCGTTGTCCACATCATCAAACGCATTCACACGGGCAATAAACGATTCGATGAGTAGTCTCATTTGAATTATCCTTTATATGATGAATTTCAGCACACCATCGATAGCAAATTGGCGATGCTACTATCCACATTTCTTAGGTCGATGAAAGAAACATCAACTCTAACATTGTCATCTGATGCATACCTAATTTCACCTTTGCTAACGCCGTCAGATTGTGGATAAATCAGTACGATACCGGCCGCGTTATATTTCTTGCTATAAGCGTACATTTGGTACATATCAGACTGCGAAATCCCGTTGTTTCTTGCATTGTCAGATAACAGTTTCCACTTTGTGTCCAAAACGACTGTGCGCTCTCCATATTCTAAAACAATATCTGGTCTAAGGACAAAGGCACGAGTCGGGTTATCAAATAGACTGTATCTGGTGTCTTGAGTCCTAAGGCTGACACCACTCCCAAGGTGCTTGCGAAACTTAGCTGCAACAAAACTCTCGAAAATTTTCTCCATCGGGAACAGAAGCGCCAATGCAACCTCACTTCCAGCAAAAGCAGTAAAACTGTTGCCCTTGAGGAAAACACGGCACCATGAAAGCGCTTTATCGTAGTGGCTCATACTGCGGTCGCTGATGCACTTCGAAAAATCAGATTCGTAGCTCTCTGAGTAATCCACAATTTCAAAAAAAGTGAGTAAACGGGCGGCGTTATGACGGTTACGACTATCCGCTGTCTGTTTCAACAGAAAGCTGAGGGTGGCCTTAATCAATCGATTTTCAGGTCGATTGAAGCTAAAATCGTCGTATCGAACAAAAAATCGCTCATAGTTCATCAGGTTATGCTTAATGTTCTGCGATGCCAGTAATTTTCCTTTATAGAACCGTTCGTTAGCTTCAACGGGCATATATGCAGCTTTTAATCCTTGTTTCGTCAGAACGGACACCTCATCAAGAAACATCTTGATGAAGATCTCAAGCAGACTCAATTTTTCGGTGTGCAAGTGCGAGACGTTAAAATCCTTGAAAGTAACATCTTTCAGTGTTTTAAGCATTTCTAGGAAAATACGCTTCGTATCACCCACGGAAATGTCGGCACCTGCAATTTTCGGCAATATCTCTATGACTGTCCCATCTGTCATTGTTATCAGCCCAACATAGTTTCGAGCAGTGATGATTTTTCCTATTCCTCGGCGAGCTGACAAAGAGAGCAGTTCGATCGCCTCCGTTTCTGTACTGGAGGTGTTAGCAAGAATAAAGTTTTCAAGCGCAGCGAAGGTTCTCTCCGGTAAACTCTGATAACCACTAAGAGATGCACCTCTCGTAAAACCGCCGAATTCAGTTATGGAATAGGTCTTACTAGATAAACGCATATGCGTCGACCTCCCTGAACGCCGCACTGTTAATCTCATAGTATTCTGGAAAGTCAATATCAGCATTCCCGAACAGCTTCAATGCATCGGTCTTTTTCACAATGAAACGAGTACTATCATCCGGCTTCTGGTTATCACCTAACACAAGTTGGATCTTCTCGTAATCGTCGTAGAAGTATTCTTGCAGGAGCGGAATTATCTCATTCTCAAAAATCGTTGCAAGACGGTCAATGCTCGGATCAGCTTTCAGCGGTTGTAGAAAATATGAATGACCTATGGTATGCTCACGGTCGAGTAGCACGGTGATTCGCTTGTTGAGAGTATCGAGCATTTTGGCTATGTCGATGCCGTCGACAAGAATATCTTTAAGTGTCTCCGATTCTGGCAGCATTTCAACAAAATTGAATCGTCGGCGTAGGGCTGCATCGATTCGAGCAATGGAACGGTCAGCTGTATTCATCGTGCCTATAAGATAAATATTATCAGGCACGCCGAAGTTTTGTCCTGAGTACGGTAAAGAAGCTCTCAATTGTTCGCTTGCGCCTATGCGTTTCGTCGGCTCAATGAGAGTTATCAGTTCGCCGAATATTTTCGATATATTTCCTCTGTTAATCTCATCGATTATGAAGACGCGATTCGGGATTTTCACCTTCTGAGTAAATAGGGATGGTTTAAGCTTTTTAATTAGTTGAAGGGCGTCTGACACGGAGATTGACAGCTTATATACCGATGGCTGCATCATAAGTTTTTCGGAGTTAAGTTCGTAGATATCTTCATTGATACCAGTTACAAGCCATTTTACTTTGCGCAGCCTTTTATAGTGAGGATATTCATTGTGCCATTCCGGCTCACCGGTGATAATGCCAATAGCGTCGATTGTTTTGTTTGAGTAACACGACAGAACAATATCGCCGATTTGCATTTTGTAGTAGAAAGCGTTTAGAATATTCCTCCCATTATCACCCTTTTCATAAGTGTCTGGCAGAGTTTCGCCGTAGCTATCATATCCGATGCGGATATGGCTATTCGCAAAGCACTCAGTCCGGGTAGGATTATCTCCTGTGCCTTCAAGTGAAACCTTCCACACACTAGGATTCTTACCAATCCCTAAGTCAACATTTCCACCGTTCCCAATAGGTGTACCGGCCTTATCACAGAAAGCCTTAAAAATTCCATCATGAACCTCATATTCGATTTCACGCCCAGACTCGGCTTTATCCTCAGACAAGACAACAGGACGAATACCTTCTATGAACTCCTCATATCCAAACGATTGATGGAATGTCGTAAATGCAACCAGTCCATTTTCTTTGTACTTTAAATACCGAGCAAACACTGCACTATAATCCTCAGCTTTCACATCGGCGAATGTTTTTTCCTCAATTATGGCAACAGCGTACTGCATTGAGCTGTAGGTTTTACCTGTGCCAGGCGTTCCAAAAAGGATAAGGTTTTTGGGGATTTTATTATCGCTAGTTCGTCCAGTGGGTGCGCTAAACCCATCTGCAACTCCGTCTACTACAACTGATGCCCCTTCATTTTGCAAGAAACTGAGATAATGTTTTATACCACTCTTTAGATCATCTCTTTGAACTGACGGTTCAATATCAAAGATCGCTTCCATCTTTGAGTACTCACCACCACTCGCTTGGAAATACCCATCGAGACCTCCGTTTTTAATTGCATTATTGAGTTCATCATAAATAGCAATAGCAAATACAGGATGTCCGTTTTTCAGCTTAGTTTTTCCTATAGCAGACGAAATCGTGTTAGCTGAATTAGATGAGCCACCATTATCTACATACCATTGTTTAAACGCAGCACGTTGTTGCCGTTCATCTACAACTATAGTCTTAGTACTTACATTGCTACCTTCCGGGGTCGATTCTTTTTTTTCTGTCCAAGCAGCATAGGAGATTTCGGGAAGCGTAATACCTGGCGTCTGTGCAGCCATTTTCGATTTGAGAGTATCAAGAAAGGCCACATATTCATTTCCTGTGCAATTACCGCTCGGAGCGGTTACCCCGTACTTAACAGAAACGTATGATCGTGAATTACCATCAAGTGGCATAAAAAAGTTAGGGCGCATCCAATACAACCCCATTGTGACATAGGCAAGACCGTTGCCGCTGACTGCGATTGCTTTTTCAAAAGCAAGCTTAAATTCGGCGGTGAAATCATTAGTTTCAGCGGCTTTCATGGCCAGCAGAAATAAATCCCAAACCTCATCTACCCCATTGAAGAATGAGTTCATATTATTTAAAACTGGTATGCCCTCAAACTGTGTAGGTGCGTTAAGTTTGATATCAAACGTTGCGGCGAGAACTTTTGCTAGTATGGTGCGGTTCGCGTCCGTTGTACCACGATTCATAACGCCAATTACAGAGAACGGGTCAATCTGGTGATGCCGTGGCTCCCACCAGTCTTCCCGCTCAAAATGTAAATATTTCATCAGCGGTTGCTCCGACGAAACTTTCTTCATAAGAGCAAAGAGTTCATCCCTCTTATCGATGTATGTGAGCAATTTATCGGCTAGTGCCTCATAAAACGGCATCCATTGATATGAGTTATTCATCGTTTTTATCCTCCTGCTATATTTCTGCGTCGCAATCATCTGCGACGAATAATTCGGGCATATTTTATTGAATATCTCGAGCCTCGTTACAGGCATTGATATTACCGCATAATAGCAAAAATGGGCTTAGCCGTAATTCACCAGATGGTTTGGTTACAACAAAATCAGACTGGAGGGATTTAATATAAGTCGAAACCTCGCGCGAAAAACCGTTTCGTTGTAGAAGGAATGTAAGTGGATTTGTTGTTCCATATTCAACAAATTCGTACCAATTATTTTCAAACTCTGTAATCTGAAATCGGTGATAAATAGTCGAAACTTGTTTAACATAGTGTCTCACTCCCTCCTTATGCTTCATATTGCTTGTAGTTTTCAACCTGCTTCATTATTTCATCATAGGTATCATCAATCGTCCTCGGAGGATACCCATTCTTCTTAAGCAGGATGGCAACGTCGGTATAGAGCTCATCCTTGACGTCCTGACGGTTAGTCCAGTCCGTATACTTCGACTTGTTACCCACCAACTTCTGGATTTCTTTTGCCAAGTGGAGAAACATTTCATCAGGGATCTGATCCCGGAACCCGTATTTATCAGCGACGGCAATCAAAATGTCATAGAATGCTTTTTCTTCGTAGGTGATATTCATCTCCTCGAAAGACTGCTTCTCGGCCTTTAAGCCAGCGAAAATCTTCTCGAGTTCTTCACTGAGGCCATCGACAACATCCGTAATAATATCCTCAACGTCGCTAATGGTATTGCGTGAATTATAGCGGTCGATTACATTTTTTAACTTTTTTGAAAACTCAATTGCTTTAAGCCGGTTGGTTTTGCCGAACTCCTTAATGGCTCGTTTTAACAGCTTGACCAGCGCTTGATATTTAGTGTTCGGGTAAGGTATTCTTTTTAGTTTTTCTATAAATTCGTCGCTAAACAGCATCTGAATATCATCTGTTGGCTGCTCGTCGAAATTAAACACTTTCCCACTGTAAGTGGAGCTTATGGCCCTATTTACAAGATCGGAAATTCGCTGGTTCATCAGTGATGCGTCAGGGGTGTCACCAGAGGTCATTTTGAAAATAATCGACCTTATGCACATGAAATAATGCAATTGCTCAACGTCGCTATAGGTAATCTCATCATGACCTATGCAAACATCAAAAGCTTTTTTTGCCCGCTGTGTAAAACCCATAAAGTTGTCTTTACGTGCTTTGTCCACCAATACATACTCGACGCCTTTTTGAATAACGTTGAGCCGTTCCAGTGGCATAATCGTTTCGGAAAAGAATGCCATGTAATCATACCCATGCATCAACTGGATGATCTTATCCAAGAAGTCCTTAAAAATGACAAGCGAAGTATCCACGCCGTTAATAGGAGTGATATCTCCGTTATACAGCTTCATGGCCGTCATGATTGCACCTTCAAGCCCAATGTAGTCCACAATCAGGCCCTCATTTTTGCCTTTAAAGACACGATTTACACGGGAAATCGTCTGAATCAGATTGTGGGTCTCAATCGGCTTATCAAGGTACATCGTATCGAGGGACGGCACATCAAAGCCGGTAATCCACATATCAACTACGATGGCAATCTTAAAGTTGGACTTATCATCCTTGAACGCTTTTGCATAGCGTTTTCGGTCGTTAGAGTTGCCGAGCAGATCCGAAAGTTCCTTTAGGTCATTTGGCCCATTAGTACATACGAGCTTCACCTTTTCACATTCGATAGCATCTCTGTCCAGATCGGTAGTATCGTATTCGGGCGCACATTTACGCAGTACAAACCACTCCGGTCGAAGAGTTTTGATTCGCTTATATACGTCCCATGCAATCTCACGGTCGTAACAAACGAACATAGCTTTGCCATTGACTGTTGCATGCTCTTCGAGCCGTTTTTCATAATGCCAAATGAAGTGTTTAACGACCACATCCAAACGATCAGGATTGCCGAGAATGATTTTCAGATTGGTCATGTCTTTCTTAGACTTTTCAATCTGGTACTCATTTGCCCCTGCCTCGGACTGCAAGCGATAATACTCATCGCAGGCAGCGGCAATCTTTTGATCCAACTGGACCTCTCTTGGACCTGGTAGCCTTGCAATGCCAACGGTTGCACCATCATCGAGCGCTTGCTTCATCGTATATTTAACCACCACTTCTCCGAATACACGGAGTGTTGCATCAACGGGCGTACCTGTAAAACCGACATATGTTGCATGAGGGAAGGAATCACGCAGATACTTTGCAAATCCGTAGGTTTTCTTGGCATCACTCTTTGAAACAATGTACTTTGCTTCTGTATTGGTCTGCGATCTGTGAGCCTCGTCGGAAATGCAGATGATATTGTCTCTGTTGCTTAGAAGGCTGACATCTTCAGAAAATTTCTGAATGGTCATCAAGAAAATACCGCCGCTGACGATGTCGGCCAACTTCTCGCGTAACTTTTTCCTGTTTTTGATGCTGATGGAGTTTTCGTCCACAAGAAATTCTTTAGCATTCTCAAAGTCAGTGGACAACTGCTCGTCCAGATCGTTTCTGTCCGTCAGAAGAATAATGGTTGGCTTGTGTAGCTCAAGGGACGTAGTTAGACGCTTTGACAAAAAGAGCATCGTGTAAGACTTACCGCTGCCGGTAGCACCCCAATAGGTGCCTCCTTTGCCACTGCCTTTCTCATGCTCCTCAAGAATATGCGCATACATTGTTTCTGCCCCGTAGTATTGGTAGTATTTGGGAAGAATCAACGTGTTGGAATCGCTGGTATCCGGGAAATAGATATAGCTACAAAGAATGTTCAGTACCATTCTGTGAGCAAAAAGACCGTCAATCAGGATGTGGATCGAATCAATTCCGTCTGCATTGCTATAATTGTTTCCATCCGTAGAGTTCCATTTAAAGTAAAACTCGTAGCTGCTGAAAAGCGCGCCGTATCGTGTGTTCGCGCCATCGCTTATAACATTAATAAGGTCATACTTCATAAGCGACGGAATGTCCTGCGCATAACGAATGTGGGTCTGATCATAGGCGTCGGCAATAGACACCGTCTCGTCAGCCGGATTCTTCAATTCGAAGACGGACACAGGTATTCCGTTAATGAACAGGACGATGTCGGGCCTCCGACTTTTGTATTCTACGAATTCAAACTGGTTAACAGCTTTAAATATGTTTATGGTTTCAGCTTCTTCACCATACTCAAAAAAATCTATGAACTGCTCGTTACCATTATCTCGCTGAAGAAAGTATCCTTTTTGGAGCAGCTTATAGGTTTCTTTCATGGAGCGGTAAAGCGACTGATTGGCAAAGCTCGTCATATAGGAGAGCAGAGCATAAATTTCCGCATCCGAAAAGTAACCGTAACGTCGGGTAAGATATTCGCGGAAATCATCCAACAGTATGACATCGTCCGTTTCTCTGTGAATGTCATATCCGCACTCGTACTCCCATCCAGCATTTACTAAGAGCTCTAGGACAGCCAGCTCGTAGTCATTTTCATAATATTTGAAGTTTGCCACGATTATCGACCTCCTTCTTCAATGGCCCCCTTGATTAAAATAGGGCAAATTTTCTTCTGTAGTGTAGCTAGTTTATTCACCAGCTGACGTCTTGTATTGTATGCATTGAAAATGTTAACAATGCCCTGTTGAATATCCGTGGACGGAATAGGTATTTCATAACGTCCCAAGTCTTCAAGAGCAAATGTTTCTCTTGCACTGCCCCACGAATTGAATCTTGCATATCTATCAAAGGCTGGAGTTCTTAAAAACATGAAGAGGTATTCAGGAATTAAATCTGAGTTAATTATCTTAAATGACACATAAGACGACGAGACTATGTAGGTATCTTTACTGTCATTTAGCGCAATAGAAACTTTATCGCCGTTTCTAGAAGTAACCGTTACATAGCAAAACTCCTGAGGAGCGACAACTTTGTAGGGCTGCAACGATACACCTGCCATGTTTGCTTTCGTATCGATGAACTTTTTCTCAATTGAAATTCCCCGAACATCATTAATACAAAAAGCTAACTCATAGTTGCGTATATCCGTTTGCTCAATATAAGTCGATATTGGTGCTTTTGGTACTGCATCTATGAGTCTCTGCATGTATGCATCGCAGGCGCGATGCATCTGGTCAACACCTCGAGTCATCGCATCAAGGTTTTCCTGCAAACCAAGATAAATATTAACGTACTTCTCTTGTACACTCACTTCAGGTATTTCGATTTCTACGTCGCAAAATACTTTCCACTCCATGCCGTCACGTACGGATGAGTCCGTATTGAACCAAAAGTATCTGTCGCGTTCATCGGACTTAAGGAGGATATAAAAATATTCCTTGAGGATGACTTGTTCATCAATTATTTTAAATACCGTGTATGCTGGGCTCACATACTTTGAACAGTCATTATAGTTAATTGCGATAGGAAGCACGACATCTCTTCCTACATGCATAAGGTTACACGCAAAATAATTAGGTGGAACGACTTTGTATTTACTCGTATCCGAACCAACCTGTTTTGAAGGCTCGAAGAACTCCTTATCGCGATTCACACCTGAAACATCATTAACAGTAAGATTTGGAATATTACATGCCTCATTATACAATTCAACAAAAGTACCAATTTTGACTCTATTCAATCCCATAACCAATACCCTCAAAAGCCGTAAGAAGTAATTTCTGCGAATGATGCTCCTCGATCATAATCGACTTCATCTCCGCTTGTATTTGGCTTATTTCTTTCTTGAAATCAATGGTCAAATCTAGGTCAATAAACTTAATGTATTTGGATGGAGCTAGAGAATAATCCTTACTTCGTATTTCATCCATTGGAGCGGAGTAGCAGAACTCGGGCACATCTCGATAAACGTCTTTCCACTCCGGTGATTGCCAAGCGAACAGAGTGGATGAGATTTTCTCTTTATCTACATCCTTTAGAAGTACATAGCCATCATCATTCGCCTTGCCGTCGCCAAGGGTTCTGGCATCAAAAAACAAGATTTCGTTTGATCGATCACGGAGTGTGACTTCTTTATCGTTACGCTTAACAGTTTTTGGTTTCTTGTGATTGCCAACGATCCAAAGAGTTACCGAGATGTCAGTGGCATAAAACATTTCTCTTGGTAAAACTATAATTGCTTCAACCTTATTGTTCTCAATGAGTTGTTTCCGAATTTTATATTCTTCAGCGTTTGAACTCAATGCGCCATTGGCAAGCAGGAAAGCTGCTGTACCATTGTAGGAAAGGCGGGATAGCATATGGAGAATCCACGCATAGTTTGCGTTGCTAACCGGCGGCACCTCGTAACCTTTCCACCTTGCATCATTGACAAGCTGGGTTGCTGTTCTCCAATTAGAAAGGTTGAAAGGTGGATTTGCAAGAATAAAATCTGCTCTTAAATTCGCATGCTTGTCCGTCGTAAAAGTTGATGCATCTACATCGCCGAGGTCGCAATTCAGACCTCTGATGGCCAGATTCATTCTCGCTAATTTGTAAGTTTTAGGACTCGACTCCTGCCCATAAATTGTGATGTCTTTTTTATTGCCCTTATGTCGTTTGATGAATTCCGCGCTCTGTACGAACATTCCACCCGATCCGCAACAGGGATCATATACAGAGCCCGAATAGGGCTGAATGAGCAAAGTCATCAGCTCAACAATATTTCCCGGTGTATAGAACTCACCCTTTTCTGATTTTGCGGCAATGCAGAACTTCTTCAGGAAATATTCGTATACGCGACCAATAACATCATCAGACTCATTCTTTGAATACTGAAGCTTGTCGATCTCATCGATTAGGGATGAGAACTTTGGCGCTTCAATATGAAGCGTAGTGTAAAATCCAATAGGTAGGGCACCTTTCAATGTAATATTGTTCTTCTCAATATTTCTGAAGGCATCATCAATAAAGGCAAATACTTTATTGGATTTTGAATTGTCTTTGATATAATTCCAACGATCCGATTCCTCTAAGAAGAACACATTATCCTTTGTGTAAAAACGAGGATTATCAATAAAATCCTTCGTATCCTCATTGGCCATCAGCTTTTCACGCTGTACAATGAACTTGTCGTGTGCAAAACGCAAGAACAACAGCCCCAACACCACATTCACATAGTCTGTGGCGGCCACGCTACCTCTCAGCTTATTGCAAGCGGCCCACAAGCCTGCCTCCATTGAAGACTTATCTTTTTTTGCCATGTCAAAAACCTCCGTAATATTAAGGCTTATACGCCATCAAATTAATTTTACACGCTAATATGTACCAAATAATGGATTCATTCCTGTCCCATCATCATTTTATAGTGCTGCTCTTGATGAAGCGATTAAAAAATGTGCTTGAATACAGCTTTGTATTGCTCGGCAGCAACACAATCCCCAACATAATTAAGACCGTCGCTTATGCTGGTCGGGTTATTGATATAAGAAAGCATGGACGCTGCCAAGTGATAACGGGAGTAATCCGGCTGTTCAGCTTCGGCTTGAACAACAAACTTATCTTTGTTATCCTCCAGAACAACCTTGCTGATATCAGTGCCCTCGTAGCCGCAGAGCTGCAAAAAGTAATACTCCAGTATTCTGCGGACGACATTGAGTACCTTTATTGGTGAATCCACTTCCCTCAGTTCGATCCATAGGGCTGCATAAGAATTCTGGACCGGGTTGTAGTTTTCTTTTTCGGTCGTGACCTTTGTGCTCTGACGTTCGCACAGCGTTACGCTTGAAACATTATCGGTCCTACGAATAATAATAGAAGGAAACGCTCTGATATTAGAACTTTTCTTAAGCTATGCACTATGTATATTATACAGTTGATTTTTCCCTCGGCCTCAGGATATCCCCTATTAATTCCGCAGCTTTTTCATCTGCCGTTTTGATGGCGTGTGCATATATATTCTGTGTCGTTGAAAGCTGAGCATGTCCCGCTCTCGCAGATATATTGCGCATCGGAACTCCCGCCGCAATCATCAATGAGATATTGGTATGCCGTAGAGTATGTGGAGAAAATTGCGGTAAGTTATTCCTCTCTTTAAAATTGCTTACCCAGTCTGTTACACTATCAGGATTAATCGGCAACCCCTCAAGCTGAGTGAAAAGCCTGTCGTTTAGTTGCATAGTTATGCTACCGGTACCGTCTTTGACCGGTATCTGGTTTTGCCATCTGCTTCCCAACTTTAAACGCTCGGCCAATTGCCATTGTTTGTATTCTTTCAGGATGACCAAAACGTCCTTCGGGAGCTTTAACACCCGTTCAGAGCTATAGTTCTTCGTCCCTTTTTCAATAATACCCATCCCTTTGACATATTGACTGGAACGCCGAATATGTATCAGGCAATTCTCAAAATCTACGTCCTTCCATCCGAGACCACACAATTCACCGCGCCTGATTCCGGCGTACAGCAATAATAGTATTGCAGCCCTCCATTTGATCGGCTCTTGCATCAATAGCTCAACCATTCTTTGAGCTTCGGTATCTTCTAGATAATGCGCCTCTTTGCGCTGAACCTTAGGCGGCTTGACCCTTCGGGCCGGATTATCATATATGACCTGCCATTGAACCGCAGTTTGCAGTATGGAACTGATTAGTCGATGATGATGCAGGATTGTTTTATCGGATAAGGTTGCCTTATCATCAACGACTTTAAATATCTTATTAAACGGCATACCTAACGCTTTTGCTATAGCTTCCGCGCTAGCAAGAGTTATTTTTTTACCCTGACAAGCATTTTTGAATGTCATGAGGGAAACATCGGCCTTTTCAAAAACAGATTTTTGTGTAATTCCCTTCTCAGATAACAAAGAGTTTAAGTCAATCTTAGCCATTGCCTTACCCCCTGATTTTATACCCGCTTCCCCGAGGTTTTTATATAATTCCTGTAAATGGTGTGGCTGGAGCTTGTCCAAACGGACATGTCCGATTGCCTGATTGATCCTGACAAGCAATCCTTTATAGCGTTCAATGGTTTTAGGGGCAAGTTGTATTATCGCATAATCACTAAGCCAACGCTTTGCAAAATCGGCAAACCTAATACTACCCTCTAATATAATCCCGTCATTGACTTTCCGTTCAAAGTCAATGACTACCCCCTGTAAAGCTTTTTCTATCTGTCTTTCACTCATCCCAGGAGAAGGTTTCCAGGTCATTGTTTTTTCTATCTGCTTTCCGGAAGCATCATAACCAGAATAGGCACGAATGAGATAGGTTACCCCATTTTTCCCTTTCCGTTCCTTAACCGTCGCCATTTAAAATACCTTCTTTCCCTTGACACCCTTCAACCATTCAATAAACTCTTCCTCTGTTTTGATCCCTGCTTGCACATTTGATCTCCACTCTGCCGATTCTTTTTTGAAAAATTCTATATCCTCTGTAATTTTGGGATCATCCGTTCGTATCGCTTTGTTCCGCTTGCTGTTATAAATCTGCCTGTAAAGTTTTGTAGCTTCATCAGTACGGGTTTTCTCAAGAAAATTGCGGTATTTGGCATACTCCTGACAGGTTTTTTCAGGGTCCTGGGGAGACACTCTGTTACAATATACCGTATCAATTCGGTTTTCTGGAATAAAATATTTACCGCAATTAGGACATTTTTTCACCACTATATTGTTTTTAATAATTTCAAAAAAGAGATATTTAAATAAATCCAGGAAGGTAGAAAAAGTATATTGGGTATGGATCGGGCTGATAGCCTGAGGATATCTTAATAAATTATCCATAATTCTCTGATATATGAAATCGGAACCTTTTTGGCGATTACTTTCTACCTCTCTAATATTCTCCAAATTAAGGGTGAAATACGATAACTCCGCTAAAACGCTTGTAGTATATTTAAAGGATATGTCCTGATCGTTTTCTTTGCTTAGAAAAGCTAGACTATAGGCGTAGAATTTCTGTGCTGCTGTCAGAGAACTATCCGGTTCGCCTTCCAAAAAAATCTTTTTGATCATATCTTTATACAAAGAAAGATCCATATCAATAATGTTTTCCTTGAGAATTGTTATTCTGTTTGATTTTTCTGTATACATGCTATCGTCGGAATGCTCCGATTCGGTCTTCCATATAGTCTTATATTTTTCGATCAGATCATCCAAACTGATCAGTTTGTCATAATCTGCGTTTAGACAATCTATGACAAAATCACAATAATGCCTGCTGCTGTATTCCCAAAGTACACCAACCGGATCGGTCGTTTCATTAGAATAATACTTGATTTCTATTTCAAAAATATCAGGCCGCCATAAATCAAGTTCCAATAACATCTCAAACGTCCTCCTAAATTGCCATTAGTTAATTTTTCAAGCAAATGCTTGCAATTGTTGTCTTCTTGTGTTATCATCTGTTTGTAAACAACATTGTTTACTTACATCATCATTATACGGCAAACAACAAAGCAAATCAACAACAATTTTTTGAGGAGGGATCATATGATCCAAAACAACCAAGATATCCGAAGAGAGGTCGCTATAGCCGGTTTGAAGCTCTGGCAAATAGCAGACGCCTGTGGGCTCAGCGACAGCAGTTTCAGCCGTAAACTACGTAAAGAACTACCACAAGAAGAAAAAGCTAAAATACTCAGGGCAATATACGATTTAAAGAAAGAGGGTGAGTCCTTATAATGACCGATCATATTTCGGAGCAATCATTTTCCCAAGTAAAGTCAATTCCACTGATGTTAACCATTAACGAATTGGCTCAAAAATGCAAAGGCAGTGGCATCACCCCCTACAGAATCAGACAAATGGCCTTGGAAGGAACTATTCCGTGTATTCGCGCAGGAAATAAAATTTTGATTAACGCTGATCGTTTTGCCGATTATCTCAACAACCCGAATCAGAACCCAGACATGACCTTACAGGGGAAGATCCGTCCCCTATCCTGGAGGTGAGGCAGGATGGCGGAAAGAAGAATGCTCACAAAACAAATAATAGATTCTGACGCCTTTCTCGATTTGCCACAAACAACAAGGTTACTCTATTACGATTTGGTTATGAGAGCCGATGATGACGGATTTGTGAACGCCCCAAAGAAGATTACATTAATAACCGGGACTTCGGGAAATGACATAAAAATACTGGAGGAAAAGAAACTTATTATAATTTTTGAATCCGGTATTATTGTTATCACACACTGGAAAATGCATAATCATATAAGAAGTGACAGGTATAAACCGACCGAAAACCAGGAAGAAAAGGGAATGCTGGATACCAAAGAAAACGGAACATATTACTTAACCAACTACCTTGTTAAACAACCGGATAAAGCGGTTGGTAGACATATGGTAGACAAACTGGATACCCAGGTTAGTTCAGGTAAGGATAGGTTAGTTAAGAATAAGGCAGTAGAGGTTAATATAACATATATCACACAAAAATTCGACGAGTTTTGGGATATCTATCCCAAGAAAACCAACAAAGCTAAAGCAAAAAGCAAATTTATATCACTGATCAAATTTATCCAACCGGAAACGATTATTGAAGGTGCTATTAGATATCGGGACTGGTGTATCCAGAATCAACAGGAACCACAGTTTATCCCACATGCGATAACATGGCTTAACGGGGAACGTTGGAATGACATACTTGTCGATAAGGTTGTTCCCAAAACTATTTTTGAACTTCAACGAGAAAAAGAAGAACGGAATTCAAATGAGGCAGCAGAACAAGTGAAGAAGATGTTACGAGGTGAAGCTACATGCAAAGAATTGGGAATCTGATTGATTTAAATTCCAGTACAACAAAAACCAAAAAGAATCCCTTTGATATCAGTGCCGATGATGTGGATAAGGTAATGGCCTGGCATAAAATAATTGAGGGAGTATACAATTGCAAACCTTTGCCTACGGAAGGGGTTGTGGCTTGGGTTGCCACATTGGGTCATTGTAAGAAACCCATTATGGATCAGGTTGTGGCACATTGGATCCGCGAAGAGCGCTTAGCCCCCAAACCTTCTGACCTTTTGGGTTTATATCGTGAATTTTTCTCCACTCATGCTTCTGAGCACAAATTAAATAAATTATACGATGATGATAATCCCTGCCCCTATTGCTTGAACTGCGGATGGGTCCGTATCTATTATACTTCAGACCCTACGGATACTTACAACAGCGGGGTTGTGGGATGCTCCTGTGATAAAAATACCGGTTGGATACAAAAGTTTTTGCAAGATGACAAATATGAATGGAATGAAAAAGGAAGAGGTTTTATTACCAAATGGGTCGGAAGCAAAGCATCTCTTTAATGAGAGTCAAAATTACAATTATAGCGGCTTAATTAATCTAATGGATTTATCTATATAACTTTGAATAGTTTCGTTCCTCACATAGGAAACTTCAGTTTAGAACCTAAGAACCTGATTTTCATTCCCTCGATATGAAAGAACCTCACTGAACCTGACAAAACTTGACATTTTTATGAAAACCCCATGAAAAAAATGTTAGTATTTGTAGGTAATTCAATTGATTCATATTCAAGAGCCTAGCAAAACATAGTAATCATACTGTTTTTCGCGTGTCGCCTTCCTTCACAAAAGACATAATTACATGTTTATTGCAACGCATATATCGCTGAGCTCTGGGGTTTTCTTAATTCTGCCCAACGGATGGAGATTTATCAAACGGTTTAAGAATTATTGTTGAAGTAGTATAGGTTTCTTCATCATCACCAATTACAACGTTTGTTGACCAGAATTCATTACCTTGTTTATCTAAAAATTTTAGTGCCGTTCCCATGAGTTCGTCGGTAATGCGCTTAAAGAGGCCTTCTTCTTCAAGATACTCCATAACTTGATCAGAGGATAACTCTTCAATATCGATGGTTGAGACAAAAATGGTTAAGCATGTAACCTGATCAACGGCCCAACACTCAAGGCGGTAGGGCCTGCCATCTGATAAAATACCTTCGGCATACCCTATATTTTTTTCATCCGGATCGAAATTCGGATCACTTCTATCAATCAAAGGCATCGTTCCCATAAAATCCATCTCCTTTTTTAATACCTCTTAGATTAATCAGCTTAGTAAGTTCGTAAATATTTTTAGGTATTTGTAGCAAATTCTTATTATGTTACTGATTATTTTTTGATAAAGTATACATAAGCCCTTCGTTACTTTCCTTTAATACCGCCCGACAACGGTCTGAATATGCTCCTTCATCTTTTCTACAACATGCTGCGGCGCTACGATCCGGGTGTCACCGCCGAAGCTCGCGACCCAACCGAAGAACTGCGGACTGACCAGAACCCAAACGTCGATGATAAAATGCTCTTCGTCACATTCCCGCACCGATACTTCTTTACCAAACCGGTCGATGGCTACCCCTATCAGCTTATTAGCGAGCTCCAGACGCACATTTTCCTCCTCCCCGGAAAACATAGCAAATACCTTCTTGGCGTAAAGCGCCATATCCAGATCGGCAAACTGCTCCTGATGATCCCGCTTTTCGCCCAAAATCTCGATATCCGTCATCTTGTCCACCCGGAAATGCTTGGTTAAATCGAAATCATGGTCATACCCTAGTAGATAATAATTTTCGTCGTCCCAGGTTAAGGCATAGGGACTGATCCGGTAACGCTCACCGTTACGCCTGAACTTCCGTTCTTTTGTCACTATATATTCAAAGTACCGGTAACTAATTTTCTTGTTCCCTGCAATAGCCATGTGAATTTGATCAATGTTGTAATAGATACCCTCGTTGATGCTCTTGATCCGGTTAGTGATATAAACCTGGCGCTGCAGCGATTTAGCCTCGTGCACACTGCACATGCCCTCAATCTTTTTGATTAGCTGCATGGATTTCTTCAGTGTGATAAACTTGGACGCCTGGACGCTGTCAACCAGGAGCTTTAACTCCGCCAGCTCGTAATCCCGATTTAAGACATGATAACCCGTCGTTTTGGTTTTGGTGCACTCTATATCTAGCCCATAAACACGAAGTGCCTCAAGATCATCGTAGATGCTTTTGCGTTCGGCAGATATACCGTAACGGTTCAGTTCTTCGATCATTTGAGGCACAGTAATAGTATGAGTCTCATCAGTTTTTTCTAAGAGGATATTCCTCAGATATAACAGCTTCAGTTTTTGGTTCGACGATTTTGCCATACGCTACTCCATAAAACTTACTAATACAATTATAACACTAATTTTTAACCATAGACCATCTTATTTTCTACATAATCTCCTATTATTCGACATATTTAATATGTGTCTTTCAACTCCTCGTTCACAATCCCATACTCTTCATACTCATCCATTTGTACCTGTCCTTTGATTTCCCGATCATATTCCTGCGGGTCTCCGCATTCGACCTTGCAGATTACCTTGCTATAGGTCGTAAACATCACACGGGCATAGAAATACTTTTTCACCCGGTCGTAGATTCTACCGGCACTCATAGTGCCATTCGCCATTGTCTCGGGACTGTTGGCCACATAACCAACCTTACCAATCAAAGGTAAAACAACCTTGATCGCTTCGTTGTCAAAAGGATTTTCCGGTTCTTTGACGCATAGCATCAGATTATTGATCGCGAACGGACGCAAGCCGTAATAGTGCTTAAACCCGGTTATGGTAATAAATTTTTCCGACATTAGAAATCCTCCTCGTTATCGTTATCGCCATCATCATCTTCGTTTTCATCGTTTTCATCGTCTTCATCTTCTTCGTCATTATCATAATTATCATTGTCTTCATTACAATCTTTGTCTATTTTATCGTCTTTTTCAAAGACCTCCCGATAAACAATATAGTCCATTGTCTGATCAAACAGTTTGCCGTTACCGCTACCTCCAAAACCAAACATAAAAATTCCTCCTTATCGGTTGATTTGATCTATGTGTCTATTATACAAAAACCGCTGTCCCATAAATATCCCACTGAAATATGTCAAACAATAACACCCGAATCAATAAAAAATATTGATCCGGGCGTTGATTTACTGATTAAATAGCAATAAATAATATATAGGTATAATTACAAACGTTATCCTCATCTTTTTTTATTGTAATTTCAATGTTGTAGCCTTTTGTTGATCTCATCTTCAGAATCTTCCCGTGTAGCGTCGTAATCATAAGATGCTGCGATACCTTCTAGCACATTGCCTACATAGGGGTAAGTGTAGTGCAGGCGTTCCGCCAGGTTACGGTATTTCGCAGACAATTCGCGTTCTTGTTGCCCCCCTTTATCTCGAAATTGGACACCTCGTGAATTATAAACGCCAATCCGAAATCCTGCCGCGATCCCCTGAGACGCTATATTCTCCATAGCCTCGCAAACAGCTTCGCAGGGCCATTGTCCGGCTTCGCACTCAGGCGCCTTTGCCAACAAGTGGCCGATGCAATGATCGCCAATCTCAGCGCGGCCATATTCACTGCAAAGACGCCGAACCTCGTCGAGCCACGCGGATAAATCCGCCAATTGAATCCTCCCTTTTTCATCTGTACCAGGGATCTTTCTGAGCTGATCGAGAAGGTGATAGCAAGCTGAAGCAAGTGATGACCTTTTCTTCTCATCACCGATTCTCCATTCCGGCGGATCTCCTCCATCATCATTCCGCTTGTAAACATGTGCCAAAACATTGACGAATAGCGCCGGAGATTTTATGAGCTGGTCTTCTAGATTTGGAATCCCATGTCTGCTGTCATCGAGCGCTCTGATAAAAAGGAATTCCAGCTGAGCCATCTCGTCACGCGTGACGCTTGCGCGACCATCCAGCGAATCCAGTGCTTCGGAGATATAATATCTATCGAGTTTGTATTGATCTGCAGGTTCAGCATCAACCGTAGCTATGTCGTAAAGCAACCGCTTTAGACGGGAAGTCTCAATGTTCTTAAAATCTAAATGAACTGTATTGAACGCCGCACGGGGCCTTTGTGATGCCAGAAGGCAATCGATCAGTTCATTAAGCTCAGCGGGCGTAAACCGCCCCCAGGAAGGAAAGACATTCTTCCAGTACCCGATACGAAGGTTCTCGTCATAATCTTCCAGAAGACGCCATGTGGATGCTCCAAATGGCGCGAGCGTAAATAAACGCTTAAGATCTTCAACCGATAGGTCTTCTGCTGCGGCCCGGAGCAGTTCGGTGCGCGCTTCTTCTTCGATAGCCCGGAGAAAGCCCTGAATGAACCACTCGGCCTTACTCCGGCATTCTTCTTCGATGCCAAGGCATCGCTGGATAAAAACAACCTGTCGCGAAACACCGACTGTACATAATGAAACATAACGGCCTATAATATGAGCATCCTCGCTCCCGCAAAGCAGCTCCTTAACACCATCAAAACCTGAATCCGCTATTATCTCGGCCATTGCCTCACGGCGCAGTCGGTCGATACGCTCGTCGTGCTTCGCATAATCGAAATTCTCATCTTCGAGCTCATCGGCGGATTCCTCCACCCACTGCTTGACAAATAGCCAGTTGTGACGAATAACCGTGTCCTGAGGCTGGAGGCTGTCATAAACTTTGCGGGCGCGCTCGCGGGCCGCTTCTCCTAGGTTGCGGCGGCGGCCGATCCGGGAGAAGGCGTATATTCTTATTTGCTCTCGCAGGACAGCTTTTGCTAATTCCCCAGCATTCGGGGCCCATTTATCAATAAGATCCCAGATTTCAGATTTTTTCCTCTCCGTCAAACCCTCGAAAGACTTAACAAGCTCGCCAAGTGTATTTTCATCATGGGAGGGCCAGGCGATTAGCAGATCAAGAGCTTTCCTCTCGAATTCGACTCTTTCATCTATCGTTACACCCCGCCCGGCTCCCGAGGCATCGTTTCGCCAGCGGGGTCTGTAGCTGAAGCTACCGATTCTACTACCAGTTTTAATCTGCTCGATACAGATTCTCCAAGCAACGTCTGGAAAAAACTCTATGACCTTTTCCAGCGCCTTGATCCGTTGCTCTAGGGAGGCTGCCGTCTGCGGCATCCATGACCTGAAGATTGCCTGAAGGCTTTCTTCCGGTTTGTTAGCCCAATTGTCGTTGATCTTCTGCTGAGAGAGCCGGGCTAGGATTTTGGACACTCGGGAAAGGTTTTGCGGTTTCCAAGCGAGGAATTCCAGTGCCCAGAGAAGGCCCGTTCGCGGTGGGGACATCCCAAAAATACTGCTGTCGACCGGTTTTAAGATACCAAGCAAAACGGGATCATTTCTCTGTAGATCTTCTTCGATGATTTTAAGGAATTCGTCGGGTGCGGCCTCTGCGTAGCTTGGCAAGTCGTAGTTGTGGGATTGCAGCTTTTCCAGCGTCAGCGGCGTTATGAGTTTTCTTATGAGGCTCGTGACGCACACTTCGACATTAACACCAAGACGGCTCTGGAACAGGCTTTTTCCGTAGACCGCTAGGAGGACAAGCGTTTCGCATATACCATCTCGCAGGGCGGCGGAGTGGTTGCGTTTCTTGCCGTATACAGCAGCGGCAAATCTGTCTTTTTCCGGCAGTTCAAGCGCAGGATCGGACTCGGAAAGAACATATTCAGCAATTTCAAAGAACCGATCAATGTCGCCCTTTGTAATCAGCATTGCAATCGAAAACAATGCATCTGTTTTTGAGATAACGCCCCGGTATTGCCCGGATGACCATACCGGACTGTCGTCACAACGGAGTAGGTGCATAATATCGTGATCAACCTCTTCATAATCTCGGTTGGCTATCCATGAAACAATCTTGCGATCCGCCTCCAACTCCGCATGCCATGCGCCGATCAGCGCAAGCTGCACAAGGGATCGAACCATGTCGTTATTGCCTGCCCAGTCCGGCGTCCTGATTGCTGTATTCGATGAAAGCCGTCGGCGCAGGATCGTAGGCGAATAGGCCGACTCCCGAGCAAGCCTGTCGATTTTGTCCTCCTCGATCTCCATGGTTTCGAGAGCTTTTTTAAAGGTCTCGTGGTCAAGTGGGTCAGAAACAATGTCCGGTTTTACATCAGCCGCATTGCGCGGACGGAAAACGATGTATCGCATCCGATTGGCGATGGCAAGCTCTTGCTCAGTCTCCTCGGTATGGACGATTGGGATAAGAGGTATCGACGATATAAGGATCTTCCTGAGATTCTCTGGCGATGTGAAGACTGCGGCAATATCTTTAAAGTTGCGAAGTTTTTCATCATCAAACAGGCAGGCGAGAAAAGCCAGCGCCTCATCACGGGAGTCAGCAGAGATAATAAGAGGCTTTATTTCCGTTTTTTCTAGCCATGTTTTTAACGCATCTCGGTGAGCGGCAATCGACAGGGCAAAGATTTCTTTTGTCAATTTTGGGTTAGTTGCGTTTGCCCAGCGCAGCCAAACCCGGTCTAAAGTTTCATAGCCGTAGGCAGGTAAATCCAGCTGTTCGGCGAGCCAGATTTGTCCTGGTATCGATTGTTCCAGCCATTGCTCTAAGTCACTTGCATCTAGTGCCTTGACAGACATCCATTCGCCTGAATTATTTTTTTGTTTTTGCCATGCAGTTTTGCCCGGCCAATTACGTGGCGTTACGAAGACAAACGTGCTGTTCGAGCGCTCGTCAGCATCTGTCGATGTAAGGCGCGCATTATAATCACTTTCGGCTTTAGCTTGCGGATTCTGATTCGTTCCAAACTCCCAATAAGACCTGCCCTTTGGAATCCAAGGCGTAGCAGTACCCGCTACTAAGTAACCATCGGAACCTTTGCGTTGTGCGTTGTCATAACCAGGAAAATCCGCTCCCTGGAGTTCGCCGCCGGTCGAGTGTATCAGTATTCGTAATAATACAGGAAGAGTACTGCGAGCATCAAGACTGTTGGCCCATTGTTCAATTTGTGTTGCCTTTATGGTTAGAAAATTCGGTACGAAGGCGCGCACTTCAATTTCTGTCTCAACGTCAAGCCGCATCGGTCGATCGTAAGCTTCCTGCAGCTCAATCAAGTTCTTCCTGTCGGCGCCGAACGTCTTTTCAAGTCTAGTGGCCATATCGGAGGATAAAGACGAATTGCCGTTAAGAAAATTGGACAGAGCCACCCGGCCTACGCCAAGTCTTTCGGCCGCCGCCTTGACCGTCATGTTCGAAGGAATAATATTTTGGCGGACATATTGTCCAGGGTGAATATGTTTATCGGATGATTTCATAAGCCTGCCCTCCCAAAAAACATTTTACCAATTAATTTTAATGTAGCGTGCTGCGCTACAGTTGTCAATGCTTTTTAAAATTAATTTTACAACTTGCCCCGCGTACTTACAAACCATAGTTTCTATTTAAGCATGTCCTAGTTTTTAATGTGCATTCCTGCGAAGGGTAAGTCTCGATCGTCTGCTTATCTACAAGAGAAGAAATTAAATGCGGGTATTAGACAGGATATTTTATTCATTAAGCCAATAATTCTATTTGCTTCTTTAACATCGAAATATCAAAATAATCCTTTCGTTTTCCCAGATCTGACATGCTGATAACGGACAAATAACGGAAAAATAACGGACAAATTCTTTATACAAAAAGAAAACAGGCGTTTTGCTTTCGCAAAACGCCTGTTCTACTTGGTTGCGGAGGCAGGACTTGAACCTACGACCTTCGGGTTATGAGCCCGACGAGCTACCAACTGCTCCACTCCGCGTCAATATAAAAATATAAGTGGTGGAGGGGGATGGATTCGAACCATCGAAGGCGGTGCCAACAGATTTACNNCTTTGGCCACTCGGGAACCCCTCCAAATTAAATGCTAACATAAAAAAATTCTTCGCCAAGAACTCAAAAGAGATAGGCTGGAGCCGACGATGGGACTCGAACCCGCAACCTGCTGATTACAANNGCTCTGCCAATTGAGCTACGTCGGCGAGACCAACGAAGAGAATTATATCATTCCCCAATTTATTTGTCAACCAAATATGCCGGGTATGTAGCAAATTATACGTGGCTTTCTCGGTTTTCCAAATAGCGTTCCAGTTTACGTTTGACTCTTTGCAAAGCATTATCGATTGATTTAACATGGCGGTTCAAATCCACGGCAATTTCCTGATACGATTTGCCTTCCAAATAATACATCAAAACTTTCCATTCCAAAGAACTTAAAATCTCACCTAGCTTTTCTTCAATATCATTAAATTCTTCTCGGCTGATGAGCAATTCTTCCGGATCAGAAATACGTGTTCCGGAAATCACGTCAAGAAGCGTACGGTCGGAATCTTCATCATAAATCGGTTTGTTTAACGAAACATAAGAATTGAGCGGGATATGTTTTTGTCTGGTCGCCGTTTTAATCGCAGTGATAATCTGGCGCGTGATACACAACTCGGCAAATGCACGGAAAGAAGAAAGCTTGTCGCTGCGGAAATCACGGATCGCTTTATAAAGGCCGATCATGCCTTCCTGAATAATATCTTCTTTGTCAGCCCCGATCAAAAAATAGGATCTGGCTTTGGCACGAACAAAATTCTTATATTTATTAATTAAATATTCCTGTGCGGAGTCATTGCCATCTCTTGCAAGTTCCACAACCTTTTCATCCTGCATAAAGGCAAAGCTCTCCAACAAAACTATCTGCGGATGTGCAGCCATTTCACCAACACCTCATCAACGTAATAATTACTTGGACATATATAAATTATACTCGACTTAAAACAACAAAGTCAATAGAACATCCAAAATGGCAAATTTTATCTCATTTGCCGACTACGTTTAATTTCATACAACAGCACAGCAGCGGATGCCGAAACATTCAAAGAATTGATCGGTCCGCTCATAGGAATACTGGCGATAAAGTCACATTTGGACTTCAGCAGTTTAGAAATCCCCTGTCCTTCGCTTCCCATCACCAAAGCTAACGGACCAGACAAATCAAGATCCCACAGAGTTTGTCCATCCATATCGGCGCCGACGATCCAAAGACCTTGCTTTTTCAAGCAGTCTACCGCATTACATAAGTTAGACACACGAGCTACCGGTAAATGTTCCACGGCCCCGGCAGAAATTTTTGCGACGGTCTGGTTCAAAGAAGCGCTGCGCCTTTTAGGAATCACGATACCATGCGCTCCGGCACATAAAGCCGTACGGATGATAGCTCCCAAGTTATGCGGGTCTTCCACCTCATCCAGGATTACAACGAGCGGAGGCTCGTTCTTATGAGCTGCTAATGCTAAAATATCCTCTACCTCGACATATGCGGCAGATGCGACCTCAGCCACAACCCCCCTGTTGTCGTCGCCACCGATCTTTTGCAACTGCAATTTATCCACTTTAGAAAAAGGAATGCCCCGCTCTTTGCAAAGCGCCATGATCTGCTGACCGAACCCCTGTTCCAGATGGTCGGCAAACCAAACACGGTTTATCTCCCGCTCTGATCTTAAAGCTTCCAAAACGCTGTTGCGTCCGCTGATAATTTCGGCCATTGTCTACTCCTGTTCTTTTATTTGCTGATCCTGCCTGTGTCTCACGATCACGTTCGGTTTCTTACAACTCATATCACCCTCAAAACAGATCCCCGAGCTGACGCAGGTCGGGCCGGCATTGGAAAACAGACCCGGGGCAACCTTACGTACCTCGCACAACATCAAATTAGCCATTTGCCGGATCTCCTTTTGCGCCCGTACACAGCAACGTAACTCAAAAAAATGTAACAGACTGCGCGCGTTCATGGTTACGACCAAGTTGGTCACAGTGGCATTGGGCAACAGATAGCGCGCGTCCTCGGCCGGAATCCCGGCAGCCACCAAATCATTATACTTCTCCTGAATGACGGCCATCAAATTAGCAAATTGGATTGCTAATTCTTTTTTTTTGGTGATGGTATCGGGTGTCACATATTCAAACTGCTTCTCTTTTACATACCGCTGTGACTTTTGACTGAAGGAGACCCCGATGCGGTGCCTGACCAGCTGATGGGATAGCGCGCGGCTGACGCCGTCGACGGCAAAGGTAAAAGAGGCGTGCTCAAAAGGAGACATGTGTCCGTAGTTGACCAATCTGGCGATAAAATTTTCCACCTCTTGTTGAGAAAAGTTGTCCATCAAATCCGCTCCGCACTTGTTGGAATAACAAATGCGCGCTGCGGCAGCAACCACTTTTTCCGGCTCCGGTGTATACGTAAGTAATTTTACATCCATGGCCTACGCCTCCTTAAATAAATGCTCAAAGATAACCTGCAAGCGGTCTCGCCTACCCAAAAGATATAGGTATCCGACCAGGCTTTCCAGCCCCGTTGCCAGACGATAGTCCGTCACCTTGACATTGGGCGGCTGATGGCCGCTCTTGGCATTGCGCCCGCGGCGCAAGACCTCCGCTTCCTCTTCTGTCAACAAAGCCTCGATAGCATGCGCCAGATGAGACTGGCTTTCGGCGCAAACCATGGTAACAGCATTTTTATGCAAGCGGTTGGCATTAGTCATACCGCAAGCCAAAAGATACCTACGGACATACAGCTCAAAAACGGCGTCGCCAATATAGGCCAAAGCCAGAGACGGCAGGGCATGGACCTCTTCAATGGTTAGAGGATCACCCAAAGTCTGCAAATCGAATCGCTCTAAAACCTGTACTTTGTTTTCTTGTTCCAAATTAACACCTCGATAACAATTTACGATTTTTTTATTTACCCCATGCAGTTAAGTCATTATTTCATATCTTAATCAAATCATTTGTAGCGGGATTTTGCTTTGCATTAAACGCCTAAGCTTGTGGCGGATTTATCAGAAAATATGGTTTTAGTCTACCACTCTCTTTTTGCCCGTAATACTGTCGAGCATAATTTTATAAACTGTTGTCATCCCACGTGCAGCGCACTCAACCGCTGAATAGCCCTCTGTTTTGCAATGGGCGAGCAAAAGATCAAGCCCTTTAATCGTATCGTCATGATCGGCTTTTTGGGCAATGCCAAAGCCGATGATACTCTCATATTCGGTAGTAACGCTATGCCCCGTCTCCGCGTAACGGTGAAAAATATCCGCCTCCACGCAAACCTTGTTATTTCTGGCAATCAGGTCGTGCTTAAGTCCTTCCTTTGCGCCGTGGACGTATATCACTACTTTGCCGTCTGCAACTTCATAACCGAACGACAACGGTACCACATAAGGATAGTCATTATTGCCATTAATTCCAATCCTAACCGTCTCACAGCGATTAAGAATGTCCACAATATCTTCCAGGTTCTTGACTTCTCTCTCTGACTTACGCATAATACTCTCCATCAATAGAAGTTTAAGGTCCCTTGTTGATATTACTATGCCTTTTTCCAGCGCACACCCTGCGGCGTATCTTCCAAAACGATCCCTACGTTCTTCAGGCCGTCACGGATAAAGTCCGAAGTTGCCCAATCTTTTTTGCCCCTGGCCATGGTGCGTATTTCCAAAATCAGTTGCAGCAAATCTTCCGCCAGACCGCTATTGGACTGTTCTTGCGGCAAGATCATCCCCAATACGCTGTCAAAGTCCGCAAACAACTGCTTGGCATCTTTGATATCTGTAGTGGAAGGCTGCACGTTATCCTGCAAATAAGCATTTAGTTCATGGCAAAAGTCAAACACGGCGGCAACAGCCAAAGCCGTATTAAAATCATCATCCATTGCTTCAACAAAGGCTGCTTTTGCGATTGCGATCGTCTCGGTTAAAGCTGCGGGGGCTTCTACCGCTCTTTTTTCAGACTCTTGTAATAAATAATAGCTGTTGCGGATACGCTCCAGACTCTTTTGCGCCATTAGTAATTTATCGTCGGAAAAATCAATGGGGCTGCGGTAATGAGTAGAAAGCAAATAGAAGCGCACAATATCCCCACTGAATTTTTCTAAAATATCACGTAATAAAAAGAAGTTCCCCAGTGATTTGGACATTTTCTCGTCATTGACCGTAATAAAACCGTTGTGCAGCCAATAACGGGCAAATCCCCCGCTATTTGCGGCCTGCGATTGTGCGATCTCGTTTTCATGATGCGGGAAGATCAAATCGGCTCCGCCGCCGTGAATATCAAACTCTTTACCCAAGTATTTACAGCTCATCGCCGAGCACTCGATATGCCAACCGGGACGTCCCATTCCCCACGGACTTTCCCAGGCCGGCTCATTCGGTTTAGCCGCCTTCCAAAGCGCAAAATCCCAGGGATTGCGCTTGACATCCCCCACTTCCACTCTGGCACCTGCCTGCATATCCTCCAGCGCACGACCGGAAAGCTTGCCGTATTGGGGAAAAGAGGTTACATCAAAATAAACATCGCCGTCGACTACATACGCATGCCCGTTGTCGATGATCTCTTGGATCATGACAACAATGTCTTCAATATGCTCCGTCACTTTGGGGTGTACATCGGCAGGCAAAACACGTAACGCCTGTGCGTCTTCAAAATAAGCTGCGATATATTTAGCGGCAATCTGGGCCGCACTCAAATTTTCCTGAACGCCGCGTTTGATGATCTTATCATCAATATCGGTAAAATTCTGCACATAGGTCACCTCAAACCCACGCCAAAGCAAATAACGGCGGATGGTATCAAATACGACCAGAGGCCGTGCATTACCCAAATGGATATAATTATAGGTGGTGGGGCCGCAACAATACATGCCCACCCTACCTTCGACCAGCGGGATAAAATCTTCTTTTTGATTATGCGTGGTATTATAAACGCGAATGGCCATCGTACTCCTCCTTTTATTTTCTTAGGGCCAGACGGGCAAGAATGATGTCTTTCCCCATCAAAGCCGCTAGTTTATCGATATCCGGTCCATGTTGGTTGCCGGTCAAAGCAATCCGCAAAGGCATAAATAAACCGGCCCCTTTGACTCCCAGTTCTTTGCCGCATTCTTTGATAGCGGCTTTGATAGCTTCCGGAGCTAGCTCTTCCATCTCACTGATTTTGGCTTCAAATAAGGCGATCAGCGCCGGGACATGTTCCTGATCCAGCAACTGCCCGGTCTCTTCATCTTCTATCGCTACATCCGCTCCCTCGATCAGTGACAGGTAGTTGCGAACATCGGCAAAGATTTCCAGATGATGCGCCAGCGTCTGAGCTAAAAGCAATTTACGCTCCTTGCTCCACCCTGCCGGAAGAAACGGGGAAATCCCCTCGGCTATCGTCTCTGTAGGCAAAACGTGTAAATACTGAGCATTAATCCAGCGCAATTTATTCATGTCAAAAACAGCCGGACTTTTAGAAACACGGTCGAGAGAAAACACCTTTTCCAACTCATCCAAGGTATAAAGCTCCCGCTCCCCTTCCGGGCTCCAGCCCAGCAAAACCAAAAAATTTACAAGAGCTTCCGGCAGATAGCCTTCGTTTTGATAATTGACCACAGAAACAGAACCGTGCCGTTTGCTCATCTTGGAGCGGTCTTCGCCCAAAATCAAAGAAACATGGGCAAAAACAGGAGTCTCCCAACCCAAAGCTTTATAGAGCAAAAGCTGGCGCGGCGTGTTGGAAAGATGCTCCTCTCCACGCACCACATGGCTGATCTTCATCAGATAATCATCCACGACCACGGCGAAATTATAGGTGGGGATGCCGTCCGATTTGACAATCACAAAGTCACTGCCGATTTCCGAGCTGGAAAACACAACTTTTCCACGCACCAAATCATCTATGACCAATTCCACATCATCTGGTACGCGCAAACGAATAACAGGCCTACGCCCTTCTTTTTCTTTTTGCCCTCTTTCTTCTTCGGTCAGATTACGGCAATTGCCAAGATAGCGGGGGGTTTCCCCTTTGGCGATCAGCTCTTCGCGCTGTGCTTCGATCTCTTCTTCCGAACAATAACAATAGTAGGCGTCTCCGCTTTGCAAAAGCTGCTGGGCTGCCTGCCGGTACGTATCCAGTCGTTCCATCTGACGGTAAGGGGCATAAGGGCCACCGATATCCACGCCCTCATTCCAGCGAATACCCAGCCAAAGCAAGGACTGCTTGATGTTTTCTTCCGATTCCGGCGTGGAACGGTCACGGTCTGTATCTTCGATGCGGACGATAAAATCGCCGCCTTCTTTTTTAGCCAACAAATAATTAAACAGCGCGGAACGGGCACCTCCAATATGCAAAGGTCCGGTCGGGCTGGGTGCAAAACGCACACGTATACGAGTCATCTTTTTACCTCCGAATTTCCGTAAACAAAATTGTTCTCAAATTCATACCTATTATATCACAATTGTGTACCAACTCAAGGGTCCACGGCCGGACAATGATAGCCAAACGATGCTGTAACAGATATATCCTGTATAAAGCGCAATCTATAATCTGTGCTTATTATACCATTGATACTTTTATCATAGCAAGTTAAGCGAAAGAATAAAGAGCTTGTTCCTTCCATAATTATAGACTAAGAACTTTTTTTAAAGGAATGAGTCATCCTGGAGTATTTATTTTCTTTACCTCGAATGATGGATATGTCTACAGGCGACCTGATCGCCGCCATATTTTCCATTGTTTTATTAGATCTGGTGCTTTCGGGAGACAATGCCGCCGTCATCGGCATGGCTATCTGCCGTCTGCCCAAAAGTTTACGGCGAAAAGCTGCTGTTTTAGGGGCAGGCATGGCCATCGGCTTGCGTATTTTATTAACGACATTTGCCGTGCTTTTATTACAGCTTCCGTATGTATCGGCAATCGGCGGCGTCGTGCTGCTGTTTATTACCTACAAACTCCTCAAAGGAGGACAAGAGACTGTTAAAACCTACCACCCGATACACCATTTCTGGCAGGCTATCGCCATCATTGTCCTGGCAGACCTTTCTATGGCTTTCGACAATGTGCTGGGGGTGGCCGGAGCGGCGCATGGCCAGCCGCTGCTTGTAGTATTCGGCCTCATGCTTTCCATCCCCATTTTGGTTCTGGGCGCAAGCTTAATCTCCAACCTCATGAACCGTTGGCCCATCATTTTATGGTTGGGCGCGGCCGTACTGTTACATACTTCATTTGAAATGATCTTTGCCGATCAATCATTGCCCTTTTTCACACGCTTGGGTGACTTTCGGGAATGGGTCGCCTGGATGATGACCATCCTCATTTTGACCTATCGATACTGGAAACCAAACCTCAAAAAAGGCCGTCTGTAGCGACAAAAATATTCTATATCTTCTATGGTTCATACTAATGATGCAATCGTGTAAAATAAATACCACCTTTTATCCTCCATCGATTGAAGACCCGTTTAAACCCAATGCGCATCCGATAAAAATCTTTTGTTAGCATGTTTTAAAACCCCGTATTCCGGACATATTAGGAGAAAGATATTGAATCAAAAAAGGAGTGATACCATATGTTTACAGATTTGGGAGACGATGTTAAAAGAATCTTTTTGGCAGGCGTCGGAGCAATAGCCATGACGGCTGAACGCTCCAGCAAGTTGATTGATGAACTTGTCGCCAAAGGGGAGTTGACTTTTGAACAAGGAAAGGTATTAAACGAAGAACTTAAACACAATATTAAAGAAAAAATCAAAGATACGCTCAACATCACCGCAACAGAAGGGAAATCCGTTATGGAATCTCTAAAAGATCTGTCAAAAGAAGAGCTGGCAGCCATAAAAGCGAAAATAGCCGAATTGGAGAAACCGGATGATGAAAACGGAGATAGCAGTCAGCCAAACAAATAAAAATACAGCCGAACAACAAACAAATCTATCCCAAAACCATGAGCAAATCATCCATGACCCAGCCAACACCTATATTGAAGAACTAATCAAGCAGGCTGAAGACTCAGAGCATAAGCCTGCCACACATAATAAAAAACTCCACGAAAATGCCAAACGCTTAAAAGAAATCATCATGGTCCTTTTAAGGCACGACCTAATCCGGGGTATCACACCGGAAAAGTTACGGTTTATTTTAGAAGACCTTGGTCCTACATTTGTAAAAATAGGACAAATTATCTCCATGCGTATGGATATCCTGCCGGCCCAATACTGTCGTGAATTAAGCAAATTAAGAATGCAAGTAACTCCTTTTCCCTTTACAGAAATCCAAAAAGTCTTGGCTGAAGAATACGGCCAAAAACCGGAGCAGATTTTTAGCCGTATCGAAGAGAACCCATTGGGAGCCGCTTCTATCGCTCAGGCTCACCGTGCTATTTTAAAAGACGGCCGCCAGGTCGTCATCAAAGTGCAGCGCCCCGGCATCCGGGAGATTATGGCTCGGGATATGCTGCTTTTACATCGGGCATCCCGCATTCTCAAAATAGCGCCTCACGCCAATGTCGTCGATTTTGATATGGTATTGGACGAACTTTGGGGTGTTGCCCAGCAGGAAATGGATTTTCTGCTCGAGGCGGAACAGGCAGAAGAGTTTTTTGCCTTCAATAAAGACGTCATCTATATCACATGCCCTTTTATCGAACACCGTTATACCACTTCCAGAGTTTTGGCTATGGAATACATCGACGGGTTTGTCATCGACGATACAAAATCCTTGTTGGCAAATGGGTATGACCTGGTGGAAATCGGCACCAAACTCGCCAATAACTATGTTAAACAGATCTTGGATGACGCCTTCTTTCATGCGGACCCTCACCCCGGCAACATCAAAATCCGCGACGGCAAGATTGTCTGGATCGATTTTGGTATGATGGGAAAACTGAGCCAGCATAACAAGTGTCTTTTCCGCGAAGCAATCCAAGCCGTCGCCGACAATAACATCCTGGAATTAAAAAACATCATTCTTACTTTTGGCATCCATACAGGACAAATCGATCATTCCCGTCTTACCGGTGATATTGATGACCTTATGACGCGGTACGCAAGTATGGACCTCGGACAAATCAATATGGGCCGGTTTCTGGAAGAAGTTTTGCTCATTGCCAATCACCATAACATTCATATGCCCCAGGGAATCACCCTTCTTAGCAAAGGCCTTATTACCATCGAAGGGGTCGTCTCGACATTGAGCCCTTCGATCAGTGTCATGGATGTGATCAAAAACCACCTACAAAGAGAGTTGCTGGAAGATTTCGATCTGGTCAATGAACTAAGGGAAAGCGGTAAATCCCTGTATGACTCCGGCAAAAAGGCCATCTTCATCCCGGCTCAAATCTCTGACATCTTAAAGATGACCATCAAGGGTCAGACAAAATTTATCTGGGAGCTAACCGGTACGGAAAAACCCTTAAAAATTCTTAATAAAATGGTCAACCGTTTAGTAACCTGCATCATTATTGCCGCTATTTTAATCGGGTCAAGCTTAATCTGCACCACCGGCATGCAACCGATTATTTTGGGCATTCCCGCGTTGGGATTCCTCGGGTTTATCTTAGCATTGGCCTTAAGTATTTTTTTAATCATCGCTATTATAAAAAAAGACTCATACCTGCGCGATTAAATAATCATATAAAATTTAGATTAACAAAAGGCACCGCTAAATAGCGGTGCCTTTTGTTTCTATTCTATCGTTATTTAACAGAAAAGTTCATGGCATTCATAAAAAGGTCGGCAAATTCTATTTTGGACGCATAGTCGTGATACTCAATATCTTTGGTCAAAAGAGTGGCCTCATGCCAGAGCGCCTCGTTGGATAAAGTTAAACAAGCGCCTTGCCAGGCCGCATTGCCGGCAGATATAATCTTTGATACAGGTAAAGATGGCAAAAGACCGATCGTCAAAGCATCCTGGAAATTGATGTGGGAAGCAAAAGCGCCCGCCAATTGAATTTGCTGTATATCAGTATTTTTGGCACCAGATTCTTTCAACAACATCTGAGCGGTGGCGAATATGGAACCCTTAGCCAGCTGCAGCTGGTGAATATCTTTTTGGCTGATAAAAATATCTTCTTCCGCGGTTTTCCCAAAATGAAGCACAAAACGAATGCCATCCATCGTATGCTGAAACCTTTTTTGAATCGCCTCCGATACATCTTGGGGCAAAAACAGACGTCCATCCCGGTCCAATAAGCCTATTCTAATAAAACGGGCGACAGCGGAAATCAAACCTGCACCGCAGATACCGATAGGCAACCCACCGTCAATCGTTTCAATAATAACGTCATCTTCAATCAATACTTTATTGATGGCGCCGGCAACCGCCCGGGTGCCACAGGAAATATTGATCCCCTCAAAGGCCGAGCCCGAACCTGTGGAGGCAGTTAAAAGATGCCCGCCACCGGATAAAACCAACTCGCTGTTGGTTCCTAAATCAATCAGAAAAGTTAATTTCTTGTCGTCTTTTTTTTCTATAATTCCCGTTGCTAGAATAGCAGCCACTGTATCAGAGCCGATCATAGCCGAAATATTGGGCAATAAAAAGACTTTGGCTTTCAACGATTGAACCGGGAACTTATCACTTGTTTTTACCTGCGAATTTGTGAATTTAGGCCGATAGGGCGCTGCAATTAATTCCGAAGGGTCAACCCCCCATAAGATATGGCTCATAGGCGTGTTGGCAACCAAAACGATTCCTTTTATATCCTCCGTCCTTCTGCCGCAATGATGCGTTAAGCGATGGATTAAGTTTTCGATGTCCTGCCAAACGGTTTCCTGCAACAGTTTGGTTCCATCCTTATGATCACGGCAATATTCGATCCGGGAAACCACATCTTTGCCATAGGCTACTTGATTATTTTGCCCACTTTCTAAAGAAAGGATCTGACCATTGGACAAATCAACCAAACCGGCGGCAATACTGGTAGTGCCCACATCAACTGCTACGCCGAATTCGCCCGATACCAATGGACGGCAAACCACATTCAATTGCTTGTTCAATTTAAATTTGGTCTTTAACTCTTCTAAAACAGGTAAATAGATCGTCGCATTACCAATTATGCTCCGAAAACATGCTAAAACCCAGCCCTCTACGCTCTTACTGCGTTCAATCATGGAAGCTTCCACTTCCTCGTTTTCCGAGGTCGAGAGGACACCTTTTTCCAGCCGTACCAGACATTTTGCATAATCAATAGACGTAACGGAGCGACCTCCTACGGGCAAACCATATCTACGCAACAGATGATAGAGGTTTTCTCCATCTGTTGCTTCAATGACTTTGTTTCCGGGCATAATCTCGATCTGGTAAATCTGTTTTTTATAATTGGGGCAACCCGACTCTTTTTTCGGATCGATCGTATTATCTGTCATAAATTCCTCTTACTCTTCTTTTATTAAAGCAAAGGCTTGCGCCGCAATCCCTTTTCCCTCGCCGCAAAAACCTAACCCTTCGGTAGTAGTCGCCTTGATATTAACGGCATCTTTTTCCAAGTTTAATGCCGCCGAGACATTGTCTCTCATTTTGTCAATAAAGTCAAGTAATTTCGGCTTTTCGGCAATAATAATACTGTCGATATTGACAATTTGATAGTTTTTTTCTTCTAACAAAAGTTTTACCTTTTGCAACAAAATCATACTGGAAATATTGTGATAAGCTTCATTTTGATCGGGGAAATGGTATCCGATATCCCTTAAAGCCGCAGCCCCTAAGAGAGCGTCGGCAATGGCATGAATAAGTACATCCGCGTCGCTATGCCCCAACAGTCCCAAAGAATAGGGGATGTCAACCCCTCCTAAAATCAGCCGCCGTCCTTCTGCCAAACGGTGAACATCATAGCCGTTTCCGATCCGAAACATGTTCAAAAATCTCCTTACTCAGCAATTTGTCTTTTTTCAATCAAGGCCCGGGCCATAATCAGATCATCCGGCACCGTTAATTTTAAGTTAGCAGAACTTGCTAAAACCCCGTAAACGCTCTCCCCCATTTTCTCCAACAAAGAGGCGTCATCGGTAGCCGTAATCTTTTCCTCTTTTGCCCATGCGTAAGCACTGCAAATCAGATCACTTTTAAAAACCTGAGGCGTCTGTGCCGCAAACAAGGTTTCTCTTGGCAACGTTTTTTCAATCCTACCATCGGCAAGACAAGATTTAATGGTGTCCGTCACCGATTCGCATAAAATAGCCGCACCGTACTGGTACGCTTTTTGAATAACGGCGATTAAATCGTATTGCGCAAGCAGTGGCCTGGCCCCATCATGAATTGCAATCCAATCTGTTTTTAACGACGGATCAGCGCAAAACGCCGACAGGGCAAGAGCAACAGACTCCTGTCTGCTTGCCCCGCCCCGAATAATTGCTTTAACCTTTGAAAAAGGTACAGCTAGTTCCTGTAATTGTTGCCGATCCTGCAATGATCCCACTACAAGAACTTGCTTGATTTGCTCTGTTTCTTCAAACAACTGCAATGACCATGACAATACCGGTTTACCCGCTAAATCCAAAAGAACTTTATTTTGGCCGCAACCCATCCGCAGACTGCATCCAGCCGCCAAAAGGATCATGGTTACATTTGCATCTACCTGATTTACCAGGCTATTTCTCTCATCCAACCTCTTCCACATCGCCTTTCAGCGTATACTTGGGCTTGGCAAAAATCATGCGCCCGGCAGCGGTTTGCAAAACGCTCGTTACGATGACCATGATGGTCTTATTGACATGACGTTTGCCGTTTTCCACTACAATCATTGTTCCGTCTTCCAGATATGCAACACCTTGTCCGGACTCTTTTCCGTCTTTGACAATCTGTGCCACCATCTCTTCGCCCGGCAAAACAACAGGCTTGACCGCATTGGAGAGCTCATTAATGTTCAGAACCTTAACCCCTTGCAGTTGGGCGACTTTATTTAAGTTAAAATCATTCGTCAAAACAAGACCGTCCAGATCGCTGGTCAATTTTAACAACTTAGAATCAACTTCTGAAATATCCGGATAATCGGTTTCGCAAATCAAGACATTATCCTTGAACTCTTGTCTTAACATATTTAAGATATCTAACCCCCTGCGGCCACGATTGCGGCGCAGCTGATCGGAAGAATCAGCAATATGCCTTAATTCTTCTAAGACAAAATTGGGAATTATCAAATCCCCTTCAATAAAACCCGTCTTGTAGATATCTGCGATTCTTCCGTCAATAATTACGGAAGTGTCCAGTATTTTTGGCGGAATCTTAGAAGGAAGAACGGATTTGCGGTCTGTCTTTCCGCCGGAACGAAAAAAATTCCGAAAATCCTCTCGCTTTTTATAACCAACCGTCAAACCCACATAACCAAAAAAGACCAAAACAATAATCGACAAATATGGTCCGATGATGGCGATCTTGCTGATGGAAATCCCGATAAGAGCGGCAATAATCAAACCGGTAATCAGTCCTAAAACACTGCAGACCAAATCATATAACGAAACTTTATTCAGTCTGCTGATTGATTTGTTGGTCAAACGATCAAGCCCACCCATAATCAAGGGGGCTAAAGATAAACCGACCACACCAAAAATAAGCGGAATGACAACCAATGAGGGCATATAACCAACCGGCCAGACTTGCTTTAGCCATGGTCCAAAAAAAGTATAAAATAAAATAAGTGCAATTAAAATAAATAAAAGACAAATAATACCATAAACAAAATTCTTCATCTATTCACCTCCTTTAACTATTATTTTAAATAAAGAACATGCTTCATGAAGCATAAACAAATCAAATGTCTAATTTATGCCTAAACTCGTTTCCTGTGGTTTGTAGGTTATGGTTCCTTCAATGATGGCGATTATCTCAACCTCCGTTTTGCTTTCCGCCAGCATCAATTCGCTGATTAAAATTTGCCGGGCGTAGTCCAACATTTTCTTTTCGCCAGCAGATAGACCGCGGCTATGGTTGCGCCACATTAAATTACGAACTACTTCGGCCACAAAACAGATATTGCCGCTTTTGATTTTTTCCATATTAAAACGATACCGCTTGCTCCAATTGTCTTCCAGAACATCAGCTTTATCCTTCAATATATCAAAGACTTCTGTAACTTTTTCGTCCGTGCAGATCGTACGCACTCCGGATTCGTTAATAGTAGCAGCGGGTACTAAAACTTTTAATCCGCCAAAGCAAATCCGCAGCACATAATAGATATGCAATTCACCTAAAACATTATGCTCTTCAATTGCTTCAATAATGCCGGCGCCATGCATTGGATAGACAATTTTATCCCCGATATTAAACATAAAAATCCCCCAGACTGTGGCTTTCTATGTTTATTCTATCAAATTGTCAATTTTTTGTCAAACTAAATTTATTATTCTATCATATGATACAAGACATGTCAATAATATTTATTAAAATTTTCTATATACTCTCTTATGTTATTGATTAGGCTATTTAATTATTTCCTAATTTTAATACTTTCAACAGTTCATTTAGATCAGATGCAAAAATGACGCCTTCGGCAACCGCTTTTTTTTGATTGGCTTTGGGCAACAAAGCCTGCTTAAAGCCAAAACTTAACGCTTCTTTGACTCTTCTTTCTGCCTGCCCGATGCTGCGAATCTCTCCTAAAAGCCCAAGCTCTCCCATGGCAACCAGATCTTCGTCTATCGGAACTTCACGAAAAGAAGAAAAAATTGCCAAGGCCACAGCTAAATCAGCCGCCCGGTCATCCACCCGCAGGCCACCGGCGATATTGAGATATATATCCTGACTGCCCAGGGCAAGTCCCAGTTTGCGCTCCAGTACGGCGATGATGAGCAAAAGACGATTCAGATCCAAACCGGAAGCCAGCCGTCTCGGATTACCGAATGCGGTCGGAGCAACCAAAGCCTGTACTTCCAAAAGCATCGGCCTAGACCCCTGCATCACGCAGGTAACAGCGCTACCGGCAACTCCTTTGGGGCGTTGACCTAAAAAAAACAAAGAAGGTTGAGCATACGGCATTAAGCCCTGTTCCACCATTTCAAAAATACCGATCTCATTGGTCGAGCCAAACCGGTTTTTTACGGAACGCAACAGACGGAATGAAGTATAGCGATCCCCCTCAAAATATAAGACCGTATCAACCATATGTTCCAAAACACGGGGCCCGGCCAGCATTCCCTCTTTGGTGACATGGCCTACTAAAATCACAACGGCATCGGTTTCTCTGGCAAATTCTAAACAGGCAGCGGCTACGGCACGCACTTGGGAAACGCTACCCGGAGCGCTTTCCAGATCTTCGGAAAAGACAGCCTGTACCGAATCAACAATCAATAAGGTAGGTTGCATATCTCTTGCCTGATCCAAGGCCAACTGCAAATTTGTTTCGGCGAGTAAAAACACTTCCGGCGAAAGCACATCCAAGCGCTCTGCCCGCATTCTTACCTGCTGCGCAGATTCTTCTCCGGTAATATATAATGTTTTCCCGTATTTAGCAAAGGCTTGCGCCACCTGCAAAAGCAAGGTTGATTTGCCGATGCCCGGCTCTCCACCCAAAAGAAGGGAGGATCCTTGCACCAGGCCACCGCCCAAAACATTGTCCAACTCGGCAATCCCTAAAATATAACGGGGATTTTCCGCCAAACAAACATTGCTGATCGACTGGGGCTTTGATATAACCTTTTTGCCGCTTTGAGTTTGTGCAGAGGTGCTGTTTTTGATAACTTTTTCTTCCACCAATGTGTTCCAGGCACCACAGGAGGGGCAACGGCCATACCACTTAACGCTTTCACCACCGCATTCATTACAAACAAATACCGTCGTTTTCTTCATGGGCGTTTTCCTCCTATCACAATAAAATTTTTCCCAATGAGAAGTATTTGTTGATCCATTTAAAGGAAAGAATACTTATTTGCCATAAACTGAAAAGGTTGTAAATCCTTACTTCAGATCCTAAGATTCTAAAAGCTAAAAAAAGGAACGGTGTTAACCGTTCCTTTTTTTATTGGGCAATCGGCTTATTCTTTTTTCTCTACCGAATCCCCTGTTCCTTTTTTCTTTGCTACAGATTTGGAATTTTTTTCCTTATTTATTGTACTTTTTTGAGCTTTTATCTGCGTTGTTTTTTGAAAGACAATCTCATCCTCTTTTAACGTTACAGCGATGGTATCACCTTCTTGATAATCCCGGCGTAAGATAGCTTCGGAAAGCGGATCTTCAATCAACCGCAGGATTGCACGGCGCAACGGTCGGGCTCCATATACTTCATCAAATCCTTCTTTGGCCAAGAACCCATAAACATCGTCGCTGATCTGCAAGGTCATTTCTTTTACGGTCAACCTTTTTTGCAAATCATTCACCATCAATTTGGCGATCTGCTGGATCTCATCCATCGTCAACGAATGGAAGACAATGATGTCATCAACACGGTTCAAAAACTCCGGACGAAAGATATTTTTCAGTTCAGCTGTCACTCTTTTTTTCATAGCTTCGTAACGTTCTTCCGAGTCTTTTGGTTCATCGATCCCTGTGGAAAAGCCCATTGCCTTCTGATTTTTTAATGAACTGGCCCCGGCATTGGATGTCATGATGACGACAGTATTTTTAAAGTCTACTGTACGGCCTGTGGAATCGGTTAAACGTCCGTCTTCCAAAACCTGCAACAAAATGTTAAAGACATCCGGATGCGCCTTTTCGATCTCATCCAGCAGAACTACGCTATAGGGATGACGGCGAACCGCTTCCGTTAATTGTCCGCCTTCATCATAACCGATGTATCCGGGAGGCGCTCCTACTAATCGGGATACGGAATGCTTTTCCATATACTCGCTCATATCGATACGGATCATGGATTGGTCACCGCCAAATAGAATATTGGCAAGGCTCCTGGCCAGTTCCGTTTTCCCAACGCCGGTAGGTCCCAAGAATATAAAGGAACCGATGGGACGCTTGGCATCTTTCAAACCGGATCTGGCACGACGGATGGCACGGGAGACGCTTTTGACAGCTTCCTCCTGACCGATTAGGCGCTCATGGAGAATGTCTTCCATGTGTAAGAGGCGCTCCATTTCTTCTTCTTGCAATCTTACGACAGGAATCCCGGTCCAATCAGCCAAGACCTGTGCAACTTCTTCTGCACCAACGATTAAGTTCCTACTGGCCTTATCTTTTTGCCAGCTGTCTCTTTCTTTCTCAATTTTTTCTTTTAGCTTACGTTCTTCATCACGGATGGCTGCCGCTTTTTCAAATTCTTGCGCCGTGATGGCGGCTTCTTTTTCTTTCGACAAAGACCCAAGATCTTCTTCCAGATCCTTCAGATCATGAGGCGCTGTATGCGCTGTAAGACGGACTTTCGAACTCGCTTCATCGATCAGGTCAATGGCTTTGTCCGGCAAAAACCGATCCGCAAGGTAGCGGGAAGATAAAGTAACGGCCGCTTTAACCGCTTCATCGGTAATCTGAACCCGATGGTGCGCTTCGTACTTATCGCGCAAACCAAATAAAATCTGTAAAGCTTCTTCTTCCGAAGGCTCCCCTACGGTGATAGGTTGAAAACGACGTTCCAAGGCTGCATCTTTTTCGATGTGTTTGCGATATTCATCCAATGTAGTCGCACCTACGCATTGCAATTCCCCACGAGAAAGCGCTGGCTTTAAGATATTGGCAGCATCAATAGAACCTTCCGCCGCTCCTGCGCCTACCAAAGTATGCAATTCATCTATAAAGATAATTACATCATTTGTGGCCGTCAGTTCATCCACCACTTTTTTCAAGCGTTCCTCAAACTCGCCGCGGTATTTAGAACCGGCAACCAAAGAAGACATATCCAGGGTTACAACCCGTTTGCCGGTTAATGTTTCGGGGACTTTACCCTCTGAGATCATGGTCGCCAACCCTTCCACGATCGCTGTTTTGCCAACTCCGGGTTCCCCGATCAGTACCGGATTGTTTTTGGTCCTGCGGCTTAAGATCTGGATGACACGCTGTATCTCCTTTTCTCTGCCGATCACAGGATCCAGTTTACCTGCTTTGGCAAGCTTGGTCAGATCCCGGCCAAATTGATCAAGGGTTGGGGTAGAACTGCCATCACCTTTGCTTTTGGGTTTCGATTTTGCTTTTACATTAGGCTTATTCTGGGCTTCGTCCCCTGACGATTCAGATGCCATATAACCGCCTTGATGAAGGATTTCTAATAAAATCTGGCGCAGGTGGGAAGCATCTACATTGGCAACTTCTCTCAGCCAACAGGCGGCGGTATTCTCATCTTCGGCAGCAATCCCCAGAAGGATATGCTCCGTGCCGATAAAGTTAACACCCATTTTATTGGCTTCTTCCCCGGCCAATTGCAAAATTCTCTTTACCCGCGGAGAAAGGCCGGAAAAGGCATCGCTATAATTTTCTCCATCGTTGATTTTATCGGATAACATTTGGCTGTTTAACCCCAATAGATTCAAGATCATTCCGCCAACGCTATCGGGCTGACTAAACACGCCCAACAATAAATGCTCGGAATAAACAAATCCCGAATGCCTTTCTTTGGCGGTATTTTCCGCATATTTTAAAACCATCTGCGCTCTTTCCGTAAAACGGTTAATCATGAGCATTCACCTCCATAACATTTGCTAATACTTTTCGAACCAGCGTAGCTCGCTCCCAATCACGTATAGACGGACTCAGTTCCTTTTCCGCTCTGCTTTGGATAAAAGCCGGTTGTGTTGCAATCAATAAGGCATTGATCTCTTCCCCTGTAATTCCACCGATGATCCCCATGTCCACACCAAGACGCAACTGCGATAGCCGTTCTATCAATTCATCTGTGGAGATGGACCGGGCAAATGCCAGGGTCCCACAAGCCCGCCAAATTTTATCATACAAAGTTATGGCATATTCCTTTTGCAGGATACGTCTCGCCTGTCTTTCTTTTTCCACCACCTGCGAAACCACTGACTGCAGGTGATGAATAATCTCCAACTCACCATTGCCTAAGGTTACCTGATTGGATATTTGGAACAAATTGCCCGCCCCTTTGGTGCCTTCTCCGTAAAGACCACGAACAGTAAGCCCCAATTTGGGTAGCGTTGCAAAGATAGCATCTAACTTTTTGATTGTAACCAAGGCCGGCAGATGTAACATCACCGAAGCTCTCATCCCTGTTCCTACATTCGTAGGGCAAGCCGTTAAATAACCAAATTCATTATCAAAGGCAAAATTAAGCTGCCCGCATAATATATCATCTACTTCGTTTGCCAATTGCCAGACCTGATCCAATTGCAGGCCGGGCAGAAAACATTGAATCCGGATATGATCTTCTTCGTTCACCATAATAGCGATTGCTTCATCCTTACGGATAGCAACTGCCGGATAATCTTCGGAAGCGGCCAGCTCTTTGCTGATCAAATGCTTTTCCAACAGTTGTTGCCGTTCTAAAACCGTCAACTCGGCAAGCCGCAAAAAACAATATTCATGGCGGGTTTTCTTTTCTAACTGCTCTATAGCACCGGCTACCACATCGGCAAGTATTTTTTCTTTCTGTGCCGGCAACCGAAAGGGGAAAGGCATTCCTTTCATATTTCTGGCCAGCCGCAAACGGCTGGATAGAACAATATCCCCATCATTAGCGCCTACTTGTGTCCATTTGGTGGCGGCATTATTAAAAATCTGATCGCGAAACGGTTCCTTTTTATTACTTGCCATTTGCACTGCCCTCCTTTGATACGGAATCGGAGGAAAGTTTAGTTTCGTACAATTTGATCTGATCGCGTAATTTTGCGGCTTGCTCAAAGTTTTCTTCCTTGATTGCAACACTCATCTTTTGGCGCAGCTCATCCAATTTTTTCATGGCCACATATCTTTGATTGGATGCCTTTTGCGGCATATCGGGTACTTTCCCTTTATGTTGAGTTGCTCCGTGAATTCTTGCCAATAAAGGACGTATAGTAGAGGCAAAGTCACTATAACATTGGCTGCATCCCCAATAGCCTGTCTTTTCCATATCTTGCAGAGTCCAACCGCAGGCCGAACACCGGATAGACTCAGTTTGCGACTCACTGGCTGTAAATAATTTAGGCCAAAAATCAGAGAGAGCGACAGTAGAAGTAAAAGGTAATTTCAATTCACCACTTTGTGCAGCACATTCTTCACATAAAAACTTTTCTTCTTTATGATTTCCGTTCACATTCACAATCCGAATCGTCGCTACATTTTTTTGACACTTTTGACACAACATTTTACCTCGCCTCCTTTTTTCTATTCAAAATCCTCTCTCAATAAGGTAACCAGCATCGATTTTAATAAGCGCCCACGCAACAGATCATAATCGATTAAAAGTTCATAGCCCTGAGGCAACTGGATATGAAGAGTAGGGCGCAATGTTTCATGCGACAATAAACCCTTCAACAACATACCTTCGCGTTTAGTCAAGAACTCCTCTTCAACTAAGCGGTCAATCAAGCCTTCCCCAATTTGTTGGCTGACATGTTTTCCCTCGGCTTCTTCCACCAGATAATGCAAATCGTTATTTGGATTTACCAAAAGACGGGTGATACGGATATAGCCGCCGCCACCGCGTTTGCTTTCTACACAATATCCTTGGCTAGTAGAAAAACGTGTTTCCAAAACATAATTAATCTGAGATGGTGCACACATAAAGATCTCAGCCAAAGCGCTTCTTTTTATGTCAAAAGAACCGGCTTTTGATGCAGCCAACTGTTCCTTGATATAATTTTCTATCTGATTTGCCAATGTTGCCATAAAAACACCCCAAACTCATTTTGTCCATGTTTGACCAACTTTAACCTTTTGACCATCTTTGACCTTTATACTTATACTATAATATTTGTGCATTTTTTCTGCAAGCATTATTTTAAGCCATTTTAGCTTAATTTAGCAAAAAACCATAAATTATTTGCTTATTGCATCTTATTAATCATGTATATTCTATTTTGCTCTTATTTCCTTTAATAGTTCTATATAAAAAGAGAAAGACTGAAACAAATTTGTTTCAGTCTTTTTTTTTAAAATTTGGCTCCCCGAGTTGGACTCGAACCAACAACCACTCGGTTAACAGCCGAGTGCTCTACCATTGAGCTATCGAGGAGCAAACTCAAAGTATAAAATTAAACCCGGCGGTGACCTA
>DIFD01000024.1 GCA_002418965.1 Peptococcaceae bacterium UBA5757 | reverse complement strand
CTGAAAATCCCCGTGTCGGTGGTTCAATTCCGCCCCAAGGCACCATCTGCGGGTATAACTCAGTGGTAGAGTGCGACCTTGCCAAGGTCGAAGTCGAGGGTTCAAATCCCTTTGCCCGCTCCATTAGAAAGGCTTGCTACTCTTCGCGATGGCAGGCTCTTTTTTTTTTGCACTTTTTTATTACATAAACTATTCCGAAAGATTTTAACTTAGTATTAGCAATAACCTGCATAAAATCTTGATTCATTTTTTGTGAGAATCAAGATATAAAAGCATTAGGTAAGGGCAAAAAATGGGGATTTAACTTAAATTAAAAAAAAGTAAAATTTATCCAGAAATTATGCAGGATTTGGCAGTAAAATTTTGTATATATTATATATTATCGACAAGGAACGACAATATCTATGTAAAATATGGTATTTTCGACAGCGGTTCAACTTGTCTTGACAAAAACTTCATGCTTACAGATAGCTCTATCACAAGCCTTCATAAAAGACTCATGGTAATAGGGCTATTTTTGTAAAAATTTCTAAAGGAAGAGAACCTTTAGACAAAAAATAAAAGCTAAGGAGGAGATAAAGAAATGAAGAAACTACTCGTTGTTCTTCTTGCCGTAGTTCTGGTCTTCGGGTTTGCTGCAACAGCAATGGCAGCCGATACCTTAAGCACCGCTTATCCGGACTTAAACGGCAAGACCCAAACAGTGCAGGACGCTTTTATGAAGCTGACCGCGCTGGATGTCTTTGGTGGGTATCCCGACGGGACTGTTCGTCCTGACGGCTATATCACCAGGGCAGAGTTTGCCAAGATCGCCTGCATTCTTTCCGGTATGGCCGATTCTGCAGACATCTTGAAGGGTTCCGCATCCAAATACTCTGACGTTGCGGCTAACCAATGGTATACCGGATATATAAATCTGGCTACCAGTCAGGGTTTCATCAAGGGCTATCCGGATGGAACCTACAAACCCAACAACAATATCTCGATGCAGGAAACTCTCACCGTATTGCTCCGTATCGCCGGCTACAATGACAACCTCATTGGACCCTGGCCGCTCAACTACATTGCCCAAGGCGGCAAATTGGATGTTACCGACAACGTAGCATTTGCAGGTGCTGTTCCGGCGACCCGTGCAGCTGTTGCCGTTATGGCTTCCAATGTTTTGGACATCAATGTAGTTTATTGGGATGGCGACAAATCCAAATTTGTTGAAGACACCAAAAAGGTTGATGGCGATGATGTTGCTATAACCGTTTTGGAAGACAAATTCGGTGCTGTCGTTGCAAACGACATCATAGTTTACAGCTGGGGTTTCGATGATTTTGACGATCAGGAACTCTATCTGAATTATGACGCTGATTATTATGGAATGACAAGCTTAGAGTCGGATTATGATTCGACCGAAATGGCCAGCAAATACTGGATCTCCGATGGACAAGTCATCAATTCTTTAGGCAATATGCAGGCTAACCTCATCATGAACGGCGACAAAGAAGTCGTTTATGTTGATGTTACCTCCACAAACCTTTACTCGGATGATGTAACCGTTAATGATGACGGTACAGTTGAGGTAAACGGCAAAACCGTAAAACTCGCCGACTACGCATCATACCCCGAGCCCGATGACTACACCGCCAAAGTTTACTATAATGAAGACGGTAAAGTCTATTTGGTCGATGAGTGCACTTTCGGTTTCGACAGCCCCGCTGTTTTTGAAACCTACAATGCAAGCAAAAACCGGATCGAAACCTACAATCTTGGAAACATTAAAACCGATGTTGATCTCGCAATCTTGAAAGCCGGCCAATTCATCACCACTGCTGACCTAAAAGACGGCGACCTCCTCAATAAGATCACTGTTTCCGGTGCGGATGCTACCTATGTTGTCACTTCCTTTAAGACAGGCGAATTGACCAAAGGTAATGCTACCAAATTGACCATCGGCGGAACCGCATTGGTTTACGCAAATGCTAAATACAGCGCTGACGCTATGGACACCTTTGCTAACATTACTGAACCTGGTGATGTGGATGACGCATATGGCACAACCGTAAAATATGCTTCCACATTGGTCAATCCTTATGACCTCAGATTGATGGTATTTGAAGGCGGAGAATCCACCACCCTGTACGGTATCGTAACGGATGTCAAAGCCAATATTGACGGCCTCGTTTCCGCGATTACGGTTCTTGGTGCTGACGGCAAAGAAGTCGAATATAAGATCGTAAAAGGCGACAACTCGCGTCCGGATTACGAAAGTTATTCTGATATTTATTACAGTACTTATGGTTGGGACCTGACCTTCGGTTCTTACATTCAAGCCAAAGTATCCGAAGACGGCACCATCGACACGGATGATATCGTCGTTTTGGTTGACCCGATCTATTATGGTTATGAGGATAATAATAACTGGTACTATGACCTCGAGTATTATTCCGGCAACTATGAATATGATTATGCAACCATCAATATCAACAACAACCGTATCCAACTCGACGGCGTCTATTACACTATGAACAAGGATACTTTAGTATTCCAGACCACGACCGATGATGGATTTGACAAAGCGGAAGTCATTGACGTTGCTGATTTGATGGCAGCCGATTCAATCACCGAAGGTTATGTCCTTGCCTTTGTGAAAGACGGCGTAGCCAAGCAGATCTACTTGCTTGACACCGACCTCACCAGCACATCCGCTTTTGGCGTGATTGACAGCTTCTCTTATTACAGCGGAGATTGGCATGTTGCGCTTTTAGGCGGTGCTGAATACACGATCGCCAGCTCCAACTATAGTGAGTATTCCGCATATGTAGATAAAGTATTTGTTAGCTACAGTTTGTCCGGCGACAAACTGACTGCCGCTACCCCGGCTGTTTTATACACCGAATGGTGCGACGAATATGACGACATCCATGTCTATCTGGATGCCGAAGACATTGATGGTCGCTATTATTATGGCGACAGGGAGTTCGTATGGTCCGAATATGATTATTATGACGAAGACCTCGACCGCGACGTGTTTGACGTTGCGGTAAACGGTTCGATCATCATGATCAACGGCCAGAATTATACCGTTACCGATGATACCGTGTTCTATTTTATCGATGGTATCGATATAACGGAAGGCGACATCTATGATATCAACGATAACGGTCAGAATGCTGTTGTTTGCCTGACCACGGATGACCCGAGCGATTATATCCTGGAATATGTCTTCATCTGTGAGTATGAACTCTGCAGCGTTTATTATGGCTACGGTTGGCCGGTAATTGACTAATTAAAAAAAAGAGCCCTTCGGGGCTCTTTTTTTATACCTAAAATTCGTTTAAGTTTTCTTTAGAGTGATCATCCAATCAGCTTAAACTTGTGGGAATCCCAAGTTGGGTCACTTTCTTAATCTTGGTTTTAAGCCAAAAGATTTTTAATCAGCTGCATGGCCTCGATGGTGTTTTCTTTATTGCCAAAGGCCGTTAAGCGAAAGAAGCCTTCACCATTTGCGCCAAATCCGGCACCGGGGGTTCCTACGACGGAGATGTTGTTTAAAAGATAATCAAAAAACTCCCAGGATTTCATCCGGTTGGGGCAGCGCAGCCAGATATAAGGGGAATTAATGCCGCCGATATAATAGATGCCGAGTTCATCCAATGTTTGAGCAATAATTTTGGCGTTTTGGGCATAATAGGCGATGGATTCTTTAATCTGTTTTTGTCCTTCTTCGGTAAATACGGCTGCGGCGCCTTTTTGTACGAGGTAGGGAACGCCGTTAAATTTGGTTGTTTGGCGGCGAAGCCACATTTTGTTCAAAGAAAGCTCCGGGCCTCTTAGCGTTTTGTAAACCAACGCTTTGGGAACAACCGTATAGCCGCAACGTGTTCCGGTGAATCCGGCCGTCTTGGAAAAAGAGCAGAACTCAATAGCGCAAGTCTTTGCGCCTTCGATCTGATAGATGCTGCGCGGCAGATCAGGGGATTGAATAAAGCATTCATAGGCTGCGTCAAAAAGGATGATGGCCCGGTTATGGTTGGCGTAATCAACCCATTTTTGCAGCAGTTCTTTGGGATAGACCGCTCCCGTGGGATTATTGGGAGAACAAAGATAGATGATGTCTGCCGGTTCGGCGGGCGGTAGGGGCAAAAAGTCGTTTTGGGCATTGGCGGAAAGAAAAACGATTTTGCGGTTGTTCATAATATTGGTATCCACATAAACTGGATAAACCGGGTCAGGAATTAAAACCGTATTATTGACAGAAAATAGGTCTGTGATATTCCCCAAATCGCTCTTGGCTCCGTCGCTGACAAAGATTTCATCCAATTCCAAACTTACGCCTGTTTTTTTATAATAGTTGCCGATTGCTTCTTTTAAAAAATCATACCCTTGTTCCGGGCCATACCCTCTAAAAGTAGCCTGTGCACCCATTTCGTCAACAGCTTGGTGGAGGGCTTCGGTAACTTTGGGGACGAGGGGCAGCGTGACGTCTCCGATCCCTAATTTAAGAATCCTTTTTTCTGGATGCCCTGCGGCAAAAGCAGCCACCCGTTTGGCAATCTCAGAAAATAAGTAACTTTCTTTCATGTCCAGATAATTTTCATTTACCGATACCATTGAATCGACCCTTTCTTTTCTTACTATTTCTTCAATATAATTAGATATAGTTTACCCTATTCCTTTTACCTTGTAAAGAAGTGAGGGCAAATGATTGACATTTTTTAATGATAAAAGTAGACTAAACTTAAGAGGGTCAACGTTTTTTTAGATAGCTGTTTAGAATCGATAAAGGAGGACTGTCTATGAAAAATGAAACGGAACAATTCTGTGTGGAATGTGGAAAAACGGCACGGTTTATCTTTGAAGATGAACAGTGGATCTGCGAAGACTGCGGCAGCTATAATTCGCAAGGTGACTTAGAGGACTCGATTCCGGAAAATACCCTCGATTATTAATCCAGTTGATAAAAGACATCCAAATTATATTCTTTTTTAGGCATAATTGTGCAGGTCATACCATATAAATGAGTTAGGATTATGCAAAAAAAAGGGTGATGTTAAAAGTGGATGTGCTGCGTTTTATTGTAGATGAGGCCTTAATTCTGGTACCGGTATTATATATCATCGGCAGTCTGTTAAGAGCAATTCCCAGTCTGCCCAATTGGTGGATCCCCTGGATTTTGTTGGTATTGGGTATTTTAAGCTGTTTCTTTTATCTGGGGTTCTCGCTCGACAGTCTGTTTCAGGGTATTTTGGTTGCCGGTACAACGGTGTATTGTAATCAGTTGGTCAAACAAACCCGTAATAGAAATCAATAAAAAAAGGGCTTCTTTCAAAGAAGCCCTTTTTTTGATGGATCGATCTTATCACTCATGAACCGGATTCAGTTTCGCCGGGTTTACTTTCAGCCTCCGTTTTGCTTTCTTCATGCAAAATTTTTTGTTTGATTATATAGCGGTTTTTTTGCCATAGAGATAATTCGTGCGCGGCGATAGCCAAGACGACGGTTAAACCTGTAATAAAATAATAGCCCATGCCTATGGCGATGCCAAGCGAGGCAATCAAAAAAATATTTGCCGCCGTCGTGATCCCCTGGATACGAGAGGCGTTTTCACGCCAGATAATGCCCGCCCCGATAAAGCCAATACCGGTAAGTATCCCTACCATTAGTCGGCTGGGATCCATGTTGATATGGTTAATGGTAGTGAACTCTTGGAATCCGTATGCCGATATGATGGTAACCAGTGTGGACGCCAGGCAAACAATAGTATGGGTACCTGTACCGGCGGGTTTTTTTCTTAAGTATCGTTCAATACCTAAAACATAACCGACTGCAAAAGCGACTATCAAACGAAGCACGATTTCGCTGTTGGATATCATCATGTTTTTATCCCCCTATTAGTAACGTTGTAACGAAGGTACTTTGATTGTATGACAAAATCTTTGAATATATAATACCAATTTACATGATTCTGGCAAAAATTACAATTTTTTTTCATTTCGAAGGGTTTGTTCTGTTCATGAGGAATATATGTTGTAGAATGCAAGAAAAGGAGGTTAAAAAAATGCTTCCCGACGAAAAAACCCTGATCACAAAAAGTCAAAAGGGAGATCTATCAGCTTTTGAGGAATTGATAGCTGCCTACCAGCAAAAAATATACAATCTGGTTTTTCGATATATAGGCAATTATCATGACGCATCGGATATGACCCAGGAAGTCATCATTCGTATATATAAAGCCTTGCCGGGGTTTCGGGGAGAAGCTTCTTTTTCTACCTGGATGTATCATATTGTTTCCAATGTTTGTTATGATGAGCTGCGCCGCCGTTCCAAACATCCGCAAAACTCACTCCATGAGGATATTATAACCGAAAGTGGGGAAATCATCAGAGACTTGGCGGATGCTTCTCCTTCTTTAGAATCGGCCTATGAAGAAAAAGAAACGTCTGAATATATGCAAGAATTGATCAGTCGTCTGCCGGATGAATACCGTTGGGCTATTTTGTTGCGAGAAATGAGCGGATTCAGTTATTTGGAAATCGCCCAACAGTTGCATATTTCCATCGGTACGGTCAAATCACGGATCAACCGCGCCCGGAAATACCTGCAAAAGCAGATCATCGCCGATGCGGAACATAATCCGGAAATTATGAGTCTATTAGCGCAAAGAGGTGATAGCAAATGAACTGCGAAGAGGTCAGAGAGCTTTTATCGGAATATCTGGATGGTTTTTTGTCTGAAGACAAAAAAGTCGAAGTCGGACGCCATTTGCAGTCTTGTTCTCTATGCCAAAAAGAATTAAAGCAATTGGAAAATATTTCTTTTACTATCGCTAAATTGCCGGATGTACCGTTGCCGGAAGGTTTTGCTGTCAGCTTGCATCAAAAACTGGTGCCAGCAAAACAAGACAGAACGACCCGGTTTTATCAAAAAGGCTGGGTCAAAACCGTAACGGTTTTGGCTGCTGCTTTGATCATAGTTGTTGCTCTTTCCAGCAGCAATGCCATTATGAATCTGTTGCCAAATACTTACGGGCAAACTCAGGATTCTACGGCCCTCGATTACTCGGTTGCAACCGAAGAAGCTCCCGCTAATGAAAATAGGAGCTTTAAGGGTGCGATGGACGGAGATATGGCGGCTGATCAGGCGGCTCAATCTCCTTCGGTCGATATGGCAACAAACAGTGTGGACGAAAGCGCTACGTCGACCCAAAAGCAAATGTCCTCAGTGGACAGAAAGATTGTCAGTAGCGCGTATGTACAGCTGGAAGTTCAGGAATACCAGTCATCGTTCGACGCCATCACGCAATTAGCTGAGAAATATCAGGGATATGTTGCGGCAAGCGATACCTACTATGATACGGGCGGCAACGCCAGTGGGGGACATTTAACCATTAAGGTAGACGCGAAAAGCTTTGGGCAAGCTATAGAAGACGTTAAACAGATTGGTACGGTAGCCAGCATTAACTATTCAACCAATGACATTACCAGCTACTATTATGATGTACAGGGGCGCATCGAGCAATACGAATTGCAGGAAAGCCGCCTGATGGAGATTTTGGCGCAGGCAAAGACCGTTTCCGATATGGTCACAGTGGAGCAGGAACTGGCAAAGGTACGGGTTGAGCTGGATTCTTTAAAAGGACAGATGCAATTATATGATCAGCTAACTACGTTATCCACCATCGATGTCGATCTGGTTGCCCCGGCGCCCGATACTACCTCTTTACAGCCGGGCGTCTGGGACAATATCGGCTCCAAAATTAAGGCTGGGTTTGTTGCCGGATTCAACTATTTATTGAGCTGGCTGGCAAAAATGCTCGTTGCCATAGTCTTTATTTTGCCGATCGCAATCATCTTAGCAATTATCTTGATTGTGGTCTGGCAAATCGTCAAACATCGTTTGAAGAAAAAGACCGAATAATAAAAAAGGCCGGCGAAAAGCCGGCCTTTTTTATTGGGTTATACCCTTGTATCGGCTGTCTGCTGAACCTTGCTATTGACCAAGGGATCAAGTATAATTAAATGGATTAAAGTTACACGCAGCAAACATGGAGGAATTATGGCAAAATTTCTTTTAATAGATGGCAGCAGTCTCATACATCGAGCATTTTACGCCTTACCGCTGCTTACGACCAAGCAGGGGCAATTTACCAATGGGGTTTACGGCTTTGCCATGATGCTTAACCGCATGATCAAAGAACAGCAACCGGATTATTTGCTTGTTTGTTTTGATAAAAGCCGGGTTACTTTCCGTACGGAAATCGCTGCGGATTATAAAGGCACCCGGGCGGAAACGCCTAATGAACTTAGAGGCCAGTTTGAGTTGGTTAAAGAATACCTGGACGCTTTAGCGGTAGCCTGGATAGAGCTGGACCGTTATGAAGCCGACGACCTTTTGGGCACGTTTGCCAAAGAGGGCAAAGCGGCAGGCTTTGATTGCGTCATCTTTTCCGGCGACAAAGACGTGTTGCAATTGATCGAACCGCAAGTTGGTATTTGCCTGACAAAAAAAGGGATTACGGAGATTGAATGTTGGGATTCGACGCGTGTAATGGAAAAATATGGCTTGACGCCCAAGCAATTAATCGATTTAAAAAGCCTGATGGGGGATGCATCCGATCATATTAGCGGCGTTCCCGGCGTGGGCGAAAAAACAGCCTTAAAACTTTTGGCTCAGTTTCATGATCTGGATAGCCTGTACGAACAAATTGAACAGGTGGAAAATGAAAAACTGCGTCAAAAATTGATAGACAATAAAGACCTGGCTTATCAATCCAAAGCCTTGGCTACCATTTGCCGCGACATCCCGCTGGAGATCAATTGGGCGCAATACGCCATGCGAGAGCGGGACGGTGAGCAGTATTTGGAGATATGCAAGCGTCTGGAGTTTAAGAGCCTTGTTAAAGAGGCAGAGACCATGGTGCAAAAAAAAGCGCCTGTCGCTGTACCTTTTCAAGAGGATCTTCCCTGGGCTGTTGCCTCTTCAGCTTTGTTATCAGCCGAAGGATCACCTTCCATCGGTGATGTGATGGGGCAGATCAAAAAAAAGGGCAAATTCACTTTTCATCTGCAATGGCAGGGTGTCGTTGTGGAAGGAAAAATCACGGACTGCGGCATCGCTTTGCCGGACGGCCAGTACTATTGCCTTGATCTCAAGGACATCAATACTTTTGCAGAATTGTTTGCTGATCCCCAGATTGCCAAACGCACAGCCAACGCCAAAGAATCCATTATGCTTTTGGCTAAGCATGGAATCCAAATCAAGAACCTTTGTGGGGATGTGATGATCGCCGCTTATTTGTTGCAGCCTTCCGAGAGCGAGTATGTTCTTGATGATTTGGCGCGTCAGTATGAAGTTAAAGAACTTCCTTTGGTACAAACGCAGGATTGCGCTTATTACGCCTTATTGACAGACCGCCTTTCGTATATTTTAGAAGAGAAAATTGCATCTTGTGGCATGGACCGGTTGTACCATACTGTTGAAATGCCCCTTTGCGCTGTTTTGGCAGTTATGGAGTTGTCAGGCGTAAAAGTAGATCGGCAAAAACTGCGGCAGATGTCTAAAGATTTGCAAGAACATCTCGATCAATTGGTAAAGGAGATTTATCAATTGGCCGGACATGAATTTAACCTTAATTCTCCCAAGCAGCTAGGTTATGTCTTGTTTGAGGAAATGCAGATTCCTGCTGTCAAAAAAACCAAAACGGGTTATTCCACTGACAGCGAGGTTTTGGAGCAGTTGGCCAAAGACTTTGAAATCGCCGCCAAACTATTGGATTACAGGGCCTATGCCAAGCTTAAATCAACTTATACGGATAGTCTGGATAAACTGATCAATCCGCAAACGGGTAAGGTACACACTACCTTTAAACAGACGGTCACGACGACAGGGAGGCTCTCTTCCGTGGAACCCAATCTGCAGAACATCCCTATACGCATGGAGCTGGGGAAAAAACTGCGCCAGGTCTTTGTGGCGGAAAACGAAAATCATCTTTTACTGGCGGCTGATTATAACCAGATTGAGTTGCGGGTTTTGGCCCATATTTCTCAGGAGCCCAAGCTGATCCAGGCCTTCTTAGACGGGGAAGATATCCATACCAGAACCGCTTCCGAGGTGCTTGGCGTTGCGCCTTCCGATATTACGTCTGATATGCGTCGTCAGGCCAAAGCAGTCAACTTTGGCATTGTCTACGGGATCAGCGATTATGGACTAAGCCGTAATTTGGGAATCTCCAGACGTCAGGCGCAGGACTATATCGACCTCTATTTCGAGCGTTATCCGGGCGTGCTACGCTATCAGAAAGAGTCCATCAAAAGTGGTGAAGAATTGGGCTATGTCAGCACGCTTTTGGGCAGAAGGCGTTATTTGCCTGATTTACGCAGTTCCAACTTTAATTTGCGTAGTTTCGCCCAGCGCATGGCCATCAACACGCCTATCCAGGGAACCGCGGCCGATATCATCAAAATCGCTATGGTGAATATCTACAAACAAATGCTTAAACAAAACCTGCGTTCCAAGATGATTCTGCAAGTGCACGACGAATTGATTTTCGACGTGCCGTTTGAAGAAAAAGACACAATGGAGCATTTGGTGCAAGAAAAGATGCAAAATGCGCTAGAGCTTGTTGTTCCATTGACCGTAGACCTAAAAACAGGTTTTGACTGGTACAATATGAAACCGTCAGACTTTAATTCGGCGCTAGTTCTATAATTGCATCGGGTACCAAACCCATCAGACTGTTCAGAAACAAGCCAGACCAGGAGGAGAGACGGCTTGCTAGGGAGCGTACAAAAAAAGTACGTGACCGACGCTAGATGTCTCGACAATGCCGTATGGCGCAGTTTATGAAAAGCCTGAAATCTGCCGTGGATAGGGGGGAAGGCTTTGCCTGAATTACCGGAAGTAGAAACAATCAAAAGAACGCTCACTCCTTTGTTGATGGGCAAAAAGATATCACAAGTTAATACGATAAGGGAAGATGTGATCAAACATCCGCAGGCAAAACAGTTTGTTCAAGAGATCACAGACCGAAACATCGTGAACTTAAGCCGCCGTGGCAAATATCTTACGATAACGTTTGCCGATGGCAACCGCCTGGTGGTTCACCTGCGGATGACAGGCCGTATGCTTTATTGTTCCCCTTTGGATGAACAAAAGCCGCATACCCATGTTATCTTTGGACTATCCGACGGCAACGAGCTGCGTTTTAGTGATGTGCGCCGCTTCGGTTGTTTGTGGTTATTGGAGTCTATGGAAGAAGATTGCTGTACCGGCATGGTGAAATTAGGGCCCGAGCCGTTTGACGAACAGTTTTGCCCGCAGTATCTGGCCGATCTACTGGCTAAAAAAAAGACGACGATCAAACAGGCTCTCCTTGATCAAAGGGTCTTGGCCGGTTTAGGCAATATTTATACCGATGAAGTATTATTTCGGGCCGCTATGCATCCTCAAATGATTTGCTCCCAGATTTCTCTTTTAAAAGTGCAAAAGATAGTCATTGCAGTTCGGGCTGTCTTAACCGAGGCTATCCAGCATAAAGGCACGACATTTCGGGATTATCTGGACGGTATGGGGGAAAAAGGAGCACATCAATTAGCCCTATTCGTCTATCAACGGGAGGGCGAGCTTTGCCGGGTTTGTAAGACGCCCATTCAAAGGATAAAGGTTGCGGGCAGGAGCACTTTCTTTTGCCCAAATTGTCAAAAATAAGTTTGTTTACACACCAAAAAAATCCTCTCATAATATAGTGTTGTTAGAGTTTACGGATTGTGAGGGGATCAGGTTTGGATCTTTTAATGGTATTTCTATTTACTTTGGCAATTAGTATAGATGGGTTTATGGTTGGATTGGCCTATGGCATTCAAAATGTTGTCTTAAGAATCAAAACCATTACCATCATTTCATTCTTATCGGCGGCTGTTGTTTTAGCTTCCATGTTGGTTGGCAAATTATTTTTGACTATGGTGCCGGTTTTGTTGGTTGTTTATATTTCAGCCGGACTATTGGCAATGATTGGTATTTGGCTCATCATCCAAGCCTTTTTAGCAGAGCCTAAAAGTGATCTTTGTAAAGAGGAAAACGATTTTAACCAACATGCTTTTACCTTCGGCCTGGTTTTGGCTCTGGATTCCATCGCCGGCGGTTTTGTGGTCGCTTTGGCGGGATTGCCGCTTGTTTTGACTACGATCTGTGCTTTTTTAATCAGCTTTTTTTTGATTTTACTTGCGCTTTGGTCCGGCAGAAAGTTTCGTGCATCCATTGCCAAAGACGGCAAAATCAATACCGCGGCTGAAAGTTTCTTTTCCTATTTGCCCGGTATTTGTATTGTTTTAGTGGCCTTTTGGAAGTTGTTGGAATAGATGATTTGTTCTCTCATACAATAAAACAGGTTGGTGATGAAAATGAAATTGATTGGTTTGGTTGGCAATATCGCAAGCGGGAAATCCCTAGTAGCGGCCTATTTAAAAGAGTTTGGAGCCGCTGTTTTGGACGCGGATCAAATTTCCCGAGAGCTTATGGAAAAGGACATGCCGATCTGGAGGGAAATTGTATCCGCCTTTGGGTCTTCCTATTTGATGCCGGATAGTAGCATTGATCGCAAAAAGCTGGGTGAACTGATCTTTGGGGATGAAGAAGCAAGAAGACGCTTAAACCAAATCACGCATCCAAAAATTCTGGCTGAAGCCGAAAGACAGATTGAAGACTTGCGGCTGGGAGGGTATGGAGTCGTCGTTTTGGAAGCGGCGCTTTTAATTGAGATCGGCTATCTGGATTTATTTGACGAGGTTTGGCTGGTCAAAACACCTAAAGAGCAGATTTATGCGTATATGATGAAAAGGGATCATCTGACGCTTGAAGAGGCTAAAAGTCGCCTTGCTGTACAGCGTCCTGCTGAAGAACAAGAAAAGTCTGCCCACCGCGTCATCGAAAATAATGGAACTGCCAAAGACCTAAAGCAAAAAATCTCTGATGCTTACCGTGAGTTAACATCTACCAAATAAACCGCTTGAGGAAAGGTATCTGACAACATGAAAAAACGCTCGCACATACGGCGTATGCTTAAAGTTCTGTTGGTTATTGTCATCGTTCTGCTTGTTGTTTTGCTGGTAAAAGTCAAAATAACAGAAATGTTATATCCTATAAAATATCTGCCAGAGGTACAAGCTGCCGCCGAAACGTACGATGTCGAGCCGGCTTTGATTTTGGCTGTAATTCATTCGGAAAGCCAATTCGACCCCAAGGCGGTATCCTCCACCGGCGCGCAGGGTCTGATGCAGCTGATGCCCGAAACATTTAAATGGATTGCCAAGAAAAGAGGGTTAACCATTGACCCTAAAACCGATATTTGGGAGGCGGACGTCAATATCGATTTTGGCGTCTGGTATTTAAACTGGTTGGAAGAAACATATTATCATGATAATCTGCCTGCTTCATTGGCGGCTTATAACGCCGGTATGCAAAATGTTTGTAAGTGGATCGACGATGGTGTTTGGGACGGTACTTTTGAACATTACCGGCAGATTCCCTTTAAAGAAACAAGAAATTATCTGGGAACGGTTTATAAGAGATACTTCGTCTATATACAAAGATTGAATGACTCAAAAGAGTAAATTATGCCATCAAATAGATAAAAGACAGGAATATTTTTTTAGGCAGAGAAATATATTGATAGTTTAAACATAGTCAAGCAGAAGAATTGATATTTTTATAAAAGTGAGATATTTATGCGGAAATTAATGGTTGTATGTTTGTTTTTGGGCCTGGTTTTGACCGGTTGTGCTGGAGGCAATAGCGGAAACGTCGAGCTGACTCCCGTCAGTGACGATGTTTTGTCGATCCAGCTTTCATCGAAAATTCAGACGGTTGATCCGGCTTATGTCCAGTCGCAAGGCGAATTGTTGGCGTCAAGACTGGTATTTTCGGGACTGGTTAAATCCGATTACGGTCAAATGGTGGGAGATTTGGCTGATAGCTGGAGTTTGTCAGCAGATGGACTGGTATATACTTTTACTCTCAAGCCCGATATTTATTTCCATGATGGTACTTTATTGACTACGGATGATATTAAATTTTCCTGGGAACGAGTTTTGCGTTTGAATGCTCCATCCGGATATATTTTTAATAATATCGTGGGTGCAGACGAGGTTATAAGCGGCCAAAGCAAAACTTTGTCCGGCATTGTTTTGATCAGTGATATGAAGATGGAAGTCCATTTGAAAACTCCGCAGAGCACCTTTTTGTCATATTTGAAATCTCCGGCTGCTGCCGCTTTGCAACGCATTGAAATCGTGGAACAAGGAGAAAACTTCGGCAAGGCCGGAACCATCCATCAGGCATATGCTTTGCCTTCGGGAACGGGGCCATTTTGTTTATCCGAATGGATTGACGGCAAAAGTTTAACCCTGGGTTTAAATGATCCATATTTTGATAAAACGGATTGTTACCCCGAACGCATTGAGCTAACGCTGGATGAAACAACCGAAGAGGGATTGAATCTGCTTGTAAGCAAACGCGTCGATATCGTCTATGATTATCCCATCGATGAAAATCCTTTTGGTTATGATTTGGGTAAGTATACGAAGGTTTCTGAGCCTATCCGCATGGCTTCTTATTTGGCAATGAATAATAAAATAGCGCCCTTTGACAATATAAATTTAAGAAAGGCAATTTTTGCAATGGTTTCTGCGAAGGATGTTTCGACGGCAGCCAGAGGCAATTATGTAACCAGTCCGTATTACGGGATCAGCGACTATTGGTACCAATTAGATAAAGAAGTTTTGCCTTGGCTGGAATCAAGCCCGGAAATAGACGCTTATCTACAAGCAGCGGGTTATCCTTTGGGGCAGGGTGTACCGGCTTTAACTTTGTTATGCAGCCAGGAAGAGGACGATATTTTAGCCGCCAACTCTATTGCTGCCGCTATGGGCACATATGGGATAACGGTACATGTGGAGCCGATTACTTTCCGTGATTTAAGGCGTGCGCTCAGAAGTGGGGAGGCCGTGTTCTATTTAGGCGGATATGTGGATAAGGGTAGCGGTCTGGACGGATTCTTTTCAGAAGTGGCAGATGCGAATAACCAAAGTGTAATCAATGTCGCCTCCTATCAAGCAATTCTACAACAGGCTTATCTAACCAACGATCAAGCCGCAAAACAAATGTTGTATAAGCAAGCGGAGACTGTCTTTCAAAACGACGGTGTTTTACAAGTTTTATATTTTAAAAAATCAGCTATGCTTTTATCAAAACAATGGCAAAATTTGAAACTGGATTCGGACGGTGCATTGGATTTTTCCGCTTATGGGGAAAATAGTGATGATAAAGCGCAGTAAAAACTAAAAATAACCATCAGAAAAAATCAGCTTTTTTCTTGCATGTTCGAAAAATGTATGATAAAATAACTATCGTTGCGAACTGATTTGCGGTAGTGCTGGAATTGGCAGACAGGCACGTTTGAGGGGCGTGTGCGAGAGCGTATGGGTTCAAGTCCCATCTACCGCACCAATAGAAACACCCTGCTATCCATTATGATAGCAGGGTGTTTTTTTGTCCCCAGTACACGCTTCATTATGCAAGAGAGACCGGAATGCTGACTCCTCCTGTTTGTATTATAATTCTTTTTGTTGAAAGATCTGTAATGATTTTCGGAAAGAAACAAAAGCGGCTATTGCAGCTACGGCCAATAAGATAACCCACCATAAAGTGGTAGAAATCCCCAAAAACCCGTTTGCCAAAGCTTCGGCAGGGAGTGTGTTGTATTGATTGGCCAACATAGGCGCAACAAAGACGATGACAATGGCGAAAATGATGATTTGCATCCGTGTTTTCATATATCCTTTTTTAAATAGGATGGGTAATATGACTGCGGAAAATATCGACGTCATAAAAGCCCAAATAAAGAAGGTTGTTGGGCTGACGACAATGGCGGTTGTCCCGGAAAAGCTTGTAAGGACAGCCAAATAGCCCAAAACAAACATACAAAGTAAGCCAAAAACAGAAGCCGCAAGACAAACTAAATATTTAGAGGCAACAATTTGATTTTGTGTGAGCGGTAATGTGCAGACAAAAGCTTCAAAATGAACCTTTTCGTCAAACCCAAAAGAATTTTGCGCGATCAGTAAAATTCCGATAATACAGGTGACAACGAGACAAGCGGTGGTCTCGGCAACGCTTGTCATCTTTAAAAATTTTAAAAACATCAACATAATGATATAAAAAGGAATAATAAAAAGCATCTTTTTTTGTAAAAAGTAAAAATCTTTTATGACCAGTCTAAACATTATTGCACCCCCTTAACAAAAAATCGCATGAGGTCGGAAAGAGTAGCCGGGGTCATTACTACGGTGTTGGAGGCGGCAATCCTTTTAACTTCTTCCGGTTGTTGCGTGATACCTTCAAAGCCGTGTTTTGTTTTGGCGTATCCAATCATGAGGGGCTTGAGTTTGTCAAAAAGAGTGGGACTGAATTTTACCAAAACATAGTCTTCCTGGATTTGTTTTGTTTCAACTGTAATCAGGAATTGTCCATCGTTAATAATTGCGACCCGGTCTGTCAATTTACCCAGATTCGCCGGATTGTGGGTGGCAAAGAGGACGGAATTGCCTTCTTTTTGGGCAAATTCTTGTAGTTCGGTCATAATTTCATCTCGGATGCCTGGGGAATACCCGTCGGTTGGTTCATCAACAAGTAAGATTCTTGACTGATGGGAAAGAGCAACGGCCAGGCCTAGTTTTAGTTTCATGTCCGGAGTAAAGGTGTTTAGTTTGCGATAAACGGGGAGCACGAATTTATACATATAGGACAAGAAAAGATCGGGTTGCCAGTTTTTATAGATGCCGGATAGAATCCAACGTAATTCATGAATCATCAGTTCATCGGGGAAGTGGTGTTCGTCTAAAAAGACCCCTATCTCTTGCTTGATTTGGGGATGTTTTAGGTCATAATCTTTGCCGAAGATGGCAATCCCCCCGGAATCTCTTTGTCTGACTCGGGCTAGAATCTTGATGATGCTGGTTTTTCCTGATCCGTTTGGCCCAAGCAAAGCCATAAAGGAATTTGAAGGCAAATCGAAGCTGATTGGTCCCAAGGAAAACTCTGGATATGCTTTTGTTAGTTGAGTGACGCGTATGATAGGATTTGTGATAGTATCCAAGACGATTCCTCCTTGTATTCGGTCATTTGCATAAAGATGAATTATTTTTAGATTCATCATATCACACATCATACCAAAAAAGAGCGCATAAGGGAAGGAAAATTTGCGTTAAACAGCATTTGGCTTTATTTTCAAGAGTTTGGTATAATATTCATATATCCAAGTCACAACGCCGTTTAAAGCCAAGCCTACCTAATGCAGCATGCGGTTTAGAAAGCCGACCGTGGATGTTACCCCATCAATCACAAGCGCCGAAATCAGACTTGTATTCAGCAATCGACTGCAGACAAAAAAGCTGGCCATTTTGGTGGATGTTTTATGATATAATAATAAAAAATGCCCAATTGGAATTTGTGTTTAAGGAGAAAAAGATGATCGGTTCGGAGGTAGAAGAAGAGTTCATTTTGAAGATAGATCACGTTGGCCGACAGGGTGTGGGGATCGGCCGACATAACGGCATGGTTGTTTTTGTGGATAATGCTTTGCCACATGAAACGGTCAAAGCACGCGTTAGTCAAAGAAAGAAAAAGTATCTTCAGGCCGAATGTCTTAAGGTTCTGGAAACCTCTCATGATCGGGTGAAGCCGCCTTGTTCTGTTTATGCGGACTGTGGTGGCTGCCAACTGCAGCATTGCAGCTATGAAGGCCAATTGAAGATCAAACAGGCTTATGTTAGGGATGCCTTGATGCGGATCGGTAGTTTTGGAGACGATTGCCCAGTTCTACCGGTTATTCCGAGTCCGGATATATGGCAATACCGCAACAGGGCCCAGTACCATCTTGCCCTAAACCCCCAAAGCCATGAATTGCAAATGGGGTTTTATGAAAAAAACAGCCACAGGGTTGTGCCCTGTGATGCTTGTTTATTGCTTCCGGAAGATGTTAATCGCATTGCTTCCGCTATATTTGGGCAGCTATCGCATGATCAAAGCGATACCTGGACGGAGCAAATCCATCATATCGTGATTCGTCAAAACCAAACGGGGCAATTGTTGGTTGTTTTTGTTTGTGCCAAAGTGCTACCGCAACTGTTTGAGCTGTCTAAAAAGCTGCAACAGCAGTGGCATGCTGTCAGCTGGTATAACATCAATCCGTCCAAACATGGCCCCATCTATGGGGAAGAATGGGGTAGATTAGCAGGAGAAGAGGATTTTGCCGAAGAAATCTGCGGTTTGAAATTTGCTTTGCAGGCGGGATCATTTTTGCAGGTTAACCACAAACAGATGGAAAACCTCTATCAAAAAGTGCTTGAGTTTGCCGATATTGGTGGAAATAAATCTGTGTTAGACCTCTATTGCGGGGTGGGGACGATCTCTTTGCTCTTGGCAAAAGCAGGTGCGAATGTGATTGGGGTAGAAGAATACGCACCTGCTGTAGAAAACGCCAAATGCAACGCTAAACTCAACGGTCTGGAAAACGTGATTTTCTTGGCAGGTAAGGCGGAAACCGTATTGCCGGAATTAGTCAATCAAGGCATCAGACCCGACTTAATCGTTCTTGACCCGCCCCGATCGGGCTGTGATCAAAAGGTTCTGGATGCGATCTTAGACTTGTATGCAGATAATATTATCTATGTCTCCTGTGATCCGGCTACCTTGGCCCGTGACTTAAAAATTCTTTGCCAAAAAGAATATAGTATCAATCAGGTACAGCCGTTTGACCTTTTCCCGCAGACCGATCACGTTGAGACGGTATGTTTGATGTCTAAAAAGCGAGACTATTGAAGGGTTGAGAATACTGGTTTCAAACTTTACAAAATATAAAAGTAATTGTGTCTACTCGACTTTAGCCCTCGATATGTGTTAATGGGGACATATCGAGGGTATATTTTTGGCAAAAAATAAGCATAAAATCGGATAGGGTTGAGTTGACAGATTAGATAATTTATAGGGTTGAGGAGATAGGACAGAGCTCCTTGACGTGCTCATATTGATATTAAAATTATACTTGACAAATAGGTTTACTAAATCATACAATTAAACCAAACAAGTAAACTTATAGTTAATAGTTAACTTAATAAACAGGAGTGATACCATTGAAAGAAAAAAAGAAGGAATATACTTCGAAAAAATGCACTCAACTTATTGAAACTGCAAAGAAATTATTTTTTAAGCATGGAGTTAAGAGAATAACGATTGGAGAGATCTGTAAAGAGTCTAATGTAAGCAAGGTGACTTTCTATAAGTATTTCTCTAATAAAGATGAGTTAGTAAGATATATTAGAGATGAATTAATTGAGCAGGGATTTTCAAAATTTGATGAAATAAACGAACTCGATATAGGTTTTCCGGAAAAGGTAAAGTTAATAACACAGTGGCGAATTGACTTTTTTTCAAATATAAAAAGTGAATTTATTGAAGATATTTTATCAGTAGAAGATACTATTGAAGAAATGAAGAGTAGATATCTGAAGAATATTGAAGCTGGCCAAATTAAGGGCGAGGTTAGAAATGATTTATCACCTGAGTTAATCTGGCTAGTGACGGAAAAACTTAATGAACTTGTCAGGGATGGAAGCTGGAAGGTGATTTTCAGTGATTACAGCGAATTTCAGAAACAACTAAGAAGCATATATTTTTATGGTCTGTTGGATGACTTACAGAAACCTTAGGAAATATAGAACTTGCTTAAGACTTTTAATTTATGAATATTTGAAAGGGAGAGGTGTTGTTTGTGGCAATTCAGATTAGTATAATTGTTTTTGGGTTAATCTTATGTTACTTAGCTGTAGTTGTTTTTAGTCCATTTTTAGCAGTAGAAGCAGAGGATATCAACAGAAAGTCAAAAGATAAAAGTATTCCAACGTGTCGCCAAAATATCAGTATTCCAATAGATAATACATTTATCAGTGGTTGGTTGTATCTGCCGGAAGATGTAGTGGAACCGGTCCCATGTGTAGTTCTCAGTAATGGCTTTTGTGGAACAAAGGATGCTGTTTTAGAAGATTATGCCCTTAGATTTATTGGTGCTGGAGTAGCTGCAATTACTTATGATTATCGCTATTTTGGAGAAAGTGGTGGAGAACCTAGGCAGCTTTGTAACGGGATAAAACAAATGGAAGATCTGAGAACTGTGATTGATTATGCCAGAAACCAAGAGAGAATAGATGGAAACAAAATTGTTTTATGGAGTACTTCAGCTGCAGGAAGATATGGAATAATTATTGCTGCAAAAGATGAGAAAATAGCAGGGGTCATATCCCAGTGTCCCAGTTTGGATCATGGCAAAGATGATAAGTTGATATTAAAAAGAGAGGGCATTGGTTATTTTTTTAAGCTCTTCATGCATGCTCAGAGGGATAAAGGACGTTCCAGGCTTGGATTATCTACTCACTTTATTCCTGCAGTTGGCAAACCTGGATCCTTTGCGTTGCTTAATGCTCCAGGAGCATTTGAGAGCTACCAAAGCTTGATGTCTGAATCACAGCATTTCATAAATAAGATTTGTGCTAGGAGTATGCTCATGATGCAAGGACCTGATGTTACTAAGGTGGCTGAGAATGTCAACTGCCCGGTACTAATTCTGGTATGTGAGAACGATACTACTGTTTATCAGGATTCTTACATAAAAATAGCGGGAATCCTAGGGAAAAAAGCAACTGTAATAAAATACCCTGTTAGTCACTTTGATATTTATAGGGGTGCGGTTTTTGATAAGGCTGTTGATGCACAATTAAATTTTTTGAAGCAAGTGTTATAATATGATTTGACATAAACACAAGCTGGAATTAATTTTCTGTGGACTGATATCTACTGCTTACTTAGACATAGATAATTCTGAATTCAGCAAAGAAGTTATTACTTTATTGGAGCCAGTTATTCAGCTACCAAAACCCAAGAAGAAAAAATAATGAGATTTTTATCATTCTTGTATTTGGAGATCCCAGAAATGAAAGATAAGAGTATATCAATTGCTGTATAAAATATGGGAAAGTTATCATGACCCCCGAAAATCGGGGTATTCTTGATTTTTGATTAAAAACAAGTTAAAATGAATATAATTGGAATATCCGGTTAGGGTTGGCAGCTGCTTAAAGATTTTAGCTCATTAAGTGGAGAGCTTCATAATAGGTTCTCTGCTTTTTTCGATATTTGGATTTAGATAGGGAGATTAGAATGCAATATTTAATATTAATCCTGGGATTAGTCATGATAGTCAAGAGTGCTGACGTTTTAATTGACTCAACCTCTAAAATTGCAAAACGGTATGGGGTTTCTTCCTTCGTTATTGGTATAACGGTCATAGCTTTTGGCACCAGTGCGCCGGAGCTTGCGGTTGGGATTGTTTCCGGTATAACTCATACCAATCAATTGGCGCTTGGTAATATAATTGGAAGCTCCTTATCAAATATAGCTCTGATAGTAGGGATTGCGGCAATCATTATGCCGTTACGAGCAAGGGATTCTGTAATAAGACGTGAGATACCGATGTTGATAGGCATTCAGGTTATACTGATCATCATGCTTTTTGACAATGGATGGCTTTCACGCATCAACGGCGCCATACTTTTATTTGGTTTTGCAGGCTTTATGTTTTACATCATCAAAGGTTCAAAAGACTCTATAAAAATAGAATTTGATGCCGAAGGTGATATAGATACCGATGCAGATGGGAACCAACTGTCGCAGGAAATTGTGGATACCGCAAAGAAACAAAAAAGTATTAAGTTGTGGTGCTTTTCCGCCGTCTCCCTTGCGGGACTTTTCATCGGGGGAAGACTGACTGTAGATAGCAGTGTAAGTATTGCTCAAAGTTTGGGTCTAAGCGAAACGCTGATTGGGCTTACAGTCGTTGCAATTGCCACCACAATGCCTGAGCTTATAACAAGCATAGTAGCTGCTACCAAAAAGGAGCCGGATATTGTTTTAGGCAACTGTATAGGTAGTAGCATTTTTAACATTCTTTTGGTGCTTGGCATTTCCTCTGTTATCTCGCCAATTCCGACAGATATAAGTCTTTGGTTGGATGTTTCTATTATGCTGGGACTTACGATTTTTGTTTTTATAATTACCCGGGTTAAAAGAATCATTCCAAGGGGGGTTGGTATTTTTCTTTTAATTGCCTATATATCTTATCTTGTTTACAAGGTGAATACCGTACTTTAAAAAGGGCAGTATATTTTTTATAGGAAGACCAAGTGTAAAAAAGTTATTGCTCATCAATTACCAGTATTCCATAATACACATAAAGATTTGAACCTGTTTGTGATGAAGCATACCGGATTGTATTCGCAAACAAATACGTCTTTGGTTAACTGTTTGCTTACAAAAAGTTTATTCTTCTTTAGTTACACCCGACTCATCCGATCAGCGAATAATTTATTTTTAGATGCAACTTTTACGATAAAAAACAGTAGGTCGGTGTATACTGACCTACTGTTTTTTATTATATCCATTTTCCCACTTAGAATTTGATTACCTTGGGTGCTTCTGTAAACGAGTAGAACGTCGCCGTGGCGTTCTTTAAATAGTAAACAACCATATTGTCGTCATCGGCTTTATATCCTCTCTCAAGAAGCGAGGGGTAGGCGTCGAGCATGTGCTGCTTTGCCGCTTCCCTGTCGTCTTCGATGGCAAGGGCTTCCACACGAATCCATTCGCCGCCAATCAGGCCGCAGATTTCTATTTTAGGGTTTGCGTGGATTTGTTTGGAAACATTTTTTACTTTGCCGGTTTGAATATAGAGCTCGTTTTCAAACAGATCAATTGTACCGAAGGGACGGACTCTGGGTTGGTCTCCTTCTGATGTGGCGATAAAATAGGTTTCGCATTTCTTTAAAAAAACATAAACTTCTTGCATGAATGATGCCCTCCGTTTCTTTCTTAGGGTTGACTTACAATATCTTTGTCGATATTATTGAATCATATTACAATCATTTATTCAAGTACAATCATTTTGTATAGTAAGTATATAATAAGATACTAAAGGAGCAAGTATGCAAGAAAATTTATTTGGAATCTGCCCCTATGTAACGGCGCAAAAACTACTTACAGGCAAATGGACATTACTGATTATGTACCATTTGAGCATTAAGACGATGCGTTTTAATGAGCTGCAAAGGGCGTTGCCCAATTTAACGCAGGCTACCTTAACAAAGCAGTTACATATGATGGAAGACAACGGACTGGTCATCAGAACGGCATATAATCAGATACCACCCAAAGTGGAGTATTCGCTCAGTGAGCTGGGTAGACATTTTTAGCCTGTTTTAAAGGCAATCGAGGTTTGGGGAAATAACTATATTGAATTTTTAAAAAATAGAAATTAAGTTAGCGCTAATGCTAAAAAATGATGGGGCTCGGATTATAAAAAAAAATCAACTATTATTACAAGCGGTTAAGAAATAAGACCAGGAGGTAAATTTGTGGAGCCATTAAACGATTATATTCGCGAATATACAATCCAATTAAAAAAAGGACATATTCAAAAAGCCTATAAAGGGATTATTAGTTTTATGTCTGATTTTAGGGCATATCTTGCGAGTCATTATCCGGATTATACGGTGAGTAATTTGTATTTTGGTTACATGGATATGACCTACTTTGCTTTTACGCCCTCCGCTTTAAAGAATATGAAATTGAAGATAGCGATTGTATTTCTACATGAAGAGTGCAAATTCGAATTGTGGCTTGCAGGAAATAATCGTCAAATACAGGCGGATTATATTGATTTACTGAGCCATAAAGATATCGGGAAATATACTCTTTCACAAATTCATCCTGGTGTGGATTCAATTATCGCTTCATTAATTGTTGAACAGACTAATTTTGATAATTCGAAAGAACTGGAAAAATTAATTGAGAAAAAAACGATAGAATTTGCCAAAGACATCACTTCCATTTTGAAATAGTTATTTCAAGAGGTATTAATATAAATGACAATGAATCTATTCTCTGATTGTACTTTATGCCCGAGAAATTGCCATGTGGACAGATCGCAAGGCCAAACCGGATATTGCGGCATGACGGATCAATTGGTCGTGGCGAGAGCAGCGCTTCATCTGTGGGAAGAACCTTGCATCTCCGGGCAACAGGGCTCCGGAACGGTGTTTTTTTCCGGATGCGCCATGAAATGTGTTTACTGTCAGAATTATGCGATCGCACAGGGACTTACGGGAAAGAAAATCAGTATCGAGCGGCTTTACGAGATATTCCTAGAGCTTCAGGATAAGAAAGCCCATAATATCAACTTGGTGACGCCAAGCCATTATGTCCCGCAAATTATCTTGGCCATCGATCGGGCCAAGAGGAACGGACTTCGTTTGCCCATTGTTTATAATAGCAGCGGCTATGAAAATACCGACACGTTAAGATTATTAGAAGGGTATGTTGATATTTATCTTCCTGATTTTAAGTATCAGAGTAAGACGATTGCTCAAAAGTATTCAAATTGCGCGGATTATTTTACTTATGCAGCCGCTGCCGTCAAAGAAATGGTACACCAGGTCGGGAAACCGACTTTTGATAAAAATAATCTAATGACAAAAGGCGTAATCGTCAGACACCTGACATTACCGGGGTATCTTGAAGATTCAAAGGCCGTTATCAAATTTCTGCATGAGACTTTTGGCAATACGATATGGATCAGTATTATGAATCAATATACGCCGATGCAAACGACTAAATCTTTCCCTGAACTGAACCGAAAAATTAACAAAAAAGAGTATGAAGAGCTAATTGAGTATGCCGTTTCTCTTGGTGTGGAAAATGGATTTATTCAAGAAGGGGAGACAGCTTCGGAGAGCTTTATCCCGGCATTTAACGAAGAGGGCGTTTAATAAAGATTGGTTATCTCATCTTCATATACGTAGAGATTTTGGGAAGTGTATTTTAAAAAATCTTTTTATTAAAATGACGATATCTTTTAAAAAATGTTACCTGATTTGTACCGTTAATGAAAATCATAGCAGATAAAATAGTCTGCCGAACATTGCGAAAGGAAGAAAAGCATGCAACAGTTATCGAAACGAACACAGACCTTTACCGATTCTGTCATCCGCCGGATGACCCGCGTATCGTTACAATATGACGCCGTTAATTTATCTCAAGGCTTCCCCGACTTTGATCCGCCCAAAGAAATTTTAGATCGTTTGGCGGAGGTTTGCCAAAGCGGGCCGCATCAATATTCGCTGACCTGGGGGGCGCAAAATTTCAGGTGCGCCCTGGCCCAAAAGCAGTCCCGTCTGATGGGGCGCGAGATCGATCCCAACCGGGAGATTGTTGTTACCTGCGGCAGCACGGAGGCTATGATGGCAGCTATGCTGACCGTTGCTAATCCCGGTGATCAGGTGATTGTCTTTTCACCCTTCTATGAAAATTATGGGGCGGATACTATTTTGTCGGGAGCGGAACCAATTTATGTGCCCCTTCATCCACCCGATTTCCGATTCAATCCGGATGAATTAGAGGCTGCGTTCAAGTTACATCCCAAGGCCCTAATCTTGTGCAATCCCTCCAATCCGAGCGGCAAGGTATTTTCGTTTGAGGAGCTTAAAACCATAGCCAGGTTTGCCGAGCAATACGATACTTATGTCATTACGGATGAAGTCTATGAGCATATTGTTTATGCGCCGCATAAACATACCTATTTTGCATCTCTACCCGGAATGTTCGAACGGACAATTTCCTGCAGCTCGCTTTCCAAAACCTATTCCATGACCGGCTGGAGGCTTGGGTATATCATCGCGCCGGAGCCTATCATTGAGGTTGCCAAAAAAGTACATGATTTTTTGACGGTGGGAGCGGCGGCTCCGCTTCAGGAAGCGGCCGTTATTGGATTGAATTTCGGACAAGCCTACTACGACCAGCTTTTACAATCCTATACCCAAAAGCGGGATTTGTTTTTAAAGGGACTGGATGGGATTGGCATTGCCCATACCAATCCGCAGGGAGCGTACTATGTAATGTTGGATATTTCAGAGTTTGGGTTTAACAGCGACCTTGAATTTTGTGAAGTACTTGCCCGTGAAGTGGGGGTAGGGGCTGTACCGGGGTCCAGCTTCTTTCGGGAAAATGTCAATCATTTAATCAGACTGCATTTTGCCAAAGAGGAAAAAACTTTGCAGGAGGCACTAAATCGTTTAAAGCAGATACGAGATAAGATTCGGATACGTAGTTAGTACGTTGACTTTTAGCTAAAAAAAGGTTTCTTAAGCCCAATGATAATTGATAGAAAAGCAAGGCTACTACTAGGTATGCTGATTGTTTAAATTTCCCCAAACGAATGTTTGAGGAAATTTTTATGCCGAGGGTCAATAGGAGTATATTGGTGGGGGATAATGAAAAATCTAAATGAGAAAAAATCCTATCAATTTATATATAGATATTCTATAATGAATATGAATCTACCAATACAATTAGGTGACTGCAGGTTTCTCTCGGGAGATTACATACATTATAAATGGGACTGCAATAAAACGCTAATATTTAGTTTGAAGGGGCACGTATATATGAATTTGAGTTTTTCCGAATACAAATCCATTGTCGATTTTGCACCCAATCTGATTTGGCGTTCCGGGACAGATGCCAAATGCAATTATTTTAATGAGACCTGGTTAAAGTTTACGGGCAAAAAACTGGAGGAAGAAGTCGGGGACGGTTGGGCGGATGGAGTGCATGCGGATGATTTGGAAGTATGCGTCAAAACATATTTGAATGCGTTTGCAAAACAGGAACCGTTCGAAATGGAATACCGACTCAAACGCCATGATGGCGAGTGGCGCTGGATTAACGACAGAGGGGTTCCCTTTTATGATGAAGAAAAAAAATTTGCCGGCTTTATCGGTAGCTGTATCGATGTGACGGAAAACATCGAAGGCAAAGAATATGCCGATATGGCCAAACATGATCAGTTAACCGGTCTGAATAGCCGTAATTATTTAGAATATCTGCTGGATAGTGAATTCCAAAAAGCAAAACAAGAGCAGACTAACTTTGTGCTTATGGTGATGGATATAGACCGTTTTAAATATTTTAACGACCACTATGGGCATGGTTTCGGAGATAAGGTTTTAATTCATGTTGCCCAAAAAATTTTAGAAAATATCCGTAAGACTGATATATGCGGTCGATATGGGGGAGATGAGTTTTTGGTAATCTTGCCAAAAACCGAAATCGATGAAGCAAAACGGATTGCTAAGAGAATATTGGAGGCCATTGCCCAAATATCCATTGGGGCTACATCCGTAGAGATTAGTTTAAGCATCGGTATTGTCAGCAAATGTCATGAAATTGGAGTCGGCGAGATCATAGAGAAAGCAGATAAGGCCATGTATTGTGCAAAACAAAGCGGCGGCAATCGATTTAATGTATATTAGACAGAAGCGATTCTACTTTCTTCATTAAAAATATCATATGTAGGGATGATTCGTTATGGTGGCTTTTAGGGCTGCAATGATAGTAATTTTTAAGATATCTGTTACTGGCCAAGGGATACCTAGAAAATATGAGGGGTTGACTGGATATGGAAGAAATACTCATTGCCCCCTGTGGGATGAACTGCGGCGTATGTGTTAGTTATCTGGCAATGAAAAACGACCTTAAAAAGCAGGGATTTAGCAAAACGTACTGTGCCGGTTGTCTGCCGCGCGGTAAAAACTGCACCTTTATGAAAAAACAGTGCCATCTGCTGGAAAAAGGACTTGTTCGATTTTGCTATGAATGCGGAGATTTTCCCTGTGTCAGGCTGAAAGCTCTCGATAAACGCTACCACACCAAATACCATATGAGCATGTTAGAAAACCTTGAATTTATCAGGGAGCATGGTATGAAACCTTTCTTGGAAAAGGAAGAATCAAAGTGGCGCTGTGCTAAATGTGGTGAGTCAATATGCTGTCATAACGGACTGTGTTTGAATTGCAATCTTGATAAGCTGCGCCAGAATAAAAAATACCGCTGGGGTGAGGAATAGGTACCGTAGACCAAATTTACATTGTGATATTTTAATCTATTAAGCCTTTCCTTTATTACAATTAAAATGGCAAATTGGCTGATTATTTTGTTTCATAATTAACCTGCTTATTTACTTCATTTTTATTTCATTATATAATCAGAGAAAAGCAGCTGAGAAGGATGCAAAAAAATGGGTATCAGGGTGGAAAAATTTAAGGATTACAAGATATGGTGGCTTTTAGCAGGCCTTCTTTTTGTTAAATCAATCATATTGGCTTGCCTTGTCTATCCCGAACCGTTCCCCAAAAGTTTGGCTGTCTTTCAATATGTTGTGCTTTATTTACCGTTTATATTTTTGGTGATGTCCGTTTTATTTTTATTTAACGGTAAAAATGGGTATCGGGTTATCTATTATTTAAGCCTCTTGATCTCCGCGTTTTATTTAGGTGATTCATTATATTATCGGGCTTTCAGTACGCCCCTTACTTTATATACGTTCGGACAAGGAGTCTGTTTAGACGACTTGTGGTCTGGTATTTTTTCCCTGGTACGTCCCGTTGATCTGTTGTTTATTATTGATCTGCCGTTTTTGTCATACTATATCAGCCGCCATCAACTGAAGGCAAAAAAAAATAAGAAGCTATTTGTCAAAATGTTTGGCTTTAGTTTGTTTCTTTGTCTAGTGCTCTTGTTTGGCATGAAGTTATCATCTTTACCGGCCTATGCTATTGTTGATAGGGTTTCGCCCATTGGATATCATCTCAATGATCTGAAAAGCTATTTTTCTGACCGTAATTTTACTTTGTCCGATAAAGACAGAGTAAAAATTGAAAATTGGTTGACCCAAAATCGGATTCAAAACAGTGAGTTGACAAGTGTTTTGCATGGCGTCTTTCAAGGAAAAAATCTGATTATCGTTCAGTTTGAGTCTTTGGAACAATCTGTCATCAAGCTATCCGTTGAAGGCCAAGAAATTACGCCCAATCTCAACCGCTTATTGGAGCACAGCTATTACTTCCCCAATATTTATCCGCAGGTTGCCGATGGTAGCAGCAGTGATGCGGAATTGATGTTGACGACCTCGCTTTATCCCCTAAAACGCGGCGCTCTCTTCTTCCGCTATCCGGACAACACCTATCCTTCTTCTTTACCGGCATTATTACAAGATCAAGGGTATAGCAATTTTGCCATCCATGGGGATAATGCAGCCTATTGGAACAGAAATGTGGTTTACCCCAAACTGGGATTCCAGAAGTTTATTGGGGAGGAAGAGCTGAATAACGCTGACTCTATCTCTATGGGGATCAGCGACCGGTCCACTTTCCTGCAAACAGTTGATCTTTTAACAAAACAGCCCGAGCCGTATTTGGCCTTTATCATTACGCTGACCAGTCATATGCCCTTTACGATTCCGGACAGCAAAAAGGGATTGACCATTGAAAAAAAAATTAATAGACATCTGGAAGCTTATTATCAGAGCATGAACTATGCGGACAGGGCTTTAAGTGACTTTATCCATGCTTTGACCCAAAAGGGTATGTTGGAGGATTCCGTTATTGTGATTTATGGGGATCATGACAGCTACCACCGCTATTATGACAAAACAGGGGATGTCAACGATAATCGGATCCCGTTTATTATCTATAATCCCTCGGTCGATGCACAGGTTTTTAAACAATGCGGCGGGCAGATTGACTTTTTCCCGACTTTGGCCGATTTGATGGGCATTCCCGCAAATGAATATTCCGGCAGTATTATGGGTAAAAATCTTTTAACTCAGAAGGAAGGATATGCGGTGCTTAAAGGCGGAGAATATGTCGGCGATACGAAAGATCAAGAACATAACCTGGAAGGACCGGAAATCGCAGATCTGATGATTAAGAGTAATTTTCTGGTTCTGGGAGAGTAGAATTTTTATGCGGAAATTCAAAAAAGAGAAAATTGAGATTATACTTCGTCCTGAGGAAAAAAGAGATTATCAAATCGTTGAAAATCTGACCAGGGAAGCTTTTTGGAACCTGTACCAACCTGGTTGCGACGAACATTTTGTTTTGCATAATTTAAGGGATTCCGCTTGTTTTATCACAGAACTGGATTATGTTGCTGAACTTAACGGTCTTGTTGTGGGCAATATTGTTTACAGCAAAGGGAAAGTCGTTGCAGATAACGGCTATGAGCATCAGGTGATCATCTTTGGCCCCATCAGTGTTCTACCGGATCATCAAGGCATGGGGATTGGGACAAAACTGATCAAACATACTTTAAAAATTGCTAAAAGATTGGGTTTTGGCGCTGTGATAATCTTTGGTAATCCCCGGTATTATCAGCTCTTTGGCTTTAAAAACGCCAAAGAATTTGGCATTCGGACATCGGGGGGACAGAATTTTGATGCATTTATGGCTAAGGCGTTGACCAGAAAAGGCCTTGATGGCATCAGCGGCAGGTTTTTTGAAGACCATGTTTTTCATGTCAATCAAGAAGAATTGAGAGCCTTTGACCAAACCTTCCCTCCGAAGAAGAAAGAAGTGACCGATACACAGTTGAGACACGTTTAGGGTTTTAGCATCTCCCTAAACGGATTTTATATAAAGGCGGTTTAACGGTATGTCTAAGACAACGGACTGCATCGTCTTAAACCAGGTTAATCAATTTTTTGGCTCCAAACAGGTTTTAAAGGACATCTCTTTAGCGGTGCCCTCCGGTTGCATATACGGAATTTTAGGGCCGTCGGGCTGCGGAAAAACAACTACGGTTAAAATTATGGCCGGTATTTTGGAACCCACATCGGGCGAAACATATGTGTTGGGCCAAAGGATGCCCAGGTTGGACCTTATGAATCAAATCGGTTATATGGCGCAATCGGATGCACTCTATACGGTTATGTCCGCAAAAGAGAACCTGGAGTTTTTTGCGGCTCTTTACGGTATGAAAAAAGATGAGGTACCCAAAAGAATCCAGGAAGTTATGGATCTGGTTAACCTTTCTGATGATTTACAAAAGCAGGTTTACGTCTATTCAGGCGGCATGAAACGCAGGCTTTCTTTGGCCATGGCTATTTTACATTACCCGAAGGTGCTGATCTTGGATGAGCCGACGGTCGGCATTGATCCTCTCTTGCGCAAATATATTTGGGATGAACTGTATAAAATGGCAGATCAGGGGGTAACCATTATCGTAACGACTCATGTTATGGATGAGGCCCAAAAATGCCATCAACTTGCCATGATGCGGGACGGGGCTTTGATCGCCCAGGGGAGTCCGCAAGAATTGCAAGATCAAATTCATGTTAACAATATTGAGGAAGCGTTTATTTATTACGGAGGTGGGCACCATGAGAGTTAGAGCCCTGGCCTTCCGCATTTTAAAACAACTGCGTCATGACAGGCGAACGCTCGCCTTGGTATTTGTAGCCCCAATCTTTGTCTTAAGCATGCTCTATCTGATTTTGGACGCTTCTACAACGACTATCACGGTTGGGGTCATTAACGCGCCGCAAAAGTATATTGACCGTTTGGATGAAAACAACGTTACTATCATTCGTTGCACGGAGAGCGAGGGGCTTACACGGATAGAAGATGGCGAAATTATTGCAACCATCAATATCATAAGCGGCAAGTCCTACATCCAAATCGACGGCAGCAATTCCACGAAGGCAAGCAGCACTTTGTCCATCCTGGAAGCCACAAAAAACCAGCCTGCAAGCAGTCGACCTGATTTAAAATCGGATATTCATTATGTCTATGGTACCAGTGATTTGTCTATGTTCGATAACTTTGGAGCCGTACTGATTGGATTTTTGGTTTTCTTTTTTGTCTTTTTAATCTCCGGTATTTCTTTTCTTCAGGAGCGTAACAGCGGTACTTTAGAAAAAGTACTGTCTACGCCTATTAAACGCTGGGAGTTGGTAGCCGGTTATGTTTTGGGGTTCGGTATCCTGACTTTTTTCCAATCTTTGTTCATCACCCTTTTTGTGGTATATATCTTAGATATTATGATGGTGGGTTCCATGTGGCTGGTGCTTTTGATCACGGCTTTGACGGCCATGACATCCCTGACTTTGGGCATATTACTTTCTACATTGGCTGCAAGCGAATTTCAGATGATGCAGTTTATTCCCATTGTTGTCATTCCGCAGGTATTTTTCTGCGGTCTTTTTGACCTTTCCCCCGGTTGGGCGGCGGTAGGTAAGTTTATGCCGCTTTATTATGTGGCCGACGCTTTGAAAAAAGTAATGATCCGGGGCGATGGGTTTTCTGCCATTGTTTTGGACGTTTGTATCCTGTTAGCTTGCTCTGCTTTATTTATGATTTTAAATATACAACTTTTAAAGAGATACCGTAGAATCTAAGAGGGGGATTTTTGATGCAAAAGAGTAAAAATAAAAAGAAATTGATCATCCCGGTGATTGCGGCAGTTGTTGTCGTGATTGTGGTTGTTTTTTTACTGAATCAAAACCATTTGAAATTCAAAGGTGTGATTGAAGCGACGGTTGTCTCCCATACGGCAGAGGTAGCCGGGAAGATCATCGAAATGCCTGTGGAGCTTGGAGCCCATGTCAATATCGGGGACGTGCTTGCCAAAATCGACTCAAGCGCCCAGGAATATGCCCTACAGCAGTTGGAAATCACCTTGCAAAAACAAAAGCTTGCCTTAACTGATTTAAAGGTAAATGGTGATAGCCAGGCCGACAACAATATTGCTATCGCCCAAGCCAATTACTCGAGTGCCAAATCCACCTCGGATAAGGCGGCGGCCGATTATGAAAATGTATTATCTTTGTATAATGAGGGCGCCGTCTCCAAGGATACACTGGACAGCGCCAAGCTTAACGCTGATTCACGTGCAAATGCCTTGACTGTGGCCAAGGCACAATTGGATAATGCCTTAAGCAAGACTTCCGCCGAATCTCTTGAATTAGACATCGAAAAAACGGAGATCCAGATCGAACAGGCTAAGGAAGATCTGGAAAAATATACCATCAAGTCCATATGCGACGGCATTGTGATGAGTAAAAGTTATCTTATGGGGGATATGGTAGCCGCAGGGTATAATCTGGTGGATATTGCTTCCGTAAATGAAAAATATTTTGTTTTTTATCTGCCTAAAGAGGATCTCGATTTAATCGATTATAACCAGGAATTGACGATAATTAAAAATGGAGAAAGCTACATCGGAGTAGTTAAATATATGAATGTAGAAAGCGAATATACACCTAAGGATATGCAGACTACGGCCAACAAAAATAAAGAAAGCGTTAAGATCAAGCTGCTCATGCCTGCCGATACTCCTATAAAGATAGGGGAAGAGGCCCAGCTTTTTTTGGCCAGATAAACCGATTGTTTTACGAAAGTTTAAAAAACGAAAAGGTGATGGATTTGAAGGAATATGAACGGGAATATCCTCTATTCTCTTTGTGTGGGCTAAATTGCGGCTTATGCCCGCGTTATCATACGGGCGGAGACTCCAAATGCCCGGGCTGCGGCGGCAAGGATTTTCATCTCAAACATCCTACCTGCGCAGTGATCACCTGTAATGAAAAACACGACCGGGTGGAATATTGTTTTCAGTGTACTTCTTTTCCTTGTGACCGCTATCGCAATCTGGGCAATAAAGATTCTTTTATTACATATCGAAATGTGATTCCTGATTTTGTTAAAGCAAAAAGAGAAGGGTTGGAACAATATCAAGCTGAATTAAATGAAAAAATAGGAATACTGGAATTTTTGATTAAGAATTACAATGACGGCAAAAGAAAGAACTTTTATTGTCTTGCGGTTAATCTGCTGCCATTAAAGATATTGAGAAGTATTATGAACGAAATGAATCAAAACATCGATAAACAGGGTGTTCCGCAAAAAGATAAGATCAATCGTATGAAATCATTGCTTGAGAAAGAGGCGGCACGGGAGAATATACCGTTACTTTTAAGAAAATGATTGGATAATAAGGGTCATCGGAGGTAAAAATATGATTTTTTATTTTACCGGCACGGGGAATTCCTGGTACGCGGCAAAGACAATTGCCGAGGCCCAGGGCGAACAATTGGTTTCCATCGCCAAGGAATTTGACAAGGGTGGGCAAGTATTTTCTTATGAACTTCAGGAAAATGAATTGATGGGTTTTGTTTTTCCTGTTTATGCCTGGGCTCCCCCTAAAATCGTTTTGGATTTTATCGGGTGTTTACAAGTTTCGGGAGGAAAGCCTTATGTGTTTTCCTTATCCACCTGTGGTGGCGAGGAAGGGAATACCACACCTATTATTCAAAAAGCGCTGACAAAGAAGGGACTTACGCTGAATAATGCGTTTACAATCAAAATGCCTAATAATTATATGCTTGGGTTTGATGTTGATTCGCAGGAGGAAGTGACGGATAGATTGGAAAAGGCGGTACAAAAGCTGGCAGAAATCAATGCTGTTTTAGCTAAAAGACAAAAAGGCGTTTACGACACCATCCCCGGAAAATTTGCAGCTTTAAAAACCGCTGCTATCAATCCTATGTTCAGCCGATTTGCCCGGAATACAAAACATTTTTATGTGACGGATAAGTGCATCCGTTGCGGTATTTGCGAAAAGGTTTGTCCGATTCATACCATTCAAGTAAAAGAGAAACCGGTCTGGGACAAATCTTGCCTGCAATGTTTTGCCTGTATCAACCATTGCCCGGTTCAGGCCATCCAATACGGCAAAGGGACTGCTAAAAAAGGGCGGTATCTGCATCCCGATTATAAGAATATATTGTAAGTGGCGTCTTTTGAATGACAACCTGTCATTTTATTCAAGGTTCTTAACAAAGTAAAAAGATGGGAAACAGCTTCAAATGAGAAATAAAAAGTTGGATATACTTATAGGTATTCTTTTTTTAATAGCAACGATTGTTTTTGTTATTGTGTTCTTAAGCAATGATACCTTTTTTTATTGGGCTTTTAACAGGCATCTTAACATTTTAAGCTGGTATATTAGACCTTTATTTATTATACCCATTATATTTTTTGCATTCAAGAGAAGTTGGAGCGGTATTTTTTGTTCAATATTTTTATTGTTTACCAGTATGTTTTGGTTTCCCGCACCCGTAAATCCTTCCCTCATGGAAAAAGAGTTTTTACAGTTTGAAATGGATTATCTTCAAGGGGTTTGGGATATACAAAAGATCCTAATCAGCTTACTTGTTCCTGTGTTTTTTATTCTGATTATTATGTCCGCTTGGAAACATAGTTTTAAATGGTTAATCAGAACATTGATTGGTGCGATGCTAATGAAGGTTCTGTGGAGTATTACTTTTTCGGGGAATTCTGGTATATCAATTCTTAAACCGGCAATAGGGGGACTTAGTATATGTCTGGTAACTGTTTGGTACTTTATAAGACATAAGCATAAAGGATGTAGAAAATAAAAAAGGCTGTCCCTTTTGGGACAGCCTTAAATTGTTTAAAGGGTCAAAAATATTATTTTCACACAGATACGACATCCGGCACCGGCTCTTCAGCATCGGTGACATCGACGATAATTGCTTTTCCTGCTTCGACTTCTACTTCGTAGTCTTTTCCGTTTAAGGTTATAATGTATCTCATTACTTAGCCTCCTTACTTGGTAAAAGCTTGATCGATTTAAAATAAAGCTGATTAAGAGGAATTTTGCTTTCATAGCTGACAATAGCCATAATTTTTGCAGCGTCTTCATCACTGACATTTTCTAGCCGGACACGGCCGGCACATTGATTGCTGTTGAGTTTCACATAAGCTTTTCTTGAAGACATATCTAAGCCCTCCATTAATCAATACGCCGGATGGCGTATTGAACCATTTCCGCTTCGGCTCTATCTTTGAAGAATTTTTCCGCAATTTGTGGGAAGGCGATGTAGGAAAGAACATCTTCGTCCGAACGGGCAAGGCCGGCTAATTGAGCCTTTGTTTTTTCGAATATTGGTTCCAGCGTATCGGCAAAACGGGTGGTCATGGGTTTTTCGTTTCCGAGGATCTTTTTAATCAGATCCTCATTGACTTTTCCGGGAGCTCTGCCATATTCGCCCCTGAGGTAGGAGCGGATTTCATTGGAAACGGTTTTATACCGTTCTCCCAAAAGAACATTGACGACGGCCTGAACGCCGGTCATCTGGCTCATGGGCGTGACAAGCGGCGGGTAACCGAGGTCTTCTTTAACTCTGGGGATTTCTTCGAGCGCTTCATTAAATTTATCCATCGCGTTTTGCGCTTTCAGTTGGGAAATGAGGTTGGAGAGCATACCGCCCGGGACCTGATAGATCAAGCCGTCCGTTTCGGTACCGAGGACGTAGGGGTTTAATAAGTTGGTTTCCAAAGCCTTATCCTTAATAGGACGGAAAAAGTCATTGATCTCTTTTAAGATTTTTTCATTTAATTTAACGTCAAAACCCATTTCACGCAGTGCATAAACCAAACTTTCCGTGGGGGGTTGACTGGTCCCCCCGGAGAAAGAGGAAATCGCCGTATCAATCACATCTGCTCCGGCTTCTACAGATTTCATGCATGTCATGAGAGCAAGACCGGTGGTGCAGTGGGTGTGAATAACAAGCGGCAGGTCGACAACATCTTTGATCCCTCTTACCAAGTCATAAGCCTGACCGGGGCCCATGATTCCGCTCATATCCTTGATGCAGATGGAATCGGCGCCCATGGCGGCATATTCTTTGGCCAGATTGACATAGTTTTCTGTGTTATGGATGGGGCTTAAGGTGAAGCTGATGGCACCGGATGCGTGTGCGCCCTGTTTTTTGGTCTCTTCAATGGCAACGCGGAGGTTGACGGGGTCATTGAGTGCGTCGAAAATACGGATGATATCGATACCGTTTTTGACGGAGTACTCAACAAACTTTCTCACGACATCGTCCGGATAAGGTTTATAACCCAGTAAATTTTGCCCACGCAAGAGCATCTGTAATTTGGTATTAGGCATCGCTTTACGTATTTTTCTCAAGCGTTCCCAAGGATCTTCATTAAGATAGCGGAGGCAGGAGTCGAAGGTAGCGCCGCCCCAGCACTCGACGGAATAGTAGCCTGCTTTGTCCATGGTCGCAAGAATTCCTTCAAAGTCGGAAAACGGCATACGCGTGGCGATCAGGGATTGGTTTCCGTCTCGGAGTACGGTTTCGGTAAATCCAACAGTTTTCATGCGTTCAATTCCCTCCAAATATATATTTTTCATAAAATATAATTCGCTTTAAGTAATTGGGTTGTGATTCCCTTTTTTTATCCTTTATTGTATAATAATATCGCCTACTAAATCAAGTGCAAAAAGAAAAACGCGGTGGATTTTGTATGAAATCCCATTAAAGAGGTTATCTATATAAAATAACCAAATCCAGAAAGGTTATTTGAATATTTTAAACAAGTTACAATATTAAGTTCACTTAGCGGATGTTGATTGTAATGTTTTAGCTGATGCCTAAAATAATATTGAAGACCTCCATGAAAAACTGGCCCGATTGATCAAAAATCAGGGAAAATTTTTGGTAACAATAGACTTGGCAGACGATAAAATAGTCGCTAAATCAAAGAAAGGATGAGATTTATGAAAACAGGGATCATTGTCTATTCTATGACGGGTAATACGCTTTCGGTAGCAGAGATGTTGGCGGATAAACTTACCCAAAAAGGGCAGGATGTGGTATTGGAGCGGATCACGACGGTAGGTGATAATCCGTCCAAAAGCAAAAACTACCAGTTGCAGCAGAGTCCGGATGTCAGCGGGTATGATGTGTTGGTTTTCGCCACACCGGTTTGGGCATTCCATATCTCTACGGTCATGCATCGATACCTATCACAGTTATCCTCATTAAGCGGCAAAAAAGTGGCCTGCTTTGTGACGCACTCGTTTTCTGTTTCTGCTTTAGGCGGTAATGGTTCCGCTAATCAGATGGCAAAAATTTGCAGTGAGAAAGGCGCAACAGTTTATGCAACAGGTGTGGTTAGCTGGAATAGTAAAAAAAGAGAAGAACAGATTAATCTTCTGATCGAAAAATTATCCGATTATTAGATTGCTGCCAATTATGTCAAAAGGGGAAAGATATGAAAAGAAAAACAAAAAAAGTATTGCTGGTAGTAGCGATCATTTTTATTATTTTGTTTGTGGCGGTTAAGATCATGCAATCAAGCATCGAGAAGAATTTAGAAGAATTAGCAAATGCACAAATTGCTCCCGTACAATTGGAGCAACTAGCTGCCGGCAAATATATCGGCAATTTTGAGCAATTCCCTTTGGCGGTAGAAGTGGCGGTAACAATCAGTCAACACGAGATAACAGCAATTGATATCGTAGAACACAAAAACGGCAAAGGTAAGGCTGCTGAGGCAATCATTGACGATGTAATAGCGGCGCAATCTTTGGATGTAGATACCGTATCCGGTGCCACATACAGCAGTAAAGCAATCTTAAAAGCCATTGAAAATGCCTTGCATAATCAACCTCAATCATAATTTCGACAAAATTTACATAAAATACTTGTAATTTTTTGAAATAACTGGTATAGTTTTGTATATAAATTTTAATATTCTTTGTTAAATAGGGAGAAAGAAAATTGACTACAATCAAACTGGTTATTTTAGGGCTTTTATACAGAGAACCTATGCATGGGTATGAGATAAAAAGCACGATAGAAAAGAATATGGGAGATTGGACCGACATTAAATTTGGCTCCATTTATTTTGCTTTGTCCAAACTGGTGGAAGAGTCTGCCATAGAGGTGGTTGAAGAAGTCAAGGAAGGTAACCGTCCGGCTAAGACCATCTACCGCATCACAAAAAAGGGTAAAGACGAATATATGCGCCTGTTGCGCAAGATATGGGGCGACGAGCAAAAGGTGTATTATCCCTTTGATATTGCTGTTTACTTTATGAAGAGCTTGCCCAAAAATGAGGTCGGTTTTTACTTGAGCGAGCGGATTATGGAACTGAAGAATAAATTAAAGTACTATAAAGAGCAGCAGACCGAGTTGGACAAAACTTCAAAAAAACGCCATTATAAACAAGCGATTATGGATCATACCCTGTTGCATATGGAAGCGGAGTTATATTGGTTGCAAAAGATGTTGCAGCAATTAGACGAATATTACGTTTAAAAATTAAGCATAAAAAAGAGGGATCAAATCAATTGATCCCTCTTTTTTATATGCCGGCAAAGAAAACGAAATTTTTAAAAATGGAACAGTATAAAATTTTTGGGCCAATCACATAATAAAAAAGATACTCCAGTCTTACCTAAAAAATGAGGAAACATAAATGTCTGAATTGAGAAGAAACGTCCAGCGAAAAGAATCCTGGGATAAAGTGACGGGTAACGCCAAATACTGTGACGATTTTTCTGTAAGTGGGATGCTTACAGCCAGAATTTTAACCAGCCCGCATGGCCATGCCATCATCAAAAGGATCGACACAAGCTCAGCTTGGTCAATCCCAGGGGTCAAAGCTGTCATTACCGGAAAGGATTTCCCGGTCTTATGCGGTGTTTTATTGCGTGACCGTCCGGCTTTGGCTATTGATCGGGTACGGTATTGTGGAGAGCCTGTGGCGCTGGTGGTAGCATTGGACGAAGAAACGGCTTTGAAAGCTAGAGATTTAATCCAGGTTGAATACGAGCCTTTGCCTGTGATCTTAGACCCGGCCGATGCGTTAAAAGAAGGCGCTCCGATCCTGCATCCGCAAGTGGGAGTTTTGTTCCCCGATGTAAAGGACATTTATCCAATCCACGGTACAAATATAGCCAGTCATTACCAGATTCGAAGAGGAGAAATTCAAGCTGGGTGGAAAGCTTGTGAATATCAGGTGGAGGAGGACTATTATCTGCCGCCTTCCGATCATTTGGCTATGGAAGTACGGACAGCCCGGGCGCAGATTTCCGCAGATGGAAAAGTAAAAATTACAACAACCTCTCAGGCTCCTTTTAGCGTCAAAAAACAGATTGCCGAATACTTTAAGATTCCGGCCGGGCAAATCGAGGTTCATGTTCCCTTGGTGGGTGGAGGATTTGGCGGAAAGGCTTCTGTGATGTTGGAAATATTGGCTTATATTGCATCCCGTAAGGTGGGGGGGCGTCCGGTACGGCTCGTCATCACGCGGGAAGAGGATCTGCAGTCGGCACCTTGCCGCCTGTCTTTGCGTTCCAAAATCAAATTGGGTGCGGACTGCCAAGGGAAAATTCAGGCTGCGGAAATAACTTACTGGCTGGATTGTGGGGCTTACAGTGATATTGCGCCCAATATGGCTAAATCGATGGCATCAAACGGTACGGGGCCTTATTATATACCAAATTTATTTTGTAATTCGTTCTGTGTTTATACCAATCATACCTATGCTACATCCTACCGCAGTTTCGGTCATGAATCTTTTACGTATTGTTTGGAACGGGCTATGGATCGTTTGGCAGACCGCTCGGGGATCGATCCTTTGGAATTTCGGCTTATCAATGCCATTCGCCCCGGAGATCTGACGCCAACGCAAGTGCAATGTACCCCCAGCAATACGGGGAATTTGGTTGCCTGTTTGCAAAAAGTCAAGGATTTGGCAAAATGGCAGGGGACGGCACCGATTAAGATAGAGCCTAATAAGGTTCGTGTTCAAGGTGTTTCCTGTCTATGGAAATCGGCCAGTCCGCCGACAAACGCGGTTTCCGGAGCTATGATTACCTTTAATCCGGACGGCAGTCTTAATTTAAATACCGGCGTTGTGGAGATGGGAAGCGGCAATAAAACCAATCTGGCGCAGATTTTGGCTGCGAAAATGAAGCTGGATATCAGCCAGATTCACGTTGTTTACGATGTGGATACACGGTTAAATCCGGAACATTGGAAGACGGTTGCCAGCCTTTCCGGGTATATGGCCGGTAATGCCGTATGCCAGGCTGCCGACGACGTCTTAGAGCAGATTCGTACGATTGCTGCACAAGCTTTTGAGTGTCAAAAACAGGAACTGGAGATCGCCGACGGGATGGTATTTATCAAAAATAATCCCAACTGTTATCTCTTATTCAAAGATATTGTTGCAGGCTATAAGGCACCGGACGGCAGATCGATTGGCGAACCGGTATTAGGTCGCGGCGGCTTTATGCTCAAAGGCCTTAGTATTTTGGATCAAGAAACGGGTAAAGGAAAACCGGGACCTTCCTGGACGGTTGGGGTCCAGATCGTAGAACTAGAATTTGATAAAAGAGACTTTACCTACCGCTTGATTGAGGCTTATACGGTAATTGATTGCGGAGCCTTGATCAATCCCCAGGCAATCTCGGAAATGATTGCCGGCGGTATGGCGATGGGCATTGGTTTGGCCAGCCGTGAGTATTTATCATATGATTTTCAAGGGGTACTGCAATCTCCGACGCTGCGCACTTATAAATTGCTTCATATTGGTCAGGAGCCTGATTATCGCGTCGGACTTGTGCAAACGCCGCAGGAAGATGCGCCATACGGCATCCGCAGTCTTTCGGAACATGGCATCATCGGCATTCCGGCAGCGTTAGGCAATGCGCTTTCAAGGGCTGCAAAAGTAAATTGTACTCAACTTCCTCTGACACCGGAATATTTGTGGAGCATTTCTCAGAAAGGACAAGCATGATCCCCATTCATTTTGAATATTACCGTCCTCAAACGGTACGGCAAGCGGTTGAAACCTATATCCGTTTGCTGCAAGAAAAAAAGAAACCGCTTTATTACGGTGGAGGCAGCGAAATAATTAGCATGTCCCGTGCCGGCGATATTCACCCCGGAGCCGTGATCGATATCAAAGAGATACCAGAATGTATGGTATTTGAAGAACAGAATGAAAGATTGGTGATCGGCGCCGCCGTGACATTACGGCAAATCCGTGATTCCCGGATGTTCCCGCTTTTGGGAACCGTTTCTAAGCATATTGCCGACCATACCAATCAATGCCGTATCACTTTGGGTGGGAACTTGTGTGGTAACATCATCTACAGGGAAATGAGCTCGCCTTTGCTCTTAAGCGACGCGCAAGTCCTTTTTTTCGGACCGGATGGAGTCCGTCGTGCCTTATTCACGGATGCATTTCAGCTTCGTATGTTGATGAACCCGGGTGAACTCTTGATGCAGATTCACATCTCCAAACAATATCTTAAATCCCCTTATCGTTATATCAAGAAAACCGCCAATGAAAAAATTGACTATCCTTTAATGAGTATTGCTGCCTTATATGACCAAAAAAGTTGGCGGGTGGCATTTTCCGGCTTGTGTGCGTCCCCTTTTCGTTCCCTAAAAATAGAAGAAATACTGAATCAAAGGCATCTTTCACCTTTGCAACGGGCAGAGATGGTGTCGGAGCTGGTGCCGGGTCAGGCATTGTCAGACTACAGAGGATCATCCCAGTATCGTTTATTTATGCTGAAAAACACTTTAGCGGATATGATGGAGGAATGGGAGCATGTTTGAATTTACGGCTGACAAGTGTTTGATTGAACTAGACGTAAACGGAGAAAATAAAAACGCGATTGTGCGCCCTTCCGATTTATTATTGGATGTGTTACGCAATCAATTTGGCCTAACCGGAGCTAAACCCGGTTGTAAAAACGGGGATTGCGGCTCCTGTACCATCATCATGGACGGTTGGCCGGTAAAATCCTGTTTGGTTTTGGCTGTGGAAGCCGTCGGTCATACTATCCTGACCGTAGAGGGTTTGGCGGGAACCTCTCCGGTACAAAAAGCATTTGTGGATTATCACGCTTTCCAATGCGGGTATTGCACATCCGGATTTTTAATGGTCTGCCATTCGCTTTGGATGATGAAATCAGATGCCGACGAAGAGGAAATGGAGGATTGGCTGCAATCAAATATCTGTCGGTGTACCAGCTATAAAGAGATTCGTAAGGCTATGGAGTCGGTTTTGCTGCAGAATCCGCAAAAGAGCTAACGCTTTTCTTTATGAAGAATTTAGATAATAAACAAACGAAAAGGAGGGAAAGCAATGTCGCAAATAAACCAGATGGAAATGCAACATCTGCGCCATATCATCGGAGCGCAGGATACGGCTTATCAAAAGCTGCAAAGCTATGCGCAGAATTCTCAGGATCCTCAACTCAAAGCGCATTTTGAAAAAATTGCCCAGGATGCCCAAAACGTAAAACAAAAATTACTGACATTCTTAAATTAAGGAGGGATAAAAATGCTACAAGAAAAAGCGATGGTAAACGATGCTTTGGCAATGGTAAAGACCAATCTCACCGCTTATACCACAGCTATAACCGAATGTTCCAATCCGGGTCTCCGTTCTGCCTATCAACAGATTCGCAACAATTGTGAGTCAACGCAATATGAACTGTATAAGCTGGCGGAGGTAAAGGGGTATTATCAACCGGCCACGATGGCAAATGACCAAGATGTACAACAGTTAAAAACGCAACTTCAAAGTTCGTAAAAGAAAAACCACCGATAAAAAGCGGTGGTTTTTCTTTGAGGTGAGGGTATTTGATCCGCACCTGTGATGCAACAAAAGGACGAGCTCTCTTGACTTTAAGAGCTCCAGAGAATAGAATGTTAGTATTCAAAGTGGCAGATGGAATAGGATAAAAGGGTAAATATGGTGCAGGAAAAAATACCTACAATTGAAGAGATCATCGCTAAGATAAAAGCCTATAACCCCATGAGCGACAGCGGGAGGATTCTGCGTGCTTATGAGACAGCGAAAGTGGCTCATGAGGGGCAATTGCGTGATTCAGGGGAAGAATATATCATGCATCCTTTGGCTGTGGCGGATATTTTGTCAGACTTGCAATTGGACGATACGACCATTATTTCAGGTCTGCTTCATGATGTCGTCGAAGATACTAAGATCAATCTGGAGCAGATTCAGCAGGAATTTGGCAATGAAGTACTTGTTTTAGTCAACGGTGTCACAAAATTAAACCGGCTTGAATACCATTCTCGCCAGGAACAGCAAGCGGAAAATCTGCGCAAGATGTTTTTGGCTATGGCCAACGATATCCGCATTATTTTGATCAAACTGGCTGACCGTCTGCACAATATGCGGACACTCAAACACCATCATTCTGCTTTGCGTCAAAAAGAGATCGCCGAAGAGACACAGACCATTTTTGCTCCTTTGGCGCACCGCCTGGGGATTTTTAAGATCAAAAGCGAGCTGGAAGACCTTTCTTTTGCCATCTTAGAGCCGGAAAAATATAAGGAATTGGCACAGCTGGTCAATACGCAAAAAGCGGAACGCGACCGTTTTATTAACGAGATGTGTGAGGTCGTACGTGAGGAAATGAAACGGGTAGGCATCAAAGCAGATGTCAGCGGCCGTTTTAAAAACTTTTACAGCATTCATAATAAGATGAACCGACAACAAAAGGAATTAAACGAGATTTTTGACCTTTACGCGGTTCGTGTCATTGTCGATACGGTCAAGGATTGCTATGGTGTATTGGGTGTGATTCATACCCTCTGGAAGCCTATTCCGGGGCGTTTTAAAGATTATATCGCCATGCCTAAGATCAACATGTATCAATCATTGCATACGACCGTTTTAGGCGACCAGGGTGACCCATTTGAAGTGCAGATCCGGACCTGGGAGATGCACCGTACGGCTGAATACGGGATCGCAGCCCACTGGCGCTATAAAGAAGGCCGTTCTGCCGATGAGGATTTTGAAAAGAAAGTGGAATGGCTGCGTCAAATGCTCGACTGGCAGCAGGAATTAAGCAATGCCAGTGAATTTGTCGAATCGGTAAAGGTAGACTTATTTGCCGACAGCGTCTATGTCTTTTCTCCTGCCGGAGATGTTTATGAGCTGCCGGCCGGTTCCGTGCCCATTGATTTTGCCTACCGCGTACATACGCAGATCGGGCATCAATGCGTAGGGGCAAAAGTGAATAAAAGATTGGTTCCTTTGGATTACCGTTTGCGAAACGGAGATATCGTCGAGGTTTTGACTGCCAAGGGCAGAGGCCCGAGCCGCGATTGGCTCAAGATCGTCAAAAGCCAACAGGCGCAAAACAAGATCCGTCAATGGTTCCGCAAAGAAAGGAAAGAAGAAAACAGCGATTTAGGCAAAGAAATGCTGGAAAAAGAATGCAAAAGATACGGGCATGAACCGGTTCAGATATTAAAACCCAATAAATTGCTGGAAGCCTGCAAGCGTTTTAATGTGGGCACGACCTTAGAAGATCTGTATGCCGCTGTCGGAGACGGTGCCTTGAAGCCGGAAGCCGTCATGCTGCGGATCAAAGAGGATTATAAAAAAGAAAAACAAATGCAGGAAGTCAAAATCCAGCCGGAAACGGAGCCCGCGCATAGCTCCAGCGGTATCTGGGTACGCGGGGTCTCTGATGTTATGGTACGCATGGCGCGTTGCTGCAAGCCTTTGCCGGGAGACGACATTGTCGGCTATGTAACACGCGGCCGGGGTATATCCGTCCACCAGACCGGTTGTCCCAATATTAAACATTATGAGGATACGGAACCGGACCGCCTGATCGAAGTCGGCTGGGGAAAAGATACCGGCGGCGTATATCAGGCGGAATTACTGGCCATTGCCAACGATAGGGAACGGTTGGCAATGGATATTATGGCCATCATCGCAGAAACCAAAACGGTTTTGAACGGCGTTCATGTCGATGTGGATAAGAAAAATAATTTGGCGACCTTATCTTTGAAGCTAGAAGTCAAAACGGCCGATCAACTATCATATCTGATCAGTCGCATTCAAAAGGTACCCAATGTGCTTGAGGTACACAGAATGATTACCGGCGGCGGCAAAGAAGGATTCGAACAAACCAATCAAATTTAAATTGGAGAGTAAAGCATGCGCGCATTGATTCAAAGAGCAAAATCCGGCAGTGTAAGTCTGGGCGGAACGGTTTATTCTTCGATTGGAGAAGGCTTGATCGTATTTTTAGGCGTAGCCAAAGACGATACACCAGAAGATGTAAATTATATCGCAAATAAATTAGTGCATTTACGGATATTTTCTGATGAGAATGAAAAACTGAATTTATCGCTTTTGGATGTTAGTGGCCAAATCCTTTTAGTGTCACAGTTTACGCTTTATGGCGACTGCAGGCGGGGATTGCGCCCATCCTTTGATGAATCGGCCAGGCCTGATCAGGCAAAGGGGTTATATGAGGCGTTGATTGAAGCGGTGCGTTCCTATGGTGTTCAAGTGAAAACAGGCGTCTTTTAGGCCGATATGTTGGTCGGGATCGAAAACGACGGGCCGGTTACCATTTTATTGGAAAGTAAAAAACTATAATATTTAAGGGGTTGCATTATGGAACAGAATATCATTCATCTCCAGGTAGGTCCTTTAGGTACCAATTGCTATCTTCTTTTTTGCACCACAACGCGTAAAGCGGCCGTGATTGATCCGGGTGGGGATGGGGAGTTGATTTTTCAACAAGTCAAAAAGAATAATCTGGAAGTCGTCGCTATTTTAAATACGCACGGACATTGGGATCATATCGGTGCTAATAAACAAATGCAAAAATGGACGGGAGCCCCCATTTATATCCATCAATTGGACAAACCTATGCTTTATGATACGCGATTGAGCTTAGCCGATTGGCTTGGCGAAGAACCGGAAGAAGCGGGGGAAGTTATCTGCAAAACGATTGCAGAGGGGGATATTTTAGAAATCGGCCAACTGAAGATCGAGGTTTTATTTACGCCGGGACATTCTCCGGGCGGTGTTTCCTTTTTGGTCGGAGATCTGTTATTTAGCGGTGACGCCCTCTTTCAACGTTCCATTGGACGCACGGATTTAGCCGGAGGAGATTTCCCGACTTTGATCCGTTCTATCAAAGAAAAGATCCTGCCTCTGTCGGACGACACCGTCGTTTTGCCGGGACATGGGCCTTTGACTACGGTGGGAGAAGAACGGAGTTACAATCCCTATCTCCGTACCACATAACCAAACAGAAAATAGTTAGTTAAGATATCAATCAGCGCTGATTGACAGCGTGAGAAAAAGTTTATATAATTATTAGAAATATAAATAACAAAAGTGATGAAGGGACTGTTTGTTTCTTTTTTAAAAAGCGTCCCCAGGGAAAAGGCATCTTGACTGGAAGTGCCTTTGGCGTTCGAGACAAATGTAACAACCCGGAACTGGTATTTGCAAAGGATACTCGGTTTTAGCGCCGTTAAGGCGCAGGGAGTAGAACCCAATCCGGTTTTTAGCTTGCCAGTCGCACGCCATGCGGTGTTATCCTCCTTGCTTTACATCTAGTAAAGCTGCGTCGTCTGCCTTGCCTGGCGCACAGCTGGCGGCTAAAAACTCTTCGACCTCCGCCGCAGGAAAATTTGCGGTTTGCACGGCTGAGGACGACGGCATACTTTATGTATGCCTAGGACGTAAACAAAGCAAAACACAAATTTAACAAGGCCGAGGCGGATTAGTTCAACTCCCGGCGCCTTATGCAAAAAGTGGGGTTTTATACTCAAATAGGGTGGCACCGCGATTTATTCGTCCCTTGTTTTTAAAAGGGTGTTTTTTATTGTACAAAAATTTTGTTTAAAGCCAAAGTTTGTTCAAAGGAGGATATTATGGCTATCACAAGACCGAGAGGAACCAATGACTTTTTGCCGGAAGAGACGGCCAAATGGCAAAAAATAGAATCGATGCTGCGCGATCTATGCCAGATATTTGGTTTTGGTGAGATCCGTACGCCCATCTTTGAAGAAACGGACTTATTTTGCCGCGGTGTGGGAGATACTACGGATATCGTGCAAAAAGAAATGTACACCTTCAACGATCAGGGAGGTCGTTCTTTGACCTTGCGTCCGGAAAACACAGCTTCGGCGGCAAGAGCCTATTTAGAAAACAAATTATTTGCGGCTCCTCAACCGGTCAAGCTGTATTATTTAGGCCCTATGTTTCGTTATGAACGTCCTCAGGCAGGACGCTTCCGCCAATTTCACCAATTCGGGATTGAGCTTTTCGGCAGTGATTCTCCTTTTGCCGACGCTGAGGTGATCGGTTTTGCCTGGGAGCTGTACCGCCGTTTTGGGCTGAAAGATTTGCGCTTAGAGATTAATAGTGTCGGTTGTTCCAAATGCAGACCTAATCACCGGGAGGCCCTGCAGGAGTATTTGCGTCCGCATTTAAACGATCTTTGTCAGACATGCCAAGACCGCTTTGCACGCAATCCCTTGCGCATCTTTGATTGCAAAAGCCCTGTATGTCAAAATTTGATTCAAGGATCTCCCACCATGCGTGAGCATCTTTGCCCCGAATGTGCGGATCATTTTGAAGCGGTAAAAAAAGCGCTTATCACGGCCGACATTCCTTTTCAAATTAACGACAACATGGTACGGGGCTTGGATTATTATACGAAGACCGCATTTGAGATTATCACAGACCAGATCGGCGCGCAAGGTACCATCTGTGGTGGCGGACGCTATGACGGGTTGATTGCGGAAATTGGAGGGGGAGACTCTGTTCCCGGTGTAGGATTTGCCATGGGGTTGGAACGCCTTTTGGCTGTTTTACGTGTTCAGGAACATGATTTAGAGACAGGTGCAGAAATAGATGTGTTTGTCGCTACCGTTACGGATGAAGAAGAGGAAACAGGGCAGCGGGCTTTTGCTTTGGCTATGGACTTACGTCGTATGGGTTTTAAAGTACAACAGGATCTGATGGCAAGAAGCCTCAAAGCTCAGTTAAAAGCCGCTGATAAAACAGGAGCCCGATATGTGATTATTATCGGCGGCGAAGAGCTTCTTCGCAATACGGCTGTTATTAAGGATATGAAGCAGGGGGAACAGGTGGAAGTCCCTTTGCAGGAAATAAAACAGTTTTTTGTATCCACTAACAAATAAAAAACCGGTATGAAACGTAGAACACATAAGCAAGCGTTTAGTTTTCAGGGTTTTTGATTTTTCCAAGAGCAAAGCTTTGCTCTTGGGGCGGCACACCAGAAGGATGTGTCGGTTTCGTGAGATATCAGAGAGTGTTGCAAACTATTAAAAAAATTTATATTTAATGGCTTGTACGAGACACAGCTTAAACAAACATCTTCTCCGGTTTGTTTAGCAGACACTATTGATTGGCAAATAGGATAAAATTCATGATTGGAATAAAGGGAGGATAGAGCGGCTATGATTGAAAGTTTAGGAAAGCTGAAAAGAACCCATTATTGCGGCCAATTGCGTGCTGGTGATACCGGGAAAGAAGTTACTTTGATGGGTTGGGTACAAAAAAGGCGTGACCATGGCGGTGTTATATTTCTGGATCTAAGAGACCGTTTTGGTCTGGTTCAGTTGGTTTTTAATCCGGAGTATTGCAGTGGCCAAGCATTTGACAAAGCGGAGGCCGTCCGTTCAGAATATGTGATCGTGGCCGAGGGCATTGTAGGTCCTCGGCCCGAAGGCACTGTTAATAGCAATCTTGAGACAGGGGATATTGAGATTACATGTACTTCTTTGGTTATACTCAATACAGCCAAAACCCCTCCCTTTTATATTGAAGACAATGTCTCGGTCGACGAACTGGTACGTTTGCGTTACCGTTATTTGGATCTCAGGCGTCCCGAGATGAAAAACTGTATGGTTATGCGTCATCAGACGACCATGGCCATGCGGGAATATCTGGATCAAGAAAACTTTTTAGAAATCGAAACACCCATGTTGGGCAAAAGTACGCCGGAAGGGGCAAGGGATTATCTGGTGCCGTCCAGGGTCAATCCGGGCTGCTTTTATGCGTTGCCGCAATCCCCACAGCTCTATAAACAATTATTGATGGTTTCCGGCATGGACAAGTATTTTCAGATTGCCCGCTGCTTCCGCGACGAAGATTTGCGTGCCGACCGCCAACCGGAATTTACGCAGTTGGATTTGGAGATGTCCTTTGTCGAAGAAGAGGATGTAGAGAGAGTTGCTGAAGGTGTGCTCAAACAGGTATTTACCAAGGTATTGGGGCGGGAAGTGAAAACACCGTTTTTGCGTATGCCCTATGCGGAGGCTATGGGTCGTTTCGGTTCCGATAAGCCTGATTTACGTTTTGGCATGGAATTGATAGATATTGCTGATATTGCCAAAGAAAGCGAATTTAAGGTCTTTGCAACTGTTGCACAAAGCGGCGGTTGGGTGCGCGGCATCAACGCCAAAGGCTGCGCCAAATATTCCCGCAGAGAAATTGACGCTCTGGCGGCCGTAGCCGCTATTTACGGCGCCAAGGGCATGGCGTGGATCGTTGTAACGGAAGACGGTTTGAAATCTCCGATTGCCAAATTCTTTACCCAGGAACAGATGGAAGCAATTTGCGCCCGCATGGATGCCAAAGTAGGCGACCTTTTGATGTTTATTGCCGACAAATGGCAGATCACCGCTGACAGTTTAGGACATCTGCGCATTGCCGTTGCGGAGAAAGAAGACGTCATCGATCCTGATGAGCTGAACTTTTTATGGGTCACTGATTTTCCGCTATTGGAGTATGATGAAGAAGAAAAACGTTGGGTAGCCGTTCACCACCCTTTTACGGCTCCCAAGGATGAAGACCTGTCTTTATTGGATACAGACCCCGGAAAAGTCCGCGCCAAGGCCTATGATGTAATCTTAAACGGCATGGAGCTCGGCGGCGGCAGCATCCGTATCCACCGCAAAGATATTCAGGAAAAATTGTTTGCTTTGATCGGCCTGGGAGAAGAAGAAGCACGAGAAAAATTTGGGTATTTGTTAGATGCCTTTGAATACGGCACGCCACCGCACGGGGGGTTGGCTTTCGGTCTCGATCGCATGGTTATGATCATGGCCAAACGGGACAGTATCCGCGATGTTATCGCCTTCCCCAAAACGCAAAGCGCATCGGACATGATGACGCAAGCGCCGGGCGATGTCTCTCAAAAACAACTAAGGGAACTCCACATTAAGACAGATATTGTCGCAAAAAAGTAATTGGATGTTAAGATTTGACAGTTTTTCAAACTTGAACAGCGCAAGGCAAAATGATATAATTTGATTGCAAAAAGATATTTTGCCCTGCGCTGTTCGTGGGACGCGCGGTACGTTTTGATCCAACAGATCAACAAAGGGAATCTGGGCTTTAAGCGTGGACGATATGCCTCCCTTCCCATTTGATGGGGAGGCCAGGGGACACCGGAAACGCTTGAGAGGATACCCACCTGCTAGGGCAGGTTTCAAAACACCGCCGTTAACGGCACTGTGGGGCCTTTTTATATGGAAAATTATGTCTAATTGTTTGTTTTTTTAACAATGTAGATAAAGGAGAGAGTTGGTATGGCTAATATGAAGGATCGACTAATTGTTGCCTTAGATGTTCCTACAAGAAAAGAAGCGTTTCAGTTATTAAAAATATTGGATGGAGAAGTCGGTGCTTATAAAATAGGCATGCAGCTTTATAATAGCGAAGGGCCGGATATCGTACGCGATATTCAATGCCTGGGCGGTAAAGTTTTTGTGGATTTGAAATTTCATGATATCCCCAATACCGTGGCGCAAACCAGTAAAATTATGGCCGACCGCGGAGCCTTTATGTTTACCGTTCATACTTCCGGCGGTTATAAAATGCTCAAAGCTGCCGCAGATGCGGTAGAGGAGGAGTCTAAGGTAGTTGGAGTCAATAAGCCTTTGATCCTAGGTGTTACGGTCTTGACCAGCATCAGTCAACAGATTTTTGAACAAGAAGTCGGTATCAACCGTTCCATTGCGGATCATGTGGTTCACTTGGCTAAAATCGCTCAAAGCGCGGGATTGCCCGGGGTTGTTTCTTCTCCTTGGGAAATTACGCCCATTCGCGAATCCTGCGGCGACGATCTTTTGATTGTAACTCCCGGCGTGCGTCCTAAATGGGCCGCAGCCAATGACCAGGAACGCATTATGACGCCAAAAGAAGCCATTGAGCGGGGTGCAAGCTATCTTGTGGTTGGTCGTCCCATTACAGCAGCCAAAGATCCCGTTGAGGCTGCCCGTTTGATTGTAGCGGAAATGGAAGAAGGCTGTAGGTAAAACAGGATACATAAAGAACCGTTTCTTTCAAAGAAACGGTTCTTTTTTTGACCTGATTTTTGACCTAAATAAAATGTTGTAATGCAAAATCCATTAGAGAATGGATGATATGGGTTGTTATTTTTGATAATGGGTTAATTAACGATATGGACAATGGATTAAGTGTAAACACAGCACCATAAAATCACAGGAAATCTCATTTTACGTTTTCATATTATCCTCGTGATCCTATTAAATAAAAATTTTCAGACCCAAGCATCCTTTTTATTCTTTTTTTATTTATTTGACTCTTGATCGCATGCTTGATCCGGTATCTTGGGTGTCACATAGAGTGTTTTTTGATTAAAGTAGATTACCATACCGGGTTTGGCTCCGTTTGGTTTTTTGACTTGATCGGCAAAGGTATAATCGACAGGCACCTTTGGGGAACTTTGGGCTTTGCTGTACCAGGCAGCGTAAGCTGCAGCCTCAGTAATGGTTGAGTCGGGGATCGGCTTGCCTTCGGCTTGGATGATGACATGGCTTCCGGGGATTTTTTGCGTATGCAACCAAATATCTTCCTTTGTGGCCATCTTTAATGTCAATTTGTCATTTTGACGATTGTTTCTGCCGATCAAAATGGCAAACCCATCTTGGGATACAGTGCTGCGTGGAGGTTGTTGCTGCGGGGTTGGCGCCTTCTTTTTGCCGGACGCCTTATCTTTGATGTAATTTCCTTGGATGAGTTCATGACGAATCTCTGCCAGAGCATCCACGGTTTCACTTTGTTCCGCCATGGTCAGCACACTGGATAAATAATCATACTCTTCCCGGTTTTCCTGTAATTGTTTTTGGATCAGATGGTATGCGTTTTTGCATTTGCCGTATAGGTGATAGTAGCGTTTGACATTTTGTTCCGGCGTCAAAGCGGGGTTTAAGTCGATTGTTATGGGTTCCCCCTCGTGATAAAAATCTGAAAGTTCGACCTGAGAAAGTCCTTTTTTTAAATGATACAAATTGGCGGAAAGTAAATCTCCGGCTTCTTTATAGAGATTCCCGGCCTCGCTTTTAGCAAAATCTTTTTCCTGAATAACAATCTTTTTTTCCAACCGTTTGATGTGGGCTTTGATTTGCTTACGCAACTCGTTTTTTACATGCTCAAACAAAGCGTGGGTTTCAATTTTTTGATAGTAATAGTCCAAAGTGTCGGACATTTTTTGCTGAGAATCAAAACGGATGGTTTTTTGATCCAGCCAAAGGGTAAGATCAAAGGCGGCAAGATCAAGCGGAAGCGCATTTTTGTCCGACTCCAATACCGTGGGGGAAAAATCAAGCGATAAGAGAGCCTGATCGAGCGTATGCATGGCGGACAAGATGCGGCTCATTTCATATTCGCCCATCTCGCAAACGGGCGTCTGAGGTTCTATATTTGCGCGTAGAAGCAATTCTTTTGCCATTAGAGGGGACAAGCCCGCGACATTTTGTCCAAAAGCGGATAAAATGTTTTGTTCAAAAGAATGTTCCAATAAAGACTTTGAAAAATCTTCCAGGTTTGCGTGTAAAGGAAGTTTATCTTGCGGCGGAGGGGGCACATAGTCCCGGCCCGGCAACACTTCTCGGTAGCGGGAAACCAGATGCGAATAACGTCGAATAGCGTCAATAATTTTGTCCTGCGCGTCTGTTAAAATCAGATTGCTGTGCTTGCCCATTATTTCCGCGATTAAAAAACAACTTACTTCATCACCAAGCTCATTATGGGTAGCAAATTCTAAACGCAAGATACGTTCTAAGGAGGGCTGTGTCACGGAGACCAGCCTTGCTCCTTCTAGCCATTTGCGTAAAACCATACAAAAAAGAGGGGGCTTGAGCGGGTTTTCTTTTGCATTTTGCGTCAGATGGACGCGAGCGTCCACAGGATGCGCGGACAACAGTAACTTGGGATTGCCTGCAAAAGTATGAAACTTAATAAGAATGCTAAACCTATCCGGTTGATGAATCTTAATGACCTTACCGGATACCAGACAATTTTTAATTTCATCGGCAACTGCTGCCGTAACAAATGTATCATAAGCCATGGTTTTCCTCGTCTTATTCATAAAATCTGGTATATAATTCTCTAAAAGCTATCAGAATAGGAATGATTCAACCTTATCCGTTCAAAGCAAAAAAGTCAAGAATAAATTAAGAAAAAAAAGATTTTTCTTCATAGATAGGAGGAATTTTATATTATTCGGCGAAAAGATAGTACTACGAGCAAACAGGCAGTTAAAGCGGTTGTCTGATTGTATCTCCGCAGGTGTGGAAGGTGAATTATTTGATAAAAAGCATGACGGGTTATGGACGTGGCGAGTCCCAGGTTGAAGGGTATCATATTTTAGTAGAACTCAAGTCCGTAAACAACCGTTTTTTAGAAGTTTGTGTCAAAATGCCCAGGCAAATTATTTTTTTGGAAGACCCTGTTAAAAAACAGGTGCAAACCGCTTTAAGCAGGGGAAGAGTGGATGTCTTTGTATCTTTGGAGGTGACGGGCGAAAAAAAACCAATATTAAATGTTGACAATGAGCTGGCATTAGCTTATTATAATTTATTATTACAGCTTGCTGAAATTACCGGTATAGCTCCGGTTATCGATTTAAGAACTTTAGCTACTTTCAATGGTGTAATCACTCAGGAAAAAGAGGAAGACTTAACGGTTTTAACAGGTCCGTTGCAAATGGCAGTTCACGAGGCCCTAAAATCCTTGATGGCGATGCGGATTGCAGAAGGTGGAGAAACAGCCGATGAGTTAAAAAGGCAGGTCTCCACCATCCTGGAACTACGCCAAAAGATCGCCGAATTCGCGCCGGCAGTAGTGACTGATTATCGGGACAAGCTGAAAATAAGAATCACAGAACTGATGGACTCTTTAGAGCCCGACCCCCAGCGCATTGCGCAGGAAGTTAGTTTTTTTGCCGACAAAGCAGATATCACAGAAGAATTGATTCGTCTGCAAAGCCATTGCAACCAGTTTGTAAAAGCGCTTCATTCTGAAGATGCGGTCGGACGGAAGTTGGAATTTATTTTGCAGGAAATGAACAGGGAAGTGAACACAATCGGTTCCAAAGCCAACGATCTTTCGATTAGCCAGTTGGTGATCGATGCGAAGAGTGGAATCGAAAAAATTCGGGAACAGATCCAAAATATTGAATAAAAAATAGGTTTATTAATAAATGGAGGTGCTTATATGTCTATACCAAAATTATCCCCGGAAGAAAGAAGCAAAGCATTACAAAAAGCACAACAAATACGCTCTCAGCGTATGGAAGTGCGCAATCAGCTCAAAGCAGGAAAACTCACCTTATCTGATATCCTTGCCAATCCGGAAAACGAAGTTTATGCCAAAATGAGAGTTAAGTATCTTTTAGAGTCTTTGCCTCAAATCGGCAAAATTACGGCTCAAAAGATTATGACCGAAATTGGTATTGACGAAGCACGCCGTGTTCAGGGCCTGGGCAACAGACAAAAAACTCAGCTTTTGGAAAGACTTTCTTAAAACAAAATCCCAAAAGAGGTTAAAATCACTTAGGAGGCATCTATGGCCGTTAAGCTGATGAACATCGGGTTTGGGAATATTGTTTCGGCAGACCGTATTATCGCCATTGTCAGCCCTGAGTCTGCTCCGATCAAACGAATTGTTTCAGAGGCAAAGGATGCGGGTTTGTTGATTGATGCGACCTATGGTAGGCGCACAAGAGCTGTAATCGTAGCCGACAGCAGACATGTTATCTTGTCGGCTGTGCAACCGGAAACAATGGCTAATCGTTTCAACGCAAATCGAGACCGTTTGCACGAACCAGATGATGCACAATTCGAGGATTCGGGTGATTAAAATTACTGCTCAAGGATCATTGTTTGTAATTTCCGGGCCTTCTGGTGTGGGTAAGGGTTCCATTTGTGAGCTCTTACGAGCGCGCAATCCCCGGTTGGGTTATTCCATTTCTGCCACTACCCGCAAGCCAAGGGTGGGAGAACTCAATGGTATAAACTACTTTTTCTTTTCCAAAGGGGAGTTTTTGGACAAGATAAAAGCAGGCGATTTTTTGGAGTGGGCTGAAGTATATGGTAATTTATATGGGACATTAAAATCCTATGTAGAAGAACTACAAAATCAAGGCAAAGATGTTGTATTAGAGATTGATACTCAAGGGGCAATGCAAGTAAAAAAAGCTTGCCCCGACAGTATCTTTGTCTTTATCATGCCTCCATCAGCGGAAGAATTAAAAAAACGGATTATAAAAAGGGGCTCGGAAAGTGCAGAGAGTCTTCATTGCCGTTTGTCCAAATCAACTGAGGAAATGGCTTTGGCAGATCAGTATGATTATATCGTGATCAATGCTGACCTGAATAAAGCCGTTCAAAAAGTAGAACAAATTATTAATCGTTATAGTTCGGAGGCTTAAAAATTGAATACACCTGCTTTGAATGAATTGATGAAAAGAGTAGATTCAAAATACACCCTGATTATTGTTACGGCAAAAAGGGCTAGGCAAATTATTGCAGCCAACCCGATTGGCGCACAGACTGGCGCGATTAAGCCGGTATCTTTGGCTTTGAAAGACATTACCGCCGGAAAAGTGGCCTGGCACCGTAAACAAGATTAGTTTGACTGGAAAAATAAGAAGAAGACGTTGTTCCGCTTTATAAAAAGAAGCGGGGCTTTTATTTAAGTATTAATTTTTTGCTTGAGTTGTGTCCTGACGGAGGATAAAATGTTTGCAGCAAGAAGGATCACAGTTGGAATAACAGGGGGCATAGCGGCTTATAAGGCAGCTGAGTTGGTCAGCTGGCTGACAAAAAACAATGCGGATGTTCATGTCATCATGACGCCATCTGCCTGTGAATTCATCACGCCTTTAACGCTAAGGACCTTATCTACTCATGCGGTAGCGACCGAAATGTTCACGTCCAGTGATTTGCATGTACCTCATATCAATTTGTCGACATGCGATCTCTTTGTTGTTGTTCCCGCGACAGCCAATGTCATCGCCAAATATGCCCATGGGATTGCAGATGACCTGATTTCTTCTTCTTTATTGGCAACAACCGCACCTGTGCTGATTGCGCCGGCTATGAATGTCCACATGTATCAAAATGTAGCTACGCAGCAAAATATCGAGGTTTTGCAGCAAAGGGGCGTTCATTTTGTGGAACCGGGTGTTGGCCGTTTGGCTTGCGGTACCGAAGGCATTGGTCGTCTTGCCGATCTTGACATAATTGAGAAGGCAATTTGTGATCTGTTGTTGCCGCAACAGGATTTCAAAGGCTTGCATGTTCTGGTTACAGCCGGGCCGACCAGGGAACCAATTGATCCGGTGCGTTATTTGGGCAATCGTTCCAGTGGTAAAATGGGATATGCTATCGCTGAAGCTGCTCAAAAAAGAGGCGCTAAAGTAACATTGGTGAGCGGCCCAGTTAATTTACCCGCACCGTCAGGGGTTGAACTTGTATCTGTAGAGAGTGCCCACCAGATGTATGATGCCGTGTGGCAGAGGTATCCGCAAACGGACATCGTCATCAAAGCCGCGGCAGTTGCTGACTTTAAAGTCAAGCAGATTGCCCCCGTAAAAATTAAAAAAAGTAAAGATCTGGTTTTGGAGCTTGTTGCTAATGAAGATATTTTAACTTCGTTAGGTCAAAAGAAAGAAAAACAGATTTTGGTCGGTTTTGCCGCCGAGACGAATGATCTGGTAGCAAACGCAACCAAAAAGCTAAAAGAAAAGAATCTGGACCTGATTGTTGCTAACGATGTAAGTGAGGCAGGAGCGGGTTTTGAAATCGATACCAATATCATAACGACCATTGCAGCAGATGCTGCTGCGTATAAACAAAAACAGTGGCCAAAAATGACAAAAAGAGAGGCGGCAGAAGTGATTTTAGATACCATCTGTCAGTTGCCCGCTTTTTCCCGTTTGGCGACCAATCAAAGGAGGAATAGTGAATGAGTGTGTTTTTTACATCCGAGTCTGTTACAGAAGGTCATCCTGATAAAATTGCCGATCAGATTTCCGATGCCGTGGTCGATGCCATCATCGCTCAGGATAAAAACAGTCGGATTGCATGTGAAACCTTTTTAACGACTGGTATGGCTTTGGTAGCCGGGGAAATTTCCACCAATTGTTATGTTGACATTCCTAAGTTGGTGCGGGAAACCATACGCGAGATCGGTTATGACCGTGCCAAATACGGGTTTGATTGTGATACATGCGCCGTTTTAACGTCAATCGACGAGCAGTCCTCCGATATCGCCATGGGCGTTAACGCCGCCCTGGAAAAGAAGATGGGAGACGAAGATTATGCCTCCAGTATCGGCGCAGGAGATCAGGGTATGATGTTTGGGTATGCCTGTGACGAAACGCGGGAATTGATGCCTTTGCCGATCAGTTTGGCGCATGCTTTAGCAAGAAAACTATCCCAGGTTCGCAAATGCGGGGAACTTCCTTTTTTACGTCCGGATGGAAAGTCGCAAGTCACGGTCGAATACGAGGACGGTATCCCCAAAAGAGTGGATACGGTTGTGATCTCTTCCCAGCATTCCGATGGGATCAGTTTGGATGAACTGAGAAAACAAATCACCGAAAAAGTGATTCTGCCGATTATTCCTGCACAGTTGCTTGACGATAAAACCCGTTATTTGATCAATCCGACAGGCCGTTTTGTGATCGGTGGTCCTCAGGGAGATACAGGATTAACCGGGCGGAAGATCATCGTAGATACATATGGTGGTATGGCACGTCATGGCGGCGGCGCTTTCTCCGGCAAAGACCCGACAAAAGTGGACCGTTCAGCGGCATATATGGCGCGTTATATCGCTAAAAACATTGTTGCCGCAGGTCTTGCCAAGCGTTGCGAAGTACAGTTGGCATACGCCATTGGTGTGGCAGAACCGGTTTCCTTATTGGTAGATACGTTCGGTACCGGGGCTATTGACGGGGCCGAAATGGAAAAAATTGTTCGCGATAATTTTGATATGCGTCCGGCTGCTATCATCAAGAATTTTGATCTTTTGCGTCCCATCTATAAACAGACGGCCGCATACGGTCATTTCGGCCGCACGGATATTGATTTGCCCTGGGAACATACCGACAAAGCGAACGATTTAGCCGGTTATTTGAAAAAATAAACTAAAACATGATAAAAAACCGCCAAAAGGCGGTTTTTTTATATCTGCTCTTTATTTAGTAGGGATAAAAAAATTAATTTGGTTTAAGATATCCCTAGGAAAGAAAAAGGGCAGGATGACGAATGAACCGTATTTATTATGAAAGAATCAGTAAAAAAAGTTTTTGGCTTACGGTATGTTTCTTTTTGGTTTTGTTTTCGGTCATTATCGGACGCTTATTTTTTTTGATGGTAGTGGAAGGGGATAACTTAGCCGCTAAGGCGACGGGACAAAGATCACGCAGCCTTTCTTATAACCAATTTGAACGCGGCGATTTTTTAGATACTTTAGGACGGAAGCTCACAGGAGCAGAAAGCTCTTGTTTGGTGATGTTTCCCACCATGGCGAAAGACGGGGATATTGATGCTGATGCGCAGCAGCTTGCGGACTGCCTGCAAGTTTCCTCTTCATTGATGAAGGGTAAGATCAAAAATAGCATCAATCAAAGTTCCGAACCGGTTATTATCAAAACAAATTTAAGCGAGAATAATTTGGCTGCCTTGAAAGATCAGCTGCCGTATGGATTTTTTGTTTTGCCCTTAGCCGCCCGCTACGATTCCTACTGGACGGCCTGCCATATCATCGGTCAAGTTGGTCTTGGTGAAAGCGCGGGTGAATATCAAGGCTTATCCGGTTTGGAAAAACAGTATGACAGATACCTACAGAACCGGAACGGATCTCAGGTTGCTGCTCTTGTTGATGAGAAAGGGCAGCAGATTTCAGGATACGGCTTTCATCTGTTGGAAAGTAAGACAACATCTAAGGCTGCTAATATCCGCCTTACGATCAATGCCGATTATCAAAGGATCGCCGAGCGGGCAATCAGCGGACAAAGCGGCGCAGCTGTTGTTTTGGATGTGAATAGTGGAGATATTTTGGCCATTTGCAGCGAGCCGCAGATTGACCCCTATGCTTGGGAGGAGCCTGCCACCAACGATGCTTTTGTCAATAAGGCGTTTGCGCTCTATCCGCCGGCGTCCACCTTTAAGATTGTTTTAGCTACGGCTGCCTGTGAAGAAAAAGTCGCTTTGCCAGAGGATTTTGTCTGCGACGGCGCCTATGAGTTACCCGATGGTCAAGTCGTAAATTGTTGGAAGACGGACGGTCATGGTCCGATTGATCTGTCGCATGCCTTAGCTAATTCCTGTAACTCTTATTTTGTTAATCTGGGACTCCTTTTAGGGGGAGATACCATCAAAAAATACAGTAAAAAGTTTGGTCTGACGCAACAAAATGTAACCGGATATACTTTGAATCAAGAAACCTATATTGATTTTAACAACAATGTGCCAGGTGATCTTGCCAATGCTTCTATAGGAGAAAAAGGGATCCGCTTAAGCCCGCTGATGGTCTGTAGTTTGACTGCTGCAATCGCCAACGGAGGAAAAAGAGTGCATCCCCGCCTTGTAAAAGAAATAGATGATCAGGACGGCAATATCATTACCACGATCGAAAATATTCAGCCGGAGCAGGTTATCAGTCAGGATACGGCAAAACAGGTGGCCGATATGATGCTTTTAGCCGTGCAAGATGGTACGGCAACCCGTGTCAAGGATACGATTCTAGAATCTGCCGGAAAAACAGGGACGTCACAGGATAAAGGGATTTGGTTTACCGGATTTGCGCCGGTAGAGAATCCCAAATTTGCCATAACGGTCTACCTGGAAGAGGGGAATGCCGGCGGAACAGAATGCGCGGCGATCTATAAACAAATACTCGATGACATCGCTGTTTTAGAAAACATGCAGTAAGTATTTTCTTCTTTAAAATAGTACATCATTCAAAAATGCAGGAATTGATGTTAATTAAAGAGAAATATTTTCAGATATTTTAAACGGAGGCAAACATGGCAGAGGGACTGGTTCAAATTACAAGAGGTAATCTTACGGAAAATATTATTCGCGGAGACATAGTCGTTTTGGATCAAAACGGGCACTTAAATGCGGTTTGCGGAAACAGCCAAAAGAAAGCTTATCTTCGTTCGGCAGCCAAACCGATCCAGGCCATTGTTGCTGTACGCGAAGGCGTTTTGGAGTATTTCGACATTACCGATGAAGAATTGGCTGTGATGTGTGCGTCTCATATTGCCGAAGAGGTTCATATAAAAGCTATTCTATCTATCTTACAAAAAATCAGCTTGGATGAATCAGCGCTCGCCTGCGGTACCGACTATTCTTATGATCCCGAGCTCAGAGAAAAAAGAATAGCGAACCATGTCCAAAAGCGTGCCGTCTTTCACAATTGTTCCGGCAAACACGCCTGCATGCTTGCGATCTGCAAAATGAAAGGTTGGGATACCCGCACCTATTATTTGCCAGATCATCCTGTTCAGCAACGGATATTGGATGAGATATGTAACTTCAGCGGGCTTTCACGCAATCAGATTACGGTTGGCATAGACGGCTGTGGCGTGCCGGTATTTGCCATGCCCTTGGAACGAATGGCCTTGATGTATGCCAATCTGGCTCACCCTAACTTTTCAGAGGATTATGCTGAAAGTTGTCAAAGGATCTGCAAGGCCATGACGACCTATCCGTTGATGGTTGCCGGAACAGGGCAATTTGCAAGCGTTGTGATGCAGGTCAGTCAGGGGAATATTTTGGCCAAACCTGGTGCGGACGGTATTTTTTGCAGCCACATTTTTGACCGGGGGCTTTCCGTCGCCGTTAAGATGGAAGACGGGAACGGGGAAGTTTTGTCTCTGGTAATGATGTCCGTTTATCAACAACTGGGTGTTTTAAATGCACAACAATTAGAAGCATTACAATCATTTGCCTGTGTCAATAACAAAAATTGTCGTGGTGAAGTTGTAGGTATGAAGGAATCCATCTTTGAGCTGGAGTATATCAAATAAATTGATTTGGAGATTGTTATGTTCAATAAGTTGACCCCGAATCTGATGACCAAGAGTATATTGACGATTTCGATAGCGGATTTGCAAGCTAGGGGAATCCGATGTTTGTTGTTTGATATGGACAATACCATTACATATTGGCGTAGTGAAGAGATAGATGAAGAAATAATCGACTGGTTTGCGCATTTATCAGATTTGGGAATGCGAGCTTGTGTGCTTTCAAACAGTAGAATCGATCGAGTTGGAAAAGTGTCCCAAAAATTGAATCTTCCCTGTGTAGCCAGCAGTAAAAAACCATTTTCTGGGGGTTTTCGGCGTGCTTTAAATTTGATGAATGTAAAAAAAGAAGAGACGGCGATCATCGGAGACCAACTTTTTACCGATGTATTGGGGGGTAACCGCATGGGTTTGTATACCATCTTGGTAGAGCCAAGAGGGAAAATAGATCATATTGGGACCAAATTATTCTACCGTAAAGCGGAACGGTTGGTTATGCCTTATGTGAGAAAGAATGTGCAAAAGAATAGTTTAGAGCAAAACAGGAGCGAAATATGACGACTGCAGCGGAAGAAAAAGAAAAAAAAATACGGCAAAAGCAAGAAAAGGAAGAGGAACGTCTGTATTTAATCAGTCGTTATGAAAGGGAACTTTATGACCGGGGTTTTAGTCTTATTTGCGGAATCGATGAAGTGGGCCGGGGACCTCTGGCCGGTCCCGTCGTAGCTGCTGCCGTGATTTTGCCTGTTGGCTGTAAAATCGAAGGTATCGACGACTCCAAAAAGTTGTCCGAAGCCAAACGCTACCGCTTGGCAGAAGTGATTAAAGAGCAGGCAATTGCCTGGGCTGTGGGCAGTTGCAATCACATCCATATTGACCAAAAAAATATTTTGGAATCGACCCGTTGCGCCATGAAAAAGGCGGTAGAAAGTTTAATCGTCCGTCCTGAGCACCTGCTGATTGACGCGGTTCATCTGGAAGGTATCGGTATACCGCAGACGGCTATTATAAAAGGGGATTCGCTCTCCATTTCCATTGCGGCGGCCAGTATCGTCGCCAAATGCCACCGTGACAGATGGATGGAAAAGTTCGCTCTGCTGTATCCCGGTTATGGGTTTGAAAAAAACAAGGGGTATGGGACGGCGCTTCATTTGCAGCAAATCTCTTTGCAGGGTGTTTGCCCCATTCACCGTAAAAGCTTTCTGATCAAATCACTTCAATCCGTAAGCGGAGGGAATAAATAATGGCAGAGGGAAAAAGAAAGGAATTAGGAAGGCTCGGAGAAGATCTGGCTTGTAAAACATTGTCCCAAAGCGGATATGAAATGATTGAGCGTAACTATTCCTGCCGCTACGGCGAAATTGACCTAATTGCTAAAAAAGATGCTTGTCTTTATTTTGTAGAAGTTAAGACCAAAAAAGACGGAGCCTATTGTCTGCCGCAGGAAAATATTGATTCGTTTAAACAAAAAAAAATTCGTCTTGCAGCCGAAAATTATCTAACCCAAACAAATTATCAAGGTGAATGCGGGTTTTTAGCTGTTTTGATTTTGTGGCAACAGCAAAAAATTGAAGTCCTGGAAGTGGGATTATATTAATATTAATTGAATATTTACGCCAATTTTATTTTTATTCGCTTTTATGTTATAATATATGTTGCTGACATGTGGCGCAGTATTCTAGTCAGCTGACTATACTTCGAGGGCGGGGCTAAAAATCCGCCGAGGGCACATCGATGAAGTTCCTGGTGCTGGCTTTCGACGCCCAGTTGAGGGCTGGTGCTGGGAGTTAAAGAGGATGGGGTAAACCACAATGGCATGTGGAAGTTGCCCCGCCTCTGTGGAGACCCAAGTGCGTGGGGGGCTGCCTTGGTCGGGCAAGGAACTACGGCTTGGAATTAGAACCTGTATGCGGTATCATGCTGGGTACAGTGTAGCCTGCCTTGAGTGGTTTTGGTGGATTTTATACCAAATCTGTTTGATGGCCTCGACCAAAGGTCGTTGACCAGGTATGAAACCAAAATGCAAAAGAGGATAAGAGTATAGTATGAGCTGTAGGGGAAAACCCCTAGACTGTCACATCCTATTGGGGATTAAAGTATGGACTAAGTGGTAATCTGGCCCTGTAAGAGAGAAATCCTACAGAGCGTTTTTTAAAGGGAAACCGTCGGTTTGGTAACGAGCCGGTGAGAACGTTGGGAAATCCTGCCAGACCTAAGCCATAAAGTTTACTCAATAGGGGTCCACAGGTCGGCAATTTTCTTTTTTAGAATTTTAAGTACAATAATCTTATTAATTTATTAGATTGAAAATGACAGACTCCAATACCGTTTTTATTGGAGGTATTATAAGTGTTTGAATCACGTTGCGGCGTCTGTTGTACCTGTTGTGAAAGAAAAGAACAAGTCAACTGCAAAGGTTGCTTGGATATAAAAACGCCCTTTTGGGGTGGCGAATGCAAGGTGAAAACCTGTTGCGAAAACAACCACTTGAACCATTGTGGCGAATGTGGCATCTTCCCATGTGAAATGCTTTCAACTATGGGGAAAGATCAAGGCTACGATCCTTTGCCAAAAATTAAACAATGCCAAAAATGGGCAAAGGAAAATCATTAATAAAGTACATATGAAAGTAATATGAAAGCAGATATGATGGAATATAAAGATAGCAAACGAATGGTTTTTGATTGGGTAGTAGTAAAAACTGGTTGTTTAGAATAATAGTAAAATATCATGGAGGTTATCTAATTGTCTGGTACGAAAAGGAACGGTAAAAAGGGTAGAGCATGGGTTTATATTGTTTCCGTTTCGATAGTGACATTTGTCTTAGCAAGTCTTTTAACGATGAATTCGCAAATGATCCTCAATGGATTACAGTCGGCATATCTGGCTTTTGTATTGCTTATTGCTGTAATTTTAGTGGGGATCCTTTTTGATATTGTCGGGGTTGCCGTTGCCGCCGGAAATGACATTGCTTTAAACGCTAAAGCTGCCTGCAGAATTGACGGCGCAACCGAAGCGTTGAATTTATTGCGTAACGCCGACCGCGTAGCCAATATCTGTTGTGATGTAGCGGGTGATATTTGCGGGACCGTCAGCGGCGGCATCGGTGCTGCCATTGTTTTTTCTTTGCCTTGGGGGCAAGACCCGCAGACATCGGTTTTGACCACCGCTGTGATGACGGGTATTGTTGCGGCTATAACGGTTGGGGGAAAGTCAATTTCCAAAGCATTTGCAATCAATGAGTCTGATGAGATTTTATTTTTCGTCGGTCGGATCATTCATTTTTTATCGGCTTTTGTACATGGAAAGAATCCGAAAAGACAAGAAAAAAACAGTAACCCTAAACCATGCAAAAAGCGTAAATAAAACAGAATAACAGTGCATACTAAATAGTAAGGTGAAAAATATGACAATACTGGAAGGAATTGATTCTCCAGCCGATTTAAGGAACTTAAATTCGGAAGAGATGCAACAATTGGCGGCGGAGATTCGGGAATATATGCTGGAGGTCGTATCGGAAAACGGCGGGCATCTGGCCCCAAATTTAGGCGTCGTGGAACTGACGATTGCTTTGCATACGGCTTTTAACACCCCGCAGGATAAAATTGTTTGGGATGTTGGACATCAATGCTATACACATAAGATCTTGACGGGCAGGCGCGAGCAATTTAAGACATTGCGTCAAACGGGTGGTATCAGCGGATTTCCCAAAAGAGAAGAAAGTGAATACGATGTTTTTAACACGGGACACAGCTCAACATCGGTTTCCGTGGCTTTCGCATTGGCAAAAGCGCGAGATCTTATGAGACAAAAACATGAAGTGATCGCTGTGGTGGGCGACGGAGCATTGACGGGTGGTATGGCTTTTGAGGCTTTGAACCATGCAGGGGATTCTAAGACAAAGTTGATCGTGATCTTGAACGATAATAAGATGTCTATTGCCAGCAATGTCGGCGCTTTGTCTAAATATCTGATGTTTTTAAGAACCAATCCACGTTATGGCGCCAGAAAAAAGTTTATCGATTCCTTTTTAAGAAGCATTCCCGGCTTTGGTCCTGCTCTGGCCAGGTCTGTTATTCGCTTAAAAGATAGTTTAAAAAAATACTTTTTGGTACAGGGTATGTTATTCGAGGATTTTGGCTTTACTTACCTGGGACCTGTCAATGGGCATGATATCCGTGCTTTAACAGAAATTTTTCAGAGGGCAAAGAATCTTCAAGGTCCGGTTTTGATCCATGTTTTGACTAAAAAAGGAATGGGTTATGAATATGCACAAAAGCAACCGGAAAAGTTCCATGGTATCGGCGCTTTTGATTTAGATAGTGGCATTGCCAAACAAAACGGTAAAAATCCAAGCTATACGAAGGTATTTTCTGATACTTTGCTTAGGCTTGGCACGCAGGACGATAAGATTGTTGCCATTACAGCTTCTATGCCGGAGGGTACCGGTATGCAGCCTTTTTCAGAACATTTCCCCAAAAGAGCATTCGACGTAGGGATTGCAGAAGGGCATGCCACAACCTTTGCGGCCGGATTAGCCTCCGTTGGGTTCAAACCCATTTTTGTTGTCTATTCCACCTTTTTGCAACGTGCTTATGACCAGATATTGCATGATGTATGTCAACAAAACTTACCTGTGGTTTTTGCTGTGGATCGGGCAGGACTTGTGGGCGCCGATGGATGTACGCATCAAGGTACCTATGATTTGTCTTTTGCACGCACCATTCCGGGTTTAACAGTGATGGCCCCCAAGGATGAAAATGAATTGCAACATATGCTGTATTCTGCTGTTTCGTATCAGCGTCCGGCTCTTGTGCGTTATCCGCGCGGATGCGGACAGGGAATTCCTTTAGATACTGAATTCAAAAACTTACCCTATGGTAAAGCGGAAGTTCTGCGTGATCCGGATCATTGTCAACTTACGATCTTTGCTTGTGGTACGATGGTATATACGGCATTGGCAGCCGCCCAGATTTTGCACGATCATGGTATTGAGGCGCAGGTAGTCAATGCCCGTTTTGTAGCGCCCATAGACCGCGACCAATTACTGCAATCTTTTACAACGACGGGGCACATTGTGACAGTAGAAGAAAATGAGATTGCCGGCGGTTTTGGCGAAGGTTGCGCGGCAATTCTCGCGGAAACAGGACAAAAAGAAATCCAAATAGAAATTGCCGCTTTACCGGCAACCTATTTTTCGCATGCCGAAAGAGAAGCTACACTGACACAATATGGTCTGGATTCTGATGGTTTGGTTCAAAGGGTGCTAAAGCGTTGGTTTTCTTAATCTTTGAGGCGGAGGTTTGCGATGGTTCAAAAACAGAGGCTTGACCTATTACTTTTGGAACGCGGTTTTTTTGAATCAAGAGAAAGGGCCAGATCAGCTATTATGGCTGGAGAAGTATTTGCCGATGGGCTCAGAATCGATAAAGCCGGAACCATGGTTGCCCAGACCGCGGTCCTAGAGCATAAGGGTAATCCCTTGCCATACGTTTCTCGTGGTGGCTTGAAGTTAGAAAAGGCTGTCCATGAATTTAACCTTGATTTTAAGGACAAAATTGTTTTGGATCTTGGTTCCTCCACAGGTGGTTTTGTAGACTGTGCCCTACAGAATGGTGCGGCACATGTATACAGCGTCGATGTGGGATATGGGCAATTGGCATGGTCGTTGCGCCAGGACGTGCGTGTTACGGTTTTAGAAAAAACAAATGCCCGCTATTTGACGGCAAAAGAAATTTCCGAACCGGTTGACATCATCACGGCGGATGTTTCTTTTATCTCCTTGACAAAAGTACTGCCGGCGCCGATCCAATTTTTAAAACCGGATAGTGATCTGCTTGCCCTTATTAAGCCTCAATTTGAGGCAGGAAAAGATAAAGTGGGTAAAAAAGGCGTTGTGCGGGATCCTTCCGTTCATGAAGAAGTGATCGCCGCAATTTTTGATTTTATTCCTACCTTGGATCTATCCATATGCGGGCTTACCGATTCTCCTATAACGGGGCCGGAAGGAAATATAGAATATTTGCTCTGGGCTAAAAAAACAAAAAATATCAATAAAAATGTGGATTATTTCACAATAATCAGACAATCATGGTTGAAACATCACAATTAAATGATATAATGTATTTTAATGCATAAGTTTTGTCTAAAGGAATTTGTTGGTTGTCATAATTATTAGGCTTGATGTATAATAAGAGTACTCTAAAAATAATCATAAACTTCTTATTAGCATTTTTATCGGAGGTTTTTGCACTGAAAATCACGGTCATTTTAAATGATAAAAAAGCGATCAGCATCTCATGCTCGAAGGTGATCACTCAATATTTAAAAACAAAAAATGTCGATTTATTTTTGCCGTCTGATAAAGCTGGCTATCCCCTGGATGAATGCCGGATGGTTGACTTTAGCGGGGTGGATATCGCTGTGGTCGTTGGTGGGGACGGAACCATGCTGGGGGCATCCCGATTGCTGAGGCGCTTTGGTACGGCAATTGTGGGAGTGAATATGGGCAGACTCGGGTTTTTGGCTGAAATTGAAGTCTCTGATATCTTACCGGCTTTGGACCGGATTGTGGAAGAAAATTATTTTATAGAAAAAAGAATGCTTTTATACGGACAAATCAGTCGTGAAGGCAATATCATAGGGGAGTGTTATGCGTTAAATGATCTTGTCATCAACAAGAGTGCTTTTGCCAGGCCAGTTGTTTTAGACCTGGAGATTGATGGACAAACAGTCGGCTCTTACCGGGGTGACGGCTTGATTGTAGCTTCTCCAACCGGATCTACTGCGTATGCTTTTTCAGCCGGAGGACCGCTTTTAACCCCTAATCTGGAATTGTTGTCGGTGGTTCCTGTATGCCCGCACACCTTCTTTACCAGGCCATATATATTGTCTCGCGATAGCATTGTTAAGATTAAGTACCGTTCAGAATCGGGATATGCAAGTTGTCTGGCCGACGGTCAAAGTTTAGGCTTATTGCAGCAAGATGACGAGGTGATTGTCAGGATAGCAGAGGAAAAAATTTCTTTATTACATTTGAAACAACCGCAATTTTTTGAAAGAGTAAAAGAGAAATTATTACATGGGAGCCTATGATGACTATCTTTCTTTCTGTAACGCAAATGGTATATGCCTTTTAAACAAAACGGTTCAAAAAGGCGATTATGTGTCAGATGCAACTGCAGGACGGGGGAAAGATACATGTATGTTAGCGCCTCTAGTAGGGGAAGACGGTATTGTTTGGTCTTTTTGATTTTCAAGAGGAAGCATACCGTGCTACGGCGCAAATCTTGGAGGAGCAGTGACGGGTAAAGCAGGTTAAGCTATATTGCGATGACCATGTTACTCTGGCTCAATATCCAATTTTAAAATATAAAGGCAGCCATTTTTTATCTTAGTTGGCTGCCAGGGGGAAATCATCAGATTATTACGATATCGGAAACCACAAAGGTAGTTGTGAAAACGGCGATGAAACAAATTGCTCCTACCGGGTGTCTATTTATTATCACCTATCTCGGGCATCCGGGCGGTGATATGGAACCTAAAAGACGCTCCTGTTTTATTGGTTTCTGAAAGAAGAGCAATCGAATAAAGAATAAGAGGTGCAAATCATGATAAAAAATCGCAGACATAAAATCATTCGGGAGATCATTGAAAATAAAAATATAGAAACGCAATTCCAATTAACGGATGAATTACGCAAACATGGGTTTAATGTAACACAGGCTACTATTTCCAGAGATATAAAGGAAATGGGTTTGATCAAAGTATCTAACGGGAATAGCAGTTTTTGCTATAGTTTTTCATCCGGGGTTTTGGCCGGTAACACCTTTGACCGTGCCAAAAAAATGATGCGCGATAACCTGCTGCGTTTGGATATTAGCGCCAATATCATTGTAATCCGTACCTTACCCGGAACGGCACAAGGTGTTGCATTTTGTATTGACGGGTTGGCCTGGAAAGAAATTTTGGGTACCGTTGCCGGTGATGACACCATTATGATCATTGTCCGTCAGGATGAAGATATTTGGGAATTGACAAATAAATTAAAAAAGCTGGCTCAATAATCATATAAGAGGTTTGCCATGCTGCAAGAATTATATGTGGAAAATTTTGCCTTAATTGATAAGATGCGTTTACAGTTTTCGGATGGACTTACTGTGTTGTCAGGGGAGACCGGTGCAGGTAAATCTTTGGTGATTGATGCTGTGTCTTTATTGATCGGCGCCCGATCCAACGAAAGCTTTATTCGTAGCGGTTATAATAAATGCATGATTGAAGGCATTTTTAGCGGTCCTTTTGTCGATGAATTGATCCATGTTTTGCAAGAGGTCGGTATTGATACGGACGAAGATATTTTGTCCTTAAGCCGGGAACTGCAAAGGAGTCCGGCGGGTGGCGCGTTGAAGACCATTTACCGGATCAATGGCCGCATGGTTCCGATTTTGGTTTTTCGTACGGTTGGACGTTTGCTGATCAATATTCATGGGCAAATGGAACATATGCTCTTATTGGAAGAAGAAAATCAGCTCTATTTACTTGATAGTTTCGGCGGGGAAGCTTTATTACAAAAAAAAGTTGAGGTTGCCAAAGCTTTCAGCAAAATGGAGACTTTGAAAAAGAGTTTATCCGGCTTGGAAGAAAGCAAACAAGCAAGAACACAAAAAATGGATTTTTTATCGTATCAGATTCATGAAATTGATCAGGCTCATTTGGACCCGCAGGAAGAAGAAAGTCTCTGCGCGGAACAGATCCGTTTGCAAAATGCCGAAACCTTAATTCAAGCTTCTTCCGCAGCCAGAAAGTCTTTGGTTGCTGATAATGCCGCTATGGATAAGCTTGCCGCGGGCACCTCGTTTTTAAGGCAGATCACATCCCTGGATGAGAAGGCAAATTTTCTTTTTGAGAGAATGAATGCGGCTTATTATGAGCTGGAAGATATTGCAGCGGAATTAGAGTCTTATGAAGAGAGTATTGCGGCAAATTCTTTTCGTCTGGAAGAGGTCGAACAAAGAATTGCACTCATGAATCAAATGAAAAAAAAATATGGCAAAACGTTGCAGGATGTCATCAGTTATTGTCAACAAGCTTCTGTGCAATTAGCTGAGTTAGAAGTACTGGATCTGGATAGTGCTAATCTATCTGAAGCGTTGAGAGAAGCTCAAAAAGAGTACCAAGATGAGGCCGCATCCTTAACGGCGTTAAGGCAAAAGGCGGCACAAAAGCTCTCACGTGCCATTACGGAAGAATTGGTGCTTTTATATATGCCGCAAGCTGTTTTTGAGATTGCGCTGTTACCAATTGAAAAAAGTGCTTTAGGAAACGAAAAAGCCCTCTTTATGATTCGTTCTAACCAGGGTGAAAAATCCTTACCGGTAGCAAAAATTGCATCAGGTGGAGAATTATCAAGAATTGTCTTGGCTATGAAGGTAATTTTATCTCAATTGGATCGGATTGCGACCCTTGTCTTTGATGAGGTAGACAGTGGCATGGGTGGCCGCAGTCTCAACGCTGTAGCTCAAAGGATGGCATTTGTTGGGACAATGGCCCAAGTTTTATGTGTAACGCATGCTCCTTTGATGGCAGCCGTCGCCGAAACGCACATCTATATTTATAAAGAAATTGTTGATAAACGCACCATCATACGATACAAAACGTTAAACTTGGATGAAAGAATAGAAGAATTAGCCCGCATGATAGCCGGAGACAAGGTTAGTGAAGCGACATTGGCGCAAGCTAAAGATATGTTAAAAAAATAAAAAAACAAAATAAAAAATATTTAATAAATTTAAGCAGCTTAAGCAGCTGCTTTTTTTATTTATAAACCAAACATTGGTCAGGATAAAAGAACGGAATCGGAGAAATATAAAATAGAGAAAGGAGGGAAAAATGAAAAAAATTAAAACCGAAATGATTTCTGAAACGAAAGAAAAACTTTTTAAAGGCGGTAAAAAAAATCGTGTAGTCACCTATATTTTGTTAATGGGTATTATAGCATTTGGTTCGGTCAATACCGTTTGTTATGATATTCTGTCTTTACCGCCCTATCAGCAGGTCATTATTTCGGATTTGCCTTCAATCGTTCCTTCGTCCGATCACATTTTACAAGCAAAACTGTTTAACAACGAAGAGCAAGCTATCGCCATACAAGAAAATGGTGCTGACACTACCAAAACTCCTATAGGTTTTTATAACATGGAGTATTCTGTATCGGGAATTCCAATCAAGAGCATTAAAGTTTCTGTTTTACCGCAAGTATATTTAACGCCGGGTGGACATTCGATCGGGATTTTATTGCAGACAAAAGGCGTAACTGTTGTCGGGCATTCACCCATCATTGATTCAAATGGAGATGCACTTTACCCTGCTAAAGATGCCGGTGTTTTGGTTGGGGATTTTGTGACAAACATTAATCAAACTTCCATTAATACCAATAAAGAAATTTCCGATATCATTAATCAAAGCGGAGAAAAAGGTCAAGCAGTTACAATTGAATATGTAAGACAGGGACAAATGTATGAAGTAAAAGTAATGCCACTGTATTGTTCGGATACAAAAACGTATCGGATTGGGCTTTATGTCAGAGACAATACCGCTGGTGTTGGAACCATGACCTATTATAATCCCATCACAAATCGTTATGGTGCTTTAGGCCATATTGTATCGAATTTGGATGGCAATGGACAAACGCCTGAAGATCAAGGTATGATCGTAAAAGCAGATATTCAGGGAATAAAAATCGGACAAAAAGGTTCTCCCGGTGAAAAGATGGGGGTTTTTGTAAACAGTAATTTACGTGGCACAATTGATACGAATAGTGACTTTGGTATTTTTGGCACGATGGAAAATGATCTTGAAAATCCGTATTTTCCCCAAACAATTCCTGTAGCTTTAGCATCTGAAATCAAGGTAGGGAAAGCTCAAATATACACGGTGATTTCAGGGGAAAAAATCAATCAATATGATATAAATATCGTCAAAATATTACCCAATTATTTGAGCAGCGGAAAAGGTATGATTATCGAGGTAACGGATAAGGAGCTTTTATCCAAAACAGGAGGAATCATTCAAGGGATGAGCGGCAGTCCAATTGTTCAGAATGGTTATCTTGTTGGTGCCGTAACCCATGTTTTTGTCAACGATCCTACTAAAGGATATGCTTGCTTTGTCCAAACAATGCTGATTGAAGATGGCTTGTTGAGCAAATAGGCTTATACCAAAATTCTACAAAATTCGACAAATCCCCAGTACGTTTGGGGATTTTGTCGCAATTATTTATATGGCTATTAAAGGAATACATAATTTAATATCGAAAAGTTTTTGTACAAAAGCAAATATAAAGAACATATCTAATATTTAAAAAAAGGAGGGAAGAAAATTTATTTTTTAAAGCAATAATATTAATATAAAAATGAAATTGATAGGGAGAGGGTTAAGTTATATGGGCGAAGCTATTAAATTACTTGTGATTGATGATGACAAAAATTTTTGTGAACTGGTTGGGGAATATTTTTCCAACTTGGATGATTATCATGTTTGTGGCTGTGTTTCAAACAGTAGCGAAGCATTGGCAATGATAGAAAAGCATAATCCAAACGTAATTGCCCTTGACCTTGTTATGCCACAACCGGATGGACTTACAATTTTAGAACAAATTCCTCATTTAAAATTATCTGTACGTCCGTATGTTATTATGCTTACATCTTTTAGCCAAAGCGGTCTTATTAAACGGACTTCTGAATTAAATGCAGCGTATTATATCGTTAAACCGTTTGAACTGTCATTTTTAGACAGAAGGATCAGACAATTAGTTCGGGATGATAATTCTACGAATTTTGTAGAAGTCAAAAGCAGGAATCTGGATGTTGATGTGACAAAAATCATTCATCAAATGGGTGTTCCCGCACACGTAAAAGGGTATCAATACCTTAGGGATGCGATCATTATGGTTGCGGAAGAATCCAATTTAATCGGGGCTGTAACAAAAGAATTATACCCCATGATTGCAGATAAATATGATACTACGGCGAGCCGTGTGGAAAGAGCCATCAGACATGCGATCGAGCTGGCTTGGGATCGGGGAAACATTGATTTGATGAACCAATACTTTGGCTACACGATCAATATTGAAAGAGGCAAACCGACCAATTCCGAATTTATTGCCATGGTCGCCGATAAAATCAGAATCGGAGAAAAATTAGCTTGAAATTTATATATGATTGATAAAAAGAAGTGGTAAAGCCGCTTCTTTTATTTATAAACAAGAAAAACTAAAAATCCCTGCAATCCTGATGGATTGCAGGGATTTTTATCTAAGAAGTTAGGTAATAAAAGATGTCATCGTTTTATTGCCATAATACTTATTTTTTTAACAAGATATTTATAAATTAGCTATTCTGTTGCCTTCTCGAACTTACTTGATACATCATTCCCATCCTTGTCCGAGAATGATATGTTGAAATCTCCAATACCATCTGTTAGAAAGGTGGCGATAAAATATCCCTTTTCAATTCGCTGTTTGTACTCCTTACCGCCTGTGCTTATAGTCACAAATTCTCCGGTAGTATTATATCCGTACAGCATATAGAACATATTTTTATCAAGAGTAGAGTTACCGGAAAAACTGTATGTGTTGCCGTATTTATTCTGTGCTTTGATTGTGCTTGTTATATAAGGCACAGCGCGCCCAAATGGCGTTTTGACGAAAACTCTTACATTCTTTGTGCTTATATCCACTGTGTCTTCGGATAGGACAATATAATATCTATCTCCAGAATACGTCTTTATTTCATCGCCGGCAACAAATTGGTATACGCTGTTTTCGGCATTTCTATCAATAGGGTAAGTAACCTTGGAATATTCTGAGAACCAAAAACTACCGAAAATCAGTGCTATTACAATAACAGGGAACGCGATTGTCAGTATAGAGCCTTGATTTTTCTTGTTTTCAGCTCTTGTTTGTATCATCTTAAACAGCTTGCTTTTGGCTAAAAACAAATGCACTATATAGCCAAAAGCTACGCCAATGGTGTTGAAAATCAAGTCATCCACATCAAAGATCCGCACCATCAGTATATATTGCAATATTTCAATAGACAACGAAACAAAAAAACCTGCAAGTAAAACTTTATAAAACTTTCTAAACGCTTTATTTAGTGTAGGCAAAAAAAATCCGAGCGGAGCAAGCAGTATGAGATTGCCGAGAATGTTTATAAGAGAGGTTCCAAGACTTGCGCCTTTCAGCATTGCAATCGTTTCTGTAAACGGCGATAAATTTGCAGAGAAATGCCATTCGGTAAAAGATACTCTAAACGGAAAAAATGTGACGGCAATAAGGCAAATCACATAAACAAAGAAGAATTGCATACTTACTTCCCTTGCGATATTCACCTTTTTTGCTCTTACATTGACAATAAATCGAAACAAAATCCAAGCGATCAGCACGGTGATAAGAAAGGTTAACTTATTGATTTCTAACATATAATAAAGCCTCCATTACTGGATTATCAAAATAATCTATATTTAGTATATCATAATAGCAAAGGACTTAACCCACGAAGGTTCAAGTCCTTTTACCTTTTTTTTTTACGTGGTGGAGATGAGGGGATTCGAACCCCTGACCTCNNGACCTCTTACATGCGAAGCAAGCGCTCTCCCAACTGAGCTACACCCCCACATCAAAAAAGTACCGTCCGGCACCATCTAATTTTAGCGGATTAGCCAACGATTGTCAATTTGTTTTTAGTGCTGCCGATTACCGATGATATGGCGATTGCATATATGAATTGCGGTAATGAACAGCTAAAAAACGCTGCAAAAAGCTGGGCCAAAAAACACGGATATGAGGTAACGCAGTATTATATTTTCCAAGAATCAACCAATAGTCTGCACTGGGGGAGTGACAAATGATTAAACCCTATCTCAACAATATTCTATAAAAAAGAGCCGATTATATAATCGGCTCTTTTGTTGATAAAAACATCATCTTTTTATGTGTTACTCATCTAGCTTTCTCATTTTAATGTTTTGATAATAATTCGATGATAAAGATAAATGGAGGTATGTCCAAACATATAAGTATTACTCTTCTTTTTCTGTGGGAAGTGTACTACTCAATATGATTTTGGCAAAAAACGCTTGAATTACGAATGAAAAAATCAATAGAATCAGCAATAGCCACCAGCCAAGTGATTCAAAAATGTCGGTCGGCACTATAAATGTATACCCCATATAAGCTAAAAAAATGGCCCATCTAAGAAATTTAAAGGTCTTTGCATCAACCTCGTTTCTTAGCCTAACAAGTCGTTCATCCGTTTCGTCTACGATGACATGCTTCATTTTTTCCGGAGATTTAAGGAGTTTTATAAGCTTAAAATAATTCATTAAAGCAAAGGCAAAAGGGATGAAAGATAGGCCAACAAGCGCTTTCTTATTGGCAATTAGATTGGAATCCGTAATTTGCAATACAATACCAGCAGCAAGCAGAGCAAATCCAACAATCAATGCAACTATGATATAGAGTCTTGTTTCTTGAATTATTTTTTTTTGATCCATGGTTTATTCCTCCCAAAATAGATCATTTAGGGTTTTATTGAGTGCTTTGCAGATGTCCTTGCATAATTTTAGCGTGGGGTTATAATTTCCCGATTCGATCAAACTGATTGTCTGACGGGTAACCCCGACCAGGTCAGCCAATTGTTCTTGAGATACGTCAGATTCAATCCGCGCAATTTTCATTTTTTTATTTTTCATAAGAACAACACCTCTTAATCAAGAATACAATAAATATGACATAGTGTCAAATATAAATTGCATAATGACATCTTTATTATCGTAATATTTTCGCTATAATTTGGAACATTTTTAAGATGCGATCGTCTATTGTTCATGATACATGAATAGCGGTAAAGAAACAGGGGGAAAGCTGTAATGAAAAAAAGGTTTTTGGGGATGATTTGTCTGCAAAATAATAATAGGATTTTAATCCGATTATGCGTTTTTGTTTTTATGCTAACCTTAGCCAGCATCGGGTTGGTAGCATGCTCTGGCAACTCTATCGGTTCGCAACTGACCATCGATAATCTTTCCCTCCTACGATCCGGTAATACATATCGCTTAATAGACGGGGAATTTACCATTTCCTACGGAACTGAAAAATCCGTCACGGTTCCGTTGGAAATGAATGTGGAAGACCAGGCAGCTTATTTTACAGGCAGAGCCGTTTATATCGCCAAAGAGATTACGGCTATTGCCTACGGCGGTGTGGGGGAAGAAGCGGTAAAAGTCTTGATCAGCAACGATGAGGGGCAAATCTGGAACAGTTATGATGTCTCCGGCACAAAATCGTCCGAGATCTATGAAAAATACATCGGTTTTACCACCAAAACAAACGGTTGGTTGGTTTTGACTAGTGGAGTGGCGATGGGCCATCAGGAAAACAGGATTTTTCAAACCTCAAACGGTGGCAAGACCTGGGACGAGATTGGAAACACCAACGATGTTCACGCCCGTGTAGTAACCGGCTCCGGATTTGCCAACAGCAATATTGGGTTTGTCTCGTTCCGGTATGACAGCGATATCAACCCGGTGGTCTACCGTACGGAAGATAAAGGAAAGACATGGACGCAGTGCTCCTTACTCATCCCGGAATCTTTTAAAAGCATCACATCATATGCAACGGCTTTGTCACCGGTTTTTAGCGGCGCCGATGGCATTTTGCCGGTAATCTTCCGCAACAATAACTGGGAAGGCGATCCGGTTGAACTTAAGGTCGAATATCAGACATCCGACTATGGTAAGACGTGGACGTTTAACGAAAAATATAATCTTGCCCTCATCTGGGCGGCTGCCTGGCAAACAAGGGACGGAAGAGGCCGCTACGAGATCATGGATAAGCAGATGCAGGCTGATTTTAGGAAGCAGCAACTTTCTCCGGATAATTATGTCATCCGTTGGTCCAGTCCCTGGGTTATAAGCTATGATGTCACTTTGGAGGGGGATCAGGCTGTCATTACCTATGGGTATATGGATTCTACCCCGATGAAGTATAAAGGGATCGAGCGGCTTTCTTTCGGGGCGGAAGATGGCAGAACGGTTGTAACAGGTTGTACAACAGAAATAGATATGATGGAATGTTCCGAACCGACTAAGTGGAAGCAAATCAATGCTGACAGTTATTCTTTTTCGATTCCCCAAGAATGGGAGGCCGATCTCAAGCAGATGGATGGCATCCATTTTAGCATAAACGGAAAAGAAATAGGTATTTTAGAAACTTGGGGCTATGATCCTTCCGGATCTATTTCGCAATTTGCAGGCAATCATACTGAGATGATCATGACGGAAAACTTAAGCGGCTGTCATTATCCTGCCACAATTGTTTTGATCCGCCGCACGCAGCCGGCGGCAGCAGATAACGATTCTTATTCCGATGAGCTACATATTTACTTAATCCCTCCAAACAGCAAAATAGCTTATGATTCTTGCTTTTATGGATCAATAGTAACGGAAAACGAGATCAAAGTTGCACAATCTTTTTTATTAAATGAAGATATAGCCAAGTAGAAAAACAGAAGATGAATAGCCGAGCGTTTAATATGTTATACTATAATATAAATATTTATATTTTCACCAGGTTGTTTATAAAATTACAAATGATCTATATAATAGTTGTAAAAACGATTAATCTTGACTTTAGTCTTGTTTTATGATATTTTTAAAAAAACGCCCATGAGGGAGTAGTTCGCACGATAGTGTGGCAAGTCAACATCACCGACTATTTATTTAGTCTGGCTTACCTTAAAGAACGAGACTCATGTACAGTAACTAAACTGTGCTTGAGTATTTTTGGACTCAAGCACAGTTTAGGACTGTGCTTTTTATTATAAAGTGATGAAAGGGAGAACCATGATGGAGTATTATTCGCAGGAAAAAGAGAAAGTCTTGGCAGCTTTAAACTCAAGTGTTGACGGGATCTCGGAAGCCGAAGCTCAAAAGCGGCTTGAAGAACACGGAAAAAACAAACTGTTAGAGACAAAGAAAACAACCCTGTTGAAACGTTTTATGCTTCAACTTACCGACCCAATGATCATTGTGCTTTTGGTGGCTGCTGTTCTGTCCGGTATCACGTCGGCTTATTCCGGAGAGTCCTTTGCGGACGTGTTTATCATTCTTATTGTGGTCGTGCTCAATTCCGTGTTGGGTGTGGTCCAGGAAAGCAAAGCGGAAGAAGCCATTGATGCCTTAAAGAGCATGACCGCTGCTACGTCCAAAGTCTTGCGCGACGGCAAGCTCTCTTTTGTCAAAAGCGAGGACTTAGTGGCGGGCGATATCATTCTTTTAGAAGCCGGTGACGCTATTCCCGCAGATGCAAGGATTATCGAATGTGCATCTATGCAGGTTGAAGAAGCTGCATTAACGGGCGAATCCGTTCCCGTGTCAAAAACATCGGACGCACTGATCGGTGATGACGATATCTCCTTAGGCGACCGGAAAAACATGCTCTATATGGGAAGTATTGTTGTTTACGGTAGAGGAAAGGCTGTCGTTTGCAGTATCGGTATGGATACGGAAATGGGTAAAATTGCCAACGCTTTGATTCAGACTAAGGATGAAAAGACGCCCTTACAGCTTAAGCTGGCTTCTTTGAGTAAAATTTTAACCTGGTTGGTACTTATTATCTGTGTGGTTATCTTTGCCGTCGGGGTTTTAGAAGCCGGCAGCATAACAATAGATGTTCTCTTAAATACGTTTATGCTTTCGGTCAGCCTTGCGGTCGCCGCTATCCCCGAAGGCCTTGTCGCCGTTGTTACCATCGTTTTATCGATCGGCGTGACCAAAATGTCAAAGCGCAACGCCATTATCCGTCGTCTGACGGCTGTGGAAACACTCGGTTGTGCTCAGATTATCTGCTCGGATAAAACGGGTACGTTGACCCAAAACAAAATGACCGTCCTCGACACCTACGGCGCAAAGGATATTTTTCTTGCCGAGGCTATGTGCCTTTGTACGGACGCAGAGCTGGATGAGGAAACCAACATGGCGGTTGGGGAACCGACGGAATGCGCTCTCGTTAATTATGCCAATAAACTGCAGGTAAATAAAAATGAATTAAAAAAATTGTACCCACGTATCGATGAAGCGCCGTTTGACTCCATGCGCAAAATGATGTCGACCGTTCATGAGAGCGAGGGTGAATTTGTTCAATATACCAAAGGTGCCCCTGATGAAATTTTAAAAATATGCACGCATATCCTCACGAAAAATGGCGTGGTTCCGCTCACGGAAGGGTTAAAAGAAGAAATAAGAGCTTGTCACAACAAAATGACAAGCAAGGCTTTGCGGGTTTTGGCCGCCTCCTATCGTCATTATGATCAAAGACCGCAAAGCAATGAACCCCAAGAACTAGAGAAAGATCTGATTTTTTTGGGGCTGTACGGAATGATCGACCCTGTCCGTCCGGAAGTCAAAGCTGCCATCGAAAAATGTAATGACGCCGGGATTACCGCTATTATGATTACCGGAGACCACATTGACACGGCGGTCGCTATCGCAAAAGATCTGGGCCTTATTAATGATGCGTCACAGGCGATTATGGGACAGGCCTTAAACAATATGTCGGATGATGAACTTGACCACGCTATAGATCGGTACAAGGTTTATGCACGTGTTCAACCGGAACACAAAGTTAGAATCGTGAACGCCTGGAAAAAACGTGGTAAAATTACTGCTATGACCGGTGATGGCGTCAATGATGCTCCGAGCATCAAAGCGGCCGACATCGGTATTGGTATGGGGATTACTGGGACGGACGTCACCAAAAATGTCGCCGATATGATTTTGGCGGATGATAATTTTGCTACGATCGTATCCGCTGTGGAGGAGGGCAGAAAGGTCTATGCCAATATTCGCAAAACTGTTCAGTTCCTTTTGTCTGCCAATTTGAGCGAGGTTTTGAGCATTTTTGTTGCGACTATTTTGGGTTTTACCATTCTGTTGCCCGTTCATTTATTGTGGGTCAACTTGATTACCGACAGTTTTCCGGCCCTGGCGCTCGGGATGGAAAAAGGTGAGCCTGATTCTATGAAAAAACCGCCCCGCGATCCTAAGGCTGGGATTTTTGCCAACGGTGTTGGCATAGATACCGTCTATCAAGGAATCTTTGTGGGTATTTTGACATTAGCGGCATATTTTATCGGGCACTATATTGAATCGGGCATATGGGAAATAAAAAACAGTGCCGACGGAATAACCATGGCATTTTTAACCTTGTCTATGGCGGAAATTTTTCACTCCTTTAATATGCGGTCGCAGCGCGGCTCAATCTTCAGACTAAAGCAGCAAAATTTATGGCTCTGGGGAGCAGCGGCTTTGGCCCTGATTTTAACCACAGCGGTCATTAATGTGCCGTTCTTGGTTTCGGCGTTCGGATTCACGCCCATTTCCCTTGAGGAATATTTTATTGCACTGGGGCTCGCAGTTTGTATGATTCCTTTGGTAGAACTTGTAAAGCTCGGACAAAGAACATTCATGGGTAAAAATAAATCCTTGTAATGCGCTAAATTTTTTAAATATGGTGACAAAAGGGTAATCAATTGCGTATAATATAGGTAATTGCTTGCCCTCTTGTTTTGTCAGGTAGAGGGCTAGCGCAATGAAAAATATGGAGTATAAAGCCTTTATTGTTGGGTCGATTTTTATATTTTAAACAAGTTGCCGATAGCAGGAGATAAGTTTGATGAGTGTTTAACGGTTGACCAAGGACTTTTAGTTCACGGCAGAACATAAAAAATGGCTTTGATCCTTGAAAGGGGAGGATAACAAATCCTCCCCTTTCAATGGCTCTCAAGATGCAAGAATGATAAAAATAACTTTTTCAAAGGCTTGTGTATCCAATACTTGAATGCACGTGGATTAACTTTCTGCCCATGCAAAAACGATAATAGAACTGGAAAACAATGTTGAGGAAATAGCAAAACAATAAAGAGGAGGAAATGAAAAATGATGTGGACGGTCGTTCTGATAATATGCGTTTTGCTTGGTGCAGTTTTCCTTTATTTTAAGGTTCCATATTCTCCTACAAAGGTACAATTTAATAATATGATCAACGAAAGAATCTCAATAACGGCAACGAATGCCGGTTTTTTTACGGAAGTGGAGATCGCAGATTTACCGCTTCCGGTACAAAAGTACTTTCATTATTGCGGATATCTGGGGACGCCAAAGATGTTGTATATGAAGGCTTCACTTGTTAGCGTGGATTTTGTAATGCCAGATGGAAAAAAGATAAAAATCGATTATAAGCAGGCAAATTTTGTCACAAAACCGGAACGGTTTGCCTATATTTCATTTTCCAAGCATGGAATGCCGTTTGAAGGGTTGGATTCTTTTGTGGATGGTAAGGGAAGCTTGAAGGGTATTTCCGCAAAAGATATGGTTATGTTTAATCAGCAGGGCAAAAAGATCGACCAAGCCTGCCTTGTTACCTGGCTTGCTGAAAGCATGATGTTTCCCAATGCTGTCCTGCAAGATTTCTTAACTTGGGAGTATGTGGACGACACTCATGTAAAAGCAAGTATTTCATGGCAAGGCATAACAGCGGAAGGCATCTTTACTTTTGATGAAAACGGGGAATTAAAATATTTTCGTACGAAAGACCGGGTGGCGACCGATATGGGCGGAAGTGAACGTATAGCGGAATGGTCCGCTGCATATAGCGAATATCATTTGGTTGATGGAATTCTTCAGCCAAAGGTCATTCAGTCTATTTGGCATCATCCGGAAGGCGATTGTGTTTATTTTAATGAAAATAAAGCGCCGGTTTCAATCAGTTTTAAATAATATTTTAAGCCGGCAAGAAACTCTTATTCAAGAAAATCTAAGCTGTTAAACAATATAGATAAGGTGAAAGAGCTAAAGATCGCACCTCTAATGTACCCGACTGGTAGCTCCTGAAAATATTTCGATTTTTTCCGGAATAAGCAAGTAGTCAAGTGCTTTTGTTAATGCAATAGTGATAAAGAAATTATTTTATAATTAGACTTCATATTTTAATTAATCTGCCGATATATAGAACAATAAGGATGTGCCCATATTCGGCAGGGAGATGTTTTTTTTGGTAAAATGCAAAAAAGCAATACAACAACCAGATGAAAAAGAAGTATTAGTGAATGTTGTGGAAGAATTGGTTAGATGTCAGGTTAAAGAAGCGATTATTGAGCTCGGAGCATGTAATTGTGAGACTTGTTATCTTGACGCATGTGCCTTGGCACTTAATAATTTAGAGTCAAAATATGCCACCACTAAAAAAGGTGCTTTGTTTTTTAAACTTGATGAGATGCAGATCGATCACCAAACACGTATTTTGGTGGAGGTGACAAAAGCAGTAGCTCGTGTAATGGAATGCCCGCGTCATGCAAAAAATAAATCAATTGGACATGGCTGATGTTTTGTTTGTAAATACAGATAGAATCCGCATCAGATACAGACGACAGAATTTAATTTCTCGTCTGTAATTTTTTATGTAGTAGTAATAATTATTATTTATTTTTACTAAATATATATTTGCTTTTATAATTATAATGTTAAGCTGCATAAGTATTGTTAGATTTGAAAGAGGGATTTGTTTGCTGAATACGGCTATATTTTTTGGTATTATACTGGCATTATCGTTTTTTTTGTTTTTAGTAATGATGTTTGCATTTTCTTCAAAAATGAATGTTCCGGGTAGAATGTTGATTGCCCTTCTCTCTGGGGCCACGTTTATTTATACCTTTGGCTACACTTTAGAGCTCGGTAGTGCTTCGATCGCTTATAAATTATTTTTTAACCACTTTCAATATTTTGGACTTGTAGCCATAGCTCCCTTATGGTTTTTGGTTTCAATCAAGTATAAAGATAAGAAACATAATTGGAAACTAAAAGAACTCATATTGATTTTTTTAATACCAGTTGCCACAATTATTGCTAATCTTACGTTTGTTCTAAATGGTTTTTTTTATTCTACTTTTCATCTGGTTGGGTGGGACAACTTTACCATCCTAGTTTTGAAAAAGGGGTTTGGTATTATGTCAATTCCGCTTATACCAACCTTTTAGAGATATTGACGATCATGAATTTCTACCAGGTTTTTAAAAAAGCAGTAGGAACGGAAAAGAAACAGGCAATACTATTAATTGTTTTAAGTTGTATTGGCTTTGTTCTCACTCTATCCGGTTATATGAGCCCGCATACAAGCTATATCGATAGCGGTGCCGTTGCCGTTGCCCTGGGCCTTTCTTCTATCCTACTTTTGCTTGCCTTATTCAAATATGAACTTTTTGATTTATTACCATTGGCTTATTACAGTATTTTTGAATTTTCGGACTATCCGATTCTGATCTTAAGCGACTCAATGCGCTATATTAAATCCAATTCTGTTGCCCAAACTGTTTTTGCCAATCTTTTAAAAGATAAGGCTGGTTTATCTCTTGTTGATATTTTTAAGGATGAACCGGAATTTATGCGTTCTTTGGAACAAAAAAACAGCTGCTTTATTTCAAGATCCGTCGAGGGTGAACAGTTATACTTTTCTGCCAGACTAATCGGTCTGGGATCACCAAAGGATAAAAAAAGAAAAGAATACGGTTTTTTATTAGTGTTTCATGATGAGACGACACACGTACATCAGCTGCGGGGCCTGAAAGACGAGGCATCTTTAGATCCGCTTACCGGAACATATAACCGCAGATATTTTTACAAGTACGCCGAAAGACTTATACGAAAAGCAAAATCGGAGGAGAGATCAGTATCCTTCATCATGGTTGATATTGACAGATTTAAAACAATTAATGATACCAACGGACATCAGGCAGGGGACTATGTTTTAAAAACGATTACCGATCTTGTAAAAAATACGCTACGAGAAAGTGATTTGCTGGCACGTTATGGAGGAGAGGAGTTCCTCATTCTTTTGCCATATACCCAAGCCACAGCTGCCAATGTAATTGCTGAAAGAATTTGTACCATAATCTGTGATTATGATTTTTGGGATGGTGACCATATTATTAAAGTAACAGTCAGCGCCGGGGTAAGCACGTTGGAATCATCAGCAAATTTAAGCCTTGAAGATTGCATCGCATTGGCGGATAGCGCATTATACCGTGCTAAAGAATATGGGCGTAATAGGGTCTGTTCTGCTACGGGATATGAAGCGTTACCCAAAAAGATTTTTAAAAAAGAGAATAAATGTGGAGATAAAAATTACAAATAAGAACAATCAGATGATAGCCATCGTTTATAGTGATGATATATTGATCACAGATTTACAAGAGGGCTTTTTAAATCAAGTACCTGCTTGGCTGGAGAGATTTTACAGAAGTTTATCAATTATCATCTAAAATTTGCCGTGATTGGAGACTTTTCAATATATACCAGCAAACCTTTAAAAGATCTTATCTATGAGAGCAACAGGGTAATGCGACTTTTTTTGTTGCTTCTGAAGAGGATGCAATTGATAAACTAAGTACAGCTAAATAGAAAAAAAAAGACCGAATGGTCTTTTTTTTAAGCGGTAATCTATATTTATTGATGATATATTATTTTTATTGCTATATATAGTAAAATTTAGTATAATATATAGAAATGGTAAGATATGGGATAACCTTGCAATATAAAGGGGGCATTTATGAAGAAGGTAATCCTAGGGTATTTTATATTATTAGGAGTTTGTGCCTTTTTATTTTTTGGCATAAGAGCTTATTACTTTTCTACCTCTGCTTTCCAGCCTTTATATGAAAATAAGGATGGAATATCTTATTGCGCCAAAATAGACGGGGAAGAGTTTCTGCTTTGGGGCAGTGATGGTAAATGGAAAAACGAATTTTTTACCGGTGTGGATATCGGTTCCGGTAAACCGGGGTTTTACCCCGGAGATCTTGCTATTACAGAAAAAGAGTATTTTCAATGGTTTCAGCAGATTGCGGATATGAATGCCAACGTCATTCGTATTTATATTCCGCAATCTCCTGACTTTTATGAAGCATTTTATAAATATAATCAAGTAGCTCCCACTCCTCTATACCTGATTCAGGGTGTATATATAAATGAGGAAGAGGTTGACAAATATAGCAATGTATATGCGGATAGCTCTGGTTTAATTGATGAGTTCGACCAGGACATCAAGGATGCTGTTGATATGATCCACGGTAATGCCGTGGTTGCGCAACGGACAGGGAAAGCATCCGGTACATATAAATATGATGTTTCTCAATACGTAGTGGGTTGGATATTGGGGATCGAATGGGATAGTTCGCTTGTGATCGGCACCAATCAGGCCAACCCCCAAAAGACAGCGTATAACGGTACTTATGTCTATACAAAAGATGCCTCTCCGTTTGAAGTTTTTCTTGCCGAATCGGCTGACTTGGCTATATCCTATGAGACTAGAAACTATCAAATGCAGAGGCCTGTAGCTATTTGCAATTGGCCGACTACGGATCCCTTGTCGCATCCCGGCGACCCTTTGCATGATATGGAAGATGCGGTTTCTGTCGATGCTGAGCATATTTGCGCGACATCCTCCTTTGATCCCAGTTTTTTTGCCTCCTATCATGTTTATCCGTACTATCCGGACTTTATGTCCTATGAAACAAAATACCAGGTGGGTGGCTCAAATTCTTACAGGGAATATTTAAAGGAATTGAACGCTTATCATTCTATGCCCATTCTGATTTCGGAATTCGGGTTGCCGACGTCAAGGGGAAAAGCGCATACCAATCAAATTACCGGTTTAAATCAGGGCAATTTAACCGAAGCGCAACAGGGTTATGGCATCATCTCTATGCTCCAGGATATTCATGATACGGGTTGCATGGGGGGGATTGTGTTTGCGTGGCAGGACGAGTGGTTCAAAACGACTTGGAATACCATGGATTTTGATGATCCGTCCAACCGTCCGCAATGGTTTAATGTTCAGACTGCGGAACAGAATTTTGGTATTCTTAAGTTTGATTCTTCTGAAAATGTGGTCATCGACGGAAAGTCGGATGATTGGCAAGACGTTCCGGCGGTTAGCACAACCGGTAATGAAGCGCTCAATATTCAATTTGATGAGGCCTATCTTTACATGCGGGCTAAGGTTCCGGATTTTGAAAACGGGACCTATGTCATCCCCATCGATACTTTACCCGATTCCGGCAGTGATGCGTATGAAACAAGTAGTTTTGCGCGTAATGCGGAATTCGTTTTGGTGTTATCGGGTAAGGATAATACCCGCTTATTGATTGATCCATATTATAATCCCAATTATAAACTCTATGACAAAGATTTCTTTACCGAGCAGGACATGGCGCTGTACGAAACCAAAAACTCAGGCGTTTTTATTGAGATTGAACAGATGGTTAGCCGTAAACTGGTTTTGCCGGAAACTGGTGAAATTGTTCCAATTGAACTGTTTAACGCGGGAAGATTGCGTTATGGTATTGCTGATTCCAATAGTAATGCCTATGATTCTTTGGCTGATTTTTATTCGGCGGATGATGGGAATGTAGAGATTCGTATCCCTTGGATGTTGTTGAATGTTGCGGATCCTTCTTCTTGCGAGATTTTGGCAAACCTACATGATACGACCGATTTTACCTATCAAACGGTGGAAAAGTTTTATTTTGGTATTGGTACGGCTGATGAACAAGATATTTCTATGGCAGCTTATCAGCTTTCTGGTTGGAAGATACCAACCTATTATGAAAGGCTGAAACAGTCTTACGGCATCTTAAAAGATAATTTTATCCAGTATCTTACTGTAGTTCCCTCAACAAGCGAAGGTCTGATTTCCGCTGTTAACGACCAAGCGGTACGTTTGTTTTATCTTCGCTTTGATGAGAAGATCAGAGGGCTTGAACTGGTTATTTATTTGCTCTTTATTGCAATTACAATCTTGTTCTACTTCTTTGTAATCTTGTTAATAGTTAACATGCTGCTAAACAGGCGGATAAAAATAAGACGTCAAGAAAGGGAAAGACTGATTATGCTTTGTAAGGGGACAAAAGATGAGGCCCTCGAGCATATCAACCTCAAATATCTCTCTTCAAATGAAGGCATTAACCTGTTGTACGAATTACTGACCGAAGGGCCGCCGGAACAAAACAAGATGCTGCAAACCATTTTACTGGAAAAAGATTATAGAAGCTTTTTGAAAAAGAAAATCCATATGCGCAATGTACAAGATCTAAATTTTGTCATAAAAGTAGCTGCTATGCTTGATTTAACCGAATTTATACCGGATATCATAGCTTTAATGGAAAGGCATAGGGAGAACTTGGATGTACAATACAATTGTTTTCTTGCCTTATCATTGATGGGTTGTAAAGATGAACTTATTCAAATGTGCAAACGGGAAGGTTACACGCAAATACTTTCTTACCGTTGTTTGAAAGAGATTTTCAATGTTTATAGCGGGGACAAGATGGAACTTTATCAGGAATTATATGATTTGCCGGATCCATATATCAAAAGGATTTGCGTCAAGGTGATTGGGGATGAGGAATTCACGGAATTTGAGGATGATCTGATTCCCTTATTGGAAACAAATGATATCAACCTCTTATGCGATGTGATTCGAACGTTAGGACAGCTGAAATCAAAAAAAGCCGGAGAGCGGATCAAAGTGTTTACTGATCATGAAAGTTGGACCATCCGTAATGTTGCGATTATGGCATTGGGGGAAATTGATCTGCAAAAGTATCTGGCATATCTGGAAAAAGGGCTTTGTGATAAAGAATGGTGGGTACGTTATAACAGCGCTATGAAAATTTGCAATTATGAAAAGATAGAAGAAGTAGAAGAGCGGATCGAAAAAACGAAGGATCATTTTGCCAAAGAAATCCTTACTTATGCTATTGCAAAAAGTTCTTTGCAGCAAAAGGAGGCGTAAAGATATGCATATCATTTATGATATCATTCTTGTAATCAACTATATTGCCTTAATTTATATGATCGGAGTTACGCTCAGTTATTTATTACAGTTAATTTTTGCCGGCGGAAGCCTTTCTAAATATGTAAAATATCTGCGGTATGCGGATTATAGAAGATACATCCATTCAGAAAATATGATCCCGGTTTCCATTCTTGTTCCTGCCTTTAATGAGGAGGCAACTATCGTGGACAGCGTCAAGAACCTTTTAAACCTTAACTATCCGGAATATGAAGTTATTGTTATCAATGATGGTTCTAAAGACGAAACATTAAAAATGTTGCAGGAAGCTTTTCAGATTGTTTTAATTGAAAGGCCTTATAAACGTTCCCTCCAAACCAAAGAGGTGCGTGCAGTCTATTGTTCACCATTGTATGCCAATCTGCTTGTTGTAGACAAAGTCAACGGAGGAAAAGCGGATGCGCTCAATGTGGGCATCAATATGTCAAGATACCCCGTATTTGTATCGATGGACGCAGACTCCATACTGGAAAAACAAGCCCTCATTCGTATTATCACACCTTTTTTAACCGATAATAAGGTGATTGGTGTAGGAGGGGTTGTTCGCATCGCCAGTGGTTGTGTGGTGGAGAATGGGGATATCAAAGAGGTGCGTTTGCCTAAGTCGGTGCTTGGTAAACTGCAAACGGTAGAATATCTACGTTCCTTCTTTACAGGAAGAATCGGTTCGGCTGAAATGAATACACTTTTGATTATCTCGGGAGCTTTTGGTTCTTTTCGTAAAGATGTCGTGATTGAAGCTGGCGGTTATACAACCGAATGTATCGGCGAAGATATGGAATTGGTTGTTAAGCTTCACAGCGCAATGCACAAGGCAAAGAAAGATTATAAAATTAAATTTTTAGCGGATCCTATCTGTTGGACTCAACCACCAGATTCGTTGAAAGATTTGTACAAACAAAGAAAACGTTGGCAGATCGGGCTGATCAACACATTAATGCTACATAAGGAAATGTTTTGTAACCCTAAGTTTGGGAAAATCGGTATAATCGGAATTCCTTATTATTGGGTATTTGAGTTTATCGGTCCAATCTTTGAAACATGCGGTTACATAGTTGTGCCGATATCATGGTTGTTGGGGATTGTTAATTTGCAGTTTCTGCTTATCTATTTCTTATTTGTTGTCGTATTCGGTATGGTTTTATCGCTTGGTTCTATAATCATGGAAAGCTATTCCTTCCATAAGTTTCCCGGGATTAAACAAGTCATCACACTGGTTTTATTTGCTTTAATTGATAACTTTGGATATCGTCAGTTTAATACGATTATTCGAGTTATGGGGGCGATTGGTTATAGGTCGAACAAACATACGTGGGGTAGTTTGAGCAGAGAAAAATTCAATAAGGATTAGAATCAGTATATTTTTACTTTCATATTTAATCATAAGAAAAAAAAGACCATCTTCAAAAAGATGGTCTTTTTTTGATCTAAAATACTTTTACAAAACTTTTTACCAAATGTTCATAATTTTAAAGGCTTTATATCCGAAATTCTATGTAGGCAAAGGGCTACGTTCATTCAACAAAATTTGGCTTTTTGCCTGCCGAAAAACGGTGTTATGGGCACTAAAATGAATAGATGATCTATTTGTTGTTAATCACCTTTTTAAAAACCACATATTTTTGCATGGTATAACTAAAAAAGTAGAGAGTGATTTCTGTTACAATCTTTGCAATAGCCAAATGGATTCCCAAATACACGTAGAATTCCAAAAGTAAGTAGTTAAACCATACATTGATAAATACAAGTGAAGAATACTTTACAGCAGATTGAAATATTTTTTGTTCGCCGCTAAAAACGAAGTGCTGGTTTATATTATAATTACAAATAGAGCTAATTGACCTTGATAATAAAACAGCCGGTAATAATTGGCTAAAGAAATTAGCGAATACCAAGAGTAAAATATAATCAATTAGCCCGGATGCCATAGATGAGGCGGTAAATTTTAAAAAGGTAAAGTATATTTTAAAAGAGTCGACAAAAGGTCGAAAATGGGAGCTTTTGTTCCCTTCTTCATAAATGGTTTTGATAACCACTTCTTTGATGGAATAACCGGGTTCTTTTAATTTTAAAAGAACATTCATCTCATATTCGAAACGTTCTCCTTCTATGCCGCATAACCAGGGAAGCATCATGGCAGGATACCCTCTCAGTCCGGTTTGAGTATCTTGAATCCGGTATTTAGAAAAGAGGGAAAACACCTTTACGGTTATCTTATTGCCTAGCCTGCTTCTGAAGGGAACCTGATTGGTAAATTCTCTGACTCCTAATATGGCTTTTTTTTGTTCGGCTGAAGTTTCTTGCGCAATATTGCAGATGTCTTCCACACTGTGTTGTCCGTCGCAATCAGCGCATACGACGCCTTCGTCTTCGCCCATATCCATGAGATAGCGGAATCCCGTTTTTAATGCCGCACCTTTGCCTAAATTTTTGGGGTGATGAAGCACGGTGCTACCTAAATATTCTGCCCGCAAAAAGATCGGTTGAAAGGTTTCATTGCTGCCGTCGTCAATAATTAAAGTTCGCAAATTGCAATTTGTTTTTATATTTTCCAGCAATAAGAGTAATTTTTCCGTCGGTTCGTAAGCCGGGATTAAAAGAATCATTTCAAGGCTCCTTATTTGTATGCTTACTCTGCGATGTAGAGGATATCGCTGACGCCACGTTCTTTATTTTTACCTAAGGGATTGTTAACGACCCGGTCTAAAAAATACATGGTGGAAGAGCCGCCCCCATCCAGATTATAAGCGTCGGTGCAGCCTAAATTTTTGAAGATCTCAGCATATTCGGGTAACGTCACGCCTTTTGAGTAACCTTTGCTGCGGCCGTCGACCACCACGATTACAAAATGATTTTTGCCGATGATACCGATACCGGTTCTGGGTTGATTACCTTGGATAGAGTGATTGCCAAAATTGGTATCGACTTCAAGCGTGGCTAGATTTGTGGGGATTTGAGAGTCTTCCAACAAGACGGGGCCGAAAGACAAAGTGTTCCAAACTCCTTCGTCTAAAAGTTTTTGGGCACTGGTTTGGGTTTCGTCATAGATTTTTATGCTGCCGTTCTTATAAAACGCCAATCCGATCCGTGCAGGCTCATCACGATAGATCACGCCTTTACGGATTTCAATACCATCGTCTCGGAAGCCGTAATAGTCACCGTTAACAGCAAAAATAGCGCCGTTTTCTATCGCGATATCCGATGTGTCTTCAATGATGTTCCTGCCATATTGGTTATTGGCAAAAGCACTCATAATCTGGGTCGCAGCCAGAACTTGTATATCGGCTACATAATAAGTCACCGTATTGTCTCCGCTGCCGGTTGTGACTTTTTGAATGGAGATCGTCAGATCATCGCTTTGATAGTTCCAATCATCTTTGATCACTTCAGATCTATTACTATCAGGATCCGAATCTGTATTTGAGGCCGTATTATTATCTGCAGAATTATTGGAAACATTGGGATTTACTTGATCGATCTCAACATGTTCAATTAAATAACGATTGGCGGCAAGATAGAGGATCAGGAGAATAATTGCGACAACTGCAAAAATGATGATGGACCTCTTATTCTTTTTAAGCGGTTTCATACCTTATCCTCATTAAATAGATTTCTTTATTTATATTATTCAATCAGTATGATCTCTATATGACAGAGATTCGTCTATTTTGTGAAAAATGCTATCAAATAAGCCATCCGTTTGTTAACAGATGGCTTATTTGATAGCATTTAAATATAAAAATGAACAAACGAGTTTATTGAGAATTTATTGGTAGAGAATTTGTTGATTCTTTTGTATCGGATGTTGAGTTATTGGTTATGGCGGAGGGTGTGTTTACATTGTTTGTTTCCTGTGTTGTGTTATCGGTTGTATCCGGTATTTCTTCTTCAACAACTGGTTTGGGTTCATCCGTTGTCACCGGAGAATTCGTTGTTGTATCATTCGTCTAAAGTTGAGTTTTTTCGTAAAACTGAGCCGGAGTCAACCCGTTAATGTCTGATAATCTTGCTCTTATAATTAAACGTTGGGAATAGGTAGGATAGGGGGTGCAGGTAATCAAAGTAAGAAGATAATTTTCTCCTGCCACATCCTTCAAAACCCATGTATCCTGCGGCTCCACCGTTAGAGACTCAAATACCGTATAGGTATAGGTGTTTTGCCCTACTTTGATAACTATAGTGTCACTAGGGCTTAATTTATGAAGATAACGAAAATAGGTTGAACGGTGTCCTGCGATTGCACAGTTCCCCGCCTCGCCGACGGTGTTTGTTCCAGCGACATGTCCGACCCCGTATTTTAATTGTTTGGCAGTACCTTCCATCAGGTTGGCAGATACCGTTATAACCGGAATTTTAAAAGTACCCAGTTGTACGTATTTTTTCGATGCCGGAGTAGCGGATTCTGCGTTTTCATCCCCGGGGAGCTGATTTGTGCTTCCCTCGGTTACTATTGGTGCAGCATCAGGATTTGTTATGACCGTGATATCCTTGTCCTCTTCATCTAATGTGATTGGATTGGGATCCGGGATCGATTCTGCACTTTGGCTGGCTGTGCCAAAAAGGAGACCCCAGGGGTAATCTCTTGCTTCCAATACAGCTGCGATCAGCAGAATAACGAATCCTGCAGAGATAAGAATAGTCGATAAAACTCTTCTTGCGCCCCATTTTTTTCTCATTAAGCTACTCCTTTTAAACAAAAGATTGCTTGTTATTGGTATGATTTTAGTTCATCATATCATTGCCGTAATAAAAATTCAAATAAGAAAATATATGAATACGGATATTGATTGAAAAGTCAAAATTCTGCATTTTAAACACATTTGGAACGGCTTGTGTAGAAAAAATCACAAAATTACGATCAATTTGCTGCTAATGCATAATTAATCGTAATAAAAAGATTAATATTTATCTATATCTATAGACAATGCAGGTTAAATATGGTAAAATCAACGCACAAACGAAAATAGAATAATAAAGTTGGCAAACTTATTGAAAAATAAGGGCGCAAAGCTTTGGAGTCTAAGGCATAAGTTTTATTGCGTGTTAAGACAGTCCAGCTGCATTATAAATGTGTTTTTCACATTTGTATGCAGTTTTTTTGTTACTTTGGATGTCTTTGGTCACAATTTAGGCTATATGCTAGGACAGTCCGGCTGCATTATAAATGTGTTTATCGCATTTATGTGCAGCTTTTTTGTTTAGTTGGAGGGTTTGAGTTTTTTGAAATTATTTTAATCTAATAGCAATGCTTCTTGTTGGCGTAAAGAAAGATAAGAGATTTGGGAATTTGTTGATTGCAAAAAGAGAAATGAAAAGGGGGAATTGTATATGAATAAGTCTTTTAAACTTTGGTTTATTGTGATTATTTTGGGCGTTTTCTTGATTTTGGGAGGAGTAACTGCGCTGGCATCAACCACTTATGTGAATTTGGGTTATTCTGAAGATGTAGTTGCAGGGACCTATGATTATGACGGAGCAAACATTATTGCGCTAAAACAGGCGAATATGATGGTTATTTGGACAGACGGCACAGTACCGGGGTCTAATACCGATATCATCAATATCGTGAAAAGTTTTGATAACAGTGATAATTCGTGGACCGACGGTGCTTTTGTAACCACCAGTACATTGTTTAATTTCAATGATTTTATAAACCCTGACCAAAATCATTATAATGTACCAGTAACGATTAACACAACCGATAAAGAATTCACTATCGGCAACGAAGGAATCAGTCACTATTACCTGATCGGCAGGGAAGAGTTCGGTTCCTTCAAGCTGACAAAAATTGTCAACGGAGACAATGCTCCGACCGGTACGGTATTCGATTTCACCGTAGCATTCAGTTCCGCCAGTTCTTTGGATGATGTTGAGTTTTCCGGGGATTATGAAGATATCATAGAATCGACAATAACTCCGGGAACCTACGCCGTAAAACTTTTAGCCGGTGGCTATGCAATCTTCACTAACATTCCGTTAAATAACACCTCTTATTCGGTAACGGAAGATACAAGCGGTTTATCTTCTTACTGGACCGGACCGGAAGACGCTTATACCGGATCAATCACTGGTACAACACAAGTTGCGGTCGAAGTCGAAAATAGCTATGACGGACCGGACTACGGTTCTTTGGTTGTTGTCAAAAACGTGACGGGGAGTAACGCAGACCCGGATCAGGCATTTGAAATCACAGTGGTTTTTGCCCTGCCGCAAGTAACTGTTGCGTCTGTATCTCCTATATCTTTGGATGACATTCAATACAGCAGTGACGTAGATGAGGATGATTTAGACCTTACAGAAAACCCGGATGGTACCTATACATTCTTTCTAAAAGACGGTGAATCTGTCAGATTCTATAATATTCCGATGGGTGTTTCCTATACCGCCACAGAAGAAGACTCCTCTAACTGGCCGACCGGTTGGTCCGGTCCCACAAACGATGAAGAAGATTTGGCCGGGACAATTGACAGCACAACCGAGCAGACCGTTACCCTAGATAACACTTATACCCATCAGGACGGTCCGGAATACGGTTCTCTTAGAGTCATCAAGGTTGTAGAAGAAGGGGCTTCCACAACGGAAGAGTTTGATATCAGAGTTACATTTACTCTCGGCCAAAACAATATGACAAGCGATTTGGAATTGATTGACTATAATGAAGAAGATTTGGACATAGAAGATGTCCTCTGGGCGGGAAACACAGTCACATTCTATTTGTCGCTTGCCGATGATGAATACGTTGACTTTAGCAACATTCCGATGGGCGTTTCCTATTCTGTTACCGAAGTATTGACTGACGATCAGGAAGCTGCCGGTTGGGACGGACCGAACAGCGCCGCTACGGGTTCGATTGAAACTACGACACGTCAGACCGTTACCATATATAACGAAATCAGTGGTGGCGGCGGCGGAGATGACCCGAAATACGGTTCTCTTAAAGTGATCAAAAACGTATCGGGTGACGGAGCTTCCGATACGGAAAGGTTCGATATCACCGTTACGTTTGAAGGATCTACAAGCAATTTGAATAAGATCAATTTCAGTGACGGAAATACAGAATCTGATGGCGTTTATGAAATTTCACTTTCCGATGACGAATATGTGATCTTTTCCAACATCCCGATGGGCGTTTCGTACACTGTTAGTGAGGCTCTAACTGATGACGAGGAAGCTGCCGGTTGGACCGGTCCGGATAACGACGCAACAGGCAGGATCCGCGGCACATCACAACAGTTGGTAACTGTAGAAAATACCTATGAACAAGGTGGAGTTCTAGGGGAAAAAGAAGTAGCTGAAGAAGAGGAAGAGAGCGGTGTTTTAGGTGTATCGGAAAAAATTGACCCCGAGCTTCCTAAGACAGGTGGCGTTTCCACTACCATGCAGCTGTTGTTGATCGGTTTGGTTTTAGTAGCGATTGGTACGGCGGTCGGTCTGAAGAAAAAGCATGATGCGCAATAGTTAATTGACAATCAAACAGAATAAATATTTTATAGATAGAGGCCGTATATTTAATACGGCCTCTATCTATTTAAAGACATGTGTAACTGCATCACAGTTGTATTATAAAAGAACATAATCCTTCTATAAGTAAAATTTAAATTTAAGTTGAAAGAACGGCTTAAAAATATTATAATAGGGAAAAACTTGTCAATTTTATATTTTTTGAGGTAAATATGAAGTATTTCTCTTTTTTTAAAAATAATATTATTGAATCAGAACAAGAAAATTTCAGAAGGCATTTGATCTTCGATAATATCAACAGAGGAAAGATCCTGGCAATTCTAGTAATCGGTATCGAATTGATTCTGATCATTGTTGATTGTACAACCGCAATGCTTCAGGTCGACGAACGGTTCCACTTTTATCAGTACTGCGCAATGTATGCTTCAATGATTTTTCTGAATATCGTATATTTTGTATTGATTCGGAAATATAAGAGCGTGGAGGATATCCAATCTCCCCAGGTAAAAAAGTTAGAAACAATGATCATTGTATATTTTACTTCAATCTTGTCCTGGAGCAGTATTATTTCATTGATGGATCAACAAATATATGGACAGGTTGTTGTCTTTATGGTAAATATGATGGTCTGTTCCATCGTCTTTCTTTTGGATTATAAAAAGATCTTCATACCATATGTTTTTTCGGTAGCTATTTTGTTTATTGGTTTGCCTTTTTATCAGAGTTCGAACGATGTTTTAATTGGGCATTATGTGAATTTAACCATATTCATTAGTATTTCGTGGCTTGCTTCCAGGATTATTTATCAAAGTTATGGCAATGATTATAACAGTAAAGTTCTATTGAACAAATCAAATAGTCTGTTAGCAAAAGAGATCAAATGTAATAAAGAGGCCAATATGAAGCTTTCTATTGCCAACTACCAGCTAAAAAAATTGGCTTTGATTGACGAATTAACGGGACTTCCCAATCGGAGGAGTTTTAGAAATTACATAGATATGTTATTTAACGATGAAAATCAACAATCCGTAGTTCTCTCTATCATTATGATCGATGTAGATTATTTTAAACATTATAACGACCATTACGGGCATGACAAAGGAGATGAAGTGTTGATCGCTTTAGCCTTTCAACTACAATCCATCATCGTGGACCACGTGGAGTTTGTTGCCCGGTGGGGTGGGGAAGAATTTATTTATGCAACAGTAAATAAGGACGAAAAAGCCATTACAGAGAAGGCCGATATCCTGATTCAAAAGGTGCACGATCTAAAAATTCCCCACGGATATTCTCAAACGAGTGAATTTGTCTCAATCAGCTTGGGAACATGTACCTTGCAAATCAATCATAAAGAAGATGTCAGGAAGGGCATTGAACTGGCTGATAAGGCATTATATTTAGCTAAAAACAGCGGTCGCAATTGTTTTAAGAATATGGAGGACGATACCATTGTTTTTCAACCGGAAGTATCCATTTAATTGATCGGTATAATGGTGTGACAAGCATAAAAGGGAGTGCAGTGTTGAGTGAAAACGATTTCAAGCTTTACCATCAACCATGATATCTTGCAAAAGGGGATGTATATTGCAAAAGTGGATCGGGATGTGGTGACTTATGACATCCGGATGGCGCTTCCCAATCAAGGGTGTTATTTAAATCCTGCCACAGCGCATACCTTTGAGCATTTATTTGCCACTTATGTCAGAAACAGTAAGTATGCTGATTTTATTGTCTATGTTGGTCCGATGGGTTGCCGGCCCGGTTTTTATTTTTTGGTGAGAGATAATCTGTCTCATCAACAGGCATTGGATTTGGTTAAAGAAACATTCGCGTTTATAAAAAGTTTTCGGCACTCTATACCTGGGGCCGGTAGTAGCTCGGAATGCGGCAATTACCTGGAACATGATTTAGAAGGTGCCCGCTTAATAGCGATTGATATGTTGAATGTTTTATCTGACTGGACTGTGGAAGATATGACTTACAGGCAATAAATGGCGAATTTGCCTTGATTTTCCTAGGTATCGGTGATATTATTGAAATGTTCGTAATGAATCAAAGTTTTTGGTCGCCTAGCTCAGTCGGTTAGAGCAATGCGTTCACATCGCAGGGGTCACTGGTTCGAGTCCAGTGGCGACCACCAATAATTTATGCCTACTATCAATTAAGATAGTAGGCATAAATTTTGTTTCAAGTATATGTTGAAATAAACACTTAGAAAGAATTGCCATAACTTAAATACCCCAATCGAAAGTGATTGGGGTATTTAAGTTATGGCATATCCTTAAAAAAAACCTGATCGATTTGAGAGAAATATTTATTTTTTTCTTTTCACTATACCTTAACCATTACGTGTTGAATGGCAGGTTTTAAAGACATCGTTCCGCCGCCCTGGCTGATGATTTGCATAGCCAAATCCGGGTTTGTAACAACACTACCGGCAAGAGTTGTTACAGGTGAATCTTTAAATAATTCAGGGCACAAAGGGGTTGACGGCCCGACAATACAGACCTGCCGGGCGTTTTGGCAGTGTTGAAGTATCTGATCAAGCGTATGATTGATGATGCTTGTAGCTGTAATAACGATCACGTTACATTGAGGAAGGTATTTTGGAATATCATCTTCTCTATATAGACTGCTTCCCTCCGGAACATTTTTTTCAAATACGTAGATATTTTTTGTTTTTTTCTTGATCTCTGAGAGAATGGGGTGAAAATCCCCAACCATACCAAAGGTTACCGAGTCGTCAATTCCTAGGACATGAACGATGTTGCCGGCTTCCCAGTTTATATTGGTAATATTAAAGACAGCGTTGATAGTTGCAAGTCCTATGGCAGCCTCTAAGAGATTATTACTTTTTGCAAAGGATATGATTTGTTCTCCGCTTTTCCCAATTAAAGTGCCGGCTTCATCCAAAGTACCACAACAAGGGCCAAGTTCGTTTCTAAAAGTGTAGGCTAGCCCGCAAGAGTTATCGGCAAGCGTCACACAGGTATAACCAAGTCCGGCTCGTACATCTTTGATTTTTCTTCCGTTTAATCGGTGAGTTGCATTCTCAATCATTTGATCAACAAACATTTCCTATTCCCCTTATAATTATCTTTGTTTATACTATTTTAAACCATTTTTACACTATAAATCAAATATTTGTTATACTTTTTATTTTTGTTACTTATTATTTGACAATACTTATAGAGCCTTTGGTATTGTGTTTTTTAGGGTTGTCTGGTATAATGAACGCGATTCAATGATACAAGTTCATCAGACAGTTCGTAACCATCCTGTCTTTAAACAAAACTAGGGCTTGCTATGCGAAGCGATTCGGGGCATAGTTTTAAAATGGTGCAAACGGGTACCATTTTTTTTTATGATTACCTTCGGTTAAGTAAAATGGATTGATGGTTTACTGCATGGAATACCGTAAATAATAAACCCTGGAGGAAAGAAAGATGTCCAATGAGCTCTTATTGATTTGTAGTGTTTTGATTATTTTTGGCAGTGTTATTTTATGGTACTATTGGTTCGATACCAACGGCCTGTATTGTTTTATGGTTTTTGCAACCATTGCGGCAAATATCGAGGTAATGGTTCTAGTCAGCGCCTTTGGGATGGAACAAACCCTGGGGAATATTATGTTTGCCTCTACATTTTTAATTACCGATATTTTAAGTGAGGTAGCTGGCAAAGAAAAGTCTAAGAAAGCTGTGAAAGTCGGCATCGTCACCTCAATTTTATTTATTATTGTCTCTCAGTTATGGCTTATGTACACGCCCAGCGCAAACGATATTGTTTTTGAAAGCATGAAAGGCGTGTTCTCACACACGCCACGTATTATGTTGGCAGGTCTTTTGGTTTATGTCATGGTTCAATATCTGGATGTTTGCTTATACCATAAATGGTGGGGTTGGACTACAAAAAAATGGGGCGATTCAAAAAGATTTTTATGGTTGAGAAATAATCTTTCAACCTTGGTCTCCCAATTGTGTAATGCGGTATTATTTACTTTAGGCGCATTTGCCGGCATATACGAAATGCAAACTTTAGTTGAGATCATGATATCCAGCTATCTAATCTTTATCTTTACAAGTTTATTGGATACTCCTTTTCTTTATTTAGCTAGGGCAATCAAAGAAAAAAGAGAGAAGAGCCAATTGAATTGAACTGAAACGCCAATGCTGCTAACTTGTAAAGACTTTCTTTCTTTTATATAATAGAGACATAATAATAAATCATGAATAAGAGTATGATAGAAGAATCGGATCATTCTATAAAGGATATATAACTAAAAGGTAAAAGAAAGATAAGGTAGGAATATGCAGAAGTTATTTAAATTTTTTTCTCAAAGGTTGTTGTATGTAATCATAGATATTATTGTTACGATTACAGCAATGGTTTTTATAATTGTAAAATTTAATGAATTCTTTGTATATTACTATACTATAAGCGTTGTTTTAAGTATTATTATCGTTGTCTTAATTGTTAACAGCAAAAGGAATCCGGGTTATAAAATTGCCTGGATTATTTTAGTTCTACTCTTTCCCATCTTTGGCGGATTGTTTTTTTTATTGTTTGGCGGTAACAAATTAAGCCGGCGGATCAGAAGAACGATGAATATTGTAGATCAAAGGACACGGGAATCTTTGCCTAAAAACGATGCTTTGATTGAGATACTAAAACAACAAAACAAAGATGCGGCTGCACAGTCAACTTATATTCAGAACTATGCTTACAGCCCACCTTATGTCAACACTGTATCGACATACTTGGCCTCGGGAGAAGATAAGTTTCAACATTTACTAGAGGAACTAAAAAAAGCGGAGTACTACATTTTCTTGGAGTATTATATTATAGCCCCGGGTGTTATGTGGGACAGCGTTTTAGAAATCCTTGTCCAAAAGGTGAATGAAGGCGTCGACGTGCGGGTGATATATGATGATTTTGGCAGCATCACGACATTGCCTTACCGATATGATAAACAGTTAGAAAATTTGGGAATCAAGGCTTGTATATTTAATCCAATGAAACCCATTTTATCGATCCGTATGAATAACAGGGACCACCGCAAAATTGCTGTTATCGATGGCCATACGGGTTTTACGGGCGGGGTCAATTTGGCCGACGAATATATCAATCTCCATGAACGGTTCGGTCATTGGAAAGATTCGGCTATCATGCTCAAAGGTGAGGCTGTTTGGTCGTTGACGGTCATGTTTTTGTCCATGTGGGAATATATTACAGGCAAAGGGGAGGATTACAATCTCTATAAACCCCATTTACATTGCCCGTTTCCGATCGAAAGCGACGGCTATGTTCAGCCATATGCCGATAGTCCTTATGATGAAGAGCCGACAGGTGAAACAGTTTACCTGAATTTAATCAACCGGGCTAAAAAATACATTTATATTTGTACGCCGTACCTGATTGTGGATCATGGAATGATCACCGCTCTTTGTGTGGCCGCAAAATCCGGGATTGATGTTCGTATCTTAACGCCGGGAGTGCCGGATAAACAGATGATTCATGCATTGACAAAATCATATTATAAACTTTTGCTTGCCGCCAACATAAAAATATATGAGTATACACCGGGATTTGTCCATGCCAAGTCCTTTGTCGTGGATGACGAATATGCTACGGTTGGTAGCATCAATCTGGATTACAGGAGTTTGTATTTGCATTTTGAATGTGGCGTTTGGCTTTATCATACCCAAAGTATTTTGCCGGTAAAAAATGATTTTTTAAACGCATTGCTTTTTTGTCATCAGTATACGATGGAAGATTATAAAAAAACACACTGGTTTCAGCGTTTTATTCGTGCTTTTTTACGAATTATAGCTCCCTTAGTTTAATAAAAAGCAATATTGGTTAAAAAAAGAAACATAAGATAAATTCTTATGTTTCTTTTTAATTTAAATTTTGATTTAAAAATTCTAGGAGAGTCAGGTTTTTATTCTCTTTTACACTTGTAGATAGATAATCTCTCAGTTCATGAACCCTCGCCTGACAGAAAAATTGTCTTCGTGTGTATATTAATTGCATTCTTTCTCACCCGTTTAAAGTTTGTTTGTTTACTGAAAGTATACGTAAAACAAAGAAAGAATATTCTTTTATTTTTTTTGCGTCATAAGCGTTCAATTACAGCATAAAATTTAATCAGGGTAAAGGAGTGTGGTACTTGTATGGAAAAGGGGTTTTACCTCAAAGAACACTTCCGATCAAATGCATGGATTTATTTTGCCTTAATCGTTGTCTTTATTGCTGGATTGGGCTGGGGTTTAATTTCTCCAAACGGTATGGACACGAAAAATTCCGGTGAAATGGAGAGCTATGTATCGGATCTGGTTGCCGCACTCCCGAGTGCCGATATTGACAATATACAGGAAGCGAAGGCATTCTTTTCTTTTAATGGGTTGTTAATGCTGGGTTTATGGATTTGCGGTATTACAGTTATCGGAATTCCCCTCCTAATCCCGATCTTGTTTTATAAGGGGTATACGCTTGGATTTTCAATCGGTTTGATTATGAAGCTGGCTCCAAGCAAAGGGATTGTGCTAACGCTTCTTACAATAATTCCTGCGAATCTTTTGCTAATACCGGTGTTATTGGTGGGTGGAGTTCTGGCCGTTCGATTTTCACTTAATTTGTTACGGGGGAAAAGAGATGATTCCCGCTCATTGGGGAAAGCATTTGGTTTATATTGTGTCTATTTTTTAATCTTGGGGGCGATTTTGGCTGTAGCGGCTTTGATCCACGGGTATGTAGGGGTAACTCTATTGCAATTGTTTTTTAATATTATATAAAGGAGGACTAGATTATGATTTTCTTAGCAGTAACCCAAACCAAAAGGAAGCGGAATTTAATTATTAAGATTGCTTTGTTGTTATTATTGCTTTGTTTGATTCTTCCAAGCCTTTACGGAGCTATGACCGCGGCCAATTCGATGGAATACTTTGCCGGTACAACCACCGATAACACAGAATCTTTCCCCGGTGAGCCGATGCGCGTTAATGGAGAAGCTTGGGTGGTCGAAACACAATACTGGGATGATATCGCGAGCATGTTGGGTGTAGAATAATCCGATTAAAAGAAGGGTAAATGCTTGGTAATGACTTTGGTAGAGGATTTTGTGTTTTTATATGGAATAGAAATAAAAAACGAAAAAGAGGGATTAGCGCATGGATGCTGGCGATCTTTTTCAAAACACAAAATCTGGCCGCATGAATTTTGAGGATACAGTCGAAAACTTTTTTCACTATATCTTAGTTGAACGCGGTTTGGCTCAGAATACCATAGTCAGTTACCGGTTCGATTTAGCCTCCTTTGCGGATTTTCTGAAACAAAAGGGTATTTCCACCGTTGATCGGATCAACCGCCAGGATATCCTTGATTATTTATATGCGTTGAAGTCGGATGGTAAGAATTCGGCGACGCTTGGTAGGCATATGGCTGCCATCCGTGCATTTTGCCATTTTGTTTTAGCGGAAAAGTTAATTGAAAAAGACCCCAGTCTTAATCTGGAAACCCCCAAAAAGGCAAAAATTTTGCCTCATGTTCTTCTTCAGGATCAGGTGGACAGGCTTTTATCTTTACCGGATTTGTCCACTCCTTTGGGTTTGCGCGATAAAGCCATGTTGGAAGTTATCTATGCCAGCGGCTTGCGCGTATCGGAATTATTGAGCTTGACCTTGTATGATATTAACCAGCAAATGGGATTTATCCGCTGTTTTGGCAAGGGGAGCAAAGAACGGATTGTACCGGTAGGTTCCCTGGCTTTGACGGCTTTAAATGAATATTTGCAACAGGGTAGGCCCAAACTTTTAAAAAAGAAAAAAACCAAAGAGTTGTTTTTAAACGCGCATGGGGACTCTCTGACCAGACAAGGATTTTGGAAAATCATCAAGGCTTACGGAGAACGCATCGGGGTGGAAATTTCTCCTCATACCATGCGTCATTCCGTTGCTACGCATCTACTGGAAAACGGAGCTGACCTGAGGGTTGTTCAGGATATTTTGGGACATGCCGACATTTCTACTACCCAGATCTATACACATTTAACCAAAGACAGGCTGCGCACGGTCTATGACAATGCGCATCCGCGGGCAAAATAAAAAAAAGAGGCGAGTATATGAAAAAAAGAGTCCTTTTGATCGTTTTAGACAGCCTTGGCGTCGGCGCATTGCCGGATGCAGCGGCTTATGATGTTAATTATCAGCAAATCCCGGCTAATACGCTGTTGCATATCGCTCAAAAACAAAAAATGCATCTGCCTTGTCTCCAAGGACTTGGTTTCTGTAATATTCAACCTTTGCCTGAGCTTGCTTCCGTAGATTCTCCGAAGGCCGCATGGGGCAAAATGGCCATGGTTTCACATGGCAAGGACACAACGACGGGGCATTGGGAAATCGCGGGGCTTGTCACAAAGCATGCCATGCCTTTGTTCCCCAACGGCTTCCCCAAAGAAGTGATCGACGCATTTTGCGCTGCTACGGGAAGGGGCGTTTTAGGAAACTGTGTGGCCAGTGGTGTTGCCATCATCAATGAGTTGGGCAAAGAGCATATGAAAAGCGGTGATTTGATTGTCTATACCTCGGCAGACAGCGTCTTTCAGATTGCGGCGCATGAAGATATTGTTCCGATAGAGGAGCTCTATGTAATTTGCCTCAAAGCCCGGGGAATTTTAACGGGCAAATACGGTGTAGGCAGGGTAATTGCCAGGCCATTTATCGGCTTGCCCGGAAACTTTATGCGGACAGAAAACCGCAAGGATTTTTCCTTGTCACCACCCCAGGGCGGTTTGACGCAATCCGTCAGTGAAAGCGGCCTTGATGTGATTTCCGTCGGTAAAATCAGCGATATTTTTGCCGGGGTTGGCATCACCAAAGCCTTTGAAGGCCATAACAACGAGCAGTCTATTGCATCCACTCATAAAGCCATGGACTTTTGCCGATCCGGACTGATTTTTGCCAATCTGGTTGATTTTGATATGTTGTACGGGCACCGCAATGATGTGGCGGGATACGCCCGCGCCATCGAAGCCTTTGATGCGGCCTTGCCGTCTATTTTGGATAAGTTGCAACCCGATGATATGTTTTGCGTCACGGCCGATCACGGCAATGACCCGGTTGTCCCCGATACAGACCATACACGGGAATACGTGCCTCTTTTAATTTGCGGCAAAAAGATTAAACCTGTTGATCTGGGTATCCGTAAAACCTTTGCCGACCTGGGACAAACCATCGCGGACTATCTTGAAGTAAAACCTGTACCATATGGGATGTCGATGTTAAAGGAACTCTTATAGCAAAGGGAGGGGAAGCCGATGTCGGACACTACTATGTTGGATATCTTAGCCAAAAAAAGAGATGGTCAGAAACTTATGCTATCCGAGATAGCGTATTGGATCAAAGGTTGCGCCGATGGTTCCATTCCGGATTATCAAAGTTCGGCTCTTTTGATGGCCGCTTATATCAACGGCATGGATGATGAGGAAACGGTCGATCTTACTTTGGCTATGCTCGGCTCCGGGCAAACGGTGGATCTTTCCGATATTGAAGGCATTAAAGTCGATAAGCACTCTACAGGTGGCGTTGGGGATAAAACCACGTTGGTTGTTGCGCCTATCCTGGCTGCTGCCGGTTTGATCGTCTCCAAGATGTCCGGCAGGGGGTTGGGGCATACGGGGGGGACATTGGACAAGCTGGAATCGATTCCGGGTTTTAATACCCAATTGACCATAGAGGAACTCAAGCAACAACTGAAAGAAATCGGGCTGGCTGTCATCAGCCAAACAGAAACGCTTGTTCCGGCAGACCGGACACTTTATGCCTTACGTGATGTTACGGCCACTGTCTCGTCGATCCCGCTGATCGCATCCAGTATCATGTCTAAAAAGCTGGCCTTGGGCAGCGATGTGATCGTATTAGACTGTAAATATGGTTCCGGCGCCTTTATGACGGATTTACAAGACAGTATCGAGTTAGCCAAAGCTATGGTCAAGATCGGTACGGTCGCCGGGAAGAAAACATCGGCGTTGATAACTTCTATGGAGCAACCGCTCGGTAACCGGGTGGGGAACGCTTTGGAAGTGATGGAAGCGATTGATACCTTAAACGGCAAAGGGCCGGAGGATTTCAGGCAATTGTGCCTCAATTTAGCAGGGGAGATCATCTACCAGGCGGACAGAACAACGAACAGAGAGAAAGCTGTACAGTTGGCAGAGGAACTACTCAAAGGTGGTTCGGCAAAAGAAAAGTTCAAGCAGTTGTTGCTGGCCCAAGGCGGCGATATTGCTGTGATCGAAGACTATGCAGGGCTACCGCAAGCGGATTGCGTAACATCCTACTATAGTCAAAAGTCGGGTTATATTCAAAAAATAGATGCGGCCAAAGTTGGGCAAGCAGCCCTTATTTTAGGAGCCGGCCGGGTAAAAAAGAATGATGAAATCGATCTTGCGGCTGGGATATCATTTTTAGCAAAAACCGGCGCGAGGATAGAAAGCGGTGGACAGATTGCATTTTTGTATTCCGCCAACCAAAATCAGGCCCAAAAAGCCATGCAGTTGCTGGATGAAGCCATTGTGATCACTCAAAAAGAGCCTGTAATACCTAGGTTAATTGCCGGATATGTAACTAAAGATGGTTTTATCGCTTTAGAAAAAGAATAACGGGTAGAAAAGAGTTGAAAAACGATTATGAAGTTGACATTTATAGGCGCGACGCATGAAGTGACGGGAAGTTGTTATTATTTAGAAGCCTGCGAACAAAAGATCCTAATCGATTGCGGCATGGAACAGGGTATGGATTTATACGAAAATCAAAAATTACCGGTGGCGGCAGCCGACATCAATTATGTTTTTTTGACCCATGCCCATATCGATCATTCCGGGATGCTTCCCGATTTATATTCAAAAGGGTTTCGTGGCAAGATCCTGGCGACGGGTGCTACCTGTCAATTATGTGATATTATGCTCCGTGACAGCGCCCATATTCAGATGATGGAAGCGGAATGGCGTAACAAAAAGAAAAAACCCGGAGAAAAGGACTATGTTCCGCTTTATGATATGGATGATGCCATTGGAGCCGTTTCCCTGTTTGAGCCATATCACTATAATGAAATGATCAATGTGGCTCCCGGCATTCGTATCCGCTTTGTCGATTGTGGACATATGCTGGGTTCTTCGAGTATTGAGATCTTAATTCACGAAGATCAGGTAGAAAAAAAGATTGTTTTTTCCGGCGATATCGGCAACTTCAACCAGGCTTTGATCCGCGATCCGCAATACATCAAATCAGCCGATTATGTCGTGATGGAATCTACATACGGGGATCGCAGTCATAGTGTTATTTCTTCTTATCTGGATGATTTGACAAAAATCATCCAGAATACGCTGGATCGCGGCGGCAATGTGGTAATTCCGTCTTTTGCAATAGGACGTGCTCAGGAGATCCTCTACTTTATGCGACAAATCAAACAGGATCATTTGATAAGCGGGCATGATCATTTCCCGGTTTATTTGGATAGTCCTTTAGCTGTTGAGGCGTCTGAGATATTTTCTGAGAACACCAAAGAGTATTTTGACCAGGATGCTATGGTTTTTGTCAACCAGGGGATCAATCCAATTATATTCGATGATCTGATTATGTCTGTGACAACGGATGAATCCAAAGCCATTAATTTTGACGACCGGCCGAAGGTGATTATATCGGCAAGCGGTATGTGCGATGCCGGACGGATCAAGCATCATCTGAGATATAATTTGGAGCGTCCGGAAAGCACCATTTTGTTTGTTGGCTATCAGGCCAAGGGCACATTGGGTCGGAGTATTTCAGACGGTGCTCCCAAAATACATCTGTTCGGAGAAGAAGTCTATATTAAGGCTAAAATCAGCCAAATTGAAGGGTTTAGCTCCCATGCCGATAATAATGGTTTGATTGCCTGGATCAATCATTTTGAAGAAAACCCCCAGAAGGTATTTATCTGCCATGGGGAGGATACGGTCTGTGATTTGTTTGCAGAACGCTTGAGTCAGGAATTCGGTCATGATACCTATGCTCCTTTTAGCGGTGCACGGTATGATTTGGCCAACAATGTTTTGCTCTCTCAGGGGGTACGGGTAAGGATCGCTTCCGCACCAAGTTTACAGTTCAAAAAGTCGGCAATATTTGAACGGTTATTGGCGGCCGGGAACCGTCTGATTCATGTTATCCATGAAAATGAGGCGGCAAGCCCTGCCGAAATGACAAGATTGGCTGACCAGATCAATACCATATCAGACCGTTGGGAGAAATAAACTTAAATAAAAGAGGACGGCTATCAAAGCCGTCCTCTTTTTTATACATAAAAAGGGGGGACGAAGCATAAGTATTATTGATACAAAAATGAATCATGGCTCTTAAGGAGGCATTATCATGGTAAAAAGGCGTATATGGATCGCTTTGGCGATATTGGTCGGCATACTGTTTCTCTTTTCCGCTAATGCTTTGGCAACCGAGCTACAGATCAAAGGCAAATCCTGTGTTTTGATGGATGCAGCAAGCGGTCAAATTCTTTATGAACAAAACAAGGATGCAAAGGTTTATCCAGCCAGCGTGACCAAAATCATGACCTTGGTTTTGGCGTTGGAAGCTTTGGATAATGGGCAGATAAAACTGGATGATAATGTCACTACCAGTCCCGAAGCCGCATCCATGGGAGGATCACAAGTATATTTATATGCCGGAGAAGTTCGTACCGTAAACGAAATGCTGATTGCTATATCCGTCGGCAGCGGCAATGATGCCTCGGTTGCTATGGGTGAATATGTATCTGGATCTTTACCTGCTTTTGTTGATTCGATGAACGCTAAAGCAAAAGAACTGGGTATGAAAAATACGCATTTTGCCAATCCACACGGTCTGCATGACGCCGATCATTATACAACGGCGGATGATTTGGCAATTTTAGCGTATTATGCCATCCGTGTTCCCAAGTTTTTAGACTATACATCAATCTATGAGTATGAATTTCGGCCGGAGCCCAAACTTTTGACCTTATGGAATACCAACCGTCTTTTAAAATGGTATGATGGTTGCGATGGGCTAAAAACCGGTTATACCACTGAATCGGGGCGTTGTCTGGTTGCGACGGCCAAAAGGGAAAGCCTGCGCTTAATTACCGTTGTCATGGGCGTGCCGGAGGCCAAAGGACATTTTACGGAATCGATGAAACTCATGAATTTTGGATTTAATACATATACCTTTAAAAGTATATTTGCTAAAGATGCTGTAGTCGGTCAGATCAAGGTTGGCAAAGGTGCCCAGGATTGGGTCAATATCGTTTGTAAAGATGAGGTCGGTGTTTTACAAAAGAAGGGTGATAAAGCGGAAATCACAACTACAATTGATGCGGAAACCTTTCGCAATGCACCAATCGCCGCCGGTGATTCTGCCGGTGAATTGATCGTTTATCAAGATGGAAAAGAAATCAACCGTGTCGGGCTTGTAACCGATGCGGATGTGGGTCGCGGTGGTTTTATCAAGACATTTGTAAAATTGATCAAACACATTGTCAATGCCGCATAAAAAACTAGAGCTCAAAATTTAATTAGGTTTCATTATAGGCAACCCAATCAGTGATTTGAACCCATCGTGATTATGCACAATAGCCACCTTAAGCAAATAATAATCACTAAAACAATCTATGATAGAGGTTTATCTCTGTATCCCGTGAACAAAGCTTGCCAACTAACGGAATGATTCTGACAAAATGCTCTGACTGAAGATGTTTATCTAATGAATCTTTGCTGTCCCATGCTTCAATCATGGTTAAAATTGCAGGATCGGATTCATCTTGAAACAGCTGATATTGAATACACCCGTTTTCTTGCTTTGTTGCTTCAACTAATTCCTTGTATACCTTGATCACATCGTCAATGTTTTCTTTTTTTGGATAGCTTTTCGCTACTACTCGTATCATTACCATATCCTCCTTTATAATATCGTTATGTTCTTACGGTTTCTTTAGCCCTATATTGATCCCGTTTTTTATGACACCATTATACCATATTCATAAAAGAACAAAAAATAAAAACCATCTTTTGATGCTTTAACTAAAGGATGGTTTTTTCGTGCAGATATGACATTCTTAGTGCTATTTTGCAGCAGGAAGGGGAGTGTAAAAGAGAGAAAATAAAGGTAAAACCACGGGGAGAGGAAGAAGCAAATGCTCTTGCAATTTGAACATACGAAATACGGTTTATTGGCAATTGTCAGCGGAGAGTTGGATTTGCGGGTTGTCGATGAACTAAAACATGCTCTGATCCGGGAAATGGATTGCTATAAAGGCAAAAATTTGATTTTAGATCTGGCCAATGTAAATTTTATCGATAGTTCCGGTTTAGCGGTTATTCTGGGAAGGTACCGCCAGTTGGCTTTGGTTGGCGGGAACTTAAAAATTGTTGGTGTCAATGAACAGGTTTATCGCATTTTACATCTTTCCGGGTTGACAAGATTTATAACGGTAGAAAGAGCGCAACATGCCAAAGTGTTAAGGAGGAAATATGATGCAGGGAAACAACGATAAAAATGCTAAAAAAACGTCTTCCAACCATGTTTCGTTAAAATTTAAAAGTTTGGATACCAATGTAGCATTGGCGCGCCTTGTTGTTTCCGCATTGGCCTCTGAAGAAGAGCTGACTTTGTTTGATTTAGAAGAAATCAAAGTAGCTGTCAGCGAGGCTGTTTCCAATGCTATCATCCATGGGTATCAAAATGATCCCAATTGTTGGGTAGACCTGATCATTGAATTGGAAAACGGCAACCTTACGGTTCATATCATTGATAAGGGCGTTGGCATCAAAGACATTGCCTTAGCCATGCAACCTCATTTTAGTGGTTCTGAAGATGCAGACGGGCGCATGGGGCTAGGGTTTTCTTTTATGCAGTCTTTCATGGACAAAGTAGATGTGATATCTACTGTAGGACAAGGTACTACCATTATCTTGTCCCGTAATTTGCGCGCCCAACATTTGAATATCAATGAAGATCTGTTTAAAGGAGAGTTATTTGATGAGCTGAGCGAAATTTCCGGCGGGTTAAAATAAGAAAGACAGGTGAGGAAATGGGAGTTCCGGAAGTCCGCATGTCCCGACATCATTTGTCTTTGGAAGAAACCCAAAATCTGATTATGCTTGCCCAAAAAGGTGATAAAAACAAGCGCCAAGAGGCACAAAGTGAACTGATCGAGGCAAATATGCCCTTGGTTTACAGTGTCGTAAAACGGTTTTATGCCTGCGGCAAGGAAATGGAAGATTTAATACAGGTGGGGACGATCGGATTATTAAAAGCAATCATCAGATTTGATTTTAGTTACCATGTTTGTTTTTCTACCTACGCCGTCCCTATGATCATGGGGGAAATCAGGCGGTTTATCCGCGATGATTCACCGATTTCTATCAGCCGTTCGCAAAAAGAGAATACCTTAATGATCAAAAAAAAGAGAGAAGAGTGGGTTAAACAATATGGTACGGAACCGACTCTACAGGAATTAGCCGAAACTTTATCGATGGATACGGAGGATGTCCTGGCCTGTTTAGAGACTTCTTTACCGCTTTTATCCTTACATGAAGTCGTTTCTCAGGATGATGAAGGAGGACCCATCCTGATGGACCAGGTTCAACACAAAAATGGGAATGCTACCACAGGCGAATGGGATTTGCCAAATAATTCCGGGATCAATGAGATGATTGATCAATGGAACATTCGGACCGTATTGGCGATGTTGCCGCCAAGATTGCAACGTTTGATCCACTTGCGTTATTTTGAAGATAAAACACAAACGCAAGTGGCTAAAGAATTGGAAATATCTCAAGTGCAGGTTTGCCGCTTGGAAAAACAGGCGTTTGTGATCTTAAGAGAAATACTAAAAGAACAGTGATGCTAAAAGCATGGCTGTTCTTTTAGTATTGGCTAAGCTCTTTTTGTAAAATATAGATAGGGTTAAAAAATAGATAAGGTAGATTAAAACACTTCTCAGGGTGTTGAAAAACACTGAATCAGTTTGCCAGAGTGCTATATATGACAGTATCCTTCTAAACAGATGCCGAGGACTTTTAACAAACAACGCGGATTTTAGCTCAGAAGAGATGGACTTGTACCACCGTTGTCAAAATAAGAGAAGCCGTCAAGATGAGAGCAATAGTAGAAAAAGGAAATGGTGAGAAAAGATGCTTTTTCAGAAGCCCACAACATATTTACAAGAGTTGACTGCAGAAGGCAAAAAGAAGTGGCGCAGTATTTTTTGGTTTGTCCTGTTTATAGCGGCGATTGTTCTGGTTAGTATCTTTGCCGGAAAACCTCTCCTAAAGATCATTGAAGATCCTGCGCAATTTCGAACCTGGGTAGAGGCCAAGGGAGCCTTTGCCTGGGTTGTCTTTTTGGCGATTCAGATCGTGCAGGTAATCATCGCGTTGATCCCGGGAGAACCGGTTGAATTGGTGGCAGGCTATGCTTTTGGTATTTGGCTTGGTACATTGCTTAGTATGATTGGTATTGTTTTAGGCAGCGCTTTGGTCTTCATCTTCAGCCGTAAGTATGGGTTAAAATTGATAGAAGTCTTTATATCAAAAGAAAAGTTATATTCTTATGGGTTTATAAAAGACAGTCAAAAATTGTATTTCATTCTCTTTTTGTTTTTTTTGATCCCCGGAACACCGAAAGATACGCTTACTTACTTTGCCGGGTTAACGCCGATTTCTTTGAAAACTTTTTTGCTTTTAATTAGCATTGCAAGGATTCCTTCTGTTTTGTCTTCGACTTTAGCCGGTAACGCTCTAGGAATGCAAGAGTACAAGTCTGCTATCATCATTTATGCCATAACCATCGGTGTAAGCCTGTTGGGTGTTGGGATTTATCGCTGTATTTTGAGAAAAAGACAAGACAAACAAACGGTTTAAGGCGTGTTTTTTAATGATAAAAAGCGATATTTATTGTGTCATCCTGTAATATTTGTTATAATATTAAAATGGTTCTTAGATTCAAGATAGGAGTAATCAATGTTTAATATCAATTGGACTGATTTACTATATACGATACCGGCGGTGATCATCGCTTTGACGTTTCATGAATTTGCCCATGCCTGGATGGCTTATCGTTTTGGTGATATAACGGCAAAACAAGCGGGACGTTTGACCTTGAATCCGATTAAGCATCTGGATGTGATCGGGACTTTGATGTTGATCTTTTTTCGTTTTGGTTGGGCAAAGCCTGTTCCTGTTAACCCCTTTTATTTTCAGGGGAATAGGGAACGCAAGATGATGTTCGTATCTTTTGCCGGGCCGGGCATAAATTTGCTTTTGGCAATTATCTCAGCGGGGATATTATCTTTGTTTGTTCATGGATTATTACCTTATAACAATTATGCTTACTATTTTTTCAATTATTTTACACAGATTAACGTGATTTTAGCAGTTTTTAATCTGATTCCCATCCCACCTTTGGACGGTTCAAAAATTATAATCGGTTTATTTCCCTCCACGGCCAAGGTGATTCATTCTTTTGAACGTTTTGGTTTTATTATTTTAATGTTATTGATTTTTACGGGTATTTTTAGTAGTGTTATCAGTCCGATCATAAACGGTGTTTATCGCTTAATCCTGATAATCACCGGGTTAGGTTCTTGATCGGGTTATTATGAACTTGAGGAGTGTAGAGTATGACGGAATCAACCCCAAAAAAGAAAACGATTGTAAGCGGCATGCGCCCCACAGGAAAATTGCATTTAGGACATTTGAGCGTTTTAGAAAACTGGGTCCGCTTACAAAATGAATATAGCTGCTATTATTTTATTGCCGACTGGCATGCCTTGACTACGGCATTTGATCAAACGGAACAGTTACAGGAAAATATTAAACAAATGACCATCGACTGGCTTTCCGTCGGTCTTGACCCCAAAACAAGTGTAATCTTCCGTCAATCCGACGTAAAAGAGCATGCGGAACTGCATTTGATGTTTTCCATGGTTACGCCGCTTTCCTGGCTGGAACGGGTGCCGACGTATAAAATGCAGTTGCAGCAATTCGGTGAAGATGGCAAAGACATCTCAACCTATGGGTTTTTGGGTTATCCATTGTTGCAGGCGGCCGATATTTTGCTCTATGGCGCCAATGCGGTTCCCGTTGGGGAAGACCAGGTACCGCATGTCGAATTAACCAGGGAAGTTGCCCGCCGCTTTAACCATCTTTTTACAACCGATGTGATGACGGAACCGGAGGCGCTTTTGGCAAAAATTAAATTGCTCCCCGGTACCGACAACCGCAAAATGAGCAAGAGCTATCACAACGATATTGCTCTTTCCGCAACGCCGGAAGAAGTCAAAAATAAAGTTGCCAGCATGATTACAGACCCGGCACGGATCAAAAAGACTGACCTGGGACATCCGGAGATTTGCACGGTTTTCACTTATCAGGGTGTTTATAACGAGGCAGAAAAAGAAACGATTGCTACGGCCTGCCGGGCAGGAGAGATTGGTTGCGTGGCTTGTAAACGCTGTTTGACGGAAAAAATGAACGCAGTCTTAGCGCCGATTGTCGAAAGACGCCATGAGTTGGAAAAAGACGATGCCTTTTTAGAAGACGTTTTGCGTGACGGAGCTAAACGTGCCACTTTAGAAGCAGAAAAGACCATCGCCAAAGCACGCGAGGCCATGAAGTTATGAGTTATGAGATTCATTTGGAGGTCTTTGATGGACCGTTTGATTTGTTGTTTCACCTGATAGAAAAAAACCAGGTGGATATTTATGACATTCCGATTGCTCAGATCACGGATCAGTACCTGGAATATCTGGGTGCTATGGAAGCACTTGATCTTGATCTTGCCAGCAGTTTTTTAGTGATGGCTGCAAACCTCTTAGCCATCAAGGCTAAAATGCTTTTACCCAAGAATGTTTTAGAGGAAGATGGGGAAGAGCCGGAAGACTTTCGCCAGGAGTTAGTGCATGATCTTTTGGAGTACAAGCGGTTCAAAGAGCTGGCGACGCTCTTGGAGGATTGTTCCAATCAGCAAGCTAAATTTATTTCCCGACCGAATGAAGAGGAGCTGTATATCAATTTATTTGCTCCCGAAAATCCAATACAGGGGAGGACCCTGCAGGATCTGACGGAAGCTTTTCATCTTATTTTAAAAAAGAATGCCAATCGTCACCAAGTAATGGAGATCGAACGGGAGCAGATCACCGTTAGTCAAAAGATGGAAGAGATCCTGAATGTTTTAAAACGGAAACGAAACGGCTTAGAATTTGCATCTTTATTTGATGTCTGTTTCGACAAGTATGAAATGATCGTTACTTTTTTGGCATTGTTGGAACTGGTTCGTCAGTTTAAAGTTCATATTAGGCAAAATGATCGTTTTGAGGAAATCTATCTCTACGCTTAGATGGGGAGGGCTTTTTTTGTCGGATAAGATATCGGACAATTTCAATCATGAATTGATTTTGGATGTTGCTGGGCTTAAGCCGGTTTTGGAATGTTTATTCTTTGTTTCCAACGAACCGCTTTTCCCGGAAAAACTCATGCAGATATGCCAAACGGATGAAATGACTTTGCAGGCTGCCATATCGCAATTAAAGGAAGAATATCAGGGAAAGGGGTTTCACCTTTTGCCTGTAGCAGGTGGTTGGCAATTTTACACCGATCCTGGCTATGCCGCTTATGTGGAAAAGCTCTACCGTCCTAAAATGCAGCAATTATCCCGGGCCGCCTTGGAAACGTTAGCCATTATTGCCTATAAACAGCCGATTACGAGGGGCGAGATCGAAAACATCCGTCAGGTAAATATTGATGGCGTAGTGAATACTTTATTGGAAAAAAGCCTGATCTGTGACGTAGGCCGCCGCAATACGCCCGGCAGGCCGGTGCTTTATGGCACAACGCAGGATTTTCTGCGGTTTTTTGGTCTCAATTCATTACAAGAGCTGCCTTCTATGGAATCTATGATAGAAAATATGGAACAAAATCCTATTGAATAATGTTTTGAAAAGCAATAATATGAAGATAAGAAGATATTTAAACCCAACAACTCTGATTGCAAAAGGAAAGGGTAGGAATATATTGTGGAAGAACTCAAAGAAGAATGCGGCGTATTTGGTATTTATGACCAAAACGATAATCTGGACGTTTCGCGTCTAGTCTTTTTTGCCCTTTATGCTTTGCAGCACCGTGGGCAGGAAAGTTGCGGTATTGCGGTCAGTACCAATAATGAAATCACAAGCCATAAAGATATGGGCTTGGTTTCCGAGGTTTTTAACAATCAGATTCTGGGCTCTCTTAAGGGTAGAATCGGTATCGGTCATGTCCGTTATTCGACGGCAGGAGCCAGCAATTGCCTCAATGCACAACCGATCGTTGTCAACTATAAAGGTGGTATGATGGCTATTGCCCATAACGGGAATTTGGTCAATGCCGAAGCTTTACGTCGGGATATGTCTGATACGGGTTCCATTTTTGTCGCAGATGCGGACACGGAACTGGTTATAAAAATAGTTTCGAAGCATTTGGTTGCCAATCAAAATCATGAAATAGCTCTTGAAAAGACGATGCAGGAATTAAGTGGCTCTTATGCCATGGTTTTACTGTTGCCAGGAAAACTGGTCGGTGTTCGTGACCCCAATGGGATACGCCCTCTATGTATTGGCAAATTAAAAAAATCCTATGTCTTATCTTCGGAATCCTGCGCCTTTTCTACGATTGGCGCGGAGTTTGTAAGGGATGTTTTGCCCGGAGAAATTATTACCATTGACGAGGATGGACTCCATTCCTATCAGACCAAAACACCTGATAGATCTGCCATGTGTATTTTTGAGTATGTCTATTTTGCCCGGCCTGATTCGTATATCGACGGAGCCAGTGTCCACCAAGCCCGATTTGAGGCGGGAAAACGCCTGGCTATTGAACATCCGGTGGAGGCCGACCTTGTCATCGGTGTACCGGACTCCGCCTTATCGGCAGCTTTAGGATATTCCCAGCAATCGGGTATCCCCTATGGACATGGTTTGATCCGTAACCGTTATATCGGACGTACGTTTATTCAACCGACGCAAAGTTTACGCGATATGTCGGTCCGGATCAAGTTTTCCGTTTTACAAAACGCAATCGAAGGCAAACGTATTGTGCTTTTGGATGACTCGATTGTACGCGGTACAACAACCAGGATCATTGTCCAGATGCTTAAAGACGCCGGCGCCAAAGAAGTGCATATGCGCATCAGTTCCGCTCCGGTAAAATTCCCCTGTTACTATGGTATCGATATTGCCAGCGCATCGCAACTGATTGCCTCTAAACTTTCTGTTGAGCAGATCTGCCAAATGATCGGCGCCGATAGTTTAGGCTATTTGAGTTTGCTGGGAATGCTACAAACGCCTGTGGGAATTAAGGGTGGGCTATGCGACGCTTGTTTTACAGGAAAATATTGTGTACAAGAATAAATAAATTAAATAAACGCAGAAATTAATTTCTGCGTTTATTTTTTAAATGTTTTCATCAATAATAAGTTTACATATGATCATCTTAATCTACTACTTATATTAACGTTCAATCATTTTCGTCGTAAGTCTTAGGGAAGTAATGGTTGTACAATATAAGTGGTATCTCTAGTGAATGGATTGGGATATGCTGTGTTTTTAATCTGCAACGGCTTGCCGTTTAAGGTTATTTTTACTTGTTTTATTCCTTCAAGATCAGTCAAACTGTTAACGATTGAGTAAATCGTCATGTTTTCGTCGACACCCAGTTGATCATAGCCATCCAAAAATCCATCATTTAAATCAACAGACATAGTTTGAGTATTGTTGTCCATGCTGATGGAGTTTACTTTTGTATTCTTTGTGACTGTTGAACGGTACGTGGTATTGGTAGGTCCGGAAAACAATCCGTTTAAAACTTCCCGACCCATTCCAACATAATCCATATTATTGCCGTTGCCATATGACTGAGAATAGGCTCTTTGCTCACTGATTAACCCTTTACCATCCATATTTCCGAAATAGACATTATATTTGCCGTAGTCATCATTGGTTGTCATGCCGGTATTTGTGCCCTTACCGATATCCCCGGTTTGATTATCCGTTGTACATGCACATAATAAGAGCGAAATCGATAGAATAACCAGTGTAATCATAATGATTGTTTTTTTCATTAAAAAATTATCTCCTTTCACATCAAATTAACATATTAGCCGTTTTTAGTGTGTGAAATTGGAGATTTTTTTATACGGTGATCGATATGATTAAATTATTCCAATCCGTTAAAATTCATCTGTCTTAACGCTTCGTAAAGAATAATGGCGACGGAATTGGATAGGTTAAGAGAACGTAAATTTTTTCCCATAGGGATGCGAATACAGTATTTATGATTCGCTTTTAATAAATCCATCGGCAATCCGGCTGTTTCTTTGCCAAAAATCAAAAAGTCGTCCGCTAGATATTGTATTTGATCATACGATTGTTTGGCTTTGGTTGTAGCATAAAAAAAACGCCCGTTTGGATATTTGTCTTTTACTTCCTGAAAGCTGTCATAGTAATCGATTGAAAGGAAATCCCAGTAATCAAGACCGGCTCTCTTTAGGTGTTTGTCATCGGTTGAAAATCCAAGCGGTCGAACCAAATGTAGGTGTGTATTTGTGATTGCGCAAGTACGGGAGATGTTGCCTGTATTGGCTGGAATTTCCGGTTCAACTAAAACGATATGCATAATAACCTCCGTGGTTTGTTCGCATTTAAACATAATTTATTTTAGCATAGCATGCAAAAAATGAAATTTCAAGCATACAGGCCAAATAGATATTGACACTTACCCGTTGTTTCGTTACAATATAATAGTTGTCGGGGTGTGGCTCAGCTTGGTAGAGCGCTGCGTTCGGGACGCAGAGGCCGAAGGTTCAAATCCTTTCACCCCGACCAACAAAACCCCCTTTTTATCTGGGAAAACACCAGATAAAAAGGGGGTTTTTGTATTTTTCCCGCGCTCCTATTTAGGTTGTTTTATCTGTAAATTGCCGTAAAAGTATTATAGGAGGCATACAACATAATTCTTATCATGAAATGCTTCACATATAAATAATTAATTATTATGCTATGTGGAGGATTACAATATGAATTATATTCCGGCTTATATCTGTAAAAATTTTATCTTATTTTTAATAGGCGGCGCCGTTTATTATCTGGTAGAAGTACTGTGGCGTGGACATAGCTATTGGGAAATGGCAGTATTGGGTGGATTTTGTTTTTTGTTTTTAGGAACGCTCAATGAAACATTTAGCTGGGAACGCTCGCTTCTTTGGCAAAGCATTGTCGGAGCAGTTGGTGTTACATTATTTGAACTTGCAGCGGGCATTGTTCTGAATCTTTGTTTAAACTTAAGTATCTGGGATTATTCGGGCTTACGGTTTCAATTTTTAGGTCAAATCAGTTTACTATATACTATCCTTTGGGTTCCTCTTTCTGCTTTAGCGATTATTTTTGATGATTATTTGCGTTACTGGCTATTTAAGGAAGAAAAGCCACATTATCATCTAATTTAAGAGAAAGAATTTAAGAAAAAGATATTATAAAAAATATGTCGAAAAATATCTATTTATATCATATTTATTGCGTGAAAAATTTTAGTGTTATATTATTGTCATGTGTGATATCATGCACTTATCGGATCATTGGATATTAAATATGGCAATAGGAGGCTAAATGGAAGCAACAAATCATGAAATTGCAAAACAATTATTGAGTCTTGGCGTTCCTCCTCAACATATGGGTTATGCATATTTAGTATCCGCAATTGAAATGGCTCTAGAGGATCAAATGCTATTGCACAGCATTACAACTTGTATTTATCCAGAAGTGGCACGTAAATTTTTCACAACAGAGCATAGTGTTGAACGTTGTATCCGGACCTCGATCACGGCAGCATGGCAAGATGGTGATAGAGAAGTACAGGCTGAATTATTTGGCAAATACCGTAAAGAAAGACCCAGTAATGCTAATTTTATTGCCGTTTTAACAACATATTTATTATACAAAACTGCGTAGGAATATAATAATCTAAAATAAGATTAAAATAAATAAAAAAGAGCGATAACATCGCTCTTTTTATTTACTTATCTGCTATGATTACGGATACCGGGCAACTCTCCTGGGCTTCAATGACTAAACTTTCCTGGTCTTCCGGAACGTCTTCACCAAAGGTTTGGGCGGGGGAATCTCCTTCTATATGAAATACTGTGGGACAGATATCTACGCACAAACCACAACGGATACAACCTTCCTCATCAATTTTGACTTTCATTTGTCAGTTTTCCTTTCCTGTTACTGAATATCAACTCTTTTACTTGCTTCTTTGTATGCCGGGTTTGTTTTGGACAAGCGGATACTTAAAATGCCATTTTGATAAGATGCTGTAATACGATCCTTGTCGGTGTCGGAAATTTCAAAACGGCGGCAAAACGAGCCATATATACGCTCACGTCTGATGAAGTTATTTTCATGCACCTCATTTTTTCGTTTATGATTAGCCATGATGATTAAATAATTTTCATAAATTTCAATTTTGATGTCCTCTTTTTTAAAACCCGGTAATTCTGCCAATAGCAGATAATTTTCACCTTCGTCTATAATATCTGTTCGTATTTGACCCATTTGATTGGGTAGATCGAGCATCTGATCAAACAGGCGGAAGAGATTTTGGTCATAATGATAAGGCATGATCTCAAACATAAATACACCTCCCCAAAATGATATATCAATAGTATGGGGAGGTTTAAAAAAAATATGCACAATCGAAGTTGCTAAAGTATAAACAACGAATCTATTATTGATTACAAACAGCTAGGCATTGTAGAAAATTGGTTTCCGCTTGTTGCCAGTTGATGATCCGGAACCAGTTTTCGATATATTCAGGACGTCGGTATTGATAATCGAGATAATAAGCGTGTTCCCAAACATCCAGATTCAAAATAGGGCAAAGATTGCGTGGCAGTGGTGTATCTTGGTTGGCTGTCGTAACGATCCTCAAGATTTGTTGCCGGTTTGCATGGCAATCCAAAACGAGCCACGCATAACCGGAGCCAAAAACATCTTTGGATGCCTGGGTAAACAGGGATATCCAGTTATCATAACCATTAAAACTCAGATTGATGGCTTTGGATAAATCACCGGACGGCATTTGACCGTGTGTGGCCGATAGGATCGAAAAGTACAGGTTATGATTATAAACCCCTCCGGCATTATTTTTGACTGCTGTTTGAATTTTGGGATCGAGAAGAGGTATATTCAGCAGTAATTGAGTTAATGTCCATTTCTGATATTGGGGATAATCAGCCAAATTTTTGTTTAGATTTCCCACATAGGTTTTTAAATGATGATTATGATGAATTTGTACAGTTTCTGCGCCGATATTGGGTTCCAAGGCAGAATAATCATAGGGGAGCGGTTGTAACGTAAAGGGATATGTCTGTTCGTTACCGGTAGTTTGCGGCATAATAAGGCCTCCTTTTTAAAAGTTCTTATGTTATGTTATACTATCTACAGAATAAACACAAATTTGTTTGTACACACCCGTCATATAGCGGTGGTTAAAAAGTGCGCTATGTTATAATAGTAAAGCGAATTTGATTATATGCTAGGATGGTAATCGGAATGCAAGAAAATTTTCATCAGGATACCTATTGGACGCTTGAAAAAGCTTCCAACGATGAGTTTGTAGAAAAAAAGTCTCGATTCATCGGCTACGGTTTTTCCGTAACGACCGAAGAAGAGGCCTTATCCGCCATAGAATCAGTGCGGGCCATACATTCGGATGCAAAGCATCACGTTTATGCCTATCAGATAGGTGAACAGTGCCAATGCCAGCGTTCCTGTGATGACGGAGAACCTGCCGGTACCGGAGGGAGACCAGTCCTAGAGGCCATTAAACGTTCAAACCTTAAGAATACGCTGATCATTGTTGTGCGTTATTTTGGAGGCGTACTGTTGGGTGCGGGCGGTTTAACGCGTGCTTATAGTAAAGGAGCCATAATAGCGATTACAGCATGCGGAATTGTACAAAAAATACCGGCTGTTTCATACCAGCTCCTTTTTGATTATGTTTTTTTGGCCAAGGTGGAGTCCTATTTAAGGCAAAAGAACTATGAGATTACAAACAGGCAATTTAGTGATCTAATTTCTTTAGAAGTGCTGTTTCCAAAATATGAAGAAGAACAGGTTTTAGCTGAATTAAAAAATTTAACAAACGGCAATCTGCGTGTTTTGCTGCTTGCAAAAGATAAGGAGCTTGCCCGCAAAGGATAAGAAGGAACGGCATAAAATTATGAATATGGGTCAAAATAAAGCCGAGGTGATCCAAATGACACAAGAAGTCAAACGCTCGGTAAAAAGCAAAATGAAAAAAAGGCCCCTTGATTGGGATAACCTAAAGATAGAAATTGCCAAGGAACTTGGGCTTTGGGATAAAGTAGTAGAAGACGGATGGTCGGCGTTGTCTGCTGTGGAATCCGGACGTTTGGGAGGAGTATTTTCACAACGTAAAAAAGAACAAAAAGAGGAAGAATAAAATCCGGAAAAAGACAGTTAAAAATAAGTAATTTTGCTAAATAAATTTTTTAAGACGGCGGTTTGCGACTTCGTTTGCATGAGCCGTCTTTTATAATGAGAAGAGAAAGTCATAGCTTATCTTTGGCGTTCATATAATAAATATGATAAACGGCAGAACTGTTTTGAATTTATGATTTGCCAAAGACGGGAGTGATGATCATGTACAGTCAATATATCATTTACGCAGATGTATTATTGCTATTGAATTTTTTGATGGATTTTACTCTTCTTTGGGCTGCAGGACGGTTTTTGCGTTTGCAGACCCGGATTATAAGGCTTTTGATCGCTTCCGTTTTGGGGGCAGCTTACGGCATATTGTTTTTATTGCCCCAGTGGTCCTCTTTATACTTAAGTGTGATCCGTATATTCTTTCCCGTTTTAATGTTATTGATTGCTTATCGTTATGAGGGCTTGCGTTCTTTCGGACGTCTTTTGGCTGTTTTTTATCTGATCGCCTTTGCAATGGCAGGTGCTGTATTGGGCGGTTCTTCCCTTTTGGAAAGCTTTGGCTATAGCATTGGGCTTCAGGAGGCAGTTAAGTGGTTTAGCCTGATTTTTGCGATTGGCGTCGCCTTTGTTTTGTCTAAAAAAGGGATAGCCAAGATTACAAAAAATTGGCATCGGTCTAACTTTATGGTAAACGTAGAGGTCATGGTTTCAGGCCATAAGACAATGATAACGGCCTTGTTGGATACGGGTAACGATCTTCGGGATCCTTTGGGTGGCAAACCTGTTATGGTTTGTGAATATCGGGCCTTAATGAATATTTTGCCATATGGCTTAAGGAAAGCGTATGAAGAATTTGGGGAACGTGATCCTGTGAAAGTGATCGAAAGTGCAAGCGATTTTTCTTGGGCCAAAAAGTTGCGTTTGATTCCTTTTGATTCTATCGGTAAGAAGCATGGCTTATTGCTTGGATTTAGGCCGGATAAAGCGATTATCTATTATGAAAATAAACTTGAAACACAGGATTTGATTATTTGTTTGTATCAAAATAAGATCGGACGTGATCAAGCTTATCAGGCAATTATGAACCCGGAGATTTTATTGGAAGGTGATTTGGATACCGGAATTCGGCAGGAGGTAGGAGCATGAAGAGTATTCTTTCTTTGTTTAGGATGCGTTTGCAACTATTTTTGGCGCGCATTCTCATCAAAAAACAGCATATCTTTTACATAGGTGGCAGCGAGGCGCTTCCGCCTCCCTTGACGGCTGAGGAAGAAAATAGGCTGATGGCAGATTTCTTTATTGATTCTTCCGTCCGGCAAGTATTGATCGAACGTAATTTGCGTTTGGTGGTTTATATTGCGCGCAAATTTGAAAACACCGGTATCAGCGTTGAAGATCTTATATCGATCGGCACAATAGGCTTGATAAAAGCAGTGAACAGTTTTGATCCTTTAAAAAAGATCAAATTGGCCACCTATGCGTCGCGTTGTATCGAAAATGAAATCTTAATGTATTTGCGAAGAAACAATAAAACCAAAGGGGAGATATCGTTTGACGAACCCTTAAATATTGATTGGGACGGGAATGAATTGCTGCTTTCTGATGTGTTAGGGACGGAAAACGATGTCATTTCCAAGTCTTTGGAAGAAGAAGTGGATAAAAAACTGTTGGTTTCTGCCATGAATAAGTTAAGCCCGAGGGAAAAGGTAATTATGGAATTACGATTTGGACTCTCCGGTAAAGGGGAGCAAACCCAAAAAGAAGTAGCCTGTATGTTGGGTATTTCACAATCCTATATTTCAAGGTTGGAAAAAAGGATCATCCGCAAACTGCAAAAAGATATCTGTAAAGCAGAGTAATGAAAAAACACAAAGAAGCCCCGTAGAATTCTACGGGGCTTCTTTTGTTTGCCGCTTCATTAGTATATTTCTTAAGAATCAGGGCAATAATGAAAGTACAAATCAAAATTGTAGCGGAGTGACAAAACTTGATTAATAAAGTTGAAATTTGCGGTGTCAACACCTCCAAATTACCAGTTTTATCAAATGAAGTGATGGTCGGACTGTTCCGTGATATGCAAGCCGGTGACAAATCTGCCCGGGAAAAATTGATCAGCGGCAATTTAAGATTGGTGTTAAGCGTGATTCATCGATTCCATAACCGCGGCGAGAATGCCGATGATTTGTTCCAGGTTGGTTGTATTGGTCTGATCAAGGCGACCGATAATTTTGATTTAAGTCACAATGTTCGTTTTTCCACCTATGCCGTCCCCATGATCATCGGGGAGATCCGCCGCTATCTCAGGGATAATAATTCCATACGGGTTAGCCGTTCTCTGCGGGATATCGCTTATAAAGCACTACAGATACGGGAAGCACTGGTTAATAAAAATGGCAAAGATCCCACCCTTGAAGAAATCGCCAAAGAGGCGGATATTGCGGTCGAAGACATCATGTTTGCTCTTGACGCCATTCAGGAACCTGTATCTTTGTTCGAGCCGGTATATCATGATGGAGGAGACCCAATTTTTGTGATGGATCAGATCGGCGATGAAAAAAACAACGACGGGCAATGGTTGGAATTGCTCAATATCAATGAAGGATTGAGCCGTTTGGGTGAACGGGAAAAGAAGATCATCGATTTACGGTTTTTTGCCGGAAAAACTCAGATGGAAGTTGCCGAGGAAATCGGTATCTCTCAAGCCCAGGTTTCCCGTTTGGAAAAAGGTGCTCTCTTGTATTTAAAAAAATACATGTGATGGGGATTGATCCAAAAAAGGAGAAGCAAAATGAATAAAAATCAAATCATAGCAATTATAGTAATGTTGTTATTCGGTACGGTAGGCTTAGGAATCTATCATATGCAAGAGACGGAAGTTGCCGGAGCGCCTTTGCGTTTGCATGTGATCGCCAACAGCGATAGTGTCTATGACCAGGAAGTCAAATTTCAGGTCAGGGATGAAATATTGAATTTGCTTTCCGATGTGATGAAGGATGCCGCTTCCAAAGAGGAGGCTATGAAAGATATCCGGATGGTGTTGCCGCAAATCGAAGAAGAATGCAATGCTGTCTTAAAAAATTACACAACCTATACGGCCAGTGCAAGTTTGGAAAAAGCCGATTTCCCCACCAGGAGATACGGAGACCTTGTATTGCCGGCCGGAAATTATGACGCGCTGCGTATTGTCTTAGGCGATGGTGACGGACACAATTGGTGGTGTGTTTTATTTCCTCCACTTTGTTTTGTGGATGCAACAGGTAATTTTAGTAATCAAACTGTGAGTACAACGGCAGAAAGTGTTCCGGTTACGGCCGGCACAGTTCAAATCAAACTAAAGATCAAAGAACTCTTCGGGAAATAAGCCAAACAGTCAACAAAAGAGCTACAACTGATAAGTTGTAGCTCTTTTGTTATTCGGCTAAAGGAGGGGAATCGTGGGAACAAAAAGAATCAACAAAACATCTGATGATTGATAAGCCTTCCTTTAGACATACGAATGAAGCTGTAAAATATATGGGGGATATTAGATATGAAAAAAATTCTCGAATTGATAGGTGTTTGTTGTTTGATCTTTTTGCTGAGTACGCCGGCTTTGGCTCAAGAAACGATCAAGCAGCCGCTTGATCAAGTGTTTTTTGAGTCTGTCGTGTTTTCTTATGACCATCCCGGTAAAGCTTTTTTCAATGGGGTAAAAGGGGATATTTACGGTAATTATCAACTGACCACCCAAAAAGGCCATATTCTTGTGCCGGTCCGCATGATGGCCGATCTGGCCGGAACTTTGGATGGCAGCAGTAGTTATTGGGGAACAGCATGGGATGCAAATAACCCAAATAAAATTTCCATGATCAATTACATTACACAACAAACTATCCGTATGGAGGTAAACAGCAAAACCATATTGATTAACGGACAAACGCATGTTATGGATAATGCACCGATTTTTGTTAACGGACGTGTTGTTCTGCCCTTACGCAGCATTGCCGAAGCGATGGGTATCAAAGTTTCCTGGCTGGACGGTTTGGTCATAATCGGTAGAGAAGAAATCGATTTGCAGAACAGTCAGACAAATATCATAAAAGATAAGATCAAAGCGGCTTTATACGATGACCGCAGTTTGGCTTCGGATACCGAGTATATTAATCCTTTGGCTCATGTCAACGGATCAATTTATTATCTTAAAGCAGACTATGGCAATGAAACATACAGCAGCGGATTATATAAAAAACTGTCGGACAAAACAGAAAAGCTCATTGTACTTCCGGGTGAAGTGACCTATTATGAACAGATTGTCGACGGTAAACTCTATTTTGTTTCTATGATTGATAACAAGGCTGTATTGTATACGTTTGATTTTGAAACGGATCAATATCAAGCGGTCTGTGCGATAATGGATTGGCTGCCATATGACGGTTGGATCCAGGATATCCAGATCATTGACGGGCAATTGTATCTGATTTTGCATTTTGGGGATTGTACAATGGGTTCCGAAACAGCCTACCGACTGCAGGATGGAGTATTACAGGAGATCACTTCTGCCAAAAGCTTTACCAGTTTTTGCGTGCAGGATAATTATTTTTATTACGCCTCATTTAATTTAATGTGGGCTGCTAATGACAATCTTTACCGTGTTTATCTGTCGACTTTGACTGAGGAAAAACTGGGTTTGACTGATGTTACTTACAGCATATCCAGACAGCTTACGGAAAATGGGGGAGGTAGTTGGGGCGGCAGTCCCTGCTTTTATCTCCAAGATGGGTATTTGTATACCTTGGGATACGTTGAAGAGGACCAAACAGATATTTCTTCCGTATACAAAACTTCTTTGGACGGTAAGAGGAGCGTGCGGCTTTCGATTCATAGCAATGAGTTTTATCTGGCTGACCGGGGGATTTGTTTTATCAACTCGGAAAGCAGATTTTTGCAGTATGCTGATTTAGATGGGAACAAACAAAAGACCCTGTTGGAAGAAAAGGTAGCTTCGGTCCAGTGGCAGGGAGAAACTCTTTATGCTCTGACGGAAGACGGGAATTTATATCAATATCAGAACAGTTCCATGCAAAAGATTAGCCGGGAGCGGGTAAAAAGCTTTTATGTCGGGGAGGCGGAAATTTATTATATTGCGGAAGGGTACAACCAGGGGCTTTACCGGATCGATGAGTCCGGTCAGAACATTTGCTTAAAATCCGACAGCATCAGCGATGCGCTGCTTTCTTCCGACGACATTCTTTATACGCTTCGGTATGAAAAGGGGATCTGGCATATCGCAAAGTAAAATAGAAGCTTAAAAAGAGGCGAAGAAGAGGCACCTTGAAGGTGCCTCTTTTGTATCGGTGTAAAATATATAATTCTACCATTCGTCAGAAAGAAGTTGATTTTTAATTTCATCTGGATCCGTCGGTTTGTGTTTCGGCAAATAAATATCTTTTTTATCTAATCTTTCTGGCTTATCAAGTTTTGCGGGACCTTCTGTCTCCCGGGGTGGAATACGGGTATAGTCATCCGTAACAATTTCTTGTCCACGCTGCTTTTTTGACGGGGTAAATTGATGTAATTCTACTAAAACAGCATCAATGCCTATTTTTTTTATCTGTTGCCAATCAATGACGATATCTTCGTTGCGGCTCCAAAAGCCCCAAAAACGACCTTCTCCGGGCAAAACAATAGCCCTTACTTTGCCTGTCCCGAGATCAAGCTCGACATCACGAATATAGCCGAGTTTTTTACCGTCGAGGGTATTAATAATATCTTTGTGTTGTAAATCGGATATGCGAAACATACTCTCACCTCATTTCATGTATATGTAGTCCAAATCAAGAAAACAACCTTTTTGCAAAATAATTTATTAAATCAAGCCTTTTATTGACACCCGATATATGGTGTAGTAAAATAAAATAAAGCACAATATAAGGTTGGTCAAAAGTTCATTTTCACTTAATAAAAGGTTGGAGAATAAGGAGGAAGTCTGATGCGCTGTATTTTTTGTGGCTATGAGGATTCCAAAGTCTTAGATTCCCGTCCCGTCGAAGATGGTAAAAGCATTCGTCGCAGAAGGGAATGTCTTTCTTGTCAAAAACGGTTCACGACCTATGAAAGAGTGGAAGAAATCCCATTGATTGTTGTGAAGAAAGATAATAGCAGGGAATTGTTTGATTCTCATAAAATCCTCAATGGTCTTTTAAAAGCGTGTGATAAGCGTTCGGTTCCGTTAAGTGTCATGGAAAATATGGTGAACGATATCGAAAAGGAACTGCGCAATTCCTTGGAAAAGGAAATTTCCACCTCAGTGATTGGAGAGATGGTGATGAAAAGGTTACGCAACGTCGACCAAGTAGCTTATGTGCGATTTGCCTCCGTTTATCGTCAATTTGAAGATTTATCAACTTTCATGGAAGAACTGCGTAATTTGCAAAAAGAATTAAAAATAGCCAATCAAAATTAATTATATGAATGATTACTTCAAAATATAGGCGGATGTGTTATTCCGCCTTTTTCCTTATAAATGTGGAAATAGCTAGATATTTTTCTAATGTTGTAATAAAATAAATCACTTACATATGCAGGAATCAGTCCATATTTAGTCAAAAGCATTATCATAAACTAGGGAAAATGATGGTTGCTATGAATATCACAAAAAAGAGAATCAAACAAAACAAAGCAGTTGATGTCCTCGCATTGATCATTTTGATCATCATTGCCATAGCGATCATCTTGACTGTAAAAAACTATCTTTCATTGGTAGGAGTATCTTTTGTAACCGTACACCAAGGAACTTTGGAAGATACCGTTTTTGCGCGTGCAATCGTTTTACGACATGAAACCCTTATAACGGCTCCGGCTATTGGCGAATTTGTTGCTTTCATAGAGGAAGGTTCAAGAGTAAAAAGCGGAACTCAAATCGGTACGATTGTAAATGGTGATGGCGGTAAAACAGATGTTTATGCAATGAACGCAGGGGTTGTCTCCTATCAATTGGATGGTTATGAGGAAAAGCTCAGGGCAGACAGTTTGGAAGGTTTGGATTATAACAAGCTGATTACGCTTTTCCCAAACAAGTCATCCCCATTGCCAAACGATTCTACTTCTACGACCTCGCAAACATTGCTGGCGAAGGGCAGACCGATCGCACGGATTGTTGATAACCTCCTCAATTACAGACTCTTTATGTTGGCCGATATCCCGACTGAAAAAGCTGAATCTTTGCAGAATGTTGGGCAAGTGGGATTTACGGTTGGCAAAAATCTCAGCGGGGACACCGCGACAACAGAAGGCAAAGAAGAGTCGGAGCAAAAGATGCGGTTCGATGCAACTGTAACAGATAGGGGAATGATTGACGGTCAGAATTACCTCATTTTAGATACGTCATTGGATGAAGCTACCCTGATCAATTTACGTTTTTTTGAGGCTACACTTTCTCTGCGGCAATTAAATGGAACTATTATTCCCAAAAGTGCACTAACAAAAGATGCAGAGGGAAAAGATGGTGTTTATTATAAGGTTAAAAATGTGTTGAGGTTCTTACCAGTCGAACTAAAAGGGGTAATCGGTGATGAGGCTGTTGTGAATGGTCTGGATAACGTATTAGAGGTAGCTGCCGATGCTTCCGGTTTAAAAGAGGGACAGCATGTTCGATAAAAACATAAATGGGGCGATTGATGATGGCAGATTTGGCAGAAAATATCCGGCAAATTAAAAAAAACATAGAACTTGCTCAGGCAAGGAGTCCGTTCACGGCAAAAGAGGTAACGCTTTTGGCTGTTACCAAAACCCAAGATATGGAGCATATCCGGGAAGCTTATGCTTGTGGCTTATGCCAGTTTGGGGAAAATAGGGTTCAAGAACTATTGACAAAATATGAATCTCTACCGCAGGCCCAGTGGCATTTGATTGGTCACTTGCAAACCAATAAAGTAAAATACATCATTGATAAAGTAAAGTTGATCCATTCCTTGGATAGTTTGGAACTAGCCGCAGAGATCAACAAAAGGGCTGCGGCTGCAAAGATCGTCATGCCCGTTTTGGTTCAAGTGAATATTGCAGAAGAGAAAACAAAATTTGGTATTCAAAAAGAGGAGGTGGAAACTTTTTTAGCGGCACTGGCTGACTATCCCAATCTTAAAGTAAAAGGGTTGATGACCATTGGACCATATGTTGAGGACGCACAAGAGATTCGACCGGTTTTTCGCACCTTACGCCTTTTATCTCAAAAAGAAAGTATTCGAAAATTTGCTCATGTAGACATGGAAGTTCTTTCTATGGGAATGAGCAATGATTATGAAGTCGCCGTAGAAGAAGGTGCGACTGTCATCCGCCTTGGAACCACAATATTTGGAGCAAGATAGTAGAAAATTCATGTATTTAGGCAGGAAAACCAAAAGTAAAATAGAATACAAACCAACATAAATATGTGTTTAGGTCATTTATAGATAAATGGAAGGGGCGAAATCAATGAGCGGATTTATGGATAAGATGAGCGGATTTTTCTTTAAAGAAGAAGAAGGAATAGAAGATGAAGTGCAGGAAGAGCGTGCTCCCATTGCGATGCCGAATGAAAGAAATATCTGGAAAGAACAACCGGATATCAAAAAAAATACAAAGAAACCAAATATAACGAGTATTCCAACATCGAAGGATCAAAATATGGAAATGATATTGATAAAAGCAACCAGTTATGAAAATATGCAAGAGATTGCCCGTCATATCAAAGAAAAAAAAGTTGCGGTGGTCAACTTTGAAGAAATGGACAAGGCTACTGCCCAGCGTATGGTAGACTTTTTGTCCGGTGCAGCATTTGCTTTGGGCGGCGTACCACGCAAAGTATCCGGCGGGACCTTCATTTTTAGTTCTGCCAATGTGGATTTGAGCGGACAGATTATGGAAAGCGACTCGTATCTGGAGGAAACGACAAGTGATAGCCGTTATTCCTCATACCAGTGGATGAATAAAAAATAGATTATATAGGCGGTGTTTCATCAAAATATGTTGATTACAATTATCCGCATTGCATTTAATGTCTACTATGTTTTGATTATCATCAGTGTTTTTCTTTCCTGGTTTAAGTTACCAAGCAATAATTTTATTGTGTCTTTTATCCGTGATACGACGGATCCATTTTTGAACTTTTTTCGTAAGTTACTGCCTATAAATTTCGGTGGTTTAGATTTTTCTCCCATTATCGCTTTGATTGCCTTGCAAATACTGGAAAGCATTCTCATTCGTATTCTTAATTTATTCTAGAATATAGATAAATAAACATAAAACTAAGCAAAACCGGTTTTGTTTCTTTAAGACAAAAACATTGGTTTTGCTTGACTATTGTTTGCAGAGCATTTATAATTAAATTTAGTATATTTTGGCCAACTGAATAAATCAAAGACGATGATAGGGACGATCCTACAGAGGAATTTACAGAGAGTCCGGGGCGCTGCAAGCCGGATATGAAGCCTGTTTGATCTATCACCCGGGAGTTGACGGTTCGAAGCTTTGAGGGCCGTACGGTAACGCCGTTAGAAGTTTTCTTGAGTGGCTTTGATCGACCATGATCAAAGCAATTAGGGTGGTAACACGGAGCTTTTCGTCCCTTAGGTGACAAAGAGCTTTTTTTATTGATCGGATCAACTATTTTTTTTAGCAGGAAGGAGAACAATCCAATGGAGGATTATTCTAAAGTGGATTATGGTAAAACCTTAAATTTACCGCAAACTGATTTTCCGATGAGAGGAAATCTACCGCAAAGGGAGCCGGAACTTTTAGAAAAATGGTATGAGATGGATATTTACCGGCAGGTAGGAGAAAAAAACAAAGGAAAAGACAAGTTTATTTTGCATGACGGGCCACCCTATGCCAACGGAGACATTCACTTGGGTCATGCCCTAAACAAAATTTTAAAAGATATGATCGTCAAATATAAATCCATGACGGGTTATGACGCGCCCTATGTGCCCGGTTGGGATACGCACGGTTTGCCCATCGAGCAAAAAGCCATCAAGGATTTGGGTATCAACCGTCATCAAGTCAGCAAAGTGGAATTCCGGGAACGTTGCAAGGAATATGCCTTAAAGTATGTCAACCTGCAGCGGGAAGAGTTCAAACGTCTCGGTGTACGTGGCGACTGGGATCATCCTTATCTGACACTGCAGCCGGAATTTGAGGCCGTACAAATCGGCGCTTTCGGCGAGATGGCAAAAAAAGGCTTTGTCTATAAAGGATTAAAACCGGTTTATTGGTGCCCCAGCTGTGAAACGGCTCTGGCCGAGGCGGAGATTGAATATGCCGATCACAAATCCGCATCCATCTATGTCAAATTTCCGGTCAAGGATGGCAAAGGGCTATTGCCCCAAGACGCTTTTGTCGTGATCTGGACTACGACGCCGTGGACCATTCCTTCCAACCTGGCAATTTGCCTGCATCCGGATTACGAGTACAATCTGGTCGAATGGCAAGGTCAAAAGCTGCTTATCGCTAAAGAAATGACCGCGGCTTTTCTAAAAGATATTGGTCATGCGGATGAGCCATATCAAGTACTGGCAGAATTCAAAGGCCGTGATCTGGAATTTATCACCTGCAAGCATCCGCTTTTTGATCGAGATTCCGTATTGATTTTAGGGGAGCATGTGACTTTGGAGGCTGGTACCGGTTGTGTCCATACGGCTCCGGGACATGGCGCCGACGACTTTATTGTCGGCAAAAAGTACGGTCTGGATATTCTTTCTCCGCTTGATGACAAGGGTTGCTTTACTGCCGAGGCAGGACCGTTTGTCGGACTGGATACAGTCGCGGGCAACAAGGCCGTTGTCAAAGCTTTGGATGAAGCCGGTGTACTCTTGAAGTTTTCTATGTTCAACCATCAATACCCACATTGCTGGCGGTGCAATAGCCCCATTTTGTTCCGCGCTACGGAGCAGTGGTTTGCTTCCGTCGACGGTTTCCGCGAGCAGGCGCTGGCGGAAATCGACAAAGTCAATTGGATTCCTTCCTGGGGACGGGAGCGCATCTATAATATGATCCGCGACCGCGGCGACTGGTGTGTATCGCGTCAACGTACCTGGGGTGTTCCTATTCCTATTTTCTATTGTAATGATTGCGGTAAGCCTGTAATCAATGACGAGACCATTTCCCATTTGCAGGAATTGGTACGTGAACACGGTTCATCCGTTTGGTTTGCCAAAGAGGCCAAAGATTTATTGCCTCAAGATTTTGTTTGCCCGCATTGTGGCGGTAAAGGATTTACCAAAGAAACTGATACCATGGATGTTTGGTTCGACTCCGGCTCCAGCCATCTGGCTGTTTTGGAAACACGGCCCGAGCTTTCCTGGCCGGCTGATCTTTACCTGGAAGGAAGCGACCAGCACCGTGGCTGGTTCAATTCATCCTTATGTATTTCCGTTGCCAATCGCGGCAAAGCGCCTTATCGCAATGTTCTAACGCATGGCTTCCTTGTTGACGAAAAGGGTCATAAAATGTCGAAATCCCAGGGCAATTCTATCGATCCACAAAAGGTGATTAACCAGATGGGCGCCGATGTATTGCGTTTATGGGTAGCGTCCACAGATTACCGATCCGACATGGCTAATTCCGACGCCATTATGAAGCAAGTGGGAGAAGCGTACAGAAAGATACGCAATACAGCCCGTTACCTTTTAAGCAACCTCTATGACTTTGATATGGAAAAGGATATGGTTGACTATACGGACATGCGAGAACTAGACCGTTGGGCCATGATCCAGTTAAATAATTTAATTTCAAAAGTATTGGAAGCTTATGAAAATTATGAGTTTCATGTGGTTTATCACGCCATCCATCAATTCTGCATCGTTGATATGAGCACTTTCTATCTGGATGTGGTCAAAGATTGCCTCTATACGGAAGTGCCTGATTCGCAAGAGCGGCGCAGCGTTCAAACCGTTTTGTATCTAATCGCGGATGCCTTGGTGCGTCTGTTGGCTCCGGTATTGTCGTTTACTTCGGAAGAAATCTACACCTATATGCCTAAACCGGAATCTTATCCTCAAAGCGTTCAGCTTTTGGATATGCCCAAACCAAATCCCGCTTATGCCGATGCAAAGCTGGAAGAAAAATGGGAGCAGCTATTGACGGTGCGTGAAGGTATCTCCAAAGAGTTGGAGCTTGCCCGTCAAAATAAAGTGATCGGCCATTCTCTGGATGCAGCCGTGGAACTGTACCCGATTGATGAGCAATATGACGTCTTAAAAACCGTCGAAGATGATCTGGCCAACATTTGTATCGTTTCCCAGTTTGTTCTTCAGCCCTCGCAGCATCAAGAGGAGATGACGGTTGTGGTTGCTGCGGCCAAAGGAGAGAAATGCCAGCGTTGCTGGATTTACAGTGAAACGGTGGGGCAGGATGAAGCGCATGACGGGCTTTGTTCCCGTTGCACAACAGTCGTAAAAAAATTAGAATAAATTAGGAAGAATAAAGGAAAAAATAGGGCTTTGGCAGAATAATCAAGAAAACTCATCTGTAATTTGCTTGCAAAATTGAATGGTGGGAGGATGGCAGTGTGAAGAATTTTTCTGAAAAACCGGCAGAATCCAGGTTACAAAGTTTTGTAGGCAAAGATGTTTTGGATATAGCGCAATTTTCCAAAGAAGAGTTAGAAGCAATTCTTGCTTTGGCGGCCTATTATGAGGACGCTCTGATTGCCAAAAAAAGATTAGCTGATATGGACGGCATGATTATGGCCTCCCTGTTTTTTGAACCCAGCACGCGGACTCGCTTGTCTTTCGAGTCCGCTATGTTGCGTTTAGGCGGCAAAGTGGTTACCGTTACGGAGTCTGCGGGAGCACAGACGTCCTCCGCCGCCAAAGGAGAAACGCTCCTTGATTCCATTTATGTCGTGGATGCCTATTGCGATGTGATCGTTTGCCGCAGTCCAATTAAAGGCGCGCGCTTTACGGTATCCGAGGCGGCAAAAGTGCCCGTCATCAATGCCGGAGACGGTTCGGGGCAACATCCTACGCAGGCTTTGCTGGATGTCTATACCATGATAAAAGAAAAGGGAACACTGGACGGATTAACCTATGTTTTAGCTGGTGACCTAAAAAACGGCCGTACCGTTCACTCGCTAATTGATGCATTGGCTATGTATGAAGTCAAAAAAATTATTTTGGCTTCCCCTCAAGAATTGACCATGCCTTCGGAAATCACCCAAAACATACGGGCAAAGGGGATTGAGATAGAGGAATGTTTTGATCTGGAAGATGCGGTGCGGTATGGGGATGTGGTTTACATGACGCGAATCCAGAGGGAGCGATTTACTGATCCAGAAGAATATGAACGGGTGAAAGACCTGTTTATTCTAACCAATCATCATGTTGCGTTGATGCCAAAGGGAGCCGTCATTTTGCATCCGTTGCCCAGAGTCAATGAAATAGCCGTAGAAGTGGATCAATATTCCGGTGCGGCCTATTTTAGGCAAGCTGCTAACGGCGTACCCGTACGCATGGCCTTATTAGCTTTGGTGACAGGTTCTGTAAAATAAGAAAGAGCATAGTAAAGGACGAAGCAACTGCTTCGTCCTTTTTCATATTTGCTTGAAATTTGGTCATAATAAATTTAATTCAAACTGATGGAGGGTGAATATTGATCATGGTAAAAATTACACGTCATAAAGATCTGGATCAAAAAAATATACAGGGTACGCCACAACCTGATCAGGAAGGTATTACTAAAAAATTGGGTGATCAGGTCCAATTGTTGAGTGATTATATAAATAAGATCGGGATACATGAATATATGGTGTTATGCCGTAACCCCCGGCGGATCATAACAGTTAATCTGATTGCCGGACTCTTTAGAGGGGTGGGGGTGGCTATCGGTTTTACTCTTTTGACAGCGCTTGTTTTATTTGTTTTGAACCGTTTGGCGATTTTAAATCTGCCCTTTTTTGGGGATATCATTGTTGAACTCTTAAGGTATGTTGATAATACACGGGGAATTCGCTTGTAATTTAAGGTGACAATAAATGTTGAATTATGGTAGAATGATAAAACAAAGTACATTTTGGGGGAAGACGTATGTTCTGGCTAATTGTCGTTATTGGTTTGCTTGCAGATCAAGTTACCAAGTATATGATTTCTACGGGAATGCAAATATCCCAGTCTATCCCTGTTATCCCCAATATATTTCATCTTACTTATATCATGAATAAAGGTGCCGCTTATAGTATTTTGCAGGGACAGCGCTGGTTTTTTATTGTGATTGCCGCCGCTGTTGTTGTTGGGGTACTTATTTTTCTTACCAAAGTGCCTAAAAAAGATCTATTTTTACGGACTGCATTGGCACTGATTATAAGTGGAGCAATCGGCAACATGATCGATCGGATCCGCTTTGGCGGGGTGGTTGATTTCATTGATTTCCGAGTTTTCCCGATTTTTAATATTGCTGACTCTTTGGTTGTCATCGGTGTTTGTTTGTTGGTTCTTTATGTTTTTTGTGCTAAACCCTCTACGCGGGATAAAATAAAGATTTAGTAATTTTTATGAAAGTGTGTTTACTTAGATGCAAGAACTGAATCAAAACGCAAAGCAAGAGAAAAGAACGATCCGGGTTACGGAAGGCGGGCAGCGGATTGATGCCTGGTTAGCTACCATGTACCCAGATCTTTCCCGTTCCCGGTTACAGGCCATGATTAAAGAGGGTTCCGTTACTGTTGAAGGTCAAGTTATAAAAACCAGTTATGAGACTGTAAACGGAGATGAAATAACACTGTGGGTGGAAGAGCCTAAGCAGTTACAAATCCAGGCCCAGGAACTGCCGCTTACGATTGCCTATGAGGATACCGATTTGATTGTGGTGGACAAGCCCCAGGGTATGGTTGTACACCCTGCAGCCGGACATCATGAGCATACGCTGGTCAACGCCCTCTTGCACCATTGCAAAGATTTATCCGGTATCAATGGGATTATTCGTCCCGGGATCGTTCACCGTATCGATAAAGATACTTCCGGCCTGTTGGTTGTGGCAAAAAATGATCAAGCCCATATCCGTCTTGCCGAAACCTGGAAAAAACACGACATCAAACGCATTTACTATGCAGTTGTGCACGGGGTTGTCTCTGAGCCCGGTGGCGTGATTGATGCCGCGATCGGACGACATCCCCGCCAAAGGACCAAAATGGCTGTTGAGCCCAAAACGGGACGGTCTGCCGTTACGAACTACAAAGTATTGGAACGCTTCAGGAATTTTACGTTGTTGCAATTGCAATTAGAAACAGGCCGCACACACCAGATCCGTGTGCATATGGCCTATTTGGGACATCCTGTGGCCGGTGATCCGGTTTACGGGCCAAAAAAATCCAAACTCCCATTAAACGGACAAGCGCTGCATGCCAAGATACTGGGCTTTCCGCACCCGATTACGGGAGAGTATTTAGAGTTTGAAAGCCCATTGCCTGGATATTTCGAACAGTTTTTGCGGTTTTTAAGAACGAACTGGGAATGAGGCGGGAAAATTTGGATAATGACCATGATCATTTTAATATAAAAGAGAAGATTTTTACCCGTACCAGGCTGTTGATCGGCGACGAAGGGATGGAACGTCTGGAACATTCACATGTTACCGTTTGCGGCGTGGGCGGCGTGGGGTCATATGTGGTGGAATCCTTGGCTAGAGCCGGGATCGGCAGCTTGACCCTGATCGATTTTGACATTGTTGCCTATTCAAATATCAATCGGCAGTTGCCTGCTTTAATTACTACGGTTGGGGAATATAAAGTGGATGTTTTGGTGCAAAGGATTGCTTTGATTAATCCCGATTGTCAGGTGACAGTAAAAAGAGAAAAAATCACGTCGGAAAATTTACCGGATTTGTTGAGCGAAAAGCCCGACTATTTGGTAGACGCTATTGATGATCTTCCTGCCAAAGTTGCTTTGATCCGCTATTGTTTGGCAGATAGGATCAAACTGGTTTCCGCTATGGGCGCAGGCAATAAAATTTATCCGGAACAGTTGAAAATCGCTGATATCTCTCAGACCAAAGGCTGCCCTTTGGCTAAGGCTTTAAGAAAGCAACTGCGTGAATATGGTATAGAAGAAGGCTTTTTAGTTGTTTACAGCGAAGAAAAAGCCCCTGCAATAAAAGTCAATCAAGAGGTGCAAAGGCCGATAACGGCCAGTATATCATTTGTGCCGTCCGTTTCCGGTCTGATGTTGGCGTCCATTGTGGTGCGTGATCTAATCGGATTAGATTTAAACTTTAAATAGAGTTTAGGGAGGAAGAACAATGGCAAAAGAATATACAGACAAAGAATTTTTTACGGAGATAGAAAATTCTCCGGATACGACCTTGGTTTATTATTGGTCCCCCGGATCCGAGCCTTGTAAAATGATGGACCCCGTCATGGGAAAATTTGAGAGTAAATATCACGATAAAATGAGTTTTGCAAAGATAAACGCCGAGCAGAGTCCGATTGTTTCCAACCGTTATGCCATTATTTCCGTCCCGACATGCATCTTGTTTGGAAATGGGGATATCCTTGCTCAAGCGATGGGGTATTTGGAGCTATCGGAATTGGAAGAAATCTTCAGGGAGTATATAAAGGGATAGATTGATTTGAGCGATTTATTTGAGTATCAAGCCCAGTTGAACAAAAACAAAACGGCGCCTCTTGCAGCACGTATGAGGCCGAGGAATCTGGACGAATTCGTCGGTCAAGAGCAAATCGTCGGCAAAGGAAAGTTGCTGCGCAGGGCCATCGAGGCGGATCAAATATCCTCCTTGATTTTCTATGGTCCGGCTGGGACAGGCAAAACAACCTTGGCACAGATCATCGCCAATACGACGAGCAGTAATTTTGCCAGCCTTTCCGCAGTGACGTCCGGCGTTTCCGATATTCGCAATTTGATCAAAGAGGCAAAGGATAATCTTAAATTATACGGCCGCCGTACGGTTCTTTTTATCGATGAAATCCACCGCTTTAACAAAGGGCAACAAGACGCGCTTTTGCCTGCCGTCGAGGATGGCACCATTGTTTTGATCGGTGCCACGACGGAAAATCCTTATTTTGAAGTCAATTCGGCTTTATTGTCACGTTCCCGTATTTTCCGCCTGGGAAAATTAACAGAAAAAGAAATTATTCAGCTCCTTCGCCTTGCTTTGGCAGATGAAGAAAGAGGTATAGCCACCTACCATGCCATTGTGGATGAAGATGCCCTACGGCATATTGCCCGTATGAGCGACGGGGATGCCCGTAACGCTTACAATGCCTTGGAGCTAGCTGTTCTAACCACGGATGAAGAAAAAGACGCAAGCGGTAACCCCATACGTCATATCACATCTGCCATCGCGGCGGAGAGCACTCAGCAAAAAATTGTATCGTATGATAAATCGGGTGATTGGCATTATGATGTGATTTCCGCTTTTATCAAAAGCATGCGTGGTTCCGACCCGGATGCCGTTTTATATTGGTTGGCAAAGATGATCGAGGCAGGGGAAAAGCCCGAATTTATTGCCCGCCGAATTGTGATCTGTGCGGCCGAAGATGTGGGTCTTGCCGACCCGCAGGCCTTAGTCTTGGCTATGGCAGCCGCCGAAGCCGTCCATTTTGTCGGTTGGCCGGAAGGGCGGATCCCTTTGGCTGAAGCTGCCGTCTATGTGGCAACGGCGCCCAAGTCCAATGCTGCCTATCTTGGAATTGATAAGGCTATAGCGGATATCAAAGAAAAGCCGGAGGGAACTGTTCCCGTACATTTGCGGGATGCCAGTTATCCGGGGGCGAAGCAATTCGGGCATGGCAAAGGATACCGTTATCCCCATGATTTTGATGACCATTATATTAAACAACAATATTTACCTGCGGAATTTGCTGGCCGCATCTATTACGAGCCTACGGAAATCGGGAAGGAACGTCTGATCAAAGCTTATCTGGCACAATTAAAATCAAAAAAATAAATACTTCTACATACCTTGACAAAATATAGCAAGAGTGGTACTATAAATCCAAGTTATTGGCTAGGGATTGATGAGGAGGCGTTTAGGATGTATAACGAAAAAGTAATCGAACATTTCAATAATCCCCGCAATGTCGGAGAGATAGAAAAAAATGATGGTGTTGGTCATGTGGAAAGCCCTGTTTGCGGAGATACGACCATCATTTATTTAGATATTGAGGAAAATATTATCAAAGATATTAAATTTAAAACCTTTGGTTGTGCGGCAGCTATAGCATCCAGCAGTATGTTGACGGAAATGGCAAAAGGAAAAACGCTTGAGGAAGCAAAAAAGATTACCAACCGCCAGGTTGTGGACGAGCTTGGTGGATTGCCAGAGGTAAAGGTCCATTGTTCCGCATTGGCTGCCGATGCACTTCGTTCCGCTATTGAAGATTATGAGGAGAAGCATGGCTTAAGCTAAACTGATAAAGCTTTAAAAGCGCATATCTTCTGATATGCGCTTTTATTTTCTTCCCTGACAAAAAAATCGGAGGGTTGGGTTTATTATGAAAAAAAGGGTCCTGGTAGCCATGAGCGGCGGTGTGGATTCTACGGTAAGTGCAGCCTTGTTACAGCAAGAGGGATATGATGTGGTCGGGATCACCATGGATACCGGTTATGGCACTGCGCCGTCTGATGCGGCTCTAATGGCAAAGCATCTGGGCATAGATCATCATATTATTGATGTTAAACAAGCGTTTCATGACTCCGTAATTAAGGACTTTGTATACTCTTATTTGCATGGACAAACACCCAACCCGTGTGTGGTTTGTAACGAAAAGGTGAAATTTTGTGTTTGTATGTCCGTAATGCATGAGTTAGACGCTGTTTATTTTGCTACGGGACATTATGTGAAACGGTTGGAAAAAAACGGACGTTTTCTTTTGGCTTGTGCGGAATATCGTCCTAAAGATCAAAGCTATTATTTGTACCGCTTAACGCAAAATATTTTGGCAAAATGCTTGTTTCCTTTAGGAAGCTACAGTAAGGTACAAATCCGGCAAATGGCTCTTGCCTGGTCATTACCTGCGGCCGATAAAGCCGACAGCCAGGATATTTGTTTTATCCCAAGCGGTGATTACAGAGAGTTTCTCAAAGAGCATCTGGATGAATCTTACTTTCTCCCCGGAGAGATCACAGATTGTTCGGGCAAGTTGATCGGAGAGCACCGGGGACTGGCATTTTATACGGTGGGTCAGCGCAAAGGTTTGGGCGTTGCTTTGGGTTACCCGGCTTATGTGGTAGCTTTGGATACGGTTCATAACCGTCTTGTATTGGGAGTGGATCAGGATCTTTTGGCGAGTGATGCCATCAGTATAAACCACACTTTTCTGCCGTTTGACCGCTTGGATGCCCCCATGCGGGCGGATGTAAAAATTCGTTACAAATCCCCTGCTGTAGCAGCTATGATTTATCCAATGGATGATGACAAAATCAGAATCGTTTTCGACAATCCGCAAAAATCGGTTACACCGGGGCAGGCCGCCGTATTTTATGACGGCGATATTGTGGTTGGTGGCGGTACCATTATTTCATAATATCTTAAATTTAATTTTTGCACACGAAAAAATTGTTGTTATGCAGCAATTTTTTTTATGTATTTGGGCAATACTAGACAGTGATTACAAAAAGCAGACAAATGAGGTGACGATTTGATCAGAGGAAGAGAAATCAGAGGTTTGCCTGTATTTGCCGGTAGAAAAAAAGAAGAAATTGGAAGAGTTCAGGATATTGTTGTCGGCCTGTCCGGTCAAATGGAAGCACTGGTTATTGTCAGTAATAAAATGCTAGCTAAAAATTATTTTGTCGAATGTATACATGTCAAAGAAATTTCTAAAAAAGGCGTTATTGTCCCCAATAAAGCAAATCTTAAAAAAAGACCAAAAAATCTAGTAACCATCGGCAAAGAAGGTTGGGTTGGAAGTAAAGTATTCAATACTAACGGTAAAGATGAGGGGACTGTATCTGATGTGATTGTCGAAGATGGGCAAGTCACCGGTTTGGAAATTTCGCAAGGAATTGTGGAAGATTTATCCAATGGAAGAATTTTTTTACCATGGGATAAATTTAAAAAAGAAGGCAAAAATTTTATTAAAATGGATATTTATAATTAAAGCCTGATATAAAAGAAGGCATTGACAATGTTTGGTTTTGTTTGTAGAAAAAGGGGGATATAAAAATGATCTGCCCTGTATGTCAAGGTAAAAAAATAGGGAAAATAGGTACGAAAAGTTACTTTTGCTGGGATTGTTATTTTGAATTTGATGAAAATAATCAGGTTTTTTCAATCCTAGAGGATGGTAGCTTACTACAAGTGTCAGGAGGTGATTTACTTGAAAGTGTCTAGTTTTGCCTGGTTTTTAGCCGGAACAGCTGTAGGAGCGATGGGTTCCGGAATGTCCCATGGCATGGATGATCTTGATGTGCGGAAGATGAGGAGAATGAAAAAGCGGGCCGCAAAAATGACGACAAAATTTGCGCATGATGCAGGATATATGATCAGCACGATAGGAGAAACGATGGCTAGAAAGATGCATTAAATTGATATATTAAATAATGCATACTATTTTGAAGGCAAAAAAGGTTTTTGCCTTCATACATATAGCCGAAGGAGAAATGGGGTAAAGCATGCGAATAAGTAAGAAAAATACTGTTATAAAAATCAGTTTACTTGTTTTGCTGATATTGATTATTTTATTCTTATGGTCTGTAGCGGAAATTACCATTCCCTTTATTATTGCTTTGCTCTTGGCCTATTTAATTGCACCTTTGGTAAAAAAAATGCAAAAACATAAATTTTCTGTAGGGGCCGCCACGGGAATTATCTATTTGATCTCCGCTGCGGTTGTAATTGCCATCCTGGCTTTAGCTTTGCCCAGTTTATTACAACAATTGGAATCGTTGCCGCAAATGATTCATGATGTTAAAGTATGGTGGCAACAGATGGACTTTGGTCAATGGGGACTTAAACCTCCCTCCGGTTTAAGGGATGCTGTCGGCAGTATGCTGGATAAAATGGGAGCATCCGTTACTGATTTTGGGGAAAAGGCCTTACAGGCAACGATGGGCTCTCTTAAATATTTATTTTATCTGGGCTTGGGCATGGTTTTAAGCTTTTATATTTTACGGGACCAGGAGGTTTTAAAAAAGCGATTGATGGCTCTCTTACCGCCTGCGCATCGTCCGGAAATCTTGCGTATGTGTGATGACATCAATTATTTATTGCGTCAATTCATTCGCGGACATGTCTTGGTATCTATCATCGTGGGTTTTTTGACTTTTATCGCTTTAACGATCTTAGGGGTTAAATATGCATTGATTCTGGGGTTATTTATGACAGTGGCAGATCTAATTCCCTATTTCGGTCCTTTGATCGGGATCTTGCCTGCCGTTGTGATTGCGTTTTTTCAAAGCGAGATTCTTGCTCTTTTAACCCTTTTAGCTTTAGGATTTATTCAGCAGCTTGAATCCATGTTCATCACACCCAAGATCGTTGGGGACCGTGTTGGCATGCATCCTTTAACCATAATCTTTGTGGTTTTAGCAGGGGGATATTTATTTGGTATTTTAGGGATGCTATTTGCCGTGCCGGTTGCGGCCGCCGCCGTTTTGGTTATCAAATATATTTACAGTAAAATCGTTGCCTGGAAAGAGACGGACGTGGTACAAAAATAATTGGCATAATCATGGAAATGATGGTAAAATAGTGAAGGTGACAGTAGTTATAACAGTCCGTCTTTTAGCCGTGAGAGGTGCGCTAGGAAAGGCAGACGTACCTTTACTGTAAAGCGACATGGGGTGCGACTGGAGAACAAAAACCGGAATGGGTATGACTCGTGCCATCTTTAGGTATGGAGCAAATTATCGTTAAAGGAGCGTCATAACATGGAAGCGTTGAAAACCAAAGAAATCAGGAAAAAGTATATTGATTTCTTTGTATCAAAAGGTCATACACATGTGCCCAGTTTATCTTTGGTTCCGTTTCATGACCCGACATTGCTTTTTACTAATGCCGGGATGGTTCAGTTTAAAGATGTTTTTTTAGGATTGGAACAAAGACCTTATACAAAAGCCGTCACGGCACAACGCTGCGTTCGCGCAGGCGGTAAACACAATGATTTGGAAACAGTCGGGCGCACGGCCCGTCACCATACATTTTTTGAAATGATGGGTAATTTTTCTTTCGGTGACTACTTTAAAAAAGAAGCCATTACATACGCATGGGAATTTCTGACCAAGGTTTTAGAACTGCCCATCGAAAAGCTCTATGTTACGGTTTATGACAAAGATGAGGAAGCCTATCAACTGTGGCAGGAGATTGCCGGGTTGTCGGAAGATCGCATTTACCGCATCGGTACCAAAGACAATTTTTGGTCCATGGGCGATACCGGTCCTTGCGGCCCTTGCAGTGAAATCTTTTTTGACCGCGGCGAGGTCTATGGTTGTGATGCCAAAGAATGTGCTATCGGCAAATGCGATTGCGACCGCTGGATGGAAATCTGGAACCTGGTGTTTATGCAATACAACAGGGACGAAGCAGGCAACTTAAATCCCTTGCCGCGGCCCAGCATCGATACCGGTATGGGCCTGGAACGCGTGGCTTCTATCATGCAACAGGTGGACAGCAATTACGATATCGATATTATGTGTCAAATCATTAATGGTGTAAGCAAACTATGCGGCAAAGCTTATCAGCCGGGGCCGGAGGGGTTCCCTTTCCGCGTTATAGCCGATCATGCCCGGGCGTGTTCCTTTTTGATAGCCGATGGTGTGATGCCGGGCAATGAAGGCAGAGGATATGTTCTACGCCGGATTTTGCGCCGTGCAGCTCGTTTGGGTAAATCATTGGATTTGCACGACCCTTTTTTATACAAAATGGTTCCATATGTCAAGGATTCATTAATAGACGCTTATCCAGAGTTGGAAGAAAAAGAAGAAATGATCACAAAAGTGATTAAAATTGAAGAAGAACGCTTCCACCGCACCTTGCAGGACGGACTGCTTTTGGCCGAAGATGCCATAGCAAAGGCCAAAGCCCAAAACAAAAATCAAATTTCCGGTGAGACTGCGTTTCTACTCTATGATACCTACGGCTTCCCGCTTGATTTAACCAAAGATATCGCAGCTGAAAAGGGCTTATTGGTGGATTCGGATGGTTTTGAAAACGCCATGTGCCGGCAGAGAGAACGTGCGCGTATTGCTCGTACTGAGATGGAAAATGGGGATAGTTTAGCGGTGATCGGACAATTATTGGCAAATTATCCGCCCACGCCATTTATCGGCTATGAACAATTGGTGGGCAATGCGACAGTCGATGCGATTCTAATTCAGGAAGAAATAATGGATACCGTTTTGGAGGGAGAAGAGGGGTATCTGATTTTATCCCAAACTCCTTTTTATGGAGAAAGCGGCGGCCAGGAAGGCGATGGCGGTGAGCTGATCGCGTCGGGTGCTCAAGTCCGGATTATCAATACCAAAAAGATGCCGTCCGGAGTGATCTTGCATAAGTTCCTTGTTACAAACGGCATTTTGAATCTTGGGGATCAGGTTAAAGCTAAGGTGGATGAAGCACAAAGGCGGGCAACTGCCGCTAACCACTCGGCAACGCATTTGTTGCACCGTGCTTTGCGCAAACGTTTGGGTGATCATGTGCATCAGGCAGGTTCTTTGGTTAGTAAAGATGCTTTGCGTTTTGACTTTGCTCATTTTTCTCCCTTGACGAAAGAGGAATTGGCTGACGTTGAAAACGAGATCAATGAAGTAATTCTGCGAAACTTACCTATTTGTCTTCAGGAAATGCCCCTGGAAAAAGCAAAATCCTTAGGTGCCATGGCATTTTTCGGTGATAAATACGGCGATGTGGTTCGTATGGTCAGCATAGGTAATTACAGTAAAGAATTGTGCGGAGGAACGCATCTGACCAGTACGGGCGGAATCGGGTTGATAAAAATATTAAGTGAAAGCGGAATAGGCGCAGGAATGCGCCGCATGGAGGCTATCACAGGCATGCATGCTCTCCGGTATTATCAGGAAAGGGAACAAATCTTAGATGAGATGGCAGCATCGATGAAAACGGTGGCCACAGATGCGCAAAAGCGTTTGGATGTTATTTTAGCCGAACATCGGATGCAGAAAAAAGAATTGGAAAAATCACAGGATCAATCAGCCAAAAACTTTTTAAATGATCTGATTGATTCTGTCCAAGAATATGATGGTATCAAGGTACTGGTAGGTCAAGCACCTGCTTGTGATGTGGTAGCCTTGCGTAAGCATATGGACTTTTTACGGGACAAACTGCCGGATGCTGCAATTGTTTTGGCAACGGTTTTTGAGGACAAGGTTTTGATCGCGGCTACCGTATCGCAAAAAGCGCAATCCAAAGGATTGCATGCCGGCAATCTGGTCAAGGAAGCAGCAGCCGTCTGCGGCGGCGGCGGCGGCGGTCGTCCCGACATGGCGCAGGCAGGCGGAAAAGACGTTCAAAAGATTACAGATGCTTTAAAACATGTAAGTGATCTGATTCACAAAACTTTGACAAATTGAGACAAAGGTGTTTTTATGCAGGTGTCGAATAGAATATAAGGGTAGAATGATCGGAGGTGTCGTCGATGTCCGACGAAGCAAACAGAAACTCGAATCTGGAACAGACTATGAATTTTAAGGTTCGAAAAGAAGAGGAATTGAATCCAGCCGATGTGCTACGGGCGGTTTATGGCGCCTTATTGGAAAAGGGGTATAATCCAATCAACCAATTGGTGGGTTATCTGATTTCCGGAGATCCCGCCTATATCACAAGCCATAAACAAGCAAGGAGCATCATTCGCCGGGTTGAACGGGATGATTTGATTGAAGAACTTGTTTCACAATATGTAAAAAATATCGACTAAATCGAGTAAAAAAGCGTATTTTTTTAGTAAAGGCACAAAACCGTGCCTTTATTTTTTTGTTTCCGTCATATTTTATCTTTTTGGCAAATAAATAAAAGCACCGGGAAAATCTTATAGGCGATAAGCTAGGCTAATGCTCACCATCGATTTATAACGAACATAATATGGGGTGACGGTGAAGGGAAGTTAATTTCCGGAGGTGTTTTCATGATTCGAGCATTGGCGGACCTGAGGCAAGTTATGGGGGGATTTCGGACTAATTTTTTGGGATATATTAATAATAATGTTTTTCCTCCCTTGCTGACGGAGGAAGCAGAAGCAGATAATTTGGCAAAATTTGCAGCTGGTGATGAAGAAGCCAGAAACATACTGATTGAGCATAATTTGCGTCTGGTAGCACATGTATCTAAAAAGTTTGATTCTACTGGCTTGGATAAGGACGATTTAATTTCAATTGGAACCATCGGGTTGATCAAAGGCATCAATACTTTTTCCGTGGATAAGGGAGCAAGGCTTGCCACTTATGCGGCACGTTGTATAGAAAATGCTATATCTCCCTGATGTGTAAAAAAAATTATTCTATGATTTTTTTGCGGATCCGATCTAAAAGCAACTTTTTATCCGCATCAGTTATTGGATGGGTTTTGATCGTGTTTTGCCAAAGATCATCCATCATGTCATAAAGCAACTTTTCCAGGAGTTTTTTATCGAGCGGATGCTCGGAAGATTGAAAGTGTACCTCTTTTTGATTAAAACGGTAACTTGCCATATCAATCACCTCAACTAAAAATATTCCTTTTATATTATGCCGAAAGAGATGATCAGTATGCCTAAGGAGGGGATACGGTTGCAAGAAAAAAAGATTGCCATTTATGCCAGGAAAAGTAAAATTACTACCAGCGGTAACAGTATCGATCAACAGATCGCTTCCTGTAAAAGATATGCTCAAACGAAGTTTTTCATTTCGGAGGATGATTTTTTGATCTATGTGGATGAGGGGTTATCGGGATTTTACAGTGACCGGCCAAACTATCAAAAAATGCTTAGTGATATCCACATAGGTTGTATTAAAGCTGTTATCTGTTATAAAATTGATCGGATCAGCCGTAAAACTACGGACTTACTTAATTTTATTGAGGAGTTGAAAACCGAGGGAGTAGCGTTTATCGCTTGCAGTGACGAAATTGACACGGAAACGAAAACCGGCAAAATGATGCTTTCTCTTTTAGCATCCATCGCCGAATTTGAGCGGGATATTATTGCGGAACGGATCAGCGATAATATGTTGGAATTGGCAAAAGATGGGCATTGGTTGGGAGGGAACTGTCCCACCGGCTATAGCGTAAAAAAGGAAACTGTGATGCAAAGAGGTAAAAAGATCATTGTCAATTATCTGCAAGCGGATGAAGATACGGCTTTTATGGTTGATGAAATATTTAAGATTTTTTTAGTAAAATGTTCTTTGACCCAAACTGTAGATCATCTGAACCAAAAAGGATACCGTACGGTGCAAAATAAACTGTTTGAACGGCATGGTGTCAAAAATATCTTGCAAAATCCCGTTTATGCTAAGGCTGACGAAGTGCTTTTTGAATATATGCAATCGCTTTCGATCCCGATTCTTACACCGAGAGAATCGTTTGATGGTGAACACGGCCTTATGGTTTACAACAAGACGCGTCAGGAAAAAATAAAAAATAAAGACAAAGGAACATATCGTCAGCGTTTGTTGAAGCGGCCGTTGGCAGATTGGATTGTAGCTTTAGGAAGACATCCCGGGTTGATTTGCGGAAGCGATTGGGTGATGGCGCAAAAAATACTTTCACAAAACCAAAATAAATATTGCCGTAGCCATTTGGCAAACAAAGCCTATTTTTCCGGCAAAATAATCTGTTCTGATTGCGGCGCTATCATGTATGTACGGATCCAAAGCGGACGCAGTATGCAGGATGGAAGTGCCTGTTTTTATTATGTGTGCAGCCGTAAACATAAGGACCATAAGTTATGCCCCAAAAGTGCAAATATTAATGGCAATAATTTTGATCCTTGGCTTATAAATCAAATCTTAAAGTTAGACTGGTTTAATACGGTATATAAAAAAGTTTTAACAGAGTTTATGCTACAAAAGCAAATGGGTTATCTAAATGATGAACAGAATTATATTGATAAACAATTGATTCATCTAAAAAAAGCGATTCAGATACAAATCATAAATTTAAGAAGTGCTCCGGATGAAGTCAAGGGTTACATTTACGAAGATCTACAGCAAATGCAGCTATCCCTAATACGTGTTGAAAACGAAAAAAATAAGCAAGAAATAGTTCTAAGGCAACAAGAGGATAATAAGATCGATGTGGAGCATCTGGCCGACCAATTTATAAATGTAAAGGAATTGTTTGAATCAGCTACGATAGAAAAAAGGCGACTCTTCTTAAACCGGTTATTAAACCGCATCGAGCTTAGAGATAAAAATATCCATGTTTATATGTAATAAGAGCCCTCATATGAGGGCTCTTATTACAATTGTTAAAATATTTTAACCGCAGGAGGGACAACTTGCAACGCTGACGCAAGTACACTCATTTTCGGTGCAGGGTTTTAGATGCTTTTTATAACAGTTGCAGGGGTTGCAGGTGCATCCTTCGGTACAAGAGCCAGGGTCGTTAGACCAGGCCGCTACATATTTTGCGCAAGGGCCGCAAACAGAAAAACCATTACATGGAGTCATAGATATTCAACCATCCTTTTCATGTTTTTATCAAATAACCGTTATAGGTATGGTTATCTACTAATATTTTATGTCGAGAAAGATGAAAGGTGACAAGGATTGCCTCATGAAGAGACAAGTTTATTAATAAATTGATGAAGATTTTCAAATTGCCATTTGTTTTCATGAGGGATGAATTGCAAATGAAATATTAATGTATTTACGTTCGACAAGGAATCTAAAAAGTGAAGTATCACTCTATTTGCCTGTAGGAATGGATAAAGAAGGCAATGAAGTCATGTTGATCGATTTGTTGGGTAGTACGGGAGAAGAGATATCCGAAGATGTAGAGTTAAAAGAAGAGCAGCTTTATCTTTGGGATAAGATCAAAGTATTGGATCAAAAAGAAAAATACGTTTTAGAGTTGCGGTACGGATTGCGGGATGGAAACCGTAAAACACAGCGTGAAATTGCCAAAAGTTTAGGCATATCCCGTTCTTATGTATCACGTATCGAGAAAAAAGCTATTCAAAAATTGTTTAAAGTCATGAAAAAATAAAATTCGCTGTTTTATTTGCCATTATTTGTAGAATGAAGCAGTATCTTGTAATAATCAAGCCTTATCTTAGATTTTTTGGCGGAATATTTGACATTAAAAGTGCAGGTATAGATGTGTAACTCTCGAATATAATTTATGAGAAAAGTTGCTTTAAGATGTGAACTCAAGGCGGTGGAAATGATGGATATTAACAGTACGCAAGATCATACTACGCAGCAAATAAAAAATATTGTTTTAATTGGTTTTATGGGGAGTGGCAAAACGGTTGTCGGACGTTGTCTTGCCAGAATGATGGATTTTGAATTTGTGGATACGGATGAAGAAATTGAAGATGTAACCGGATTACCAATTGCAAGGTTGTTAAAAAAGTATGGTGAAACCCGTTTTCGTTCCGAAGAAGAGCTTGTTTTAAAAAAATTGTTAAAACGTAGTGGTCTTATTATTGCCATCGGTGGCAATTTGAATATGGAAAACCGAAATTTAGAATTGTTAAAGGAGGGTAGCTTTTTTGTTCTTCTTAAAGCGGAGCCCGAGGTTCTTTATCAGAGATTAAGGAGAAAAAACACACGGCCTCTTCTTGGTGGAAATCCTACCATAGATAGGGTCAAACAGCTCCTTTCGGAGAGAGAGAACCGTTATGAGCTCCTTGCAGATTATTTTTTAAATACGTCTGATGTGACAGTTGATGAAGCTGCGGAAATGATCATTAAGGAGTATAACAAAAATATACTTCTTGAAGACGAGGAGGGAGTATCCGAATTTAGATCAAACCGTGAAAATAAAATTTGAATAGGATATCATGAAGCCATGAACCGCCGGGCATGCCCGGCGGTTCATGGCTATATTTCATGGCTATATTTCATGGCTATATTTCATGGCTATATTATACTTAAACTGTTTTGCATATGCAAAACAGTTTAAGTATATAGTTCAATCAACCAGCGATTGCGCTTTGCGCCAGAAAACGAATTGTGTTTGCAAAAGCATAGGTTTTTGCCATCGTTTTGTGGTATAATATCCACATGATAAACTTACAAATCTGTTTAAGCCCGTGCTTTTGCAGTGGGACGCAGTGCGTTGCACCTAGATGTGAATATTTCACCATAACCTGGCAGCTCGACCACTGCTAAAACGGTGGCAAACTAATAAAAAAAATAATTTAAAGAATAACCAGTGAGGTATTTTACTTGCCAAACAATAATCAAATAATACAATGGTATCCAGGGCATATGTCAAAAGCAATACGCAATATCGAGCAAGATTTGCGCTTGATTGATATTGTCATTGAGGTTTTAGATGCCAGAATCCCTCAAAGCAGTCGAAATGAAAGTTTAGAGAAACTATGTGGCAAAAAGCCACTGGTACTCGTTTTAAATAAATCGGACTTGGCGGATGATGCATTGACGAAACGATGGTTACAGTATTATCGCCATAAGGGATATCAGGCCATATCTTTATATGCTGTGCAAAAACGTGGCATAAAAGATTTAGTAACCGCTGTTAGCAAAGCTGCGGAACCTTTGCAAAAACGATTGGAGGCCAAAGGCCGTGAGCGTCGCCCGGTTCGGGCCATGGTGGTAGGAATTCCCAATACGGGTAAATCTACTGTTATCAATGCGCTTACCGATAATGCCGTTGCCAAAACGGGAAACAAGCCGGGAGTTACGAGAGGACGACAATGGCTAAAAACCTCGTTGGGAATCGAACTGATGGATACGCCGGGGATTTCCTGGCCAAAGTTTACTTCGGCTGAAGCAGCCTATAAACTGGCTGCAACCGGTGCTGTTGCCGATGCCGCCTTCCCGGTATATCCCGTAGCCGATTATATGGTTCAATGGATCGCAGCGCATCATCCACAGGGAATTACGGAACGGTATCAGATGGAAACACTGTCTGGGGACACACAACAAATACTCGGTGCTATCGGTCATAAAAGAGGAATCTTGGCCTCAGGAGGAATTGTCCGTCTGGAAGATGTAGCTCTAATCTTTTTACAAGAGTACCGTAAAGGCAAGCTGGGCAGATTTACTTTGGAGTCGCCCGAATAAATTTCACTGATATAAGGAGAGACAAGCTTTGGTTAAGGATGCAGAAAAAATACAACAACAGATAGATGAAGCCGCATTATTGATTCAAGAAAAGCTGGGCAACCGATTTGATCTGGCTATCATTCTTGGTTCCGGCCTGGGTGATTTTGTTGAACAGATGCTAGAAAAAAAAGTTTTGTCTTATGCGGAGATTCCATATTTTGCCAAATCCACTGTTCCCGGCCATAGCGGTACATTGGTAGCGGGAAAAATCGGCGCTAAACAAGTTCTTGCCATGCAGGGTCGTTTGCATTATTATGAGGGGCACACAATGGCAGAAGTTGTATTTCCTATCCGCGTGATGCACCGATTAGGGATTACAACCTTGATCATTACCAATGCGGCTGGAGGGGTATCTGAAACGCTCTTTAGCGGAGATATTATGCTGATCACGGATCATATTAATTTATTCGGGACAAACCCTTTGATCGGGGGAAACCTGGATCGTTGGGGAGAGCGTTTCCCGGATATGACGGATGCCTACAGTCCGTCTTTGCGGCAAAAAGCAAAAGACATGGCCTTTCGTTTACAGATTCCTTTAAAACAAGGGATATATGTCGGTTTTTCCGGCCCCAGTTATGAAACGCCGGCCGAAGTGCGAATGGCCGAACGGATCGGAGGATCAGCTGTCGGCATGTCCACAGTGCCTGAAGTCATTGTTGCCAGACAAATGGGCATGGAAGTATTGGGGTTTTCCTGCATAACCAATAAAGCTGCCGGGAAGCAGGCTGATAGGCTCTCACACGAGGAGGTATTAGCAACCGGAAAACGGTGTAAAGATGTTCTGTTGCCGCTTTTGCTAAATATTATTCTGGAAATGGAATGAGGGTAATCGATGCGAATTATGGGTTTGGATGTGGGCGAAAAAACAATTGGGGTCGCAATCAGCGACCCTTTCGGGTGGACGGCGCAAGGAATTAATACAATCCATCGTAAAGGTGTACAAAAAGATCTGTTAGAGTTGGATCAATTGGTTAAAGAATACGCTGTAGAAGAGATTGTTGTGGGTTTACCTTTGAATATGAATGGAAGCGAGGGTGAATCTGCAGTGAGAGTGAGACGTTTCGTAACGAAGTTAAAGGAAACCTATGCCCAGGGGATGAAGATAACATTAAAAGACGAGCGTCTATCGACCGTTGCCGCCCAAAAAATTTTACTGGAAGGTGATGTTTCCCGCTCAAACAGAAAAAAGGTGATTGATAAAATGGCTGCGGTTTATATCTTGCAAGGATACTTAGACTATATAAAAAAATAGATTCTGATAATTCAAACTTAATAGGCTATTTTTTATAATTGACAAACCCCGTTTTCCAAATTAATATTGAGTAAAGGCACACTGGATAAGAATCTGCAGAAGGGGTGAGGCATATGGATTTAAATGAAAGCGAAATGATTACTTTGATCAGTGAAGATGGAATTGAGCATGAGTTTGAAGTTGAAGCCATCTTGGAAGTGGACGATGAAAAGTACGCGGTTTTAGTCCCGATGGGTCCCGAGTATGAGAATTCAGATGAGGCAGTCATTATGAAATTCGGCAATGAAGACGGTGAAGAAATTTTACTGGATATTGAATCCGATGAGGAGTGGAATATGGTTGCTGACGCATATGATGAGATTATCCACGAAGAAAGTTAAATAAATAATTATTCACTAAAACAAGGGATACCTGTTTTTAAACAGTTATCCCTTGTTTTTTTTGTATTTGCTCTTTCATATCCATCATGATATAATATTTTAAACTTCGTTTAGGAGGATTTTCATATGAAAGCAGTCATTACGGTTATCGGCCAAGACAACGTTGGAATCATTGCCAAGGTTAGTCAGGAATGCGCCAGATATGACGTTAATATTCTGGATATCACACAGAGTGTTTTAAAAGAGTATTTTGCAATGGTTATGTTGGTTGATATTTCCAACTGCAACATTGCTTTTACAGATTTTGTTGATAATATGAAGGATTTAGGCAAAACGATGGGATTGCAAATTATAACCATGCATGAGGAAATATTCCAATCCATGCATAAAATTTAAGGGGTGCTCAGGATGCTGAATACAAAGGACATTTTAGAGACCATACACATGATCAATGATGAGCATCTGGATATTCGTACTGTTACAATGGGTATTTCTCTGCTGGAATGTTGCTCTGAAGATATCAATCGTGTCTGTGCTAAAATTAAAGAAAATATCGTATCAAAAGCGGATAAGCTTGTTTTGGTATGCGAGCAGATTGAAAAAGAATATGGGATTCCAATTATCCATAAAAGGGTAGCCGTTACCCCGATCTCTTTGATTGCTGCATCTTGCCAATCACTTTGCCAAGATGATTTAATCAAAATTGCTAAAACCTTAGATCAGGTTGCCGATCAAATCGGAATCAACTTTATCGGTGGCTATTCCGCATTGGTACATAAAGGAGCTACAAAAAGCGATCAATTGCTGATTGCTTCTTTACCTTGGGCATTGGGCGAAACCCAAAAAGTTTGTTCCTCTATTAATGTCGCTACAACAAAATCCGGAATCAACATGGATGCTGTTTATGATATGGGAAAAATTATTAAGCAAACGGCTCAAAATACTGCCGACCGTAATTCCATTGGTTGTGCTAAACTGGTCGTATTTGCCAATATACCAGAGGATAACCCCTTTATGGCAGGTGCGTTTCATGGTATTGGAGAAGCGGAATGTGTTATCAATGTCGGGGTGTCCGGTCCGGGCGCCGTACATAGCGCCGTGAAAAACGCAGGCGACTGTGACTTAAGCAATTTGGCCGATACCATCAAAAAAACTGCGTTTAAGATTACCCGTATGGGGCAATTGGTAGCCAATGAGGCCTCGAAACGTTTACAGGTCCCGTTTGGTATTGTAGATTTGTCTCTTGCGCCTACACCTGCAATTGGTGATTCAGTGGCACATATTCTGGAAGAGATGGGGTTAGAACGTTGCGGTTGTCATGGTACGACAGCAGCTCTGGCTCTTTTAAATGATGCTGTTAAAAAGGGTGGTATTATGGCGTCTTCACATGTCGGCGGATTATCGGGTGCCTTTATCCCGGTATCAGAAGATGCCGGGATGATTGCTGCAGCCGCAAGCGGTGCATTATCTATAGATAAGCTGGAGGCTATGACGGCCGTTTGTTCCGTAGGCTTGGATATGATCGCTATTCCCGGAGATACGTCTGCCGCCGTGATTTCAGCTATTATTGCCGATGAAATATCTATTGGCGTTGTCAATCAAAAAACGACGGCAGTGAGATTGATTCCAAGCATTGGCAAAAAAGAGGGGGATATGGTCAATTTCGGAGGTTTGTTGGGAAGCGCTCCCGTGATGAGAGTGTCAACCTTGTCGCCGGAGAAATTTATCAATAGAAAAGGGAGAGTCCCCGCTCCGATTCATTCATTAAGAAATTAAGCCTTATCTCAGTGCTTAGGAGGATAAGTAAAAATGTTATCTGTAAAAAGAGTTAGTAGTCTTTGCATGGCTATAATTTTGCTTATGTTTGTCCTCTCCGGCTGTGGAAATACACAACAAGTGGATAAAAATAAAATATCAGATCAAGCTCAGGCAACATCTGATGTTTATCAAATGCCGGATCGGATCATTATCGGCGCAACGGATCCGGACGGTTCCTGGTATACGATTGCAGTTGCCATGAAAAACGTAATCGAAAAAGCTTATCCCGAGACCCGTGTCGATATTTATTATGGTGATGCTACCGATAACTTAAATGCGATCAATGAAGGGAAAATCGACTTTGGGATTACCACATCTGAGAAGGCTGTAGAAGCCGTAAAAGGTAAGGGAGACTTTGTCCAAACAGGTATTTTAAATAATGTTTGTACGGTGATGGGGCTGTGGAAGGAGCAACTGTATATGGTGGCAAGTGCTGACTCTCAAATAAATTCGCTTGCCGACCTCAAGGGGAAAACCATTTCTACCGGTCTGCAACAAGATCCTACCACTACATTTTTTAACAATACGATCAAAGCGTATGGGATTACAGATGCCGATTTGACGGAAAATTATGTTGTGCTTTCCGATATGCAAAAAATGTTTAAAAAGGGTGAATTGGATTTATTTGCTTTTCGTGCGACCCAATCGGTTGCTGATACGATATTAGACGATGTTGCGGACAAAAATTCCATCAAACTATTAGGTTTTTCAAGCGATATTATGGCTCGCCTGATCAATAATAACCCGGGCTACTTTAAGACAGTGATTTCTGCAAGTTCTTTAGAAGGACAGACGGAGGATGTCATTACGCAAGGGGATGTTGTTTTATTGGCGTGCAGCAAAGATTTGGATCAACAACTTGTTTATAATGTTGTTTCTACTTTGATCAAAAATTCTCATACGCTTGCCCAATCGGATGAGGATCTTTCTTATCTTAGTAAAGAGAATTGTTCCAAAGGTTTGGGAATTGGAATTCATAATGGTGCAACGCTATTTTATAAAGAGTAAAAATAATTTAAAAAATTATAAATATTAATAAAATAAAAAGTTATCCCTGGTAAAAAAGAAACCAAAACTTTTAATAATACATTTAATAGACAGCTTAAACCACTATTTAGAATAGTGGTTTTTTAATTTTATATATTGTAAAGGATTTGATTTTCATTTATAATAGAACAATAAAATAGTTTAAATTTTATAATAAGTGTATTTTATGTACTTTTTTAATGATAGTTTAAAATAAACTATCTTATTTTGTATATTTATATGTTTTTTCTAGACCGTTTTCTTACTTGCCGCATTTCTTAAAAAATATTTACCTGTTGGATGATTATAATTTTGGACAAGCAGTATGTTAAAATATTAGTTTGTTCAAAAAAAATAGGTTTAATTTTTGGGAGGAGGTAAAAAATGAACAAATTGTTCACAAAAAAAGGTTTAGTACTACTATTTATCCTCATGTTTGCCATGATTGCTCTTGCTGGGTGTGGGGGAGCAGCTACAGAGGATAATGCAGCTGGGGATGAAGCTGCCGATACTTATGTCATGCCAGAAAAGATTGTGATTGGTGCAAGCGAACCCGGCAGTTCTTGGTATCCTGTAGCTGCAGCCATGAAAGACGTTATTGAAAAAGCTTACCCCGGAACGCGCGTTGATATCTTTTACGGTGGCGGAGATGTTAATCTCCAAGCACTAGAAACAGGTGATATTGATTTTGGCATTACTTTTAGTGTGAATGCGGCAGATTCTGTAAATGGCCACGGTCGTTTTGCAGAATCAGGTGCATTGACCAACGTATCGGGTGCAATGGGGCTTTGGACTGCCGTTCTGCATATGGTGACAAGCCCCAATTCAGGGATTAATTCTGTCGAAGATTTGAAAGGCAAAACCATTTCCACCGGTATGCAGTTTTATGCGACCACCAGCATATTCAATACCATTCTTGATTTATATGGTATGACGCTTAATGATATGGGAAAAGTTGAATATGCTACCGCTCCCGATATGGGGACTATGTTTAAAGACAAGGCGCTTGATTTCTTTGCCGTACATAGCACCACATTGGCACCCTATCCAACGATTGAAGACATTTCGGTTCAGACGGATATCAAGATTTTGGGATTGCCCGACGATATCTTAGATCAATTGCATGAGATCAACCCCGGCCATGTCAAAGCAGTTATTCCTGCAAACCTTTATAAAGGACAAACTGAAGATATTGTCACAGAAGGAACGACCGCTGTCTTGGCTTGCCGTAAAGACTTGGATGAACAGCTTGTTTACAACGTAGTATCTACGTTGGTTAACAACGCCGGTGTTCTGGCACAATCCGTCCCTGACCTCGTTTATATCACCAAAGAACAAAGCCCCGTGGGTCTGGGAATTGATTTGCATCCCGGTGCTGCTACATTCTATGAAGAATAATTTTCCCTCATTGTAAGTAATTGAATTATCCTTATTGATCAAACGGAGATGCTGGGTTAGTAGTTTAACTTAGCATTTCCGTTTGATAAGTATTACGACATAATACAGCATAACAAAATGATAAGGAGGGGTATTTGTGCAAAAAGGGGTAGTTGGCAATAGTATATTTAAAATTTTAGCGTATGTCTTAGTTATTTTTCATATCTATACAGCTTTGTTTGGCATTATAGGCTCAACTGAACAAAGGGCGGTACACTTAGCGTTAGCCTCTGCTTTGGTCTTTATTGCGATTAAGCCGGATGCAAAGCGAGGCAAAAAGTGGTTTGACTGGGTTTTATTTGTTGGTGCTTTGGCTTCGGCAGGGTATGTCTTTATCCGTTCTGATTATCTGGGAAACAGAATGCAATATGTCACAGATTTAAGCGCGCTTGAAATGGCGCTTGGTATTATCGGAATTATTGTATTAATTGAAGCAGCTCGACGCCTTATGGGTTGGACGCTGCCAATTGTTGTAATTATATTTATTGTTTATGCATTAACAGGGCAACACATTCCCGGAAAGCTCGGTCATTCCGGATTTGACTTAATGTGGATTGTGGATCATATCTACTATACGCCCAGCGGTGTTTTTGGTGTTCCGTTGGGAGTCAGCGCAACGTTTGTCGCAATTTTTATTATTTTCGGCGCCTTCTTGAGTGCGACGGGCGGCGGGCAGTTTTTTACTAATTTCGCCTCTGCTGCAATGGGCGGATTCCGGGGTGGTCCCGCAAAAATCTCCGTCATTGCCAGCATGTTGTTTGGTATGATTTGCGGTGCAGCGAGCGGCAATGTTGCGACAACAGGTAGTGTTACCATTCCTTTAATGAAAAAAACAGGATATGAAAAGCATTTTGCCGGCGCTGTTGAAGCAACCGCTTCGACAGGCGGTGAAATTATGCCTCCCGTTATGGGCGCTGGTGCTTTTATTTTAGCTCAAATGGCTGCTATCCCTTACCGCACATTGTGTTTTGCTGCGATAATTCCTGCTATTTTGTATTATATTGCAATATATATATCCATTGATTTAGAGGCTGTCCGCATGCGGCTCAAAGGAATGCCAAAATCGGAGCTTCCTCCCGCTTGGCCTATATTGAAAAAGGGTTGGATTTATCTTGTCCCAATTGCGATTATGCTTTATATGATTCTTTCCGGTTCTACACCGATCAAAGCCGGTGCATACGCCTTGGTGGCAAATCTGGTGCTTTGTTACCTTCGTAAATCGACCTGGGTCTCGCTTAAGACTTTGCGTGCTGCCATGGAAGATGCCGCTGTTGGTTTGGGTGTTGTAGCGGTCGCATGTGCTGTAGCCGGTATTTTGGTGGGTATTATGTCCTTGACTGATTTTGGTCTTAAGTTGACACAGTTGGTTGCAATTATTTCCCAAGGTCATCTTTTTATCGCCTTGATTTTAGCCATGATCGTAGCCATCATCCTTGGTATGGGGATGCCTCCGTCCGCGGCTTATATTGTGGAAGCAGTTTTGGTCGCTCCTGCCTTAACGAATATGGGTTTACCGCCATTGATCGCTCATTTGTTCATCTTTTATTTCACCGTTCTTTCTGCGATTACGCCTCCGGTTGCGGTTGCGTCCTTTACTGCGGCCGGTATTGCCGGCGGCAATCCGATGAAAGTGGGCTGGATTGCGTTTAGAATGGCTTTGCCCGGAATGATCGTACCCTTTATGTTCGTTTATTCGCCGGGACTGGTTCTAATGAATACCCCCATTAATATCGCGATTGCAGTTGTGACATCGGTATGCGGTGTTGCATTCCTGGCAATTGGGCTTGCCGGACATCTTCATCATAAATTACCGATTATTCCCCGTATTTTGATGCTGGTAGGTGCTCTCTTCCTTGTTGCACATGGTTGGATCTTCGGATTGATTGGATTTATTATGGCAGTGCTGGGGTACTTCTTATATAGATTGATGATTAAAAACAAAAATGGACCATCATTAGCTGCATAGTTTTGAAAAAAAGCATCCCACCATTCGAGGTGGGATGCTTTTTTAAAACCATATAGATTTTTAATATAATTTAAGATAGTTAAAAATTTTAAATATAAGCAATAATTTTTTTCACAGGGCTTGCATTCTGAGCTATTTTTGTGTAGAATATAACTTGCAGTAAAAAACAGCAGCATGCCGAAGTGATGGAATTGGCAGACGTGCCGGACTCAAAATCCGGTGGTAGCGATACCGTGTCGGTTCGACCCCGACCTTCGGCACCAGATAAAACTCCGAACTATATCAGTTCGGAGTTTTTATTTATTAATTTATCTATAGTACTCTGTATAAAAAGGCTTTTCTTCTCAAATCCTAAAAAAAATAGAAGGAGAGCTACGATTTTTATGAAGACAAAAGTTGATCGGATACTACTGGTATTAATTTTTATTTCTTTATTTCCCGTATTGATTATCCAAATCATGCCTTACTTCAGCGACATCACATATCCCGGGCAGAAGATATTTAACAATCCGTTGTCTACGGAAGTCCCTATAATCATCGATGAAGGAGCATTATTTGGCAACCTTCACTTGGAATCAGAAAACGAAGTCAGTCTGCCGATGGCTAAGGTTATGGTTAATCAAGTCGAGGTAGCTGATTTTTCTGAAGGTACCGTTCTGATCCGGGTTTATGAGGGTGACTCGGTCGAGATTAATTCTATGGCTTATCAAAGAGACATTCGATATCAAATCAGCAATCTTTCTTCAAACATCGATCAAAGTAAACTAAATCATTCCGTTACTCTTTATGCAGAAATAAAAGGGATAGGGGTAATCCATTTTAAGTAGTTGTCAGGGGGAATCGTTGCTGATATAATATGATTCTAAGTAAGTAGATTCTATTGAAGGGTGGGATATAAGATGGAAAAATCACTCATTATCCCCAAAAGTAAGGAAGTTGCAACGGCAGCCATCCGTATGGCTATAACAGCCGATCGTGAGGAGGAAAAGCTGTTGCAAAAACAATACCGAGGGCAGGAAATGCGGACCGCAGCAGTCGATTTTGGTGGCGAGGCGCTCTCCGCTCTGGCTAAAATGATCGAACGTTCTGTAATTGCAGCAAAACGTGAAGGGGTTATTCATGAATCTCATGCTGAAGAAGGTGCTGTTGCCGGTGCTACTCATGAAGTGATGAGCCAGGTGATGTCCCGTTTTGCGGGATTGAATGTTGGGGGCAAGATTGGCATTGCCCGCCAAGGTGAACATATTTGCGTTGCTGTGTTTTTTGGTATCGGCATGATCCATTTGGATGATGTAGCCATAGGGGTTGCTCATAGAGCTGTAGCCATTTCCGACTAAATAGTAGGAGCGTGAAAAAAATTGACGGCAAGAAATGTTGCTATTGATGGTCCTGCAGGAGCAGGGAAAAGTACAATTGCCAAATTGATCGCCAACAAATTGGGATACTTATATATCGATACCGGCGCGATGTACCGTGCGGTTGCTTTAATTGCAATAGAAAAAGGTGTTGCTTATGATGATGAAGTCGCCTTAACGAAAATCGCACAAAACATAAAGATTAGGTTGCAAGATGGTACGGATGGTTATAAAGTTTTTGTGGATGGTCGGGATGTTACGAAAGAAATCCGCGCGCCCCAAGTCGGTGCTGCGGCTTCTCCTGTTTCCGCAGTCTTAGGCGTACGGGAAGCGCTCGTTTTTCAACAACAACAGATGGCCAAAGAAGGAAAAGTTGTGATGGATGGGCGAGATATCGGAACCAAAGTATTACCGGATGCCGATTGTAAGATATTCTTAACGGCCACCCTGCAGGAAAGAGCTAAAAGAAGGACTCTTGAATTGCAGAACAAAGGGCTGGATGTCAAAATGGAGCAAGTAATGGAAGAAATACGCCAGCGCGATCAGAGAGACTCGACACGCATCAATTCTCCTTTAGTTCAGGCCAAAGATGCTATCTGTTTAGACACTTCAGAGTTAACGATTGAGGAATCTGCCCAAGAAGTTTTTGCTTTGGTTCAAACGAAGTAGCCGTGATAAAAGGGAGGTAAAAGATGTGAATGCTCTTTATCGTTTTGCACAGGGCTTACTTCGGTTTTGGTCTATTTTGGTAGGTTTAAAAATCGAGGGTAAAGAACATATTCCAATCAATGAACCTTTTGTGATAGTAGCCAACCACACCTCGTATTGCGACCCAGTTATTATGGGCGTATCTGTTCCTTTCCCCGTAACGTTTATGGCTAAAGAGGAGTTTAGCCATAATCAGTTTTTAAAAAAACTGTTCACATCCTTGGGTGTAGTATTCATCAAGAGAAATGAGGCAGATATTTTAGCTCTAAAGCTCGCTGTTAATCTGGTTAAGGAGGGGCGGAGCATCGGTATTTTTCCGGAAGGGCGACGTAATCTCAGTGGGACCCTTATGGATTTCAAACAAGGCGGTATCTTTATCGCTTATAAGGCCAATGTTAAGATACTGCCTATGGGAATTAAAAATTCCAGCCATCTGGTTCAGTTTTGGCATCGGGACGTTAGCGTCCGTATTGGCACCCCGATCAATCTCATCAAACAAGATGGCAAAAATACTCAAGAATTCATGGATGAATATACAAAATTATTAAAACAAGAGATAGAAACCCTCATATCTTGACGAAATTTGTACTATTTTGTCAAAAGATTCTCTTAATTTCCTGGTAGGATGAGAAGGAATCAGGTTTTTGATAACGAAATATATCAAAAGTGGTATAAATGCATTTATCTGCTTTGATCAGTTTGGAGTTGATTTGATTTGTCGGTGACCGTTTCCGAAAACGCCGGATTCTGTTTTGGCGTAAAACGCACTTTAGCACTTGCTACAAGTATGTTTGAAAAATGCGGGTTTATTTATTCCTTTGGGGAAATTATTCATAATCCACAAGAGGTCGAGCGATTAAAAGAAAAAATTATTCCAATTTACAATTTAGATGAAATAGACAACTTAGAACATTCCGTTCCTATTCTAATTCGTTCTCATGGAGTATCCCCGGAGACGATTTCCGAACTAGAAAACAAACAAATTTATGTTGTAGACGCAACATGTCCATTCGTAAAAAAGGCACAGGAGTGGGCACTAGCAATGGTACAAGAAGGATATCAAGTTGTGGTTGTAGGCGATGCCCACCATCCCGAGGTTGAAGCAATTGCAGGTTGGGCGCAATATAAAGCCTGGGTTGTGGAAAACCCGCAACAAGCAGCAGGGTTACCGTTGGTTGACAAGATGGGTGTTTTATCGCAGACAACACAAACACCGGAAAATTTTTTAGCGGTGGTAGAAGTCTTACGCCAGAAAGCTTCTGAATTGAAGATACATAACACAATTTGTGAGGCGACAATTCAACGGCAACAGGCAGCTTTGAAGTTAGCCGAAACGGTAGATTTTATGATTGTTGTTGGTGGAAAGAATAGCTCCAATACCAAAAAACTGGCATCGATATGTAGCTCTGCTGGTGTTCAAACCATTCAGATAGAAACAGCAAGTGAACTTAATACCCCGCAATTACATTCTTTATTTCAACATGTTTTAAATGTGGGGGTTACAGCGGGAGCTTCGACACCAGATTGGATTATTGAGGAGGTTGTAACTAAGATGACTGAATTAGAAAAGATGAATGAAGAGGAAAATTTAAATGATGTTCAGGTGGTAACCGAAGAAATACAGGAACCTGTTTCCGCAGAAGGCAATGATGAAAAGAAGCAAGAAGAATTAGAATTGTCTTTTGATCAAAACGAACACTATGAAATGAAAGAGATAAGAAGAGGCTCTCGGGTGAAAGGTGTTATCGTTCAGATCAAAAAAGATGAATTGCTTATTGATATTGGCAGTAAATCAGAGGGGGTGTTGCCAGCTTCCGAACTAATTAATGATGAGGCTGCCAATATTTTTGATAAATTTCATATTGGTGATGAAATAGAAGTATTGGTATTAAGAAAAGAGAATAAAGAAGGATACCCAGTACTATCGAAAAAGAGAATTGATCAGGAAATAATTTGGGATAAATTATTTCAGGCTAAAGCAGAAGCCACTATTTTAGAAGGAAAAGTGATTGAAGTTGTTAAAGGTGGTCTTTTGCTTGATGTTGGGATCAGGGGTTTTGTCCCCGCATCTTTAGTCAGTTTGGGATTTGTGGAAGATTTATCTACCTATATCGGTAAAATAATACAGGTACAAATTATTGAGTGCGATAAGCAAAGCAATAAGTTAGTACTTTCGGCTAAAAATGTGCTGAAAGATGAGGCATTAAAAAATAAGGAAAAAGTTTGGAGCAAAATTGCTGTCGGTCAAACCATAAAAGGTGTTGTGCGCCGTTTGACTAATTTCGGCGCTTTTGTTGATATCGGCGGCGTAGACGGTTTGTTGCATGTGTCAGAAATGGCTTGGTATCGTGTGAATCGGCCATCCGATTTGTTAAAAGAGGGTGACGAAATCGATGTTTATGTCTTAGCGGTTGACCCGGAAAATAATAAAATATCGTTAGGTTTGAAACAATTGGTTGCCAATCCATGGAGTATTGCAGTGGAAAAATATTCGGTCGACGCCATTTATGAAGCAAAAGTGATGCGAATTGCGCCTTTTGGAGCTTTTGTTCAATTGGAGCCCGGAGTGGAGGGTCTGGTGCATATCTCTCAATTGGCACATCACAGGGTTGAAAAGACAGAAGATGTTGTCAAACCGGGTGATATGATACAAGTAAAGGTTCTTTCTGTTGATCCTCAGGCCAAAAGGATGAGTTTGAGTTTGAAAGCGACAGTAGAGCCACCCGTAACGGAAACAACGATAGAAACTCCAATTGAGGAAAAAGTCAAACAAGAGGAGTCGGCAATAGAGGAAGCAACAGCCCAGCCGGAAGAATCTGCCGCACAGGCAGAAAATAACACTCTACAAGAAGAAGCTGCTGTTCAAGATCAGGCGATAGAGAAAGAAGACGCTAAAACCGAATAAGCTATTTTGAAAAAAATGAACAAAGATAAAACAGGATACTGCGGTATCCTGTTTTTTTATTTTCATTTTGAATTGATCTTAAAAAAAGGGGTAAATTAATAATAAAAAAGCAGGTGAAAAGATGCTATTTGGTTATCCATTAGGAATTATCCTGATATTGATTTCTGCTGTTATCATTTTTTTTACGAAAGAAGAATTTTTTAGTAAAAATTTTAATTTTAAAAAAAATACAATATTATGGTTAATATTTATAATTTTGGGAGGTAGTTTTTTTTCCTTGCCATTGCCATTTGTAAAAGATGGTACCTATGTGAATGTAGGTGGAGCATTGATCCCTTTAATCATTGCCTTCTATCTTTTGGGTAGAGAAGATAGATGGGAAAGAACGCATACATTTTTAGCTGCAATGGTTGCTTTTATACTTTCTTTTGTGGTATTTAGCAGTATATTCATCCCATTAAGTATTTATTTACCATTGAATAATTGGCTAATGCCATATTTGTCCGCATTTATAGTCTTCATTATTGCAAAGCGGCCGATGGCTGTTTTGTCATCCCTTATTTTGGGATTAATCGGAGCCGACATTGCCAAAGCAATTTTTACGCAATCATATATCGCAACGGAAATCGGCAACCGTAATTTGCTGAATAACCTGATTCTGGCCACCGTATTCGCTTATGTTTTATATCGTATTGCAATTATATGGACAAACAAACAGTCTTTAAAAGAAATACGCTTGACGAATCACCCGCAATCATAGATAATTAAAAAATGAAACCAAGTATGGGGTGGTGAATGATTTGCCAGGAGTAGTGGCGGAGGTTATGCCGGGTAGCATAGCCGAAGAATTAAATATAGCCGTGGGCGATCAACTGGTCAGAATCAATGGGATAGAGGTTGAAGACATCATTGATTACCGCTACTATTGCGGAGATGAAGAACTGGAGTTGGAGATCGTAAGAGCCGATGGGGCAACCGTAATCTGTGAGATCGAAAAGGATATGGATGAAGACCTGGGACTCGTTTTTACAGCTAATGTTTTTGATGGGATCCGGGTTTGCCATAACCGTTGTCTTTTTTGTTTTGTCGATCAGCTTCCGCCCAATCCCAGAAAAACCCTTCTCTTAAAAGACGATGATTACCGTATGTCCTTTTTGGAAGGAAATTATATTACAGGAACCAATCTGACCGAACAAGATTTACAAAGGATCCAAAGGCTCCGTTTAAGTCCGCTTTATTTTTCTGTGCATGCAACAGATTCAAAAGTACGTGCTGAGCTTTTAGGACTCAAACGGAATGCTGAAATTCTTCCGCTATTAAATAAGTTGGCTGATGCCCAGATTGATCTACATACGCAGATCGTTTTATGTCCGGGTCTCAATGATGGGGTTCAATTAGAAAAAACCATCGATGATCTGATCGCCTTAGGCCCATACCTTTGCTCCATCGCGATTGTGCCTGTCGGCTTAACTCGCTACCATCAAAGAGGGTTACGCCTTTACACGCCGTTTGAATGCAGTATGATCATTGATCTGGTACAAGGACATCAAAAAGAGTTTCAAAAAACAAGGGGGAGTTCTTTAGTCTTTTTAGCGGATGAATTTTACTTAAAAGCCGGGCGGGAACTACCAACGCTTGAACACTATGAGGATCTGCCTCAACTGGAAAATGGCGTGGGGATGGCGACCTTGTTTTTAGACCAATGGAAAACGGCAAAAAAAAGTTTGCCGCATAAAATCACTCCTACTAAATATACGATTATTACGGGTAAAAGTGCCGAGCCGATTTGGAAGGAAATTGAGAAAGATTTGGCCGGTATTGATGGATTGCAGGTAAATCTTGTTGTAGTGGCGAATCAATATTTTGGCGAAACGGTAACCGTATCGGGGTTGTTGACCGGATCGTGCCTGATAAAAGCACTGGAACACCAAACGGATACCGGTACGATTCTGATTCCGCAAAATATGTTAAAATTTGATGAGGAGATATTTTTAGATTCTATAACATTACAGGAATGCAGGCAAAAGTTAAATATGCCCATCCAAGTTCTAGAAAATGATGCGGCTTATCTTGTAAGCCTGATCGGAAACAATCGAATATGACAAAAGTGACAAGGAGAAAAAAATGAAACCGCTCGTAGCCATTGTTGGTAGGGCCAATGTGGGAAAATCAACGCTTTTTAATCGTATTATCGGAGAAAGACATGCGATTGTTGAGGATACCCCTGGCGTTACAAGAGACCGGCTATATCGGGACGCCGAATGGTTGGATCATGAATTTACGCTAATCGATACCGGGGGTATTGAGTTTCATAAACAAAACGGTGTGATTGAAGCTAAGGTAAAAGATCAGGCCGAGTTGGCAATCGAAGAAGCCCATGTGATTATTTTTGTGGTGGACGCACGAAACGGTGTGACAGCGGATGATTATGAAGTTGCCGCCTTGTTACGTTGTTCAAAAAAACCGGTGGTTTTGGCCGTCAATAAAGTCGATAATTTTAAAGATACCGCTATGATTTATGATTTTTATGCTTTGGGGTTAGGTGAGCCGATTGCGATCTCATCGATCCATAGCATGAATATCGGGGATTTACTGGATTTGGTTGTGGCGCATTTCCCGAAAATTGAAGAATATGATTTGGATGGAGACATTTTGCCGATTGCTTTGATCGGTCGGCCGAATGTCGGCAAATCCTCTTTGGTCAACCGTCTGTTGGGAAGAGAACGCATGATCGTTACCGATATACCCGGTACGACGAGAGACGCCATCGACACGGTCTTGGAAAAAGACGGGAAGCAATATTTGCTTATTGATACGGCCGGAATGCGGCGTAAAGCCAGAATTAATGAACCGACGGAGCAGTATAGCGTCGCCCGGTCCTTAAAATCGATCGACCGTTGCGATGTGGTATTGCTGGTTTTGGATGCCACAGCTGAGATCAGCGACCAGGATCAGCGGATTGCAGGCTACGCTCATGAAGCGGGTAAAGGGATGTTGGTTGTCGTCAATAAGTGGGATCTACCTGATAAAGACGATAAATCGATGAAACTATTTGAAGAAAAGATCAAGGAGCAGTTGGCTTTCGCCGGCTATGCTTTGAGTATCTTTGTTTCGGCCAAAACCGGGCAAAGGGTGGATAAGGTTTTACCCCTTGCAGATTTTATTGCCGAGCAGCATAGTAGACGGATCACAACGGCTCAGCTCAATGAAGTGATCCGCGAGGCTGTGGACTTAAACCCTCCGCCAACGGATAAGGGAAAACGGCTTAAAGTTCTTTATGCCACACAGGTCGGGGTAAAGCCCCCCAAGTTTGTAATTTTTTTGAACGAACCGGAAATGATGCACTTTTCTTATGCACGATATCTTGAAAATAAAATCCGTGAAGCATTTGGCTTTGCCGGTACGCCAATCTCTTTGATTTGGCGTAAAAGGGAACAGGAAGATAAAAATGGTTAAACGACCATAAAAAATTTTGGTACGGATGGTGATATTGTTGGAATTATCTTTTGGAGGAATTATTTTAGTTTTTTTGCTATCCTATTTTGCCGGTTCTATACCGACGGCCTATATTGTCGGCAAAAAAATCAAGCATATGGATATCCGCACCGTTGGCAGCGGCAATGTAGGCAGCACCAATGCACTACGAATGGTAGGAAAAAAGGGTGCCGCCATTGTCTTAGTGGTTGATTTTTTAAAGGGATTTTTACCGGCTTTAATTTGTACATATTTGTATGGCCTCAATATCGGAGCTATTGCCGGTTTATCTTCTGTTGCAGGTCATGTTTTCCCGGTTTGGTTAAAGTTCCGAGGCGGAAAAGGGGCTGCGACGGGGATCGGTTTTGTTTTGGCTACGGTTCCGTTCGCTTTTGTCCCGATCATGATTGTTTGGGCAATCACGTTGTTGGTATCCGGTTATGTATCGCTTGGTACGGTTGTGGCAACGGTTACAGCCGCGATTTATTTTATTGTTTCCGCGCAACCTCCGGGTTACACGATTTTTGCGCTGATTGGCATGTTGCTTGTTATCTATAAGCATAAGAATAATATTATCCGTATTTTACATGGGGAAGAGCACCGTTTTATATATAAAAACAAAAAATAAATTCATGGCAGATAAAAGGGGGGTTAACTTGTTATGAAAATAAAAATTTTAGGAGCAGGGAGCTGGGGTACAGCTTTAGCGCTTTTACTATATCAAAACGGACATAATGTAAGCTTATGGACATGGGATCCGTACCATGCGGAAAAACTAATGGCTGAAGGTGAAAATAAAGCTTTTTTACCCGGTGTTCCTTTGCCTGCCGACCTTTTAATTACGCCGCATCTTTCCGGTGTTGCCAGCGCGGATATGGTGATCTTTGCCGTGCCGTCCCATGCGGTTAGCCAGGTTGCCTCAGATGTCAAAGAGTATCTTACCCCTGGAACCATATTGCTGAATGTGGCTAAAGGGTTTTATCCACAAGGTCCTAAACGGCTTTCCGAAGTGATCGAAGAGAAACTGCCAGGATACCCTATGGCTGTTCTGTCCGGGCCCAGCCATGCGGAAGAAGTGGCGCTCAATTTGACGACAACTGTCGTTGTAGCAGGCAAGGATGACAAAATTAACCAAACGATTCAAGATGTTTTTATGAACGGTAATTTTAGAGTCTACACCAATACGGATATAATCGGAGTGGAGATCGGAGGAGCCGTTAAGAATGTAATTGCTTTAGCCACGGGAATCGCTGTTGGCTTGGGGATGGGAGATAATGCTTTAGCTGCAATTATCACGAGGGGTTTGGCAGAAATCACACGTCTCGGCGTTGCAATGGGTGCGAATCCCGCAACTTTTTCCGGATTAACTGGGTTGGGTGATCTGGTTGTTACCTGCACGAGCCATCACAGTCGTAACCGTCGTGCCGGGATTGAAATTGGTAAAGGACGCTCCTGGAATCAGGTGTTGGAAGATATGGGCATGGTAGTTGAGGGCGTATACGCGGCAGAAAATACGTACAAACTCGCTCAGCAATATAAGGTTGAAATGCCTATTACAGAGCAGATCAATGCCGTTCTTTATCAAGGGCGTGCCCCGCAGGATGCCATGTGGGCTTTGATGACACGTTCCAAGACGAAAGAATTGCCTATTTTATTACAAGGAAAGCAATAAAATAATTTCTAAAAACTTAATAAAACACACATAAAAAGCGAACAACGATCATAAAAAGTATGGAAAACCTCCATACTTTTTTCTTATTTAAGTGGATGTTTAGATGAAGAGGACTGACTTTGTTTGATGTAAAATGATTAAGGGAGGGAAAACAGTGGAAAATTTCAATGTGCTAAAAGATATTACCGAAAGAACGGGAGGGGATATCTATTTAGGAGTTGTAGGGCCGGTTCGTACTGGTAAATCTACGTTTATAAAGCGTTTTATGGAATTATTGGTCCTTCCTAATATTTTGGATATCCATGATCGTGAACGTGCACAGGATGAAATGCCTCAAAGCGGGGCGGGGAGGATGGTGATGACAAGCGAGCCAAAATTCATCCCCGCCGAAGCTGTGGAAATCAGTTTGTTGGAAGGGATTGATATGCGTGTCCGACTGGTGGATTGTGTGGGGTACACGGTAGCGGGAGCTGTGGGTTTTGAGGATGATGAAGGACCCCGTATGGTCAACACCCCCTGGTATGATGAGCCTGTGCCATTCCAGCAAGCGGCGGAAACTGGAACCCGAAAAGTGATCAGTGAGCATTCTACCATTGGTTTGGTAGTGCTTTGTGATAACACGGTAACGGATATTCCTATGGAAAATTATGCCCAAGCCTCACAAAGAGTCATTGATGAACTAAAGGAGATTAAAAAGCCCTTTGTCATTGTTTTAAACAGTCTTCAGCCGCAAAGCGCAAAAACCAATGAAATGGCCGCCGCACTTTCCGAGGAACATAATGTTAAAGTTGTGCCGTTAAATGCAGCGCAGATGTCTTATGATAACATTATGGAGGTGATGCAGGAAGTATTGTATGAATTCCCCGTTACGGAAATCAATATCAATTTGCCCGGTTGGGTGGAAGAATTGGAATGCGATCACTGGTTGCGTCAAAAAGTGGAAAATATGGTTGGGGAGGCAGCTGGCAATGTTTGGCGCGTAAGGGATATGAATGGGATGATCGACTCTTTAAATCAGGAGAACGATGTTGTCAAAAGCGTTTCCTTGAACGCGATGGAACTGGGGACGGGAAGTGCCAATATAGAATTTTCGACCCAAGATAATCTGTTTAATAAAGTTTTAGGGGAATATGCTGGTAAGGAAATTGAAGGTGATCAAACCATCATGCAGGTTGTTCGTGACTTCAGTATGGGCTATCGCCAGTGGGCAAAAGTTGCCGACGCTATGGAGGATGTCAGGACTAACGGATATGGCGTCGTGATGCCGACAATGGACGAAACCTATCTCGAAGAGCCGGAATTGATCAAACAAGGTGGGCGCTTCGGTGTAAAATTATGTGCCTCCGCCCCTAGTTTCCATATTATCCGGGCTAATATAGCAACGGAAATCACACCTTTGATTGGTTCAGAAAAACAATGTGAGGACCTTGTACGTTATTTGATGGATGAATTTGAGGATGACCCGCAAAAAATATGGAATACCAATATCTTCGGCAAGTCTTTAAATGAATTGGTACAGGAAGGAATTCAGAGTAAAATTGTCAGAATGCCGGAAAGCGCTCAGGGAAAACTACAGGAAACCCTACAGCGGATCGTTAATGAAAGCGGAGGAGGTTTAATCTGCATCATCTTGTAAACCATTATGATAACAAACATGTAGAAAAAATTTGATTCTTATAAATGTAATTGAATGAAAAAAGGCGGACATATATAGTCCGTCTTTTTTTAGCTGACACACGAAGAATTCACAAGATACACCTTGCATGGCAGGGCATTCTTTGTTATACTATTATGAAATAGATGTAAATAGTTTTATTTTATTTATCCGAAAGGTAAATAGATTTTTATTGAAAGAAGGTTCGTTATGCCCTGTAAATTACCGAAAAAAATTGATCGAGTTGTCAAAGTTGGTATTCTGGGTTTGGGCACAGTAGGTAGCGGAGCAGCCAAAATATTGATTGAGCATAGCGACCTGATTGCTTTAAGGGCTATGCCGATTAAATTGATACGCGTCGTGGATAAAGATATCCCCAAAGCCCAAAAATTATTGGATTCTTTGGGTTTAAACGATATACCTGTCAGCGATAATTGGCAGGATTTGGTTAATGATGATTCGATCGATATTATGATAGAAGTTGTCGGTGGGATACAGATGCCTTATGAAGCTATTTCTGCCGCTTTAAAAAAAGGGAAGAGCGTGGTTACAGCTAACAAGGATTTGATCGCATCTCACGGTGGTGAATTGCTTTCTATTGCTGAAGAATTTGCAACCGATCTGTTTTTTGAAGCCAGTGTAGCAGGTGGAATCCCCATCATCCAGGTGATGAAAGAAAGCCTTGCGGCCAACCGTTTTGTCCAAATCATGGGGATTGTCAACGGTACGACCAATTACATATTGACAAGTATGGCAGAAAAGGGCGCTTCCTTTGAAGAAGCCCTGCAAGAAGCGCAAAAATTAGGTTATGCCGAAGCAGATCCGACCAACGACGTGGAAGGGTATGATGCGGCCAGAAAGATTGCTATTTTAGCTTCTATTGCTTTTAATAGTCGTGTTACGGATGATATGGTACCTGTCGAAGGGATCACCCATATCAGCGATTGGGACATCAAATATGCCACGGAATTCGGCTATGTAATCAAGATGTTGGGAATTGCCAAAGAAGATGAAAACGGGATTGAAGTAAGGGTGCATCCGGCCATGATTCCGCAGAGTCATCCTTTAGCATCTGTTCGGGATTCATTTAACGCCATCTTTGTAGAGGGCGATGTTCTGGGAGAAGCCATGTTTTTTGGACGTGGTGCCGGTTCTTTGCCTACGGGCAGCGCTATCGTCGGCGATGTGATTGCTGCCGCCAGAAATATCTGCCACAACAGCAAATCTCGTTGGGGATGTACTTGCTTTATGGAAAAGAAAGTTAAAACGATTGACCAAACCAACAGTAAGTACTATGTTCGGATAAAAGTTTTTGATCAACCCGGTGTTTTTGCCGCCATTACCAAGATTTTAGGAGAAGAAAATGTCAGTATGGACAGCGTGATGCAAAAACGCCGAATTTCTGAAGATAAGGCCGAAATTGTATTGGTAACACACCAGGTAAACCATGCCGATATGATGCGCTCTATCGACCGCATCCGTAATTTAAGCTGTGTTGCCAATATTGCCAATATCATTCGTGTTGAGGAGAGAGAGGCCTAATAATAGATGGTAACCGTCAGAATACCTGCGACTACCGCAAATCTTGGTCCCGGTTTTGACACGCTAGGAATGGCATTGGCGTATTATAATTATCTGACTGTGTCCGAAGTGCTAAAGGATGAAGAGATCCACTTTACAATCAAAGGAGAAGGGTCGTATCATTCTTCCAATGTCAATCAAGATAATTTGGTGATGCGTTCCGTTCAGGCTGCTTATGATGCAGCCGGATGGCAAAAACCCAAGCTTGCTTTTTCTCAGGTCAATAACATTCCTTTTTCTCGCGGATTGGGGAGCTCCGCTGCTGCCATTGTTGGCGGCTTGGTAGCTGCCAATGCTTTGATGGGTTATCCGTTGGCTCAGGAAACGATTATGAATCTTGCCGTAAACTTAGAGGGACACGCGGATAATGTAACGGCAGCTATTTTGGGCGGGTTTGTCTGTGTTTGTAACGAGCCGGAACAAAACCGGCTTTATACCCATAAGATCGTACCACCGCCGTCTTTACGTGTGGTCGTGCTTGTGCCCCATCTCAAATTGCCCACAAAAAAATCCCGTTCCATCCTGCCGGATCTAGTCTTGAGAGAAGATGCAGTATTTAATATCAGTCACAGCACCATGCTGGCGGTAGCCTTGCAAAATGGAGACCTGCAGACGTTCGGTGCAATGTTGGAAGATAAAATACACCAGTCGTACCGATTTGCTTTACTACCGGGAGCCGAAGACGCGGTTTTTGCAGCAAAAAATGAAGGCGCGCTCGGTTGTGTTTTGAGCGGATCCGGGCCCAGTATCATCGCCTTTGTGGAAAAAGGGGAATCTAATCGGGAGGCGATTTCTCAATCCATGATGGCGGCGCTTGATGCGCAGGGAATAAAATCGCATATACTGTTTTTATCAAGTGATAATAACGGGGTAACCGTAATCCCCGATAATAAGTCTTCGGAGGGATCAAACACATGAGTATTATTGTACAAAAGTTTGGCGGCAGTTCTGTTGCCAACGCCGAAAGAATTCAGCGGGTAGCCAAACGGGTAGGTGAAACAGCCGCGGCAGGCAATCAGGTGGTCGTCATTGTTTCTGCCATGGGAGACACGACGGACGATTTGATCGCGCTTGCGCGTCAGCTGACTCAAAACCCTTCCAGGAGGGAAATGGATATGCTGTTGGCAACCGGAGAACAGCAATCTATCGCTTTGCTTGCTATGGCGTTAAATGAAATGGGCTATGCAGCTATTTCTTTGACTGGGCCTCAAGCCGGTTACCATACGGACGGAATTTTTGCCAAAGCAAAAATTTTGGAAATCGCCGGTGAACGTGTGAAACAAGAACTGGATAACGGGAATATTGTTGTTGTAGCCGGTTTTCAGGGAATAGATGCCATCGGTGATATCAATACCTTGGGCCGCGGCGGTTCCGATACCAGTGCTGTAGCTATGGCTGTAGCCTTAAAAGCAGATGTCTGTGAGATTTTTACCGATGTAGACGGTGTTTATACTGCGGACCCACGGGTTGTTAAAAAGGCCTGGAAAATGCCTCAGGTCTCCTATGACGAGATGTTGGAAATGGCTGCTATGGGGGCTCTTGTTTTGCAGCCGCGTAGTGTGGAAATTGCTAAACAATACGGCATCAAGTTGCATGTCCGTTCCAGTTTTAATTATTCGGAAGGTACAATTGTTTTGGAGGAGGTAACTATGAACGAGAATATTGAAAAAGAATATGTGGTGATCGGCGTCGCCCATGATATGAATGTTTTGAAAGTGAATATTTTTGATGTTCCGGACCAACCCGGTATCGCAAGTAAGATTTTTTCGGCTTTGGCCAAAGAGAAGGTCAATGTCGATATGATTGTCCAGGCGGGCAAACAAAGCGAATATCAGGAGATCTCTTTTACGACCGGCCGAGACGACCAGGATAAAGTTAAGAAAGTTTTGGATGGTCTCGGTTTGATAAATTATAATCTAGATGGCACGGTGGCGAAAATCTCGATCGTAGGAGCCGGTATGATCACAAACCCCGGTGTTGCTGCTAAGATGTTCCGGATTTTAGCCGATAAGGGTTGTAATATTGAGATGATTTCTACTTCTGAAATCAAAGTTTCTTGCATTGTGGCACAAGAATATGTCAAAGACGCCGCCGTCGCTTTGCATACAGCCTTTGGTTTAGATGCTGAATAATGCGGTTTTTTGCTTGACAAAGACCCTTGCAAAAATTATAATAAATGATGTTGTGCCGTCTAAATAAAAAGACGGCCATATCGGGGCGTAGCTCAGTTTGGCTAGAGCGCTACCTTGGGGTGGTAGAGGCCGCTGGTTCGAGTCCAGTCGCTCCGACCAAGATCAATCCTGCTGTCTATTAAGATGGTGGGGTTTTTCTTTTTCCACAATGAGACTATTTTAGGCAGTATTGTGTCGTAAAATGTCGTATGAGATTTTTTATTGCGCTCCTGACCTGTTCCACATTTATATGAATATATTTCGATTCATGAATGCGCTAACGGAGTATCCGAGAAATCTTGATATGATTAGAAGATCGATTAGAAGATCGATACCTTTTTCGATCTCTAAACTTCCGCGTGTTTGCCGGAGTTTGTGTGGTCTAAGTTCCGGTGGGTTCATAATTTTTGAAGTTTTCTATTACTTCATTTTTTAAGAGAGCCGCTTTTTAATGGTGCAGTTCAAGTCTAATAACATTTTTTTATTTTAAGCATATAATATATTAGATGTACAAACATTCTAGTATTTTATTGGAGGAAATTTTATGAACTATTTTAATAAAAATAATAAATACGTCACTCAATATTCGAACGCACAACAAAACAATTTCAGCGATTATGGACAAGGCGGGTACACTTATGATCGGTACTCATGTCTACCAACCAATCCGTATTGCTGTGTAGGGCCAACCGGCGCTCCCGGCGCTCCCGGTGCCCCCGGCGCTCCCGGTGCCCCCGGAATTACAACGCAGCTTCGTGGAATACAAGCACAGCTCACCGGAGCTACGACCATCGGCGATGGCGAGAATATTATCTTTACGCAGGTATTAAACAATCAGAGCGCAGATATCACTTATAATGGTTTAACTGGAGAGTTTACGATAACCGCCGTTGGCAACTATTATGTAACATGGTGGATTGCTGTAGACGGAGCTGGAGCAGGCACCTCAATTACCTTTGCGATCAACACCAATGGTGGGGGAGGCGTTTCAGCCTCAACACCAATTTTTACAAATCAGTTCTCAGGTTCAGCTCTTATTACAATTGGCAGTGTGCCTTCCACAGTAACCCTGGTTAATGTTACGGGTGCTCTAGTTGGTATCGCAACGGAGACTCCCGTGCAGGCAAATATCATTATTGCCAATGTAGCATTCTAAAACTACTATTAATATAATTAAAAATAAAAAGATAGCAATTAGTAAGACTAAAAAATTGCTATTAATAATTCTCCCGCCCTCAGTTTCTACACAAGCCAAATGAAAATCGGGTGGCCCAAATTATTAACATACATATGATACGGAAATTGAACGATAATATCCCTATCAATTATTTAACGCAATGGGGGTGGTAGAGGTCGCCGGTTCAGGTTCGACTAAAAAACAGCCTGCTATTGTATGAAACAAAGCAGGCTGTTTTTTATTTTATGAAAATATAAAGTACACGTTTTAGATTAAAAAATTTATCAAAAATTTTTTACAGTAGATATTAGCGATAAACATTGGCAACAAATCATAAATACCATTCGTTATCATGAAGATTGTATAGTGCAGATAATAATGTTGTAGAAGTAGAGTGCTTAAGCAGACCTTTTTACGGTTAAATAAAGGATAAACAACAATAAAATAAGCAATAGACAAGCTATAACACTTCAGTACTTTTAACCTCCATCAGCTTATCTGGGCGGCTCATCAGCGCCAAGGCGATAAATACAATCAAAATACCGAAAATAGAAAAGACGGTAGGAACCTCGCTAAAATAGATAAACCCAAAAACCGTGGCCGCGGCAGGTTCACAGGAAGCCAAAATGGAGGCTTTGCCTGTATCCATATGATTAAAAGAAAAGAAGTAGAGGGCATATGGCAAGGCCGCACAGATGAAGGAGTAGAAAATCAAGAACCCGATACGTTCTGGGGGTGCAGGAGCAATCATTGCGCCGATCGCATGCCAATCGGTAAAGAATAGAAGACTGAGACATGCCACTACAAAGCAATATAAATTGATTGTTAATGAGCTATATCCTTTATTGATCCCTATGCGGATAAAGATACTGCAGAATGCATAGCCAATGCCGGATATTAAACCAAAAAGTATTCCTTTTAATGATATAATTGCACCGGCGCCGTCGAGGAAGCCACTTACGCATATGCAGCCCAGAATCATTAGGAATACAGATATAATTTTTTTACGTGCAATATCTTCTTTGAAGAGAAAAAATGATATCAGCAAGACAAAAATAGGCATTGTTGACAGTAAGATCGCTGCAAAGGATAAAGATACTTCCTGTATCGCGAGATTATAAAAGTAATTTAACCCGATGGCACTAGCTAGACCGGCGCCGATAAATACCCATGAATCTTTCAGTTTAAACCGGAACAATTTTTTATCGTAAAGCAGCACGGCAAAAAACAGCATAAGCGCCGCTCCGATCATGCGTATTTCAACAATGGTGGTATTACTTAGACCCATTTGATCTAAATATCTTACAAATACACCGATGGATCCCCACATACAACCGGCAGCTATGACAAGAAACGGCGCAATCTTTTTTAGCATGGAAACCTCCGAAGAAACATCATTTAATAAATTTACATATTTAATTATAAACGAAAATAATTTACTTATATATGGGTAGTATAAAATTTTATGATATTTACAAAATAGCATAAAATCAATATACTAGAAGCGTTAAGTGGCTTACTTCAATAAAACAAAAGAGAATATTTTCATATTAATTATAAGCAGAGAGGATTAAAACCGATGGTCAATAAATACAGAAAAACAGCGTGGATTTTATTAATCATTGAGGATGTTCTATTACTTCCTTGTGTGGTACTATCTATATATAGGTTTATTGAATTTTGCGGTGCGGATTTCCAATATGCAATTTGGACCAGGGGTTTTTTAGGATTAACACTACCGATAATCTTTCTAAGAATATTTTTTATTCCGTACATAACAGCTGGAATTATTTTGTTTTTGTTAATTAGATCCTTTGTAATCGATAAACAGCAAAATATTCAGATGAACAAGAGAGAGGTATTGTTTTATTTAATAGCAAGTATTATTTGTATTCTTGGTTTATTATCAGTTGAACAAGTATTCTGGGCGGGGATGGGGGTATAGCTGTAAATAAATTTAAAAACAACTCTATATGATTATAATATAGTTACGGGAGTTTTGAATGAAAATTCAAGACCCCCGTTTTTTATAGAAATAAGGGTACAGGATATTTGTTTTTAGCGGACGATCGCAATTTTGAAAGAAAGTTTTTATTTAACGATTCAAGATTTGTCAAATTCCGACGATATAAAAAAGGATAACACTTTTAATGATTGAAAGGAGGTTCCGGATGGAAAGCTATCAAAACTTAAATGAACTTCAGCTTAGCGTACTTTCTGAAATCGGCAATATCGGCGCCGGCAATGCGGCTACCTCTTTGGCACATATCCTGGCTGATAAAGTGATGATGTCTGTCCCTCAGCTGCAGATTATTGATGTTAGCAGCATGGCCAGTATCCTCGGTGGGCCGGAAAACGAGTTGGCCGGCATTCTCGTTAATATGACCGGGGATGTCCAGGGGTTGCTGCTCTTTTTGTTGGACGAAAAATTCATTTGCCTTTTGGTCAATGTGCTGATGGAGGAAGAAATTGATGACTTTGACCAAATTTCGGAACTGAGCATGTCGGCGATTATGGAGATCGGCAATATTCTGGCCGGATCTTATATCAGCGCTATTTCCACAATGACGGGTTTAAATATTGGGCTTTCCACGCCGCAAATCGCTATTGATATGGCCGGAGCCATCCTTAGTTACCCAGCTGCGCAATTTGGCGCTATGGGAGATGACCTTTTGTTTATCGAGGAAGATTTTTTAAGTGGCCAAAGTAGCATCAAAAGTCATCTTTTGATTATGCCGGAGCCAAAATCGCTACGTTTGATCATGGAGAGCTTGGGAGTGAATGGATGGGAAAATTAGTGATAGTCGGTATTTCTGATCAGAAGATCGCAATTTCTCCGGACAGTCTCATTACCTATGCGCTTGGTTCATGCGTAGGCATCTGCATACATGACACCCTAAAGCAGATCGGCGGACTTGCGCATGTTTTGCTGCCGGAGACTTTTGGTGATAACAATCGCAATGATATCTATAAATTTGCCGACTTGGCTGTTAAAGAATTGGTGCACAATATGGAAATACAGGGGTGCGCCCGACTTCATCTGACGGCAAAGATCGCCGGAGGCGCCAATATGTTCATTACTACCGGTACAAGCATTGGAGAACGAAACGTAGCAGTCGTTAAGAAAGAACTAAAAAGGCTCAACATACGGCTACTTGCAGAAGATACCGGGGCAAACTACGGGAGAACAGTTGAGTTTAATCCATTTGACGGGAAAATGATTATTAAAACAGCAGGAAAAGGTAATAAGATTTTTTGATTTTATTCAATTCCAGAAATATATCTAAAAACTCAAAACCGTACCGGTTGATCCCATAGGGCTAACCGAAACGGTTTTTTATTTGTCAGGGTACAGATTCTATTTACCATTTATCAAAAAGTATTCATAATAAAATGCAACATCCGGATATTTTATTACCTGTTGATCGCGTAATTTGACCGGTTAGAAAAAAGCCCTTTTTTTATAAATGGAAACCCGCTATAATGTGCTTAGAGTAAAGGAGGTGAGTTGGTGAAGATACGCATCGAGTTGAGTGAAGACCAAAAGGAAGATGAGGTGTTGATCCGATGTAAACAGGTGGATGAAAAAATACAAAAAATACACCGATATATTTTGGACCAAGCTTCATCCGGTTTACAAATAGTCTTTTACAAAGAAAATCAAGAATTTTACTTTTCTTTGGATGAAATTCTATTTTTTGAAACGGAAAGCCCGCACATTTATGCGCATACAACCAATGATGCTTACCGAATTAAATACCGCCTTTATGAACTCGAACAACTTCTTTCTAAAAGCTTTCTCCGCGCATCCAAATCAACCATAGTGAATATCAGGCAAGTGTACTCAATCACACGTAACATCACCGCCTCCAGTTTAATTCAGTTTAAAAATAGTCATAAACAGATATATGTGTCGCGCTTATATTTAAAAGAACTTAAGCAGCGGCTCAATGAAAGGAGTTCTTATGAAAAATAGGAATTGGTTTTGGGGAGTCTTCTTTATTTTGGCAGCCATATTTGTCGTTGCCAGTCAAACAACAGCTTTTGGACAATTTGGCTTTTGGAGTATTTTGGCAACCGTTTTATTAATTGCGCTGATGGTTAAAAGTATCATGAGCCATAGTTTCTTTGGCATTTTTCTCCCGTTAGCTTTATTGTATATGATTTATCAAAACCCACTTAATTTTGTTGAAATCTCTTTTTGGTTGTTGATCTTGTCAGCTATTTTGTTAAGCATCGGCTGCAATATGATTTTTCGCTTTAATTCAAAAAAGGTCTATTGCATGCATGCAAAACAGCATGGCAAACATGAGCATTTTAATCAGACCATCGAAAACATCGATGACAATAATCCCCTTGTTAAGGTTTCTTTTGGTTCATCCAGTAAGTATCTGCACGCAGATTGTTTAACAAGTGGGCAATTTACCGTTTCTTTTGGAGAATTGGCTATCTATTTTGACCAGGTACAGCTGAATCCTGACGGAGCTGAGATATTTATCGACTGTAGCCTCGGCGCACTCAATTTGTATGTTCCAAAACACTGGCGGGTTATTGAAAATTTACATACGGGTCTTGCCGGAGTAACCAATGATACTCGTTTCACACAACCCGCAGAAGATGCGCCTCGCTTAACCATTACCGGAAATGTTCAACTGGGAGCATTGGAAATCCATTATGTATAAATAAAATAGTCCGCTGCTGTCTATTTTATCAGAAGGACGGGTTAGTTTCTTTGTCATAAGAAACCGGCCCGTCCAATTTTTAAGGTTAATAATATCTAACTTGTTTTATTGGTATAATAATGACATCTAAACTGCAATTAATTCTTGCTATCTGCGGATATGTGTGTTAAAATGTCCTCAAGAACAGTCGTGTAGTGGAAGTGGGTAAAAACCCGCTTTTTTCTTTGCAGGAACCCTTTTTAAGAATTGATTAGGAGCAGGGTATGGGAAAAAAGAAAAATGGTTTGACTGATTACAGCGAGCTGGTACAAAAACTCTTTGACCGTTTAGAGCCGGTTTGTGGCAAGCAAAACGTCGAGTTAGTCGATGTGGAATATGTCAAAGAGGGAGAAAATTGGTATCTAAAACTCTATATTGATCGGGTTCCACCAGTGGATCTGGATTGCTGCCAGGTTGTAAGTGAAGTAGTCGAGCATTTTTTAGATAAAGAAGATCCAATACCGCACAGTTACATTTTAGAGGTTTCTTCTCCGGGGATTGATAGACCGTTAAGGAAAGAAAGCGATTATACTCATTTTTCCGGCCGAGAAATTACTGTCAAGTTATTTAGTCCGATCGATTCAAAAAAGCTACTTGTTGGTACTTTGGTAGGATTGCAATCGGAGCAATTGATCATGAAAATTGATGGAGATACGATAGAGATTCCCATGGAAAAAGTTGCAAAAGTAAATTTATACAGTTAAAAAAACATTTTTTCAGAACATGTTTCCATATAATAGAGTATATTAAGGAGTGAATCAATCGAATGAATGCGGAATTCATTGAAGCGTTACGGATTTTAGAAAAAGAAAAGGGAATCGATGTGGAAATATTATTGGAAGCCATAGAAGCCGCACTGATTTCCGCTTACAAAAAAAATTTTGGTTCATCTCAGAACGTAAGGGTGGAGATTGACCGCCATTCCGGAGATATTCATGTATATTATCGCAAAGAAGTCGTTGAGCATATTGAGGATGAACGGACGGAAATCTCTTTAGAGGAAGCGCAAAAACATGATCCCGAATTTGAACTTGGGGATGTTTTTGAATCGGAAGTAACGCCCAAATCATTTGGCAGGATTGCCGCACAAACGGCAAAGCATGTCGTTGTGCAAAGGATCCGCGAAGCCGAACGTAATATGGTCTATGACCAGTATATGACTAAGGTGGATGAAGTTATTAATGCGACGGTTTTGCGTCAGGAAAATAAAAATATCTATGTAGAACTAGGAAAATCAGAAGCACTGTTGGCACCTTCGGAACAGATCCCTAATGAAAAATATTATCAGGGATATCGCATGAAGGTTTATGTGCTTGAAGTAAAAAAGACGACCAAAGGACCTCAGGTTATGGTCTCCCGTTCTCATCCCGGATTATTAAAGAGATTATTTGAATGGGAAGTTCCTGAAATTCATGATGGTACCGTTGAAATAAAATCGGTTGTCCGCGAGCCCGGTATGCGTTCCAAAATAGCCGTTTACAGCAAGAACGAAAATGTTGATCCGGTCGGCGCCTGTGTGGGAGCAAAAGGAATGCGCGTACAAAATGTAGTCAATGAATTGGGTGGGGAAAAAATTGAGATCATCCATTGGGATGAAGATCCGGCAAACTATGTCAGTAACGCTTTATCCCCGGCAAAAGTGATTTCGGTGCGGGTCAACGAGGGAGAAAAATTTGCCCAGATCATCGTACCCGATTTTCAGCTTTCCCTGGCAATTGGCAAAGAAGGGCAAAATGTACGTTTGGCAGCCCGTCTGACCGGTTGGAAAATCGATATCAAGAGCCAATCACAGGCCGAACTCTTGCATTTATTTGATGATGAAACAGAAGAAGATGCGGAAGATGCTTTTGAGAACGAGGCGGAGATTGAGGAAATTTACGAAGAATTTGAACCTGAATCAGCAAAAGAAGCCGATGAGGAAGAGTCATTGACAGACAGAGAAGAAGATGTTGTGGAGGAATAAGCCATGGCAGCCAAATCACAACCAACCCGTATGTGTATTGCTTGCAGAACCATGCGAGAAAAACGTTCTCTGATTCGAATTGTCCGCAAACCGGATAGCGTAATTATGTTAGATCAGACCGGAAAAGTGGCTGGTCGAGGCGCTTATTTGTGCAATAATGAGGCGTGTTTTAAAAAAGCTATAAAAACAAAATCTCTTGAGAAGGCTTTGAAGGCAAGTATAGGTGATATAGTGGTAGAACAATTAAAAAGCCAAATTATCAACCTTTCAGAAAAGGATTCACAATGATGTCTGAAGACGGAAGAAAAAATGAGAGGATCGCTGGGTATCTTGGAATAGCTCAACGTGCTGGAAAGATCGCCGCGGGTGATGAAGCTGTTTTAAAAAATCTTTCATCTCCCCAGGTGTTTATGGTTATTGTGGCTACCGATGCGGCCACGGATGTTAAAAAAAAGATTCTGGATGTTATTTCTAAAAGTAAATATAATAAACAAATAACGTGTATTCAATGGAATACAAAGATTGCCTTGGGACATATGGTTGGAAAATCGCAAAGAGGGGCTTTGGCTGTTTTAGACGAAGGTTTTGCAAAAGCGATTAAAAAGCTTATGGACGAATAATAGAGACTTTAAAACGCTTGCGAGGAATGAATAGGAGTGGTTGGATTTGTCAAAAGATAATCAAGATCAAACAACACGGGACTTTGTTCCAGATGAATCAAAAAGTTCCAATAAGGATGCTACTTTGGGGGAGGAAAAAGGCAAAAGTATGAAAAATCCGGATGAAAAGCAAAAAGTGAGTTCAAAAGCTAAGGTTGCCAAGGCTGCAACCGAGCAGGAAAACTTTGTGCCTAAAGTTACACGCATCCCAAAATCTGTTGTGATCGACTCTGCTCCTGTAGAAAAGCCAGCGGAAAACCCTTTATCTTCTCAAAAAATTGAGATGGGAGAAAAACAGGAAAGTTCTGTAAAAGAAAAAAACGAGAAATCCCTTGCAGATAAAGTCGTTGTTATCGAAAAAAAGGCTGCCTCAGAGACAAGAAAGGTTGATAAGCCAGCTCCCCTAGAACAAGAAGATGCTGATTTATCACAAAAACCTCTTGTGACGAAGGATGTCTTAATCAAAGATAAAGGGTTGCAACAACAACCCTCTCAGGATACTTCTAAAATTCAACGTCCTCCCGCAACAGGTGAACGTACCGGCGGTTATCAAGGTCAGCGTCCGCCCGCAACAGGTGAACGTACCGGCGGTTATCAAGGTCAGCGTCCGCCCGCAACAGGTGAACGTACCGGCGGCTACCAGGGTCAACGTCCTC
>DIFD01000019.1 GCA_002418965.1 Peptococcaceae bacterium UBA5757 | reverse complement strand
CCGACAACGATAAACAAGCCGGAAAAGAAGAAGATCGTCTTCCATTCCACATCCAGCAAAACCTTTTCCGGTTTGACTCCGGATATAAATAACAATAGAACCGCACCGGTAATGGCAATGGTTGAAGACTCAAAGCCAAGCATACCGTGAAATAAAAAGCCAATCACCACTAAGCCAAAGACAATTAAACTCTTTTTTAACAAAACAGGGTCTTTAATACATGCTTTTTCATCCAAATCCATGATACTTTTTTTGAGAGAATCTTTTGTCTTCAGTTGTTTTCGATACATGAAACCAAAAATGAATGACGTCAAAATTAACACCGGAAAACAGAGCGGCGCAACATTAACAATAAAATCCATAAAATTCAACCCGGCCTGGCTGCTGATCATGATGTTGGGTGGGTCGCCGATCAGGGTTGCAGCCCCTCCGACATTGGAGGCAAAAATTGCGGATAAAATAAAGGGGATTGGACTGATTTCTAATTTCTTTGTTACGCTTATTGCAATCGGTAAAATCAAAAGGATGGTAGTAACATTATCCAAAAAAGCGGAAAAGATACCGGTAAAAATGCTTAATAAAATAAGGAGTCGGAAAGGCTCCGCCTTGGAAATCTTGACCATCTTGATACCGAGATATTCAAAGATTCCTGTCAGCCTCATAATCATGACAATGACCATCATGGCAATCAAAAGGCCGATCGTATTAAAGTCGATGGCGGCAAAAGCATCTTGTTGATCTAGGACGCGAAGCAACACCATTAACATTGCTCCGGCCAACGCCACTACCATTCTGTCAAATCTGTCCCAGATAATCAAGGCATACACGACAACAAAGATGACAATAGATAAGGTAAAAAACAAACTTTCTCCCATTCTGACTACATCTCCTCTTGTGTTTTTATTCAACACCGCGTGAAAACAATGTAACCAGGCATTACAAGAATCCCCGATTTTTTCTACCAGGGACTTTTTTATATAAATAGGGTGCGATCACTCTGGTATCATGGATTAATATATACTTGATCAGATAACCTGTCAAATTAAAAGAGTATAGCCCATAATTTACAAATGATTATTATTTCTTGAAAATACTATAATAAATAGGTAAATTTTTATTATTATAACTATAGCAACAATTAAGGTTTGCCACCTATCTCTATAGATTTATATAGCCAAAAACAAAAGGTACAGAAATAAATTTTTTATACCTATGCTATCTGATTTGCTATATAAATTATATTAATTCTTAATACTAACGACAAATAAAATTACATAAAAAGTACCCCCTACAACCAACCCAAGGGGTAATGCATACTTCGCCCATATCTTACTGCCAATTTTTAACTTAGCGGCAGAAATAATAATGGCGATATTGCCTGGGATCAACATACCCCCGCTAATCAAAAGACCCATTAAAAACAACCCTGGGACGTGCGCGGATCCATTTACGAATTGACTTCCACTGCTGGCAGGCTAGCTATAAGCTCCTCAGGGGAATTAAAAAAAGACAGAAATAGATATTTCTGTCTTTAATATAATCATTATTCTATGATAAACCTATGGATTCATATGAAATACTAGGTTACCATAAAGGAAAATTCCGCACCGGCAACCAGCTGACCATTGACATAACTCTTCCCTACTGCAAAATAAAAGGGTGGCTTTTGATTGGTCAGGTTGCACTTAACCTCGATTACATCTCCAGGAAAAACTTTTTTGCGAAATTTAACATTGTTTAAACCGGTAAAATAGGGAGTATGACCTTTTATCGTGTCCGCCAACAAAACACAACAAGACTGCGCCATGATTTCGCATAGAATAACGCCGGGAACAACCGGATTTTCGGGGAAATGGCCTTGTAAAAACCATTCATCCCCTTTGACCGTATATCTCCCTGTTGCTTCGTTTTCCGCTGTTTTTTCTACCCGGTCCACAAGCAGCATGGGTTCTCTATGAGGCAGTATCGTTTTAATTTCTTCCCGTTCTATGATATTGACAGGATCTTGCATAAACATCCTCCCAATCTAGTTTTTTATTTTAGTAAAGGCAATGCAAGCATTATGACCGCCAAACCCCAAAGACGTCGAAAGACCCAGATTAATTTCTCGTTTTTTAGCAACGTTTGGTGTATAGTCCAGATCGCACGCTTCATCTTTCTCTTTATAACCGATTGTCGGCGGAATCAAAGACTCATTTAACGCTAAAATGGTAGCAATCGCTTCCATTACACCCGCGCCCCCTAACATATGTCCGGTCATGGATTTGGTTGAACTGATAGAGGCCATTTTTGCCCTTTCTTCTCCCAGCGCCAATTTAATCGCTTTGGTCTCCGAAACATCATTTAAAGGAGTGCTGGTGCCATGGGCGTTGATATAGGTTTCCGTTTCTTCTGTCATGCCAGCTTCTTCAATTGCCAAGGATATAGCTCTTGAAGCACCTTTGGCTTCCGGCTGGGGAGCCGTTACGTGATAGGCGTCGCAGGTATTGCCATAGCCCTTGATTTCGGCATAAATTTTAGCACCACGTGCCTTGGCATGTTCATACTCTTCAAGAATAATCACACCGCCGCCTTCGCCTATAACAAAGCCGTCCCTTCTTTTATCAAACGGTATGGACGAGTCATCGGGTATATTCCTTTGGGTTAGCGCCATACAATTTGTAAATCCGCCAATCGCTAAAGGATTAATGACGGCGTCCGTACCACCGGCGATAATGGCATCCGCATAACCATACTTGATGGCCCGGTAAGCTTCACCGATAGAGTGGGTTGAAGTTGCACAGGCCGTAACGACCGGCAAGCATGGCCCCTGGGCATTAACGCGGATAGCAATGTTCCCGGCTGCCATATTAGCGATCATCATAGAGATAAAATAAGGTGAGATTTTGGTTTCTCCCAGTTCCCTCAGTTTGTCGCATTCAGTAATGAAAGTATTCATGCCGCCTACTCCGCTCCCGACATAAACACCGAACCGCTCCGGATTGATCTTTTCGGCAATACCGCTGTCTCCAACGGCTTCTAAAGCAGCCGCTAAAGCATACTGCACAAATAAGTCTGTCTTCCTTAATTCATTTTTGGCTAAAAAAACGGACGGGTCAAAATTTTTAACCTCACCGGCTATTTTTACCCTGGTCTGGTCAAGATCGTATTTGGTGATAAAATCGATCCCGCATTTCCCCGCAAAAAGTGACTGCTTAAAATCTTTCATATTATTCCCGATCGGAGATACGATCCCCATCCCGGTCACTACTACTCTGTTCATAAATCCTCCTCAATTTTGCAATTTCAAACAAGTCTTATACCCTTATGATTTACTTTAAATATAAAGGCCGCCGTCGACTTTGATGACTTCGCCGGTAACATATGAAGCCCCATCGCCGGCTATAAAGACGGCCAGATTGGCGATATCTTCCGGTTGACCGATCCTTTTAATCGCAAGCCGGTCTGTTGCCTCTTTGATTTTATCCGTCAAAGCCGACGTCATGTCTGTATCGATCCATCCCGGCGAAATAGCATTGACAGTAATATTACGGCTGCCCAATTCTTTGGCTAACGTTTTGGTCAAGCCGATCAATCCGGCCTTGGAGGCCGCATAATTGGCTTGACCGGGATTGCCCATCATTCCCGCGACGGAAGCAATATTGATGATGCGACCCCATCTTTTTTTGACCATAATAGGACATATCTCATGCATCATCAAAAATGCGCCTTTCAAGTTGACATTGATCACTTTATCAAAATCTTCTTCTTCCATCATGATCAGCAATTTATCACGTGTTACTCCTGCATTGTTGACTAAAATATCAACGGTACCGAAATCTTCCAGAATGCGACCGCCCAGGTCTTTAACCTGTTGTTTGTCGGAGATATCGCTGCGGTAAATTTTTGCCCGCACGCCAAATGCTTCAGCTTGCAAACGGGTTTCTTCCGCTATCGATTCATCTTCCAACAAATAGACGATGGCAACATTTGCACCCTCTGCAGCCATCTTTAAAGTGATGGCTTTCCCAATCCCTCTGGCCCCGCCTGTAATGATGGCAACTTTATCTTTCAGCATCATAAAACGCCTCCGTTTTCCCTAAAATAACAACAAACTAACTCAACTGTTCCACAGTATCTTTCATAGTCTGTGCATTCTCCACCTGCAAGACACGTACATTCGGGGCAATTTTTTTAATCAGGTTATAGAGCGTCTTTCCGGGACCGACCTCAATAAAAGTATCGATCCCATCCGTAACCATATTTTCGATCGTAGTTTGCCAATAGACCGGACTGTTAACCTGGCGGGCAATCGTTTCTTTAATTTGGTCTGATAATTCTGGATAAGGCTTTGCCTGATAGTTGCTAAAAACCGGTATCTGAGAAGCCGCTAGGCTCATGTCCGCAAGTTCTTTCTCCAAACCTTTTTTTGCCGAATCCATATAAGGAGAATGGAAAGCACCGCTCACTGCCAAAGGAAGCGCCCGGCCTCCCTTTGCCGCAACTGCCTCAGAAAAAGGGGCCTTCATAGCTTCTGACAAAGCAACGACGATTTGTCCCGGGGCATTATAATTGACAGGATAAACGCCCTCGAAGCTTCTGCATAACAAATCCAACTGTTCAGGATCCATTTTTAATACGGCTACCATGGTGCTGGAGCTTTCTTGAGTCGCTTCATGCATCAGGGCGGCACGTTTACAAACAAACTCAAAACCGCTTTTTAAATCAAATGTTTGACTAAAAGTCAAAGCGGCGATTTCTCCCAAAGAAAATCCGGCCAGAGCCTGAGGATGAATCCCGGCTTCTTGCAGAGCATAAGCCGCGGCCAGATCGACGCAATAGACACAAGGCTGCGTATTGATGGTTTGCGCCAGTTCGTCTTTTTCTCCGGCAAAACATTGGCCGGATGTACCCGGGCGGATTTTATCCGCTTGATCAAACACAGCTTTTGCAGCCGAGCTTATCTGATAAAGCTCTTTGCCCATACCGCTGTACTGCGCGCCTTGACCGGAAAACACAAACGCTATTTTAGCCATTGGTTTGTACCTCTCAACAAATTTTCTGCTTCCGTAATCATCTCTCGAATAATCTGGGCGGCCGGTTGTTCTTTTTTCACGAAAGCCGCCGATTGTCCGGCAATAAAACAACCCTGCTCCAAATCGCCTTCTTTAGCAGCAAGACGCAAAGCGCCCACTCCCAAAGCTTCCAATTCCTCGAAAGAAGTATTCGGATCGTATTCCTTTTTTAAAAATTCTTCCGTAAATTTATTTTTTAATGCTCTTACCGGATGTCCCAACCGTTTGCCTGTGGCGACGGTATCGATATCTTTAGCGTTAAGAATTTTCTGCTTATAATTTGGATGGACCGTGCATTCATTGGCAACCAAAAAGCGGGTACCGACCTGAACGCCCACGGCGCCAAGCATAAACGCAGCGGCAACCCCACGTCCGTCGGCAATACCTCCGGCGGCAACAACAGGAATCGAGACTGCGTCACTCACCAACGGCACTAATGCCATGGTGGTTAACTCGCCGATATGCCCGCCCGATTCACAGCCTTCGGCAATCACAGCCGCAGCACCGTAGTTTTCCATCCTTCTGGCTATGGCAACAGAAGGGACCACCGGTAATACTTTGATCCCCGCCGCAAGCCAGGACTGCATAAAGCGTTCCGGATTGCCTGCACCGGTAGTCACGATTTGAACCCCTTCTTCCACAACCACTTGGGCCACGGCATCTACAAAGGGACTCTTCATCATGATGTTGACTCCAAAAGGCTTTTTGGTAAGCTCTTTGGCGAGGCGGATCTCCGTACGCAACCATTCGGGGTCGGCGTTCATAGCCGCAATCAACCCTAAACCCCCGCCTTCCGATACGGCAGTAGCCAGAGAGGCATCGGCAATCCAAGCCATGCCTCCCTGAATGATCGGATATTCAATTCCCAATAATACACATAACGGTGTCTTTATCATTATCAGGTTCTTTTATTGCTTGAGGCTTTCAATCACAGTAACAAGATCGCCAACTTTTTTGATTGATTGGCTGAGTTCAATTTTAACACTAAAGGTATCTTCCATCGCCATTACCAAATCAACAATATCCAAAGAGTCCAAACCGATTTCTTCAAAACTTGCTTCCATAGTGATATCTGCCACTGGGGTATCCGTATGATTGGCTATAATTTCTGCTACTTTTTCAAAAACGTTCATGTTTCGTTCCTTCTTTCAATTGATTTTAATTTTATCACTTATTTTTGCCATTTAATGATGACGGCGCCAGTAGTCAAGCCGCCCCCAAAAGATACCATGGCAATATTTTGACCATTTTGCAAACGTTTCGATCGATTCAATTCATCCAATAAAATAGGGATGCTTGCGGCTGATGTATTACCGAAACGCTCGATATTGTTATAGTACCGTTCTTTGGGAATTTTTAGCCTGTTCATAGCCGTTTCGATAATCTTGATATTTGCCTGGTGTGGTAAAACAAAATCAATTTCTTCCTCTGTTAAACCAGCGGCTGCAATTACATCTTTTAAATCCCTGCACATAGAAATAACAGCAAATTTATAGACTTCTTGTCCATTCATATGCACAAATTCATCCTGTTTTTCGTGTTGGGAAAAGGGACTGTTTCCGTTCTTGCCATGAATATTGAGGATGTCTAATTCTCCTTTAGCGGTTGTTTTAATCGCAAGCAAGCTATCCCCTTCTCCTAAAACAACGGCGCCCGCGCCATCACCAAATAGCACACATGTAGCGCGGTCTTGCCAGTCAACATGCTTAGACATCATTTCTGTTCCTACAATTAATATTTTGCTTGATTTGTTACGCGCAAAATATCCCAATGCGATATCCAGCGCATAAATAAACCCGGGACAGGCCGCGTTAATATCAAAAGCCGGACATTGAGCTCCAATCTCTTTTTGTACCATACAAGCCAAAGAGGGCGTAATATAATCCCCCTGGATTGTTGCGCAGATTATTAAATCAAGATCTTTAGCATCTATGTTGGCATCTTCTAAAGCTTGTTTCGCAGCGGTAGCTGCAATTTCGGTCAGGGTTTCGGTTGTTGAAACATGCCTGCTCTTTGTGCCGGTACGCGAGCTGATCCATTCATCATCCGTATCTAAAAAAGACGACAAATCCTCATTCGTCTTAACGCAGGCAGGACAAGCACTTCCTGTACCTAAAATTCGGAAACTCATTGAACTTTTCATCACCCTTCCTTATAATTTAAAAATCACTTTGTTATGTATCGTTTATAATCTTTGGCATAAAATCCGTCTTGAACATTGTTTAGTTTTTAAAAATTAAATAATTATTATTCATATAAAACTTTGGGCTGATTTTTGAAAAATTTTTGGACAGACGCTAATCCGTCTACAAATATAGTAAGATTTTCGGGAGGAATAGCGGAAATAATTGCTGAAACCATTTGATTATGGAAAGAGCGGTGGATTTCATATGCTTCTTTGCCTTTGTCTGTCGTAAAAATCCGAACCACTCTTTTATCAATTTTATCCTGTTCTCTTCTAACGTATCCTTTTTTAACCAATGTATTGATTGCCGTAGCCAAGGTTCCGGATGTAATGTTTTGGGCGGATGCAATACTGGATGCCGTATTGTAATTGTTTCTTTCCAATTCATGCACTGCTTCAATCAGATGCATTTCCCGCATGGATAAATTTTTAAAAGACTTAGCCCGAAGGCTGGCTTCCTCAACCCGCAATATTTCATGGAATACCGAAACCAGAAAATGATTGATCTTATCAAATTCATCAGCCATGAAATATCCCTCCCAGTGTAATTATCTTGAAGTTCAAGACTTTTTTTATTTTACCACATTCGCTTGTTCTAGTCAAGATATTTTAACGGTTCAAGATATCCCAAAAACCGACAAAAACCAGTCTCTAACTGCATTTTTATACATATCCTATCAGGATGATGCCGTGAACCACAAGGTTATTTGTCGGTAGAGGGTTTTGAGGACGCCATGTAGAAATAAATAAAAAAATGATACAAACGGAGGAAAAGAATGGACCATAGCAATGAAGCTTTTTTGCTGGAATGTATGAGAGAAAATTTTACTCATGCCCGTCATGTCGAAGATGAACGCATGATGTTTAATTCTCTATTTGCAGCATTGGTCGGCGGCTCATTAGCAATTATTTCCCAACTGGATAAGCCAGCTGTCATCGGCATCATGATGGGGCTTTTAATGTTGCTGAATATTCTTTGCTTTCTTCTGACCAAACGGTGGAACAAGGTTTTTAAATGCCACTATGCTCTAGCGCAATCCATATATATGCACTTTTTGACTCAAGAAGCGGGAGATGCCTCAAATTCTTCTACACAACAAATCAACCGCTATTACCTCTTTAATAACAGGCCGGAACAAAAGTCCAGCGGCTTTTATATCGGAACAGGCAAATATTTTCTTTTATACAACGCAGTTATTTTTATCCTTTTAATTTGCGCTTTGGTTTATTTTTTAAGTTCGTTTGCCATATAACAAAACAAATCAAGGAGAGCTTATGTATCAATTACTGGTAATGGATCTTGATGATACGCTGCTGGAAGAGGATCTTACCATTCCGCAGACAACCATTCATAAGATTCAGGAGCTTAAAAAAAAGGGCGTTGGCGTTACCCTGGCAACTGGGAGAATGTACCCGTCAGCCTGTGTTTATGCCCAAAAATTGCACCTTGATCTCCCCCTAATCACGTATAACGGAGCCGTTGTCCGCAGTGCATTTTCGCAAACGCCAATCTTTTCTGATTTGATCGCTCCAGAACAAATTCGTTTGATAGTCGACTGCTGTAAAAGGTACGGTTGGTATTTGCAGCTCTATCACAACGATGCCATTGTCGTGGAAAAGATCACCGATAATACCCGTTTGGACCCCGATATGGCTCATACCAAAACAAAAGAAGTCGGTAGTTTTTTATCAGCCGAACTGCATCCCACGCCTAAAATGATGATCGTAGCCAAACCGGATGAACTTGAAGGAATCAAAGCCGTCTTAAGCAAGACTATTGGAAATTCCCTCTGTCTGACCCAATCCAAACCGTATCTTTTAGAGATGATGTCCCCCGATGTCTCAAAAGCGAAGGCGCTGACCCAACTCGCCGCTAAACTTGGTATAGATCGCAAACAAGTCGTAGCAATCGGCGACAATAAAAATGACTTGGAGATGATCCAGTGGGCAGGGCTGGGTATCGCCGTGGGGAATGCCACAAAGGACTTAAAAGATGCCGCCGCCTATACCGCCCAAGCCAATCGCAGCCGGGCAATCGAAGAGGTTATCGACCGCTATTTTTAACTTTGCTTATCCAATGTCATTTAAAAACTCGGCATATTAAAAGGCCGGAAACAATTGGTTTCCGGCCTTTTTTGTTATGTTATGGGTTATTTATCTTTAGATTAAAGAGGTACTGAAGTACCGCTCCACCCGGTCGGGCAATATTGTTACAATGTTTTTTTGTAAACCGTACTCTTGAGCAACTTTTATAGATGCCCAAACATTAGCCCCCGCGGATGTGCCAACTAAAATTCCCTGCACCTTCGCTAATTCTCTGGCTGTGCGGATAGCGTCTTCATCGGTAACTTCCACCACTTCATCAATCAAATCAACGTCTAAAACTTTGGGAACAAAGCCGTCGCCGATGCCTTGAATCTTATGCAACCCCGGTTCGTGACCCAAAAGTGCAGAGACATTCTTGGGCTCCACAGCGATGACTTTTGCTTGAGGGTTCTTTTCTTTCAGATAGGTGCCGATCCCCTCCAGCGTACCGCCGCTCCCTAAACCGGAGACAAAAACATCCACTTTCTCATCCATTTGCTGCCAAATTTCTTTAGCTGTAGTCAGATAATGAATCTTGGGATTGGCCGGATTTTCAAACTGCTGGGGAACAAAAATAGACGGGTCTTGGGCTTTTTGCCTTTCAACCTCCGCTACGGCTCCTCCGATACTGTCTCCAGCTTTGGTTAGAATTAATTCACTACCCAGAGCAAGGATGATTTTTTTTCGTTCTTCACTCATATTTTCCGGCATGACGATCACAACCCGATACCCTTTTTGTACGCCGACCAAAGCGAGTCCGATTCCCGTATTGCCGGAAGTCGGCTCCATGATGGTCATACCCGGTTTGAGGCGGCCGCTGGCTTCAGCTTCTTCAATCATATATTTGGCAACCCTATCTTTAATACTACCCCCGGGATTCAAATATTCCGCCTTAGCAAAAATATGCAAACCGGTCAGCTTTTTTAAGCTCAGCATTGGCGTGTTTCCGATTGCATCTAAAATACTTTCCGTTATCATTGGTTCTTTCCTTTCTTGCATGATGTCGTTTTCAATATCTTATGTTCTATTTATTGAATTGGATAAAACTTATGAAAGTCTTTCTTTAAAATCTGTATACCCAAAGCGGCAAATAATCCTGCAATCACCCTGTTTATCCCGAACAGCAATGGTTGGAAGATTGATACCGTTAAAGGTATTGTTTTTAACCATCGTATAGATCGCCATATCACAAAACGTCAAATGATCCCCTACTTGCAAAGGTTTGTCAAAAGAATAATCTCCGATAACATCTCCCGCCAAACAAATCGACCCTCCCAGACGGTAAAGATACGGTTTTTCTTGCGGCAACCCTGCGCCGATGATTGCGGGACGGTAGGGCATTTCCAATACGTCCGGCATATGGCATGCAGCCGACGTATCTAGGATTGCGATTGACATGCCGTTTCTAATCAGGTCCAGCACCTTTGTAATCAAAAAACCGGCATTTAAGGCAATGGCTTCTCCCGGCTCCAGATATATTTGTACCCGATACTTTTCCTGCAATCTGTTGATACACGATATCAGCGCTTTTTTATCATAATCGTCCCGCGTAATATGGTGCCCTCCGCCTAAATTCAGCCATTGCATTTGTTTAAGATATGTCCCAAACTTTTCTTCAACGGCATTTATGGTTGCGATTAAAGCATCCGCGTTTTGCTCACAAAGCGTATGAATATGAAGACCACTCACACCTTCCAACTGATCCGCATAAAAATTTTCTATAGTTATCCCCATACGGGAGTAGGGCGCACAAGGGTCATAAATGGCGTGCTCTTGGGTCGAGTATTCCGGATTGATGCGCAGACCGATCTGCTTTCCTGCCTTTAGGGCCTTTGCCTTATATTTTTGCAGTTGAGAAAAGGAATTAAAAACGATATGGTCACAGATGGTAACGATCTCGTCAAAATCTTCTTCAATATAGGCGGGAGAATAGACATGGTTCTCTTTTTTCATTTCTTCTTTGCCTAAACGCGCTTCAAAAAGGCCGCTTGCAGCTGTGCCGCTTAAATAGTTGCCGATCATAGGATATAGGCAGAACGTGGAAAAAGCTTTTTGCGCAAGAAGAATGCGGCAGCCGGTCTGATCCATGATCTCTTTTAAGATGTTTAAATTATGTTCCAAGATCGCCTCATCCACCAGATAGCAAGGAGTAGGCAATTGAGTAATGTTCATTTTAGTCCACCATTTCCGGATCAAACGATTCTTTCCAAGGCAGCCCCCAACGGTTTAATGCTTCCATAAACGGATCCGGATCAAATTCCTCCATATTAAACACGCCGGGTTCCTTCCACTTTCCGGTCATCAGCATCATGGCACCAATCATAGCCGGGACACCCGTCGTATAGGCTACCGCCTGGGAACCGACTTCCCAATAACAAGCCTCGTGGTCGCAAATATTGTAAATATAATAGGTTCTTTCTTTGCCGTCTTTTATCCCCCGGAAAATACAACCGATATTGGTTTTACCTTTGGTGCGCGAACCTAAAGAAGCCGGATCAGGTAAAACAGCCTTCAAAAACTGCAAAGGAATGATTTTTTTGCCATCATAGTCAATTGGTACGATGGATGTCATACCCACATTTTGCAAGCACTTTAAATGATCCAGATAGCTCTGACCAAAGGTCATAAAAAAGCGGATCCGGCGAACCCCTTTAATATTAAGAGCCAAAGATTCAATCTCTTCATGATGGAGCAAATACATGTCTTTAGGACCGATTTCAGGGAAATTATAGGTACGCTTGATAGCCATGGGCTCTGTTTTTATCCAATGTCCGTTTTCCCAGTAGCTACCCTTGGATGTGATTTCACGGATGTTGATCTCCGGATTAAAGTTGGTAGCAAAAGAATAGCCATGATCCCCCGCATTGCAATCTAAGATATCGATCTCGTGGATTTCGTCAAAGTAATGCTTTTGGGCATAAGCCACAAACACACCCGTAACCCCCGGATCAAAACCGCTACCTAACAGAGCGGTAATACCTGCTTTTTTAAACTTTTCCCGGTAGGCCCACTGCCATTTATACTCAAATTTGGCTGTATGCTCCGGCTCATAGTTGGCCGTATCCATATAATCGGTCTTCGTGGCCAAACATGCCTCCATAATGGTCAAATCCTGGTATGGCAAAGCTAAATTCATGACCACATCCGGTTTTATAATGTTAATCAACCCGATCAATGCATAAACATCATTCGCGTCAATCTGTACCGTGCTAATTTTTGTTTTTCCGCCAGATAGCTTTTCTTTTATATCGTCACATTTTGACTTTGTCCTGCTGGCAATACAAATTTCCTCAAATACTTCACTATTTTGGCAGCATTTGTGTATAGCGACACTGGCAACACCACCGCAGCCGATGATTAGAGCTTTTCCCAAAATAATCCCTCCCATCTGTTGATACAAAACAACATTGGTTCTTATTTACATAATGCCAACAATAGTTCTCTTAAGATTTTACAGGCTACGATTGTGGAGGCACCGCTTTGATCACAAGGCGGAGACAGCTCAACCAAATCGCAACCCACTATATTTAAACCGCAAACCTTTTGCACAGCGTCTAAAAGCTCCATAAAAGAGACGCCACCAGGCTCTGGTGTACCTGTTCCGGGGAATACAGAAGTATCTAAAACGTCCAGGTCCAATGTAAAATAAACCGGCTTGCCCCGTAGATCCTTTATAACCTGATCCAAACCTTCAAAGGTAAATTTTTGCATCATTACATGATCTTTGGACCAATCAAATTCCCTTTTATCACCGGAACGAATCCCAAATTGATAGATCTTTTGGTCTCCTGTCAACTCCCAAACACGGCGCAATACCGTCGCATGGGAAAGCTTGGCACCGCAAAATTCATCCCGCAAATCTGTATGCGCATCGAAATGGATCACATGCAGATCAGGATATTGTTTTACAATAGCGCGTACGGCTCCTAAGGTCACAAGGTGTTCCCCTCCAAGCATTATGGGGATTTTTGCGTCTTGGATCAGCTTTGTTGTAAAATTTTCTATTTCATCAAGTGCAGGCTCCGGGTTACCAAACCCTAACTCTAAATCACCGCCATCGAACACGGCGATCTCGCTTAGGTCACGGTCCTGGTATGGGCTGTATGTCTCGATCCCATACATTGATTCCGAACGCATGGTTTTGGCGGCAGTGCGAGTGCCCGCCCGATAAGAACAAGTGGAGTCAAACGGAGCGCCAAATAAAACGGCATTGGCGCTGTAATATGCATTGTTACAACCCGCAAAAGCTTCTACATTTTTTTCTCCCATTTCTCTACTCCACATTCTTCAATCTCGCCTCCACGTAATTTGGTAGTGCAAAAGCACCGATGTGCAATTGGGTATTATAATATCTGGTTTGTATTTTTCTTTGTTTCCATTCTTCAGCTTTAAAATCCCGGATCGGGTGATACTTTTTGGAGGCAAATCCAAACAACCAGTGTCCGGAAGGATATGTGGGAATATGCGCCTGGTAAACACGGCTGATGGGAAAACTTTCCTTAATACGCTTATGTGCGTTCTGCATAGCAACGGCATCATTATTATAAAATGGGCTTTCATTTTGATTGACCATGATGCCATCTTCTTTGAGCGCTTTATAGCAATTGCCATAAAATTCTCTGGTAAACAAACCTTCGCCCGGACCGAAAGGATCGGTTGAATCGACTAGGATCAAATCATACTCCTCTTCGCAATGGCGGATAAACTTAAGCCCATCTTCATAATGGGCATGTACCCTTTCGTCATCGAGGGCACAAGACGTTTGCGGCAAAAATTCTTTGCAAACCTTTGTTACCAGCTCATCAATCTCAACCAGATCGATCCATTCCACCGTATCGTACCGAGTAAGCTCACGGACAACGCCGCCGTCGCCCGCTCCGATGATCAGAACTTTTTTTGCCGTTGGATGAACAGCCATCGGAACATGAACCATCATTTCGTGATAAATAAATTCGTCTTTTTCCGTCAACATTAAATATCCGTCCAAGATTAAAATCCGTCCGAATTCCCTGGATTCAAACACATCGATGCGTTGAAATTCACTTTGCCCGGAAAACAATTGCTTATCAACCCGAATGGAAAACCGGACATTGGGGGTATGCCACTCCGTAAACCATAAATCCATCTTCAGACTCCTTTCGTCACGTTCAAACGCGCAACTTGCAAATCTTCGGTTCCGGTTAGAAAACATCCCTTGGATTTTGCATACTGTATATACTCTAAAATTTCAGAGGTGATCCGTTCTCCAGGAGCCAAGATAGGGATTCCGGGTGGATAACACATCACATACTCCGTGCATATGCATCCCAGCGTATCCTCAATCAGCAGCGATACTTTTGGGGCATAAAAAGCTTCTTCCGGCGGCAAAACCAACAAAGGCGTAATATATTCCTGGCTGAGCATGCCGGTTCTTGCCCGCTTGTAACGGCGGCGAATCTCCGAAAGGGCGCTGACCAGACGTTCCAAGTCCCGCGGGCGGTCGCCAACGGAAAGATAGGCCAAAATATTACCGATATCTCCCAGCTCTATCTGGATATCATACTCATCCCGCAAAATATCATAGACTTCGATTCCCGCCAAACCAACGTTAAGAGTATGAACCGAGAGTTTCGTCATATCAAAATCGTAGATGCTGTCGCCGTTTAAAAGCTCGCGCGAATAAGCATAATAATCACCGATCTTATTAATTTCCGCACGGGCGTAATTGGCCATTTGCACCACGCGGGCAAAGATTTCTTTTCCATATAATGCCAAGTTTTTGCGAGAAATATCCAAACTGGACAAAAGCAGATAGGAAGCGCTGGTTGTCTGCATCAAATTGATCACCTGGCGTATATGGCCCGGATTCATTCTTTCACCTACCAATAAAAAAGAACTTTGCGTCAAAGACCCGCCGGACTTATGCATGCTCACAGATGACATGTCGGCACCTGCAGCCATAGCTGAAATAGGCATATCATCGCCGAAATAAAAATGCGTACCGTGCGCCTCGTCCGCCAGAACAACCATACCATATTGATGCGCCAACTCCGTAATGGCTTTAAGATTGGAGCATATACCGTAATAAGTAGGGTTGTTTACAAATATGGCCTTGGCGTCTTTATTATCCAGAATGGCCTTTTCTACTTTTGCCATGGACATGCCCAAAGAAATCCCTAACTCATGGTTAACCTCAGGATTGACATAAACCGGAATTGCACCGCAAAGGATCAAGGCATTAATAACACTGCGGTGGACGTTACGGGGCATAATGATCTTATCCCCCTGTTTGCATACGGACAAAATCATGCTTTGAACGGCCGAAGTCGTTCCATTGACCATAAAAAAGACTTGCTTTGCCCCAAATGCCTCCGCCGCCAGCTCTTCTGCTTCTTTGATCACAGAAACCGGATGACAAAGGTTATCCAGAGGTTTCATAGAGTTCACATCTACGGACATACATTGTTCGCCTAGAAAATTGGTCAATTCTTTATTGCCTTTGCCACGTTTATGCCCCGGCACATCAAACGGGACAACCCGGTTACTCTTTGTTTGTTGAAGTGCCTCAAAAATAGGCGCACGCGTTTGATCCAATGTCTTTTAGTTCCTTTCAGGTGCTTTAATATTTAATAAAAAACAGAAAACGCAGGCAGAAAAGTGACATTACATGACTTTTCTACTTACGTTTATTCCCACAAATGAACTATTAAAAATAGATTAAGCGTGATACTTTGGCACTACCACCTTATATGATTTGCAGGAATCAGAGTCTATATAGCAAATGAATTACTTTTACTACTCTTATTGATTATTTCACAAGTGTGCTTTTTTTAAAGCACGTGGTTTTAAGTAACCAACTTATAAAATTTGAGCGTTTCGCCCAATCAATAAGGCAACGAAAGTTGCCGCAGCATATCGATAAACTTCACGATACTGCGTTACGACCGTCCCCGACTCCTCGACGTATGTTAATACGCCTCTTGTCACCGAGGCCGTTCGCTCCTTGTCTCGCTCGTTTCTCGGTCCGCTGAAGAATTTTTGACAATCCGATGCATCAAAAGTTGCCGTACAGTATGTGAAACTTATGCTGGGAGCGTTTCACAGTAAGGTCAAAAATTTTGCTATGCTCTTTGTAGAAACTCCTGCCCAAACCTTGGATGGCATGATTTTTCACTACATTTGCATTACGTGTCCAATTGTACAGGAGAATCACCGAAAAAGCAAGAAAAAATGTAGTAAAAACCCTATGATTTTAGAACGGCGATCTCCTGATCTAAATCAAAATTCTGTTGCTGTAAATAGGCCAAATGCTCTACCGTGATCTTCTCACCGCAAGCTACAACAGGAATGCCAGGCGGATAAGGAGAAATATGCTCGCCAGCGATTTTGCCTGCCGCATCCTTTAGCGTTAGATATTCTTTGGGAGAATATGCAGCCTGCCTGGGAGTCAGCTCTCGAATAGAAGGCAGAAAAGCCAAAGGACCGATTGGCGGTTTCTTCTTTTTTGCGTTTTTTTCTAACATACGGATCGCTTTACGGATAGCCTGTAAATCCTTCGCTTGGTCCATGCAAGTAAAGATCAAGACAATATTGTCTTGATCCGCCATCTCGCAAACGATACCAGCCTCGTCTTCCAATACTTTTGCCGCATCATATCCCGTAAGACCGCTGATGGATGTGTTAATGGTTAACCGGGTAGGATCCAAATGCAACCCTTGGGCATCTTGTAACGCGACAAAGATCCCCCGGCTATTGATTTCACCACGAAGGTCATAAACAAAACACGCTACAACCTCATACTGTTTTTCCCCTTTTTCTTGCAGGTAAGCTCTGCCCACGTCCATGGAAGCCATCACAAGATAAGACGGGCTGGAAGTCCCAAACATAGCCGCCTTTTGCCTGATTTCTTTGGCGGGATAACAGCCGTTAGAAAACAACATGGCGCCTGGCGTCAGTGCGGGCAGAGTCTTGTGGGCACTGGCAACAGCAAAAGTCGCCCCTTGCGCCACGGCGCTTTGGTAGCCATTCAGATAAGGCAAATGTGCTCCATGCGCCTCATCTACGATCAAAGGCACGCGGTATTCTTGCGTTACCTTAGCAATCGCTTCGATATCGGATAGTACACCGTAATAGGTAGGAGAAGTGATCAAAACACAGGAAACTTGAGGATTTTGCTGCAAAGCGGCTTCAACCTGCCAGAAGTTAAGAGGTGCAGAAATTTCCCACGGCTTTAAGCGCCCGGGATAAACATATTGGGGCAAAAGGTCAAGATGCGCCATGGCGTTCCAAACGGACTGGTGGCAACCACGGTCCAACAATATGGTGCTCCCTACCGGAGCTGCGATAGCCAATGCCGTCATAATGCCTTGCGTGGAACCGCAGGTAAGGAAAAGACATTGATTAGCACCTACCGCCTGCGCCATCAGGGCTTGGGCATCGCTGATCGGAGGAATCCCCTGATAGAGATTTCCCGTTGCCGCAAGTTCCGTATAATCGATTGCAAAGGCTTCGGTAAAGTCAAACTCTTGTAACGGCCTGCCTTTATGGCCCGGCATATGCATACGAATCTTATTTTTTTTGGTCTCACGCAAAAGTGCGCTGTATAAAGGTGTTTCTTGCGCCATAGTTTTTCTTCCTTTACTCCTATTGTTATCCGATTGTTTATCCAGTTACTGATTCCATATTCGTTGACCCACCCCTTTCGCAGAGGCGGTTGACTTTGCCGGCATTGACGGCATGGATACGGACAAACTTAAAAGTCTATTCTGTGGTTATTATACTATAATAGCAGGGGCAAAACAACCAACCTTAAAATGGGGGATAAGGAAGTCAGCTCGGTATATATACAAATTAATACAAGCAGGTGGTGTTGATTATTTTACTCTTTTCGTGTATCATTAGTACAGTAAATTTATAAATTAGGCAAAAGGAGATCAGCCATGAAACACATAAAAACAATCAATCAGACTAACCTAAAGGAAACTGCCAGCCAGGGCGGTTGCGGAGAATGCCAGACATCTTGCCAATCTGCCTGCAAAACATCCTGCACCATCGCCAACCAAAAATGCAAGAAAAGAAGATAAATAATTTCATGCAGCAAAAGGCAGGCATCTAAAGTGCCTGCCTTTGAGGCTGTCGAAAAAATGGTCAGCAGGCCGAGAAACGAGCGAGACCAGGCGCAACCGGAACCGGCGACAAGAGGCGTATTAAAGATACGTCGAGGAGACTTAGAACGGCTGCAACAACGTAACCGAAGTTTATCGACACGCTGAGAGGCAGGCATCAAAATGTCTGCCTCTCTTTAGGAGTAGAGAAAATGATCCATCAATTTGAACATAACGGAACCTATATTGTTTTAGATATTGCCAGCGGCGCCGTCCATACCGTGGACGAGATCGCTTATATTCTGTGCGAAAGACTTACCCCTCCACTGACAGACAAATACCCGCAAGCACTGCTTGCCGCTCTGGAAGAGCGCTTTCTTCCTTCGGACCTGAAAGAAACCTATGAAGAACTTTTTCAGCTTTATACGAACGGTACTTTGTTTTCTGATGATCAACCGTTACCCGCTTCCCTAATCAAACCAAAAGACACGCCTATTAAGGCATTGTGTCTTCATGTCTCCCATGACTGTAACCTGCGTTGCAAATACTGCTTTGCCGAAACCGGGGATTTCGGCACAACTCGTTCTTTAATGAGTGCCGACGTCGCTAAAGCTGCCATCGATTTTGTCATCCCCCGCTCGCAAAACCGCCATAATATCGAGATCGATTTTTTTGGCGGGGAACCTCTGATGGCCTGGCAAACAGTGAAAGAAACGGTTGAATATGCCAATGAGCAGGCGGGTCTTCATCAAAAACAGTTCCATTTTACGCTGACCACCAACGGCATGCTCTTAAATAACGAGATCATAGACTACATCAATCAGAATATGGATAATATCGTTTTATCCCTCGACGGACGAAAAGCGGTCAACGACACCATGCGCATTACGCCAAACGGCAGTGGCAGTTATAATATTATTCTGCCCAAGTTCAAAAAGTTGGTAGAAAGCCGCAGCAACAACAAGGACTATTATCTGCGCGGCACTTATACCGCTAAAAACCTGGACTTTACGGCTGATATTATGGATATTTACGCAAACGGATTCGACCAGATTTCCATCGAGCCGGTCGTCGCCGAGTCCGGTTGCGGCTATGAATTAAAAGAAAGCGATTTGCCCCGCATCCGGAAGGAATATTGGAACTTGGCAGAAAAAATGTTAGCGCTGGACGAGCGGGATGAATTTCTCAACTTCTTTCACTTTAATGTAGACTTGGATCAAGGCCCATGCATCATCAAACGCCTGAGGGGCTGCGGCGCCGGTTGCGAATATCTGGCTGTCACGCCGGAAGGGGATATCTACCCCTGCCATCAATTTGTAGGAGATCAGAAATTTCTTATGGGCAACCTCATGGACGGGACCTTCGACAAGGGCAAAGCCGCGCAATTTGCCGGAGTAAGCGTTTACTCGCGGGAAAAGTGCCGTGACTGCTGGGCCCGTTTTTATTGCAGCGGCGGCTGCTCCGCCTCCAACTATAAAGCAAACGGAGATATCGACAAAAGTTATGAATTAGGCTGCGACTTGGAAAAGATGCGCCTGGAGGCTGCTATCTATCTGGCTGTTAAAAGGGCTGAAGCATAATGCCTGCGGGCTTTGCAGGAAGATTTTATGATGATCGACGCAAACCAAAGATTTGTTGAACTTTTTATTTATACGCTAAATAAGAAAGAGGTCGTATACTGAATACGGCCTCTTTCTTATTTAGCGTATAATATAGGATATTACCCTGTCATAATCCAGCAAACAACGTATCAAGAAGGGGATTAATCCTGGGTGATGGTAATGGCCTTGGTAGTAGCGTTCCAATCCACCGTTGCTCCCAATTGTTCGGAAACATAGCGCAATGGAACGTAGGTCCTGCCGTTTACCCCCATCGGAGCCACCACCAGACCGGCGGAAGAATTGGCAACACCCAGCTTCATGGTCAATATCTTACCATCCAGCGTAATCGTAACCGTTTTGGTGGTGTTGTTCCAATCCACCGTCGCGCCCAACTGTTCGGATACAAAACGGATGGGAACCATGGTGTAACCGGCTGAATTATAGGTGTAAAGAAACGGAGCAGCGTCTAATGTTACCACTGAACCATCTACAACAGCCGTTGTACCGCCAATGGTCAGCTTAATCGTGCCGGATGAGGTTGTAGTGCTAGTGGCGCTAACAGTAATTTTGACCGTACCACTGTAGGAGTCACCATCTTCATTATATCCGGTATAGCTGATCGACACGGTGCCTGTATAACCGTCTGCGGGAACAAAAGTCACCTTGGACAAATAGGATGAAGAAGCCATGTAATACTTGGTGCTGGAAGTAACCTTAGAACTACTGGAAGCATTATAGTTGTAATATAGTACGCCGCAGGAAGAAGATGGTAAGGTGAATTTGACATAATCCAGGTTTTCATCCGTCGCGTCGTTGCAGACTTCATCGAAATCATCGTCATCGAAGGTGATCTCTTCATCTTCATCCGTCGTATAGGTGATGGTATCGGCGGCATCGGCGTCATCACCAACCGTGATCTTCACAATACCACTAAACGAATCTCCGTCGTCATTATAACCCGTATAGCTGATCGATACGGTACCGGTATAACCTTCTGCAGGAACAAAAGTTACCTTGGAAAGGTAAGGCGAGGAGCTTAAATAATACTTAGTGCTGACCGAAACCTTGGAACCGTAACTGCTGGAAGAAGTGTAGTTGTAATACAATACCCCTTTGGAAGAAGACGGTAAGGTGAATTTGACATAATCCAGGTCTTCATCCGTCGCGTCGTTGCAGACTTCATCGAAATCATCGTCATCGAAGGTGATCTCTTCATCTTCATCCGTCGTATAGGTGATGGTATCGGCGTCGTCATCTTCGTCACCTTCAGTTACCGTGATTTTAACCGTTCCGGTCACATAATCTCCATCTTCGTTATAAGCCGTATAACTAATTGATACGGTTCCATCATAGTCATCATCCGGCACAAAGGCTACTTTCGACAAATAAGGAGATGCACTATCGTAATATTTTTTACTGGCCGTAACTACGGAATCATAACTGCTGGAAGAAGTATAGTTGTAATATAAGACCCCGTAGTCAGAATCTGGCAACGTAAATTTAACACAATCCAAATCGTCGTCAAGTACATCACTGACGGCAGATTCGAAGTTAGCTGTCTTAAAAACGAGGGTATCATCCTGAGAGGTGCTGTAAGTGATGGTATCTGCAGTCGTATTTGCACTGGCCGTGATCTTTAGAACGGCGGAGCCGATTGGCGTTGACGTATCACCGCTGGCGTAAGCGGTAACAGTATAAGAAACGGTTCCCGCGGCAGTGGCCGCAAAAGTCAATAAACCGCTGCTGATATTGCTAATACTAACCTGAGCACCTAAACTGTATGTGCTTCCGTTATATTTTAAAGAACCAAAGCTAGGGTTGCTGCCGCTTATGGAAATATATGCAAGGCTTCCGCCGTCATTGGTTATATATTTGCCGGTAAAATCAGTGGACGTAAACGTCAAAGTTTCGGAAGTCGTAAGCGTTTTGGTAATGGTGCCGGAAAAGGTCGGGGCGTCATAATCGTCCTCTACAACACTGATATAATAGGTAGTAGAATAAATCGTTGATGTGGTATCATCTGCATATGTGTATTCTACCAGCATCTCTACCGGATCGCCGCCCACTTCTGCATCAGACCCGTAGGGAAAACTGGCAATCACAGAATCATAGGTAGTGGCACTATATCCTGGATCCAAACCTTCGGACAAATCCAAGGTGTCCCCATATGTATCCCCATAGCCATAATCCACGTTTAGTGTTGCCTCAGTAGAGTTACTGAGACTGACGGAAGCAATGGCATCCTCATGGCTGATGGACGTTAAAACATAGTCTCCGTTCCCGTCTGTCGCCAAAGCAACACCGGAAAATAAGCTGAACATCATAATAGTACATAATAACATGATTAGACTTCTTTTTAATTTCATTCTCATACCCCCATTTATTGATATATAAACCTAAGATATGTTAATATCATAACTTCCCTATATGAACATTAGATGAACAACAGATGAAATATTGCTGAATATTAATATTTTCAATAATTACAAATTACTTCAAACATAAAAAAGAGGTTAGGCTTAAGCCTGACCTCTTTTTTTCTATTCATATATTTATTTATTCTTATTGCTTAACTTTCTTGGCAAACCTATTTTACAACCAATACCGGGCAAGTCGCCCGTGCGACAACCCGCTGCGCAACACTTCCGATAAATGCACCCAAAAGCGGACTATAACCACGGCTACCCATGATAACAAGGTCGAATCTGCCATCTTCAAGTTCATCAACAATTGTTTCGGCAGGAAAACCGACAACGGCCTTTTTGACGATGGATATTTGTTTTGCATCAATATCTTCCATTGTTTTATTAAAAACTACGTTGCCTCGTGCATCGATTTCTTCTTGCGGAAGTTGAATCGGCTTTCCCCCGGAATATGTTGCAAAGCTATTGGGTTCGACAACAACATGGAACAGTACGATTTCTGCTCCTAGTGCTTGTGCATATTCAATAGCTGTTAAAAAAGCATTTCTCGAATACCTTGATCCATCAGTAGCAACTAAAATTTTCTTACTCATAAATAGCCCTCCTTTATCTTGAAAAATATAATATCTTATATTATTATATACCATTTTTCCCTAGCAGACAACCTGCTCGGTTTTTTTTAACGTTATTACTATTAATTTATCTAAATTGTTGCAATATTGAAATTTTTGGTATAAACTGGAAATACACTCATTTTAATAATCTCCGATAATAGCAAACCTGGCGAAAACCAGGGACGCAAAGCCACGGGTCTAAAGCATTTGCCATGACAGCCGGGTTGCCGAAGAGGTGGCAGTCAGCCCTTTAACTGTATGCTTCGGCATACAGTTTTTTTTATGTAGATAGAAAGGAAGTGAAAATAAAGAGAAAAGAACTTCCCTCTTCAGTCCTTTTCTTTCCTGTCGACATATATTAGTGGACGCTGATATTCAGCGCTACACTCCAGAAAACATGAAAGGAAAATTGCTATGAAAAAAATGACATGTAAGAAAGCGCTCTATCTGATAACCGCCTGCATCATGCTAATTGCATTACCTCTTGCAGCTTATGCTGCAGCGGGCACAGTAACTGTAGGCATCCAAACAGGCGAAATTCTTGCCGGGACAGCCGACAGCGCAACATTTTCTTTAACAACAGGAGATGTACCTACAGACCCAGCAGTATCTATTACTTGGTGCGATTCAGGTGGAACTCCCTTGGGCTCAGATCCGACAGGACTATCCGCTTCGGCACCTGATGTTAGCTTTGTCGATCCCAACTATGTCTCAACAGTAACCGTTAACGCAACAACAGAAGCTGTAGCCGGAACATATTATTTTAAGGCTACTGTTGACGGTGCTGACTCTGATCTTGCAACTGTAACGATTTCTTCAATCATCACCGATCTGACAATTGCCGGTGTTACGGCTCCCGTAACCGGCGCCACTCCTGTAACGACCATTACCGTGTGTGATCAATATACCGGTACCGTTACCTGGAATCCCGCCGACGCTACCTTTGAACCGGGTACCTCTTATACGGCTACCATTACCCTTACGCCTAAAGCGGGCTATACGCTAACCGGCGTGACGGCAGACTCCTTTACCCTTGCCGACGCTACGGCTACCAATCTCGCCGACAGCGGCGTGATTACCGCCGTATTCTCCGCCACGGATACCACCATTGCCACCGCGGCGATTGCCGGCGTGACAGCGCCCGTAACAGGCGAAACCCCTGTCTCTTCCATTACCGAAACCTCCGAGTATACAGCCACTATCTCCTGGTCGCCCGCTGACGCTACCTTTGAACCGGGTACCGTTTATACGGCTACCATCACCATTACACCTAAAGCGGGCTATACTTTAGTCGGCGTAACGGAAGACTTCTTTACCGTTACCGACGCTACGGCTACCAATGCCGCCGGCAGCGGCGTTGTCTCTGCCCAATTCTCAGCTACCGCCCCTGACATTACGGCTCCAACCCTAACCCTAACGAGCGCCAGCAATATTGCTTCTACAACGGCTAAACTAAATTTTACATCCAATGAAGCCGGAACCTATTATTATCTGGTCTATGCGGCCGCCGATGTAGCTCCCGATGCTGCTGCCATCAAAGCCCAAGGTACCGCTGTCGCCAAAGGCACAGCCGCCGCTTTAGCTGCCGCCAACAGCGTTTCCGTATCAGGCCTCAGTGCCTCCACTGCTTATAAAGCTTATGTGATCGTGGAAGACGCTTCCCTCAATGCTTCACTCGTCGCTACCATCGATATCACAACTACTTCGGCTTCCATCGGCGGTGGCGGTGGATCTTCCAGTTCCGGCTCCGATGACACATCCGATGTAACCATAACGACAGGCAGCGGCAGCACAACAATCGAAGGAACTGTTACAACAACCTCTAATTCTGTAACAATCGAAATAGAGGGTAGCGATTTTGAAGATGCCGTGTCCGGTGGAAATGCTACCTTCACAGTAGATCTGGATCTGGCAACCATCACATTCGATGTGACTGCTACGGATTACATCAACAATCTGGCTGCTTCCGGCGATATCAGCATCAGCGTCAGCAAGGTTAATCCGGCTACATTAAGCACAACCGTACAAGAAATGGTCGGAGATCATCCTGTATTTGACTTTACGGTCAAAGCCGATGATAATCAGGTTTCCAGCTTCAACGGCGGTTCTGTTCAAATCAGCATTCCCTATATGCTAAAAGCCGGAGAAGATACAAACGCCATCGTAGTCTATTACATCAATGATGCAGGCAAACTGGAAACAGTACGCGGCTCTTATAACAGCGAAACAGGAACCGTTGATTTTGTTGTCAACCACTTCTCGCTATACGCAATCGGTTACAACATGGTAAGCTTTACCGATGTCAGCTCTAATGCCTGGTATTACAATGCTGTCACCTACATCGCAGCGCGTGAAATCACAACGGGCACAACAGCGACAACCTACAGCCCCAACGACACGCTGACACGCGGCGAATTCCTTGTTCTTTTAATGCGCGCCTATGGTATCACTCCGGACAAAAACTCAAGCAATAACTTTGCCGACGCAGGTAATACCTATTATACCGACTATCTTGCCACAGCAAAAAGCTTAGGAATTACCACAGGCATCGGGAATAATTATTTTGCTCCCGATCAAACGATCACGCGGGAAGATATGTTTACACTTTTATACCGTGCTCTCGACGTATTAGATGAATTGCCTAACGCAAACACAACAAGCCTCTCCGGTTACAGCGACTCAAACAACATCTCTTCTTATGCTACAGATGCTTATGAGCTCTTTGTAGCAAACGGAATCATCTCCGGAAGCAATGGCAAACTCGATCCGCAAGGCCCATCCACCCGTGCTCAGATGGCACAAATTCTGTATAACTTACTCTCCGAGTAAAATTGTTAAACAAAAAGAGGGTTCCGATAAACCGGAACCCTCTTTTATTATTTGTTTGCTTTTAAAAGGATTCGCCGTAAGACTTATCCTTTTTAAAAGCAAATCAATTAGAACTCGATTATTTTCGGAACGACCCCATCCAACACTTTTAAATCATTATATAAGGATAAGTCTTCCTTATCCGGCCCCAATAATTCCAGGATGATAATCCCATCCATTGAACATTTGTCTTCATTAATTTCGTGAAAACCAACTCTTGTTTTAATATTACATCCGTATTTTGTTAAAACTCCCTGAACATGCGGAGCATTTGCAATTCTGCCATTCACCTTAACTGCCATGATCTTATGCATATCATTACCCTCCCTTTCTTTATCACCCGATATTGTTTTTTTATCATACCACCATTATTTCAATTTGTCTACTTTGTATTTTTGTAATATCGTTTAAACAATTCACCACAGGCGTACATCAAGTATGCCGTCGTCCTCTGCCGTGTAAAACGCAAATTTAGCAACTAAAGCGGATTCGCTCAACTCCCGCCGCCTTATGGTGATCAGTCAACAATTTTTTTTACTCTTCCCACCATATCCCCCTCCACCAACATTACCTTAATGCCATGGGGATGGGTCGGGCTTTTTGTAAGAATGCGTTTGACATGCCCTCGGGTCACAATACTGCTTGCCTGATCCTTTTTTAAGACAATGTCAACCGGCGCACCGATTTTGATGTTTGCTCTTATTGTTCCGTCCAAATACTTGTCTCCTATCTCATTTCCCGTTGAATAGCGGTAATATCAGCTTCGGTGTTCGCCTGAATAAAATCAATAACCTGATCCATCATTCTACCGGCTAAAACCTCCGAATCTGTTACGCAAGCCGCTCCCAACACGATGATCTGATGCGTATCCTGCTCCTCGATTTCGGCAATCGAAACATGAAACTTATTTTGGGTTTTAGCGATCAGGCTTTTTACAATCCTGCGCTTTTCTTTCAAAGAATGTACCCATGGCGCATAAAGCTCTACGATCACAGTTCCAACGATCATGGCCTATCCCTCATGTTCTACCTACAATATCAGTTCTCGTTTTGCCCTATTATTTTAAAAATCCCTGCAAGATCGTGTCTTCCGCTTCTTTTTCCGTCAACCCCAAAGACATCAGTTTGATCAATTGCTCGGAGGCGATCTTGCCGATGGCGGCCTCGTGGATTAGTTCCGCCTGGGAATGATAGGCGCTGATTTCCGGAATTGATGCTACCCGGGCATCATGCATAATAATGGAGTCACACTGGATATGGCCGCGGCACTTGGCATACCCGCGCAGGTTTAGATGAAAGAGTTGCTTGGACGTGCCTTGCGCAACCGAGCGCGAAACCACCTGGGCTGTGGCATCATCCCCAATCATTTCTACCGTGATATTGGATTCGGCTGTTTGATCCAGATAGGTCAGCAATCTTTCGGAAACAACCAAGCGCGCGTTCTTGTGCAAACGCACCTCCGTGTCCCTTACAGTGCGGTCAACACCCTTGATCTGGATCATTTCCAGTTCGGCAACGGCGTCTTCTTCGACTTCGATAATGGTCTTGGGGTTTAAGACCCGTTCGCCTTTGCCGTCTCCCTCGCCATAATGTTTTTCAACATACTTCATGCGGGCGCCCTTGCGGACAAAAAACTCATGGATGCCATCATGCTGTGCCTTTTTGCTGCCGGAATTATGAATCCCGCAACCGGCCACAATTAAAACATCAGCGCCTGCCCCAACTTCAAATGTATTATATACCAAATCATCCATCCCTTCGGACAAAATTACCGGGATGTGCACGCTTTCTCCCTTTGTTCCCGGTTTGATGATAATATCGATACCGGGTTTATCTTTTTTGGTTATAATATCGATATTCACCGTAGTATTGCGCTCAACACCTTGTCCGTTCTTGCGGATGTTAAAAGCCCCCTGGGGAATACTATGTAAATCGGCTATTTCTTCTAATAATCTTTTATCGGTCGCATTTAGCATTTTTTAGCCCTCCCCCGATACAGTCCTTACGGCAACGGCAATCCGAATCAAGTTGCCGGATATCTTCTAAAATTTTCTCCTGGCTGGTAATGCCGCTGATTCTGCCTTCCGCTACCAAGATAATCTGGTCGGCAAGTTTTATAATCCGTTCCTGATGCGAAATAATTACAATCGTCATATCGTATTTTTCCCGTAGATTGACGAACGTTTCCGTCAATCTTTGGATGCTCCACAAATCAATACCGGCTTCCGGTTCGTCAAAAATGGCGACTTTCAAATCCCGCGCCAAAACAGTTGCGATTTCGATCCGTTTTAATTCTCCACCTGAAAAGCTTGCGTTAAGCTCCCGGTCGAGATAGTTTTGCGCACAAAGCCCAACATCATATAAAAGATCGCATAAGTTTTCCGTTTGGTTTTTACCTGAGGACAACTCTAAAATTTGACGGACTTTGATTCCTTTAAAACGCGGTGGCTGCTGGAAGGCATAGCCAATCCCCAAATGCGCCCGTTCGTAAATCTCTTTTTGCGTAATATCCATTCCGTCTAAAAGGATTTGGCCGGCAGTAGGCCGGAATATCCCCATAATGGTCTTGCCGATCGATGATTTTCCTCCACCGTTAGGCCCCGTCATGACGTAGATTTTTTTATTTTTTAAGGTTAAATTGATCTCTTTTAAAACTTCTACTTGGCCTTTGTCTCCTACTAAAGTAAGACTGACATCTTTTAACTCCAACATTGTATAGCCACCCCCATCATTACAAGAATCAACTTTATACCGTACTCCATATTTTGAATAGAAATCTTTTGGTTCTATTTGACAATAGCCTTGCCAAAACCTTCTTTAAAGCGATAAATTATCAAAGGTTCTAGCTCACTTCCGCAGTCAAAAATAGAGGGTTATTATCGATGTTACAAGAATAAATCTATCATGTATGCATGATCTTAAAAAACGTGTGTTTTATTTCGGAAGCGTCGGCTAGTTCGCCTTTATCAGTTAAAAAAAGGAGGTATTGGGATGTTTATGAATCAGACAAAGCCTTTTGTGAAATACCTGGTTGTTATTACATTTCTGATTATGATCACCGTCAACGCATTGGCGAATATCCTGCCTATCAACGGGATAACGACAGGCGAAGTCGCAGAACGCTACCCCAATCTGTTTACCCCCGCGGCATTCACATTTGCCATTTGGGGATTGATCTATTTGCTATTAGCTTTTTACACCCTCTATCAGCTGGGATTTTTTCAAAGAAACCGCACAATAGAAAAAACAAAGCTATTGAACCAAGTAGGCGTATGTTTTTCCATCTCTTCCCTCGTCAATGCGCTGTGGATTTTTGCCTGGCATTACCAGATGATTCCTCTGACTATGGCACTCATGATTATTCTGCTTTTTTGTCTGATTATCATCAATCTAAAAATCAATAGAGTGCAGCTAACCAAAAAAGAAAGATTCTTTATCAAGCTCCCTTTCGGCGTTTACTTCGGTTGGATCACAATCGCAACCATCGCCAATGCTACGGCGTTGTTGGTCGATTTGGGGTGGGAAGGCTTTGGCGTTTCGGCCGTTATCTGGACCGTCATTGTTCTTTTAATCGGCGCTGTCATCGGCATTGCCACCATGCTAAAATTTAAGGATATGGCCTACGGATTCGTCCTTATTTGGGCATATTGGGGTATATTGGCGAAACATGTTTCTGCAAACGGCTTTGACGGACAATATCCTACCATAATTTTTTTCTTGATCATTTGCCTGATTTCATTTATAATTACAGAGGCTCGATTTTTTTCTCCATTTAAGAAAAATTTTTTAATTGGAAAATAATCATAAAAACCGGTCCCAAAACCAGTTAAACAAGGATAAAATTATTGTCTGTATGAACATCCTCAGTGAATATATTCAGCAGTCGTTTTTGACAAATTTTTTAAAATTTTTAAATAAATCTCGAAGGAAAGTCGCAATATTCGTTGAATATGTGACAGGGTGGGCAGACATATTTCTTATGAAGCCCTATTCTTATGGGAAAAACAAACTTAAACACAATATATTTTTAAATAAAGAAGGTGAATAAAAATGGATTATCAAGCAATTATGGAAAAATACCAGCATGTTGAAGGAGGATTGCTCGAGGCTTTTCATGCCGTACAAGACGAAATCAATTATCTTCCTGAAGAAGCCATCATTACGGCCGCAAAAATCTTCAATATGCCCGTAAAAGAAGCTTACGGAGTAGCTACTTTCTATTCCTATTTTTCCACCACACCACGGGGCAAATATGTCATCCGTATGTGTAAAAGCGCCCCCTGCCATGTTGCCGGAGCCGAAGCGGTTACGCAGGCATTGGAAAAAGAGCTCGGTATTGCCGTAGGCGAAACCACCAAAGACGGTAAATTCACATTAGAATTTACAGAATGTGTCGGACAATGCCAAAAAACTCCTGTGATTACCATCAATGGGAAACCATATTTAGGGGTCGAACCAGCAAAAGTAGCAGAGATTCTGGCGACCTGCAAGTAACTTGGGTTATTCATATACTATTTATGATGGCCTATTTTTAAGGGAGGGAAATTTAATGGCCCAGGAATTACGCATAGTGTTACGCAATGTAGGGAAGATTAATCCCGAGCAGGTAGATGATTATCTAAAAGCCGGGGGTTACAAATCCTTAGAAAAAGCCCGTAGCATGCAGCCAATCAAAGTGATTGAAGAAGTTAAAAAATCCGGGCTCAGAGGCCGCGGCGGCGCAGGCTTTAGCACGGGACAGAAATGGTTATTTACCTATACTGTAAACTCTGACGAAAAGTATGTCGTCTGCAACTGCGATGAAGGAGAACCGGGAACATACAAAGACAGGATTATTTTAGAAAATGACCCGCACACCCTTTTGGAAGGAATGGCTATTTGCGCCTATGCAGTCGGTGCCAAAAAAGGCTATGTTTATGTCAGAGGAGAATATCCTTCACTGGTTGACCTCTTAAACAAAGCCGCCAGCCAGGCCAAAGCAAAAGGCTTGCTGGAAGATTTTGATCTTGAGATCCGTATGGGAGCCGGCGCCTATGTCTGCGGTGAAGAAACAGCTTTAATCGAATCTCTTGAAGGACATCGTGGCGAACCCCGCGTCCGTCCTCCTTATCCCCCGGTCAGCGGATTATGGCAAAAACCTACCATCGTCAATAACGTAGAAACTTTTGCTAATATTGCGCCTATCATCGAAAAAGGCGCCAGCTGGTTTGCTGGTGTCGGAGCGCAGAGCTTCCCCGGAACAAAAGTTTTGACCTTAACAGGCGATATCAAAAACAAGACTTTTATCGAAGTACCGACTGATACAAAGGTACGGGAAGTCATCTATGATTTTGGCGGCGGTATGGAAGACAGCAAACCGTTTAAAGCCGTACAAATCGGAGGAACTTCCGGAGCCTTTATGCCGGAGTCACAACTGGATACTTCGATTGATTTTGATTCTATGCGCAAAGCCGGCGCTGCCTTAGGATCCGGCGCCGTATTTGTATTAAATACAGACCGGGATATGGTTGATGTCGTTAATCGCATTGCTGGATTTTTTGAACATGAATCTTGCGGGAAATGCGCTCCCTGCCGTGAAGGCACCATGCGCATGCAAGAAATCCTGGATAAGATCAACAGCGGCAATGGTACGAAAAAAGATCTGCAAACATTGGAAAAACTTGGGCGCGTTATGTCTCTTTCTTGCTTATGTGGATTGGGACAGGCAGCCCCCGCTCCAACAATTACCGCAATGAAATATTTTGGCGCTGAATTTGCCGCCAAGTTGCGCTAGAAAGGTAGTGATCTTATTTATGACAGATGTAATGATAGATGGCATTAAAGTCTCCGTCGCGGAAAATATAACTATTTTGCAAGCAGCAAAAGTTGCCGGAATAAAAATTCCTACCCTTTGCTATCACCCTAACCAGGCTGTTAAAGCAAACTGCCGTGTTTGTGTTTGCGAAGTGGAAGGTATGGGCCTTCTGCAGGCAGCATGCTCCACTCCCGTTCGGGAAGGCATGGTTGTAAAAACCAATACCGCCGCCGTTCATGAAGCTAGAAGAACCATCCTGCAACTGATCTTGGCCCATCATCCCCAGGATTGCCTCAACTGCATCCGCAATCAAAATTGCGAATTGCAGACTTTGGCGGAAGAATACGTCATCCGTGACAATCCGTTTGAATTAAAAAACCGTAACTTACCGCTAGATTTTTCAACGGGCGCCATTGTCCGTGATCCGAACAAATGTATATTATGCCGCCGTTGCGAAGATGCCTGCAGCTATTTCCAAACCGTTAACGCTTTGGGTGTGGAAAATCGGGGCCATAAAGCCATGCTGGTGGCATCTTTGGGCGGTTCTCTTGCTGACAGTCCCTGCACCATGTGCGGTCAGTGCATCCATGCCTGCCCGGTCGGCGCAATTTATGAACATGAACAAATTGACGAATTCCTAGCAGCCGTTGCCGATCCTGACAAGATCGTGGTCACGCAAATGGCTCCTGCCGTCCGCGTTGCCATCGGCGAAGAAGTCGGCATGGCCTCCGGCGAAATGGATATGAATGTTTTGGTTACCGCATTGAAACAAATCGGCAACGATTATGTTCTGCATACCAACTTCACGGCAGACCTGACTATCATTGAAGAAGGCAACGAGCTTTTGAAACGACTTAAAGAAGGCGGCAAATTACCGATGGTCACCTCCTGCAGCCCCGGCTGGATCAA
>DIFD01000007.1 GCA_002418965.1 Peptococcaceae bacterium UBA5757 | reverse complement strand
CGTGTCTAAAGGCTCTCCTCCTTTAGAAACTTTTTAAACTTTAACCAGTGATTATTAAAGGCTAACGATGCAAATTTAACAAAAAAATAGTCCCGTTTACCATGAGTCTCATAAGGGCTTGTAAAGGGACTTATTATTAAGAATAAAACATTTATTTTTAAAATTAATTTAGTCAGAGCCAAACTATATTATATGGCTTATATTACCATAAAATTCCATACATTACTATAATATATACAAAAATATGGCAGCAAATCTTGCATATTATTGGAATTTTTTTTCAAAATGGTTCCCCCTTTTTTTTAACATTTTTTAATCATTATTGCTGGTTTATAAAGGTATCGGTAACTAAAAGGATCCTTTTTGATTGCTCGACCGCAAGCTTATATAAGTACGGATCCTCTTTTTGGATTAACATCAAATAACTGGCCCATACCCCGATCAGGCATCTGTATATCTTTTGGAGATCCTCATGAAGGTGGTCTATAAGCTCTTTGCTTATGTCGCTACAGTCTCCTATTGTTGTTAGCGCCTCATTAATATGGTTAACGGCTAGCAGAAGTTCCGAAAACTCGTCTTTTTCAATTAAGCTGGCATTGGACATCAAAATCAGCATAAAATCTTTCTTTGCCGCCAGGTAATTGCCGAGTTCCCAAATATCGGCTTTCCCCTCCGGCGCCCCGTAGATATAGGTTTCCGCCAATTTATGAATGTTGTTGACTTTCGATAAGTCCCAGCCGTCATCAAATTGTATGTTAGCCTTTATGGAGGCAAAATTGCTGTCATATCTGATCAATATCTTCATAATGTCGTACCCGATCTCGTTGATAAATGTTCCTACGAGGGCGTTCGTTCTTCTGGCGATCTCATGCCTCTCGGACCGCCACAACAGGCGCTCGGCAACAACAGCGACAATGAACACATAGACCGGCATGAAAGCCAGTTCCTCACAAAATACCCGGACAAGATGATGCGCGTCTCCAAAGAAAAAATAATTCATAACGTACAGTACCGCGGAAAAGATGAAGAGGATCACTCCGAGCGTAATGATGTATTTATACCTGGACCTCATTTTTCATCCCCCTTTAGGCTTCGTTTGATAAAAGTATAACAAACCTATAAGATAATATCTATACTAAAGCTGAAGAGGAACCGTGCATGCTGAATTTAGGTAAAGTAAGGGTTATTCGTATTTTTGATAACTGCTAAAATAAAACGAATACAAGTAGTATAAAATAGAAAATAACCCCTGTAATCTCCATTGATTACAGGGGTTATTTTTGGTGCGGACGAAGGGACTCGAACCCTTACGCTTTTGGCATTGGCTCCTAAGACCAACGTGTCTGCCAATTCCACCACGTCCGCAAAATTTTTTAAGTTTTAGCTGCTATACGTCAATCGCAGATTATTTTACCATACAAAGAATGGATAGTCAATTTAAAAAAACATCAAACAAAAGAGAACAGGCAGCTAGTTCCTGTTCTTGTTTGAAAAACTTTTTAAGATTGCAAACATCTTCACCCGCTCAATTAAATGCACGTTCTGTGTAAATTCTTAAATAGATAGCGCACGTTACCAAGGTCTGGATTTTTTAAGCCAACCTTGTTCCTGCCAGTATTGCACATCCGCAGGATTATAATGAAACTTTTTTTGCATAAACCGCATCATATAAAATAAGCCCTTTACCTTTAAGCCGGGCTGTACATTACCGCTCATCACCAGGATTTTTTTAGAGAGCCTGGCAATATCCTTCGTAAAGTTCAACTTCTTTTTTTCACTCACGTGATCCCAATCGTCCGCAGCGACATTCCTCCCAAATGTGTACGTACGGGCTATACCCCAGTATGTCATGCTGTCTTTTAGATCTTTCAGAGTGGATTTCGTTCCCGCGCCTGCAGCGGTGGAGATAAGCAGCGCCTGCTTCCTAAACATTTCCCGACTTGGTTGATGTGGCATCCATCGATATCCAAAATGGTCAAGAAAAGCCTTAACCTGGCCCGGGACATGATAGACGTAAACAGGTGCTGTAAAAATCAGCAGGTCCGCCTCTTGCATGGCATCTGTTATCGGTTTAAGATTTTCATAATCAGGGCATTTTTTATAATCCGTAAAGCATTGCCAGCATCCTCTGCAATAATTCGGCATGCTTTGCGGCAGGAAAAATTCTGTTATCCTGTCACCCATGGATAAATGCTCAATAAACTGCTGTGCAATGTTGTAAGTACTGGATTTTGCCTTACGCTGTGTTCCATAGATAACCGTAATTTTCATTTAACACCTCGTCTTTCGGCTGCTAAACCTCAATCGCAGATATTCTACCATACTAAGAATGGATAGTCAATTTAAAAAAACGTAAAACAAAAGAGAACAGGAGGCTAGTTCCTGTTCTCTTTTTAATTCATTATTTAATTTTAAAACTTAGGATTTGCAAGCCGGCAGTTGCTGACCGCACCCTATAAAAACTCGTCAGATTACTGGGTTAAAAATTCTTGCGACCAATAGAGCGTACCGTCAGCACCCTGATAGACGCCGACACCCAAGGTCGTGAAGCTGGCGTTCAATATGTTCGCGCGATGGCCCGGGGAATTCATCCAGCCGGTCACAACACTTTCGGGGCTGGTATAACCCATCGCAATGTTTTCCCCGGCTCTGGTATAGGAAATGCCGAGGTCTTCTAAAACAGTGAAGCAGGATCTTCCGTCCGGACGGGTATGGGAAAAGATACTTTCCTGCTCTGTGCTACGGATATAGGCTGCTTTGTCTAAAATGGTCATGGATTTTAACGCGGGCAAACCGTTGGCAACACGCTCTTCATTGGTGAGGCGGAATACAGCCTGGGCATAGGTTTCGTTCTGCTGGCTCGGAGGGGTTGTTACAGTACCGCTACCGGAATTGCCATTTGCGGGGGGCGTAACATCGGAACCGGAATTGCCATTTGCAGGGGGCGTAACATCGTCGTTATCATCTGTAACAACTTCCCCGCCCTGTTGATTGAGCCAATCCATCAGGTCGGACCAATTGCCGGACCAGGCGGTGTCATTAGCCGCGCAATCAGAACCCGTGCAGGTGGCGTCATCGCTATCGCCGGAATTGTCGGCAGGAACGTCAGAAGCGGAGCAACCCCAGCCACCACAGCTGGAATCGTCACCCCAACCACCCCAGCAGCCGGACCCGGTATTGACGGCGGTGTCGTCTGCGGTACAATCGGAGCCCGTGCAGGTGGCGTCGTTACTAGCATCGGTATTGCCGGATTGGTTTAAAGAACCAAACAATCCGGAGCAAGAACCATTTGCACACAAGCTCGATAAATTACTGTTGAGCATGGACTGCAATGAAGAGAACAGATCGTTCACATTATAGCAGTTGTTCTCACCATCACAAAATGTGAGGTCATTGAAGCTACTTAAATCTGTTGTTACCTTGTTACAAGGCGTGCCGGTAAAAGAACCATCAGCCGCCAACGCTACCGTTCCAAAACAAAACAACAGCGCGATTGCAATAACGAGTGTTATGGCAATTTTTTTCATAGGGCAATCCTCCATTCATTTTTGTGGTGTATGCCCATTTTAACACTGGACTTTTTTGCCTGACAACCCCGTGGGATGCATTCCCATAATTACCAAAAACATCCAGCTATTTTTTTTTGAAATTAAAAAGGGTTTTTTATACCTAGATTTATCTGGAAACTTAGCCTAAAAAAAGAAAGAAGGAGCCAAAAAACGCTCCTTTTACCATAATATTCACATGTAGTTATTGACAAAACAGGATAAATTTACCTGCAAGTATTGTTAAAAAACAGTTTTTTGTATCCCAAATAGCCTTAATATTATATGGTTTTTATGATCCGCACTTCGGATAATTCATATGATCAAGCAGGCTAATTTCTTTTAAACACACGTCTGACCAGCCTAATCCCGGCCACACCGATCAAAATCTGCGCCAATGTATAGGCAATAATGGTGTTGTAGATCACTCCCCATACCCAACCCGTCGCTTCTGTCGTTCCGAAGGCCAGACCGCTTTGCACGGCAAATATCTGCCCGCCGAAAAGGAGTACGATGGCCACTACGAAACTAAGACCGATCGTTTTTCTTAAGTAGCGGGCCATCTGCGCGGCAGCTACAAGCATCAAAGACCCGATTAGGGCAATGGGAAAAAGCTCTGCCGGCATCAGATAATAAATTAAGAGGTGCCCTTGCATTGTTATGCCCTTAACGGACGTCAAGATCGTGAAAACAAACGGGATCCAAACGATGACCGTCCCAATGATAGCAAAAAGCCGCAGAAAGTATTCCCTATCCCTGGAGCTGCCGTTCGACCGACTCTGTACCGGCGGTGGGGACAGAACAGGGCCATCACCAAGCGATATGTCTTCTTGTTGATCTTCTGCCCGACTTTCCGGTTGATCCTTATCCCAATCCTCCGGCGTGTTTTCCATTGCCGCTACCCCCCTGCACCTAAAACCAATGAACCCTATTGTTGTTATTTATTATACCATAAATCATTCCTTTGATGGTCAAATATTTAACCCAAAAAACAAAAAAATCCCGTCTGTAAAAAACCCAGACGGGAAATACGAACCAATCGAAATCGAATCCGCAACCGATCCATGATGATTTATTCCTTGTAAAAAACACGGGAAACCGGTTTTTCACACGAAAAGAAAAAGGGATTAGGATATGCTTTGGTCACCCGGGGCACTTGGCGTTTCGTCCGCTTTGGCTTCGGACTTTTCCAGCTTGGTAGTGCAGGCTTCCAGGCGTGCCGCCAAGTTTTGGTTGACTTCTTCCAACGCGGCAACTTCCTTATGGGCGCTCTTTATCTGCGACCGCATCCGTACCCAACGGATAATACTGAGAAACATGACGACGATGGCACCAAAAACTGCGGAAATCAAAATTACCAGGGCTTGCGACACGGAAAGCGACCAGGCCAGAAATTTTACATCGACACTGTCCGCGTTTTGGATAGCAAAAATCGCCACAACCACGGCGAACAAAAGAGAAACAACAAATCTCCAGTCCATAGTATGACCACCCTTCCCATTTTTTAACTCCTGAAGGCTTTTTTTAGGTAACTGCACGTAAGGCAAGCGGATAATACGGCATAAAGCGCGGTTGGCGGGCAAAAACCGGATTGGGGCCGACTGCCGACGCCTTAAGGTATTGGTGTCTTCATTGATGTAGCATGCTTAACCCATATTGTTATTATACAACGGCCAAGGCCACTTAGGCAAATGATATTTGTTCTCGCTAAACCGATACGGTCTAATACAGCAAATGCTTCTGTGAACGGGGTAAACAGGGCAACTGCAATATACCCGTAATTCGTTTAAAAAACAGACAGTCCGCTCCCAAAGCTCTTACACCCAATGCTATATTTATGCAGCAAAATATGAGGAGGCTCATTTTGTGTTAAAAACCCAAATCTCTTCCCTTGGATAGTTTAACCGCTCTTTGTTATCAATCGGAGACTGACGAAAATAAGATTTATTGCAGCCCGTACACGGGAAGGGGGTTGGCCGCATACAATGAACTAGAGGGAGACCCTGATAGGACTTCCTCAAAATATAGTTAAGGATGTGGTTTTCTTCTTCTGCGCAGAAAAAGCACTCGTACTGCTGCCATTATTGTTCTTGTTGTCCCCCGGAACATGCCACGGAAATTGCGGGCCTTGCCAGCCGAGACCATGCGGCCCTCCCTGCAACCCCAACCAGTGCGGAGGATGCCGCCCGAATCAGCCCTGCGGCAACCGGCGCTGGTAATTTTAGACACCGGCAAATAAGCTCCCGAAGCCCGCCGATTAAAATCCGACGCCCACGAAAGCCGTTAGCCTAAACACCAACGCTGCTCACAGGGCGGCGATCCGCTCACGGCAAAAGAAACCGACCTGTAAAACGATCCCCGTCCGGAGATAATCTCAGGCCGTGAGATTCAGGCGGGTGGCAATGTTTGGGAGCATAGGTAAACAGACACTATGGCAGAAACGATGAGCATAAAACAAAAAAACAAGCCCCTTCCGGTAGAAAACGGCGGGGGCTTGTTTTGTAGAGGAGAAGAGTTGGTTATGAAAATATCTGTGTAATAAAATGCATTCTTTAAGAATGCAATCGGCTTATGCCGACTTTTTTTGCGGTGTAACGCCTAGCGTGCCACCAGGTCAGACAGCTTTGTCAGTTTCCGTTGTTTCCGTAGTATCCGTGGTTTCGGTTGTGGTGGTGGCGTCGTCGGTCAGGCCGTTGGCGATTAAGTAGCCGACCACGGTGCCCAACCCACCGATGATGGCCGTTACCTGTACGATGGTGTTGCTATCACAGTTATTGTAGGCCATGACGGCGGTTACAAGCCCCGCGATGGCCAACCAGAATTTACGTGATGTGATCTTGATGAAAAAAATATCCCAACTGAATGTTTTCATTGGTTTAACCTCCTAAAATTATTAAGATAATTGCTTCCCCTTACCCCTTAAACCATCCCAAAAACCTAAAAATAATTGGCTTAACGGACATTTTTTAATCAATACTTAGACCGCTTTTGCTTCGCTTTGAGGAAGCTCTTTAGATATTACCGTCTTCATCGTATTGATTTTTTTTATCTGTCTTATCGGGCCAATGGTTGTTTTTGCTTAAGTTTTCTGTGGTGTTTTTGAAAACAATGGCCGCAATGACGCCCAAAATTTCCGTCACGACAGCTTTTGACAACGATTCGGCGATCTCCGTTCTGCCCATAAAGGCCAAAACGTAAGATAGATAAACCCAAACTACGCTGTTAAAGATCAGTAAATCCGCAATATACTGCGTACGTCCGTTTTCTTTTTTTATCTTGATCGGTTTTAATTTAATTTTGGGTAGTTTTAAGCGCATTTTTTAACCACCCTTGCCAGAACGACAAAGGTTCGTACCATATCCAGCGATAAGTCCATCTCATCGCTTTTGGCCAAAAATCCCTTGCCGATCAGGTACTGTACCGATTCTTGCGCCCATGCGGGCATTTCGTCTACTGTGTTATACCGGACTTGGCTTGCCAAAAAGACCACCTCCCCGACTTCGTTTTCGATTCCTAAAAATCCGGCAATATCATCTGTATTGCCGGACTGGTAATACTTGATTTGCAGCTCGATGTGCAGGTGCGCTCCTGTGGAGTTGCCAGTTGAGCCCATGGTGCCGATGGCTTGCCCTGCCGAAACCGTATCGCCAACGCTGACCTTGCGGCTTGCGGCGAGCATATGCGCGTACACGAGCGAGCGGCCGTCTTTGATCTGGACGACGACATATTGTCCCCAGCTTTTATCGACGCCGGAACGGATGACTTTACCGTCCGTCACGGATAAAATGGTCTTATCGCCACTGCTGACAATATCGATGCCGTCGTGTTTGCCGCTGGCCCAACGCGTTCCTTTGACGCCGTAAACAGCGGTGACACGGCAATCGGCCGGGTCTTTGAAAGGAAATGTCATAAAATCCCCCCTTTCTCTTACAGTTTATGATCGGTTTGTCCAATCTGTGATTTTATCGGTTGACAGCCAACGCGCCGACGCCGTCTATGCGTTTGTGCGCCGAGCGAGCGACCTCTTCCACCCTGGTTACGCGTTGGGTAAGCCCGTTCAGCTTTTGCCCGTCTGTGTCACAATGGCTGCGGAACAAAGCCTCGCCAGAGCGCAGGTCTTCTTTGATCTCGTCGATGCCGCACTTGATATGGGCAATATCGTTTTGGATGGTCGCAAGGCCCGCCGCGTCAGTTTTGATTTCTGTTTTGACCGTGCGCGCCCTTGCCCACCAGCCCAAAATGATACCGCTCATGGCCGCAACCGCCGAGAGTACCGCCACAAACACCGTCATGTTCATTTTCTTCACCTCCTTTTTGCCCAATAAAAATAGAGCCCCTCGGGGCTCTTGCCTTCTCATCATCAACTTATGCGGTATATGTTTCACCGGTGATGGTCTGGTATTCTTCGGCAGTGATGACGCTTTTTTCAACCGCTTTTTTTACCATCAGTTTGTTCCATAGTCCCCTGTCGTAATTTTTTTTAATTCCCTCAAAATTCATCGTTATTCCCTCCTTATAATGTTAATAGATTCTGGTATTCCAGTGCTGCAGCAATACGTTCATCCGCCGTCGGCTCTGATATAACCGGGGTATTAAAGAGCGTCTCAAGCTCTGCTATCGCTTCTGCTTCGGTTAAGCTTGGGTCAATAGCATACTGGCTGCGGAGTTTTGCGAGATTTTCATACCCGCCAAACACCTGCCCAAGTTCATCTGTAATCACAACCGTCGTAAACAGTGTTACTGCCGGGTATTTTTGTTCAATAATCTCCGGTGTGGCGATTGCTCCGCTGTTAAATACATATGTCTTGTCTCCCAGATATTTTTCTAACTTAATCATTTTTTATCCTCCTTCAATTAATTTAAACCTGTTAAGGTTTTAGAAGCATATTTTATATAGCCTGATATTTTATAGGGTTGGGAATAGGCCAACTCTCCGACGGTGAACTGCTCAGTTGCGTGTTCGGCAAATTTGTAAGAATGGAATGAAGGAATCGGTATGGATGCTGTGTAGCTATTATAGGCATAGGCGGTTGATACATAAGAAGAACCGTTGTATCCGCCGGCAAAAATCGCATAAATGCCAATAGAAGCCCCCGCCAGATATTTTGTAGTTGTTGTCAAAGCTGATTCCGAATGATACGTTAAAGATTCATCGTAAGAATCCACATAATTATATTGAGAGGTACCGGAATTATCTCCACCGGCAAGCAATATATATGGAGCTTGATAAGCACAGCCCATATACCCTCTGCCTTGGGTCAGGCTTGTTGGGGTTGTTCTTGTTAAACTGTCGTCAAAGGCGTTGGCTGTTGTTTGTCCATTAGACGTTTCTCCACCGGCAAACAAGGCATAATTTTGATTGCTGCCCGACCCCATAGCCAATCTGGATACGCTCAGTGTTGTGGTTGTATGCGTTAAATCCGTATCGTAGACATCCACATTATTTACTCCATAGGTATTGCTGCTGTTTTTACCCCCGGCAAATAAAGCATAGTATCCGACTGTGGCGGCCGCCATCAAGTACCTGCCTGTTCCCAAAACTATGGCTGTTGATCTGGTTAAATTACTATCATAAGCATCTACCACTGTAGAGTCACCCGTACCACCGGCAAAAAGCGCATACGCACCGATAGTTATTCCGGATAAATCACCCCTTGCGGCACTCAATGTTGTAGGCGTCGACCGAGTTAAAGAAGCGTCGTAGGCGTCAACCACATTAGAAGAAGAAGCATTTGTCCCACCGCCAAACAGTATATAAGAACCAATTGTTGCGGCAGCCAGATGTCCGCGGGCCGAGCTTAAATCCGTCGGCAAGGTTCTCGTCAAATCTTCGTCATATGCCGATACATAAGCTCTATAATAGGGGCTTGAGCTAATATACCCACCGGCAAAAACTGCATAAGAAGTAGTTGAAGCTGCAGCCACATATGCTCCTGTACCCTCTAAAGAAGTAGTAGTCCGTTTAGCAGGAGAGTCAGAAGTGTAAAACTCACTAAACGTTATCTGGGGAGTGCCGGAGCCACCTATTGCTGATTGAAGGTCCGTAATAGATAGTTTTTTTACAATATCACTTGCCTCTGAATCCATAAGGGCAACCATATCATCATCGGCAGGCGTTGTCTTTGCCAACGCCCCACGAATCAAAGACCCAATTGTTGCAGTCGTTTCATCCCCCGTATTAATACCGCTTACATTACTTAATGCAGCTGTATTGGAATGTGTATGCCGCGTGCTGGTATTAGTTGCCACGTCGGTATTATTGCTGACTTCCGTATCAAAGTCCGTTACTTCTGAAGCGCTGTGGTTATGCGCAGCAGGTGTAAAGGTTGCAGGCTTGTTTAATATCTGTGCACCCCCGGAGGCCGCATTCCAGTCGGCATTGACGTTGACTTCCGCACCCACTGCGATCCCGGCAAGCTTGGTCTGTTCCGTGGCAGTGTAGGTTTTGTTCGTAGTACCGTCTACGATCATATCTGCGCTGTGCGTCTCCGGGTGGATGTAATTGTTGGCTCCAGCCGCAATACTGATAAGCTTGCTTTGTTCCGTCGCCGTATAGACCTTGTTGGTCGTACCGGACACCATCTTATCCATATCAAAAGCGTCCCCCTCGACGCCCGTCGGGTCATACACCGAGGCCAGCATATCCCCCGCCCCCGCGCCATCCGTTCCTTTGGCGGCTAAAACCTGCCAGTAGGTTGCATTGGTCGGCAGGTTGCCCATAGATGCCAGGATGCAGATATACGAAGAGCCGTTATAGCTGACAGCGTCGTCCACGGCATAGGTCGTCGCGGCGGAATATGCGCCCAGCCAGTTCAACCCCGCAGGACCTTGCATGCCTGTGTTCCCCGTATCGCCTTTATCACCTTTTTCTCCCTGCTCGCCTTGCGCGCCTGTGGCTCCCTGAATCCCCTTCCATTGATACCAGCAATATCCGCTATAATCCGCGGGGGCGGTAGAACTGGCGGATGCGCAAACACCGATGTATTCATTGGGAGTCGTTAGTAAAGTAGCGGGGGTTGCCGACGTTCCCCAACGGATATGCAGATACGCCGATGTTCCTGCTTCACCTTGAATACCCTGAACACCTTGAGTACCGATAGCTCCTTTTAAATCGACATACGTATAGGTGGGGTCGCCCTCGACCCGAACACCCAGTTGCGTGCCGTTCCATAAATATTCCAAAGAGTTGCCCGTCGCACCTCGCGGGCCTATCGTGCCCTGAACCCCCTGTATGCCCTGATCTCCCTGAATACCCCGCGGCAGCGTAAAATTAAAAACAGCGTCCTGCTCGGTGCCGGAGTTGGTGATCACGGTATCGGAGCCGCTTTCTCCGGTGGTGACCGTGCCCAAGGCAACCGTTGCCGTAAAATCCCCATTGTTTGCCCTGTTTTCTACATCCGCAGCATAGGCATAAGCCTGCGTGGTATTGCGGAGGATGGACTCATACACATCCTGATCGGGCGGTGGTAATGCTTGTCCCGAATCAACTCCTTCACGAACCGTTACAAATGTCCATTCCGTAGGCAGTTTTGCCATATTCTCTTCGTCTAATAGCTCCCTGTGAACAACACCGATATATAGATATCCCCCCTGTTTTAAAACCAGAGCAGGAATATAGCAGGTATTGTCTGCAGTTAAAGCTTGGGCAAAGCACACTTTTTTATCGTTTGAGAAGACAGCCGTTTTGCTCAGACTATCCCAGGTACTGTCAAAGCTAAAGCTGCACTTGTACCAATTCTCGCTGTTTGACATGATCTCAATCGCGTTCATAGCCTTGATTTTGCTGCCCGTAACACTCAAATATAAAACCGTTTCCATCATAACCCTCCTTTCATTTTTTTTAAACCCCTTTTTCTTGTTTAATAACCCATCCTATTGTCGAAAACAACACGCCTCCTTCCTCATCGATTAAATTTAAAATCTTTGCCAACATAAAAACCGCCCCGTTTGGGACGGCTCAAAACTACTCTTTAACTAGTTTAACAATATCATACCACGTATGGGACAAACAAGGACATTTATGGACACGACAGGACATTTATGGACATTTTTGCACCTTTAACTGCTGTTTTATAACGATAAAAGTTGGCAAATCCGCCTTATCTTTGTTAAATTGACGTTTGGTTTTGCCAAAAATCCCAGGCCTAGATAAGATTATTACCTCTCCCCGGCATACAATCCTCACGTTTGTCATCCAAGCTCTTTAAGCCTTCCTTAGCCCCTGACAAGCGCATTCATCTTCTGCTTTCTGCTTATTATATAAAAAACAGCCTTCAAAAGAAGGCTGTTTAAATATCCTGTTTAACGAACTAAAAAAAGCCGGTTTTTTTGATCAATATCCCCAGGTGTAATAATAATACTCATAGTCGCTTAAGTACTGGTCAATTTGTAAAAGCGGATAGCTAACTAACCAGGTCCCGTCACCCATGTCTGTGATCGTGTCATCAATAATACCGTTATCATCATAGGCGCTGGGATAATAGAAAAATGAATCATAATAGATAACAAACAAACAAATATCCTTGTTAAATTCTTCCCGGGCTTCATCCGCGATGACCGCATACTCATCCAACAAAGCATCCGCCTCCAGATCCCGTATCATATTAAAATCGGTCAGGCACTCGGGAGCGATATACATTAATATAATTATTGTATCCGCATTTTCTAGGATAACAACCCCATCAAAAGTAACGGCATAGTTGTTATCCATAAACAAACCGTATTCGGATAAAATATAGTCGGCATAGCCGTTTGCGTCATCATCTTCTGTCGTGGATAAAATCGTGCCTTCATCCGTACCACCGCTACTGCCGGAAGTGCCGGAACTAGCTTTAACCGTAGAAATCAACACCGTTTTGCTGCCCGAATCCCAAGAAACAACCGCGCCGCTTGATTCCGCCACAAAGCGGATCGGCACCATGGTGCGGTAATTGATTGATTTGGCGGCTACGTCCATTTTGACGGGGACTTGGTTGACAAAAGCCGTTGCGTTGTTAAGCTGGATGATGATCTTGGTATCGTTATCATACCCGGTGATGGTCTGCGTCTCAGAGTCAAAACTGACGGTCATGCCCAGGCCCTCAAAGATGGCCCGTAGCGGAACCAGGATGCGGCCGTTTTCAATCACGGGCGGGACATCGCATTTAACCGCTTCGCCATCGATGCTGACGATTATCTGGCTTGCCGCCATGGCCGTGCCGGAAAAAAGCAGTAACGCCAGCAAGCACACCAGCAGCAAGACAACCGGTTTCTTTTTGTTCAAAATAATCCCTCCCCTTATCACTTTGCCACCCATTCAATCAGCAACTCGGTTTTTAGGTCAGGGGGATCTGCCACAAAGAAAGGTGGCTCAATCCCCTTACATCCTTACGACCGGTCAATCGAATCAGCCTTTCAGATGCCCAAAAACTACACCGACCAGCGTGATTTTTTTATCCCAATAATCCACACTTTCTATCTTTTCCACAGTTTTCCTTTTCATTTTTTATTTTTTGTGTATTATTTATAACCCCTAAAAACAGATATTCCGGTAGGCATCGGAGTTTTGTACGCTTACCGGAATGGTATTTTTAAAAAAAGGAAATGGCGTGGACAATTCACGGTTTATAAGCGAGCATTGAAGGCGGACCGGATTAATCTTCCGCTGAATCACCTTTTAATATCATAAAAATAACTGGAATAATTGCTCCTACAACTGGGATAAGAATAGACCAATACCTCCTGCCAAAAGATCGTCCTAGCGTCCACTTTTACCGATATGGGCCAGCTTTTCTTTCGCTTTGGAAACCCCAAAAACAACGATCATCATAAAATAAATAGAAGACAACAACCCAAATCGCAAAAATCTATCCAGGGCGCCACTCAAACTTTCCTCGGCAAATAAAGCAAATCCGATCAACAACTGCAGCCCCAACAATAGCCAAAACTCTTTTTTGCCTTTGTGCTCGTCGGAATGGGCATCCTGAGTAAACGGTTGAATCAATTGTGTCATGACAAATCGTCTCCCTGCTATCTATATTCTTTGGTTTTTTTAACCCCGCCGTTTAAAATATTCTGTTGCCGGTAAATCCGGAACTTATCCAAGTAAAATAAAATACATCATCAGATTCGGCAATAACGAAAATGATCATGTATCATAAGCAAATAAAATGCACGCCACCCCATCGACAATATCCGCGTTCTAAACCGTCGAGCCTATCAACAGAGCCACAGCCTAATATCGTTTTCATAGCCAAAACCCCTTTTATAAAGCCATCCTACCGTCCAACAAAACCATCCTCCAAACTTATATGTATATTATAAACCAATTTTTTTGATCCGCAAGTAGCTCCCGGATGTTTATTTCGACACCTTTCGACAAAATAGCCAGCGGCTTGAGCTTACGACAAAACAAAAAGCAACCGACGGGTTGCTTTTTGTTACGAATGGGCTACGCTTTACTTTTTGTCATAAAACCCTTTGGAAAAGACGATTACACTCTCGGCGGGATGGGTCGGCTCGTCGTCCGAATAGGGCGCATAAAGTTCTATGCCATATTTAATAGAGGTAAGACCCACCTCGTCATGCTCCAATTGCTTATCACGAATGGCAAATTCCTCTCGGATGGCGTTGTAGGGTTCAGAAAGCAAATTTTTACTGTCAAAAAGAACCTCCGCAGGTTTAAACAACTCGATAGCCTCACAAATGTTGTTCCCATCAAAGTAAACATAACATTGATCAAACGTGTGAATTTGCGTATTATCCCAACCCTGTATTTTGATGTCTTTAGGCGCACCCAAAACAGCTTGGATCTCTTTGTCTGTCATCCCCAGCACCAGATCTCCGGCGCTCTGATACGGGTTGATTAAAAATTCCATAACCGATACCTCCGTCTAAAAAAGCGATTGTAAACCCGCGTTAAAGCGGGCGTATTCTCAAAAAATGCTTGCGGCAACTAGAATTTGCCGTTGCAACCATTATATCCATTTAAGTCGGCAAAATCAATCGCTTTGTCGTCGGTTAAACGCAAGGGCGAAAGGACAAACAAAGCCTACCGGTAGTACGGCCAGATAAAACCGTCCGCACTACCCGATCTGGACCAGATCGTTTCCCAACGGTCCATCACCCATTGCCCGTCTTGTTTGCTAAAGGTTAATAGATCGGTAACTTCATACCTTCTATCTACATAATAAACCTGTGCCGATGTTTCGGAATATTTCATGACCTTTAAAAAGGTAACCTCATCAATCATATTCGTCTGCTTGTACCCATCCGTAAACTCATCCCCGTAGCGCCAGGTCAAATACTCCACCTTCAGATAAGGCGAAAACAAGACGGCTAAACAGATAAGCAATATAATCCATTTGATTCTCTTTTTTTGTATTTTCATGGATGATTCCTCCCGGCAGGCAAAGGCTACCGGTAGTACGGCCAGATAAATCCGTCCGCACTACCCGATCTAGACCAGATTGCTTCCCAAATATCCATAACCCATTGATTGCCTTGTTTTACGAATGTAATTAAAACAGCTGCAGCATGGTCACCTAATACATAATAAACTTTAGCGTTTGTATCAGAATAACCCATGACCTTTAGATATTCTACCTCTTCGATCATATTAGTCTGCTGATACCCATCTGTAAACTCATCGCCGTGACGCCAAGTCAAATACTCCACCTTTAAATAGGGCGAAAATAGCACGGCTAAAAAGATAAGTAGTACGATCCACTTAATTCTCTTTTTTTGTAGTTTCACGGATGATCCCTCCCGGCTTAATTTTAATCGATCCCCAGCAGATAGCCCATGGTATCATAGTTTTCCAGCACATAGTCCCCGAAGGGATTTGGCTTTGGTTTAGAGTGAGGAGCTACTTTTTCATGACCTAGGTTATATACTGACCCTAAAATATCGGGGCGGTCGCCGATGGCGGGGAATTTCTGCCGCCACAAATCCTGTAAATACTTGATATAAGCAGCCACATAGACGATGTTTGTCTTGTCGTCTTGCAGCTTCTTTTCCAAAAACATATCCGCCGAGCCGTTCTTGCCCTCCATAAAAGGAATCTGCCAGGCAACTTCCTTGGCCTCGGTCTTGGGCACATAGCCCGCTTCTTCCAGCGTCCTGGCCGTGGACATCTTCACCTGCCCCACCCCGACGGAAGTATCCAACAGACTGTATGCCCCGACCCAGTCCGTCAACGTATCCCTCAAGTTTACGTTGTTGGCCTGCTCGGCGTAGATCACGCCGGCCACGATCTGGGGATCTACCCCGTAATCAAAAGAAGCGTCAATGATGTTCTTAGCGTTTTGATAGATGATCTTAGCCGCCTTCTTTTCCGACTTGCCGGTGATATTCAGGGGTTTTGCTTCCGAATCGATCCGCCATTGCTGTTTGACTGGATTATACCGGTCGATCGTCTTTTGCAATTCCGACTGCCCTGCCTTTTCATCCAGAAACTGTTTAAACGGGTCGCTACTAAGACTGGCGAGCCCCATGGGATCGTTCCATTTTTCCATCTGCGTATTATTTCTCTTTTGCGCAGCTTTCTCCTTCTCTAAAGATTCGACACGTGTGTCGAATAAGCTCGTATTAGTGCCCGTATTGCTGCTTATAACCAGGCTGTTGCCCGTATTTTGCGTTGTGTTTGCCGTTTGCGTAACGGTTTTCGCGGGCGGGCTCGAACCAAGCATATTTTGCTTCTGTTCCTCTTTTTTTACAGCGTCTAAGAGCTGCTGATTGTTGGTCTTGGTAGCCACCTCTTTAAGCCAATTGGTCGTCGCCGTATCCTGTTTTGCAAAGATATCCCGATCCTTCGGGTTAATAAACGCCGCCATTTTTGAATCCTCCTTTACTTTCTTAGCTTTGATCCGCTCTCAATCCATATCTGTCCGTCCTAAAACACAGCTCCCGTCAGTCCTTATCATCCCTACGCTCACAATAAACAAAAATCCAGCTCTGATCCTTCCCTACAATTAAAAATCAGGGCGGACCGCCCTACCGACAACTTGCAAAAAACCTCTTAACTTAACCCTTACCCCAAAATTTAGAAAGGCGGCATCTGTGTAAAAGTTGCCGCCTTTCGGTTTTGCCCTTGGCATCAATCGGATTATCCATTCTTAACCCCAACAATTTGTTCCTTTAGCAACGCCAAGGATATTAGCGGTAGCTTGAGTAGCATAGCCCAACTGCGGCCACATTGCTCAGGCACAGGCTTCTTTGCCCTGTTTGGCCTGCTATTCGTCACCGCTGTCATCATCGTCATTGTCGTTGCCTTTTTAATTATAATAGTCTTCCAGCAAGGCGTTAAGCCTTTGGGCTTCCAAGCTGGCCCGAAGGGAGGCGAGATTGGCCTGATAATCTTTTTGCAACTGTCCGCGCGTATAAGCTTCATTTTGTGATAGCTGCCCCAAATTCCCTTGCAAAGCGTTGTTGGAACTCAATGCCGCCTGGGCGACGGCGCCGGAGTTAATTCCCTGGTTCAACATGGCTTCGTTGGAATTCAGATTGGCAACCATCTGACCGGCGTAAGTATCGCTTTGTTGCCGTTTATAATCGATCTCCAAATCCTCCAATGCCTCTTCCAGGGCGCGTTTTAACTGTCTTTCCTGCGCAGTATAAAGGTTATTGTATATTTTGTTGATATAAGATTTAGCGGACGAACCGCTTTTTGATTTACCGCCTCCGTCGTTATCGTCATCGTCATCATCACCGCCGGTAAGAGGGTTATTATCATTATCCCCAATCCATTCGCCCGGTCCATACCCAGTGCCGATTAAGCTGTTATACTGCTCATTTGCCCATTTTTGTTGACCCTCATTATACGCTCCTGTTTCATTAGCAAGTATTTTTTTATAGTATTCAGATTCATTCGCCAGGTCAATTCCTTTTTCCGGATCGTATGCCATTTAATACCCCTCCTTTAAAGCGCTTTAATATATGACTTTGCCCCGATGGATATATTGGGTAAATCGTATCTGTGGTAATATATGGTGGACCCACCGATTACCCACCAGCCGTCTTCATAGCAGATATACCCTGAAGGAACCGTGCCTGCAGATACACCCCAGGTTCCGCTGGGAACGAGCTGCTGGCAATAAAGCTCTCCACCGCCTGCCACCAGCCACCAGCCGTTTACATAGTTGACGTAATGTCCTTTACAAAAACCGGTACTCAATTGCGTCCAAGAACCATTGGGATTTCCGTTAATGTAATAGCAATAGGAGTAAGATCCGGAATATCCGGCAATAAACCAATACCCATTCCCATAACACACATCGTAAAAGTCACCGCTTCCCAGATCCTTTGACGTCCAGGTTCCGGTGGGAGTTGTAGCGTAATACAGCACTCCGTCGGTTGTTACGGCAACATAATACCCGTTTCCGTACTCGACGGAATAGAAAGTCGTGCTACCTTTGGCGATTTCTGTCCAGGTTCCTGCCGGAGATGTCCCGTTAAGGTAAGCAATACCACCATCTGAGCCGACAGCGAACCACCAGCCGTTCAAATATTTAATACGGTAGGCCTGGCTCATGGTCAAGTTGATGCTTGTCCAGATTCCGGATGTAATATCTGTCGTATAGTGTATCTGATGGTATCCTGACCTGCCGAACATCCAATACCCGTTGGCATAGGCCAAACAACTTGCGGCGTATGGTATTGTCACACTTGTCCACGACCCCGACGTAATATTCGTAGTATAATAAATAGATGTGCCGGACGTATAGGCCCATGTGCCGTTACCGTAAACAAGGTAGCTTGACCCGGCTCCGGCAGGTATTTTGGACCACAGCCCCGTCGGTTTATTCTCCAATAAGGTTGTTAAATCCGGATAATCGTCTTCATGGATTTGAGAGCCGTCACACAACAACCAATCAGAATCCATTGTCCGGATAGATGTCAAAATATCCCCAATTTTAAAAGCTGCCCCGCTTTCCAGCTTATCATTCGTTACTGCACCGTCTTGTATTTTAGCGGTTATAACTGCGCTGTCTTCAATCTTTGCCGTAGTCACAGCCTCGTTTACGATCTTCGCCGTCGTAATGGTGTTGTCAGGCGGGATGGTGCCGCTGCCTCCGGAATAGATCAAATCCAGTGCCTCCTTGACCGTATCGACGGCGATAGCCCCGCCATACCCCAAATTGTCGGCGCCGCTTGATCCGCTAGCGGTGGAATTTAGGGCGGCAACTAAGGTATCGTTGAGATATTCTTTCAGATTGACGGCATTTTGATCAAACTTTTCCCGTAATTGTTGTGCATTCAATCCGCCTGAGTCGTTGGGATCGTCCGGCAAAGCCGCAATGATCCCCGTATCTTCGCTAAACGCTTGATATGCCATTGATAAAACCTCCTTCATTTTTTTATTTGCTGACGCTACCCACCGTCACGGGAACAGTCAGGTTCATGACGGTCGCCCGCTGGGTTGCGGCATTGTTTTTGAGGATGAACTTTACAAACACAAATTTTTTAGCTTTTATCTTCACCCGCTTGGCTGCCGGCTTGTCGTTGGTATTGAAACTAAGGTTCGTAAAATCAAGTGTTGCGAACGTAGCTCGCCCGTGGGCAACGGAACGCTCCGGATAACCGCTTGTCACATCGCTTTCCAAATCCAGCGTAACGGAAGAATTGGGCTCGCTTTTTAAAGTCAGCCAGATCTCATCGATCCACTTTTTTTGGTTAAAGCAGCCAAAGTCCAAACTTCCGGATTCCCAATAGGCGTTGATGGCGGCTCCGTTAAAAGAGAGCCTGTCCTTATCAAAATGAAAGATTTGCCCCACGTCATCGCCTAAATACACATCTCCATCTTCGTACAAAAAACATTTAGATTCAGCCAAAATATCCAGCTTGTACCAGGTTTTGTTGCGGTAGTTATAGACGATGACGTCGTTCCCGTCCGCAAACCAGCATTCCCCGGCCTCCTTGTTGTTGAGCGTCACGAGCTTGGAAAGATCGAAAAGCTTGTATGATTTATCCACCACTTTGCTGATCAGGTTTTCCGTCATCTGTTCGTAAACCGTGCCGCCGGAGGCAAGATAGATGCCGTCGTCGGCAGGGAAGACGATGCCGGAGGGAATGGAGAGCGCGCCTTCGTAAACAGGGCAGCCGACGGACTTGGTCACATTGGTCGTGGGAAAAGAGATGATCATATCGCCGTCGTCTCCCGTCAACGTGGCATATTTGCAATAAAAGATACTGTCCTCTTTAAAGATAAAAAGGCGGTCGTAATAGGGCAAAAGCGCCGTAACGGGAACAGAATCGACGTCAATATCCATACGGTTAAGCTCGGGCCAGTATTCTATGGAGGCTTTGGTCGCGCCATCGGTGGGCTCGGAATAATAGATGGTATGACTGCCGTCGCCGTAAAAGAAGGCGCGGGTATTGTTCTCTCCGCCAAAGAACTGCACCAACTTCATATCCTTAACCTTGGGCACAAGCACCTTCGACCAGGTGACAACCACGGCAGCCCCCGTTGTAGGCTCACTTGCTAAAGTAACGGTGCCGCCCGCCAGGTCTGCTGTATACCCTGTGGTAGCCGACCCGGCAACGGTTACGGAATTAATGCTGTCAATCTCTTTGCCGCCTAAAAAATAGGTACTTGCATGCGCCAGCGCAGTAAAGCGCTCCGTATTGGTAACGATGTTTTTGCTATATTCGATCTTAACATTATCCAGCCCCGATGTCGGCGCGGTGGAGAAAGTGACGGTGGTATAGCCGCTTGCATCCGTCGCCGTCGTATACCGGGCGGGATCCCTGAGCTGTCCGTTGACAATCACTTTGTCGATGGAATCAATGTTGGTCTCGCCCATTTTGTAGACAACGGCCGAGCTGTCGCCGTTAAACTTCTGGATGCGTTTTGGCGTGAGCTGGTTGACGGCTTCATACAATGTACCCGCACCGCTTGCCGGGGTAGAGGCAATCAAAACCGTGGGCACATAGCCCAAAACTGCCTTGACAACCTCTGTTCCTCCTTCCCAGGATAAATACTCATGCCCGTTGATCAGGTAGAGCTTATCGTCAAAGACAAAAAGCGATACCTTACCGACAGTAAGTTCCACTCCTGAGTCAAACGTAAGCTCCGTCTTTGTTTCCGTGGTACTGTCATATGTATAGATCTTGCCATTGGTAACAAAAATCAATAGACCGTTCCACCAAATCATGCCGTCGATGGCTTCTGCCGCCGTATCCGAAGTAAAAAGCTCATAGCCATGCATCTTTTTTAAGTTGCCTTCTTCCGTTACGCGAAAGTTAGTCATATCAGCAGCTTCGCCGACTTTCAGACCGGAGTCTCCGTCGGGGCTTTCGTTGATGCCCAAAAAGTTTTCAATCGTCATCTTAACTGTCCGCATCGGATTCCCCCCTCGCAAGGCGGCAAAGCGTGCCGTACACATTTGTGACGGCGACCTTTGCCGTGGGTTTACTCTTGCCGTATCCTTTTTTGAGCGTGTAATATAGGTTCAAAAACGTGGTGCTCGCGTCATCGTTTTCCCCCACAAAAAGATGGCCTGCCAAACCATACGGCAGTACGTTGACGCAGAGGCGATCGTCCAAATCGATACCGTCCGTAAAGGCTGAGAGTAAGGGCGGCACGGGTTTGGCCGCCGATAGCAAATCGGTATTGTCGCTGAGGTAATAAAGATCGCTGACCAAAATATTTACTAAAGCCAAAGCTCTGCTCTGATAGCCGTCCAGCTCGCTGGAATTGGTAGCACCTGTGGCGTCATCCTGCTCGTTCATGAGCATGATCGCCATGTCGTACACCTGTTGTACCGTAATCATCTGTTTTCCTCCCTTCTTGATTATGGGATTACAGACAGACAGGAGGAGGGGGATAACCCCTCCTCCTGTACTTGTCTGTTCAAGTTGCCCGCCTTTTCATACGGCGCTGCCGCATCGAAAAAGACACGGCTTGCCCGAATCCCTCAAAGCGGTGTTTCATTTTTGTTCCTACGCAGCGGAAACAGCCACTTCCTTGGTGGTTACCACGCTGTCAATGTTGCTGGATTTGCCGGCATAAGCGCGTACCGTGTATGTGCCTGCGTCCCAACCGGAGGTATCCAATGCCAAGCTGTAGGTTACAGCCGTGGCGGAATCTCTCGGATCGGTTCCGTCCAAGGTATATTTGATGGTAGCCGAACCCGTGGAAGACGCCAGCGTGATGGTATCCGTTGTGCTGCCGACATAGGTAACGGTCGGCGCGGCGCAGATGGTGCCGGAAGTATAATGCGTGTAGATCGCCCCGATCTTGGAGTTTAAAACAAAAGCGTCATAAATGACGCGCCCTTCCACCAAAGTTCCGTTGATTCCGGGCGGGTTTTTATGCGTGATGTAATCCTCAAGCTTCTGCGGCGCCACGCAGGCCGATTTATGCGTCAGCACAAACGACACATTGGCGGGGAAGTAAGAATACGGCACGACCACGATGGGTACGCCGTCCACTTCTCCAACCTGACCTTTCATCAGCGCTTTTTGCCCCACATCCGAGCCGAGCATAAAAGAGTCATCCAGCTTGATGTATTTGTAGAAAGCCGGAGTAACAAAAGCCACGCGCCCATGGATAGGGACGCGGTTTTCGGAGAGCGCCTCCGTAGCGGCTAAGAACATGGCGTACGCGTTTTCGGCTGTAACGCCTGTTGCGGCGCTGCCTCCGTTTTTGGCGATCATCTTCGCGATGCGGTAAGCGTCGACTTCCGGCAAAACAACCTCGTCGATCTGTCTGCGCAGGGCTTTACCGGCTTCTTTGGCTCCCATTTGTTCCTGCTCATTGCCTTTATCAATGGTAAAGGTAAAAGCCCGGTCTTTGGACAAAGCCATTTCCTGAACACTGTCCTGCAACTCCGAAGGCGTGCCGTAACGGGCCGTACCAACTCTTGCGTAGTCGGAGAGCGCCACGGTGGGGATGGAATAGACCTTGACGGTCTTGACTCCCGCCCAGTCGTAGTCGTTGTTGACGCCTACTTGGGTTAAAGAACCCAGTTTAAACCTGTCATCTACTCTACTTGCGTATTTGCTTGCTAAATTTACTGCCATTTTTATCATCCTTTCGATTTTTAAAGTTAGATTTGGTCATCCTCGTCAAACCCCGCCATGAAGGGGTCGGAACGCCGGACGCCTGCGCCCGTGCCTTTTTGGCTGGCGGGCGCTTTGGTGGATTTTTGCTGCTGCTTTTGCCGCTTGCTGGTTTCTTGCAACTGCTGATACCTTGCTTGCGCCTGGGCAGCAGCCTGAGCTAATTGATTGTTCTCGTATTTGAGGTAGGCGGTTTTCAAATCCAACCCCTTGTGAAAGTCCATGGCCACCTCCGAAGGGAAGCTTTTTAACCCGGCCAGGTCCGGTCGGGTTTTTAAAAACGATTCGATTTCCGCCGTCGTGTCGCGTCCGCCATTTGGTTTGGGCTGGTTTGCCCTGGCATCGGCGACCTTTTTTTGAAACAACGCAAGCGCTTGGTCTTGCGGAATTCCCTGCTGTTGTTGTAGTCTGATTGTTTCCATCCTCTTAAAATTTTCGATCGCCAACTGAACCGCTTCCAGCTGGTTAATGTCGTAATAGGCCGCGATATCGTTGATCTCCTCCAGTTCCTTGCCGCCGGACTCATAAGCCTTGAGCTTTTCTTCCATGCGGTCATGGTTAAGGCCCTTTTGCACCAAAACCGGCACCTCTTCGGGCTTGATCTCTAGCGACTTGCCCAAAAACTGCACCTTCAAAGGTTCCGTGCCAAACTGGGACTGTTTAACGTCGTCCGGATCGTCCATGCTGCTGCAATCCGCGTCGTCGTCGATAAGCTCGTCGTCATCGTCATCATTACCTGAATCCGGCTTGTCCGACTCATCAAACGCGTCATCCTCCTTGTCTTCCGCCTTATCGGTGGATTTGTCTTTGCTACTTTTGGGCGTCACATCCCCATCGGCAAAGCCCTCCAAAAACTCCCTGTCCGCCGCCTCGTCAAATACGTCCGCGCCGTCCTCCGCCACCTTTTGCGGAACCTCGTTTTCCTGCATGGTTTCTTCATCTTTAAAATCTTCTGTCATACGCTGCTCCTTTCTAACTTTTATTTTATCCGGCAAGACTTCATAAGCCCCGCCCCATTTCGCCACTTTCGGGTAATAAAAAAACAGCCTAATATCATTAGGCTGTTTTTTAACATTGAATTGATAGAGAGTAAAAAAATCCTGTCATCCAAATTTAAAACCTATTTACTGTTTTCCAATAAAACTATTTATACCAGAAAATAAAATATCTCGAATAATTTCCTGGTAATTAGTATATCCTCCGTCTTTTTGCATTAAAACATCAAGCATCTCTTTTAGTTTTCCATCTGAGGCTCAAATATAGCATAAGTTTTTTCATTCAGAATGGGGATATTCCGTCTTTCTTCTTCATCTTCAACAACGAAATTAGGAAGATAGATGTTAAACTCTTTTTTTTTAGCATTTTCTTCAAGTATAAAAGTGCGGGATTTTGATATAGTAATCTCTTTCCATCTTTATCACCTCATTTAAATAGTCCATAATTACCGTATGATATATCTTTACTGGAGATACGTTTTTCTCACTAGCTCGCGTTTATTCACATCTATATCATATTCAATACTTAAATCAGAATATACGCCTAATGTATTATCTGATATCTTCTTTATATCAACACTTCCAGTCGGCCTTTTTATATTTAAGATATCATTTACTTTCCATAACTGGTTTCCATCATAATCAAATGCGACAACATTATTGGGAACAATTTTATTGTCGTAAAATAATACAACTACTGTGTTTTCAAATTCAACTACCTTTTTTATTGAAAACTCCAACTTGATCTGCTTGTTTCCAATCAATATGTTTTTTTCATTAAACTTTATCATTATTATTCCCCTTCTTTCCTGCGTATTAATTTAAATCTTCAATATTCTCAAACCACTCATCCATTAAGTCGATTTCCTTTATCGCATACTGAACCTCGCCCCCATATGTTTTAACGCTGTTAAATTCTTGTGGCCCTACTATGGTTACTTCTAGCGGAGTATTTTCTGGCATTTTAATATGCACTACTTTATTGGGTACCCTAGGTAATGCATATTTATCAGCAATTTCTTGTGCAGATAAGCCGTTAATATCTTCGGTACGCAGTACGAATCTACTCTTTGGATAATTATATCCCTCACAGTAAACACGAGAATATGATTTATTACCTGCCTCAATATGGAACACTTTGGTATCTGGGGCTACAGGTGATTTATCAAACCCCATATCTGCCCATTCTGTATTCGCTTGTTCCGCTGTTTTGGTATTAACAATTTTATATCCATCTATTCCCAAACGCTTTTCTAGTTCCTCACTACGCTTGGTGTATTCAATTGCAGAATTTCCAATATTCCCCGTGCCCTCTGCCAATCCCTTACTCCCATTATATCCCATCTCACCAGCGGCATCAATCTCCTTCGTTCCCACTTCTTCGACGGCGTTCGACAAACCTTCCCGCTTCTCCAACTCTAACAGCTGCTTAATCTCATCGTCCGTGAAGTACGGCGAAGGCTTCGTACTTTTTGGGAACCATCCCCGCGCCACAAACTCCTTAGCTTCCTCATCCGTCATCAGGGGCGACGGTTTATACCCCGCCGGTAAATCATAGACCTGCTTATCTGCCGTCTTAGCAGCGGTAGAGGCAACTTCGCCAGCCTCACCAGCTCCCTTCAGACCCTGCTTCACCAGCGTTCCCACCTCGTCGGCATACTTGAGAGAACCGACAACGGGGATCAGCCCCACCACGTCCAAGAGCGTCTGGATGATGTGCTCCTTCGACCCGTCCCAGTGGGTTACATCATAGTACAAATCACGTACATCGGCGGCTGTATCCAACCCCAAAATGCCGGAAAGCA
>DIFD01000022.1 GCA_002418965.1 Peptococcaceae bacterium UBA5757 | reverse complement strand
GGAGTAATCTCCTGGTTTGCGCAGGAAGTCATCGCTTTAACAGGCGGAGACTTGTTCTTGACAGCGATGGCAATCTTATGGGTTGCCGCCATTGCCTCGGCCTTTGTTGATAATATTCCTTTTACGGCTACGATGATCCCCATGATCATAGAGCTTGGTGTTATAACGGGAATGGATGTCACCCCGCTTTGGTGGGCACTGTCTCTTGGAGCATGCTTGGGCGGTAATGGTACTGCCATCGGTGCCAGCGCCAACGTGGTTGCCATTGGCATGGCGGACCGGGAGGGATACCGGATCAGTTTTGGGCATTACTTTAAAATCGCATTTCCGGTTATGCTGCTTACCATAGTGATCTCTACGGTATATATTTTATTGGTGTACATTATTTAAATAGGAATCATACTCAAATAGATTTTATTAAAGAGGCTCCGCTAAGATAAGTTTATCTTAGCGGAGCCTCTTTAATTATTATCAAAACTTCAAGAAGGCTCAACCGTTGAATTCATCAGGTTGCATTATCTGGGGTTATTCGGCTTTCGGGTCACAGGGTTGATTATGCTCCAACTACGGCGTTTTTGTATATCAACCTTATGCGGGCAGATTTACATAACTTATTTTTAGGGATTAAGTTTTTGTTTAATCCTACACAAAAAGGTTAAAATAGGTGATATATATTTTTAATACTCTAATTTTTATACTATATTTTCTCAATTCATATTTTAGGAAATAGTCTTCTTTTATCTTTTTACTTGACATATTGCCTGATAAAGTATATATTAATCCATAATACTAGAGTGATCGCACCCTATTTATATAAAAAAGTCTTTGGTGGAAAAATCGGGGATTCTTGTAATGCCTGGTTACATCGTATCACGTGGTGTTGAATAAAAACACAAGAGGAGATGTAGTCAGTATGGGAGAAAGTTTGTTTTTTACCTTATCTATCGTCATCTTTGTTGTCGTATATGCCATGATTATCTGGGACAAATTTGACAGAATGGTTGTGGCGTTGGCCGGGGCAATGTTGATGATATTGTTCCGAGTTCTAGATCAAAAAGATGCTTTTGCCGCCATCGACTTTAATACGATTGGCCTTTTGATTGCCATGATGGTCATCGTCATGATTATGAGGTTGACCGGAATCTTTGAATATCTTGGCATAAGAATGGTTAAGTTGTCAAAGGCGGATCCTTTACGACTCCTTATTTTATTAAGCATTTTTACCGGTGTCTTTTCCGCTTTTTTGGATAATGTTACCACCATTCTTTTGATTTTACCGATTGCAATAAGCGTAACAAGGAAATTAGAAATCAGCCCAATCCCCTTTATTTTATCCGCAATTTTTGCCTCCAATGTCGGAGGGGCTGCAACCTTGATCGGCGACCCACCCAACATCATGATCAGCAGCCAGGCGGGGTTAAATTTTATGGATTTTATTGTTAATGTTGCGCCGCTCTGTTTTCCGATGTTAATTGTGACCTCATTCATTTTTGGTTTCATGTATCGCAAACAACTGAAGACAAAAGATTCTCTCAAAAAAAGTATCATGGAATTGGATGAAAAAGCATGTATTAAAGACCCTGTTTTGTTGAAGAAGAGTTTAATTGTCTTTGGCTTAGTGGTGATCGGCTTTTTACTCCATGGTATGCTTGGCTTTGAGTCTTCGACCATTGCCATTACCGGTGCGGTTCTATTGTTATTTATATCCGGGGTCAAACCGGAAAAGGTTTTACTGGATGTGGAATGGAAGACGATCTTCTTCTTTTCCGGCTTGTTTATCGTTGTCGGTGGCATTGTGGAGACCGGAGTAATCTCCTGGTTTGCGCAGGAAGTCATCGCTTTAACAGGCGGAGACTTGTTCTTGACAGCGATGGCAATCTTATGGGTTGCCGCCATTGCCTCGGCCTTTGTTGATAATATTCCTTTTACGGCTACGATGATCCCCATGATCATAGAGCTTGGCGTTATGACGGGAATGGATGTCACCCCGCTTTGGTGGGCACTGTCTCTTGGAGCATGCTTGGGCGGTAACGGTACGGCCATTGGCGCCAGCGCCAACGTGGTTGCCATTGGTATGGCGGACCGGGAGGGATACCGGATCTCCTTCGGGCATTATTTAAAAATTGCATTTCCTGTTATGCTGCTTACCATAGTGATCTCAACCGTATATGTCTTCTTTGTTTACATTGTTTAAATAGGAATTTTGTTACATATTGCGATAAAAAGAAGTCCTGCCAAGATAACTTATCTTGGCAGGACTTCTTTGTTTGAAAGTTTGATTAGCTTTTAGCCGATTAAGGTGTTGGAATAGAGTCGTTAAGACTGATACGCCATGATAGAAAACCTATGTGATCAGATCTTAAAACATCAAAAAGGTTCAACCGTCAGATTCGTCAGGTTGCACCTTTTTTCTGTTATATGCTTTGGGATTAGCCGGTTTTCGAGTCACAGGGTTAATTATCCCCCAGATTCTACGTCTTTGCGAGTTAAGTTTTTTGCGGGCAGACTTATTCAATTTGTTTTTTGGGATATATCTCTCCATAAAAACGCTCCTTTTTTGTAGTATACCATAAATGTTGCATGAAAACCAAAACTACATAAAAAGAAGATTAATTTGGCAAAATAAAGGTGCTAGTAAGGAGGTTATTATGTTACGGAAAGTTTACAGAAAAAAATCTACCGCTGCTCAGAATGCTGAAAGTATGGGAGCTCAAGAAAACAGCAAGAGCTATATGGAAAAAGAAAGTGCCCCTCAGCCGCTCCCGTCAGAAATTTTTGAATGTCAAGCGCTGATAAAAGATATTTTTTGTGATAGCAGCGACGTTATTATAGAGGTCTTTGAAACAACAGAAAAAAAAGCAATGATCGTCTATATTGATGGATTGAGCAATCGGGATCTTATCGATCGTGATATCATAACTCCCTTAAAGACAGTCGATTTCAAGGGAGATATGACCTCTGCCTTAAATACATTTTTTAAAGTTAATCAGGATGTTATGGGTGTTGTTACGGATATCGTGAACGGCGATGTCGCGGTTTTTTATGACAAAAGCGAAAAAGTCATCATTATAGACATGAAACAATATGACAAACGTACGGTGGAATCTCCTGATTCCGAGACGGTAACCCGCGGACCCAAAGAGGGCTTTACGGAGAATGTCCGGACAAATACGTCCTTGGTCCGCAGAAAAATTCGCAACCCGAATCTGGTTTTTGAAAATATGACATTAGGCCGCCAAACCAATACGCAAATTTCTCTTGTTTATATCAAAGGAATCGTTAACCGGGAAGTTCTGGAAGAATTGAAGACCCGTATGTCTACGATTGATGTGGATGCCATCTTAGAATCGGGATATATTGAACAATTTATCGATAAACAGCCTTTTTCTCCGATTTCGGGAATCGGAGTAACGCAAAAACCGGATATCCTGGCAGCTAGAATTCTGGAAGGCAGGGTGGGCATCGTTTGCGACGGTACGCCACATGTGTTGACAGTCCCGGAATTATTTATGGAAAATCTACATTCCAGCGAGGATTATTACAACAGAATGCTTCAGGCTATTATATTACGCTGCTTGCGTTTTATCGGTTTGTGTATCGGTATTTTTTTACCCGGTTTATCGGTTGCCATTTTTACTTTTCATCAGGAGATGATCCCAACGACCTTTTTGACTCATCTGATCGCATCCACGCTCAATACGCCGTTTCCGGCAGCGGTCGAGGCGTTCTTTTTAATTTTAATGTTTGAGTTGTTACGGGAAGCCGGAACCAGACTGCCCAAAAATGTCGGGTCGGCCATTACCATTGTCGGTTCTTTGATTATTGGGGATGCAGCCGTCAGCGCGGGTATTGTAGGGGCTCCCATGGTAATTATCATTGCCCTGACGGCAGTCGCCAGTTTTACCGTTCCCAATCTTACGGAATTTATTTTAATCTACCGCTTGTTGTTCTTATTCTTAGGGGCAACGATGGGGTTGATTGGTTTTGGCGCAGGACTTGTGATTATGTTGACCCAAGTTATTTCAACGGAGTCATTCGGGATTCCGATTCTATCATCTTTTTCCAAAAATGAAAGAAAAGACGGCATTCTAAGATACCCTTGGCCATCAATGAAATACAGGCCGATTAGTATTGCAAAAGACAATGTCAAGCGAATGAATTAATAGCGATTAGAGCGGGGGAACTTTCTGTGAGAAAAGCGCTTCTATGTGTTGTTTTGGTTTTTATAACGACAGGTATATCCGGGTGTTGGGATAGAAGGGAGCCGAAGGAACTCTCCATGGTAAATAGCGTCCTTTATGATCTGACAGAAGACGGAAAGGCAAAATTAACCTTGGAGATTATGAATCCGGCTGCACCGGGAGGCCAACCGATCATCTATGAGGCGAAAGGTGCTACCTTTGCCGAAGCGGTCAGACAAGAAATGGATAGTGTTGATAAGAATTTATTTGCCGGTTTTAACAGAGCGAGATTATTCTCTGAAAAGTTGGCGAAAAGTGGGCTGAATCCGCTTATTGATTTTGTCTACAGAAATTCTTTAACAGACGAGACACCTCTGATGATTTTGGTAAAAGACGAAGATCCCCAACGATTCTATTTGTGTGAAACGGGTCTATCCGACATGATGGGAAATTACCTGGAAAGTTTGTCAAAAACACAGCAAATGACTACATGCGAATCTGTCTTTATCACTACGTTAGAATTTGAACAGCTCTATTATCAACAAGGAATTCAACCCGTGATGGGATTGGTTCAAATTATCGAACAAAATGATTATTCCACATCCTCCGGATCCGGCTCCTCATCGGGAAGCCAGCCTTCTGCTTATGGTACCTCTACACAGGGCAAGTCTTCCGAAGCTTCTTCAGGAAGTGAAAAAGACGGCGCATCACAACCTCAGGATTCTCAAAAAAATGCAAGTAGTGCTCAAAGCGGTGGTGTGAAATATTATGTGTTTTATGAGGGTTTGGCGGCATTTAAAGAAGACAAGCTGGTTGGGTATATGAACGGAGAAGAAGCCAGAGCTTATAATATTTTACGAAATCAGTTTACAACTTCTGTTTTACCATTTCCCTATGGTAAGGGGTATATTACTTGTTTGATGCAAAATGCCAAAACAAAAATCGATACAAAACTAAACGGTTTGGCCCCAGAGATCACTGTTACGGTGAAAACGCATATGTCCATTAGCCAAATAGACGATCAAAGTATCAATATCATGGAGAAAGAAGTGCTGAAGAAGGTTGAACAAAAAGCCAACGCGACATTGCAAGATCAATTATTAGGGTCCATTCAAAAAGCACAACAGCAGTTTGAGAGCGATATATTCGGGTTTGGCATTTATATGCATAGCCAGCATCCCCAAGAATGGAAAGAGATAAAATACAAATGGGATAATCTTTTTGTAAAAGCAAAAATCAATGTCAAAGTGGAAACGACTATTTTAACAGAGGGGTCGGCAAAACAACCTATGGGGCAAAAGGTGCATAGTCATGAACAATAAAAACTACATTTCTGCTACTCAATTGATGTTGATGGCTGTCGCCAGTGGTCTGATGTTTCCATTCACAGTCATGCCACTGGTGGAAACACCTCCGTATAACCAAGATATTTGGATTTCCCTGTTGGGCGCTGTTTTCTATCTCATCATTATTGCAATGCCATCTTTAATCTTAATGAACCGATTCCGGGGGGTAACGTTTAATGAAACCAATGAATTGATTTTAGGCAAAATATTGGGCAAGCTCAGCGCAGTTTTATTTGTGCTCCTTTTTATTGCCTGTTTTTATCTTTGTATGGCGACGGAAGTGATGTTTATCGCCTTGGTGATTATGCCTAAAACGCCTAATTGGGCGATCCTGGTGTGTATGCTTGGCCCTATTTCTTATGCAGTTTACAAAGGCGCAGGGGTGATCGGGCGATTAGCGGTTTTTATCGCCTTATATATGATTTTTAATATTATATTTTTTGCTATTTTTGGGTTCCATTGGGTTGATTTTAATAATTTAAGGCCGGTGCTGGCAGATTCTACTTTTGCCCAAATTAATCAGGGCGCTTTTTTGACTGCTTCCCGCTATTCAGAGGTCTTGATCTTTTTTGTATTTTCTTATTTTTTAAGCCAAAAAGCCAGTATTAATAAAACTTTTGTAAAAGCCATTGGTATTTTTGCGGTGTGTTTTTTATTAATGATACTTTGTGTATTATTGGTTTTAGGATATGATATCGCCCAGGCCAATTTTAACTCGTATTATACTTTTACAAGGCAGATCAGTATATCTAATTTTATTGAAAAAATAGAAGCGATTAGTTTGTCGGCTTGGTTTCCTGGATCCTTGCTCAAGCTGACGATCTATAATTTTATGGCATGCTATGTGCTGTCGGGCATCTTTAAGACCAAGTCGCACCATGGTTTTGTCATCCCGCTATCGGTATCGGGATTGATCTTTTGCTTAATACCGGCTTTAACCAAAACGGATTTTATCTTAAAAATGACTTCCAATCAAGTCATGTTACTAATGATTCTTCCCATCACCTTTGGTGTACCGCTTCTCTTACTGATCGTTTATTTATGGAGGAGAAAAAAGATCGGCCCCATATTAGCGCAAAAAAAGCAGGAACGCATATCTCAATCGGCAGAATCGTCAGAGTAAAAGGCCGGAACGAAGCAAGACGTGAAAACGGATCAGAATAAAAAAAAGAGACAAAGATCATTGATCTTTGTCTCTTGTAATTTGTTCTGTCTTATTCATGACGCAGGGCGTCGATTGGATTGAGTTTGGCTGCTTTATTAGCCGGTAGGTAACCAAAGACAATTCCGATCATGACGGAGACGCCAAACGCAAGAATAATAGAAAACAAGGAAGGAGAGATGCTCAGATCGAAGAGTGCACCGAAGATATAAGCGACAACGATTCCCACGATAATACCGACTACGCCCCCCAGGGCACTGGTGGTAGCCGATTCAATCAAAAACTGCCCCAGTATATCGCGTTTTTTGGCGCCCAGGGATTTTCGTATTCCGATTTCACGGATACGCTCCGTAACGATCACCAGCATGATGTTCATGATGCCGATGCCGCCAACCAGAAGCGAGATTGCCGCGATCCCTACTAAGATTAGTTCCATTGTGCCGGTCAGTTCATCCATTTGTTCCAGCATTTCCGCCTGACTCATGACCATGTAGGAATCATCGCTTTGATAAATTGTATACAGCGCATTCTCGATGGTTGTTTTTGCCTGTTTTACGACGTCGCCGCTCGTTGCTTGAAAAACATAGCTGGAGAGGCGGGCGTTACTGGCCAGTTGCATTGCTGTGGTATAAGGAATGAGGATGATATCATCATTACTGGCTTCTGCGCTGTCAGCCTTTTCCGGCAGGGTTCCGATTACGGTGAATTCTTCTCCGTTGATCTTAATAGTCTGTCCCAGGGGATCTTCCGTGCCGAAAAGTTCCTCTACTTCATAAGAGCCTAAAACGCAGACTTTATGACGGTTTTCTACGTCTATATAGCTGATAAAGCGTCCGGTTTCTACCGCATAGTTGCGGATAGAACCATAATTTTCGCTGATTCCAGTACAGGAAGCGGTTACGTTATACGTTTCATATTTGACGGTTGCGCTGCTGACGGATACAACAGGTGACATGGCAGCCAGGTACTCAGGGTTGTCTTCTACCAGTTCTTCCATGGTATCAATATTGGCGCTGTGATTGCCGGTCATATTGCCACCCCGCCCCATCAGATTCACAGAAAGCAGGTTTGTACCCATGCCCTCGAATTGGGAGGTAATCTCGCCGGTCATCCCGTTGATCAAACTGATTAAAATGATCACGGAGGCTACGCCGATAATGATACCCAGCATGGTCAAAAAGGAGCGCATTTTACTGTTTTTTAAACTTTTAATGGCCATGAAGAAAGCTTGTTTGGTATTCAACTTAAAAGCCCCCCTTTGACTCTGTCGGAGGTGATCTTTCCATCTTGTAAAGAAACAGTACGTTTTGCATAGGAAGCAATATGCGTATCATGTGTAATCAAAACAACGGTGCATCCCTCTCGATTTAATTCCTGGAGCAGCTCAAGGATTTCGATCCCTGTTTTAGAATCCAGTGCGCCGGTTGGTTCGTCCGCAAGAATTACCTGTGGTTTTGTTACCAGCGCCCGGGCGATGGACACACGTTGTTGTTGTCCGCCGGAAAGCTCATTAGGAAAATGCAAGATGCGGTTGGTGAGCCCGACGCGTTCCAATGCCTCCATAGCCATTTCCCGACGTTCTTTGGGCGTATATCCGCCATAAATCAGCGGTAGTTCAACGTTTTCCAAGATATTCAATTTTCCGATCAGATTATATTGCTGAAAGACGAATCCCAGTGTTTTATTGCGTAAAGCAGCCAACGCATCATCCGAATAATGTGCGACATTGACATCATTGATGATATATTCTCCTTGTGTAGGGACGTCCAGGCAACCGATAATATTCATGCAGGTGGATTTTCCGGATCCCGATTGCCCAACAATGGCGACAAATTCTCCTTTGCCAATATGAAGCGTGATGCCATCTAAAGCACGGACTTCGTTTTCCAGGTTGGCGAAATAGATTTTATAGACTTCTATTAGATCGATCATAAGTAACTCCTCTCAGACCGCATATGGTTTAGCTTACTGTCGGCCGGAAGGTGGGCCGCCACTTGCATTAGAAGGCGGTTCGCCGCCACCGCCGGTCATACCACCCATACCCATACCCATTTGGGTTGTTGTAACGGTTGTGGTTGCCGTATTGGTCAGGAGAACGACTTGCCCCTCACGCAAGCCACTTAAAATTTCCACATAATTATCATTACTTAAGCCGACTTCAACCTGAACATAAGTGAATCCATCTGGAGCTGTGGGTGTTTGTATAGTTTTACTGTTGTGATTCGTGTTATTTGAAGTGGTGTTATTTGTGGTTTGTGAAGTTGTATTGTTTGTTGTACTATCCGAGGTGGTGCCAAGAGAGCTGTCTTGTACAGCTACCAAGTTGCCGCGGTTCAATGCGGCTACGGGGATCAGTAGGCTATCTTTGCTTTCATCCACAATGATTTCGGCATTGACATTCATGCCGGAAATCAGATCGCCGTATTCTGCAATTTCAATTTCTACCGGGTAAGTCGTAACCCCATCGCTGGTGGTTCCGATAACTCTGATATTACTGACGGATCCCGTATAGGTGACATTGGGGGTGGCGTCGGCTGTAACAGTTACTTCCTGGCCTACCGAGATATCAGTGATATCCAGTTCATCCACGTCAATGGTAAACACCATTTTGGACATATCGGCGATAACAGCCATGGTTGTGCTTGAATTTCCGTCCAGCGTATCACCGGCTTTAGAGGTTTTTTCGATTACCGTACCGGAAATAGGAGAGGTAATATTATATTTTTCTAATTCGTCATAAAGATTTTGCAATGAAAGTTGGGCATTTCTTAAACTGATATAGCTGTTGGTTTTTGCAGTTGCTAAGGACGTATTGGAGATTGTGGCCACCGTTGCCCCTTTTTTAACCGCATCGCCGCTAGCTATTTTAAGATTTTCAATGGTGCCTGAGGCTTTGGCAATGATCGAACCTTGATCCCCATAAGAGAATGTACCGGAGAAGGGGCTACCGTAACCGCCGATGGTCACCTCACAACTTTGACCGGCATAAATATTTTGCGGATCGTCCAGCGTGACTTCTATATCAGTTACCTTGACATAATCTTCGACAATTCTCTTCCCGGTTGCGATGCGGGTAACTCTCCCCGTAACGGTCTGGAAGGTGCCGTCAAGCAATACTTGAGCAGACTCTCCGACATAGAGTTTCTCAGCTACGGCGGAAACAAAAGGAACGGTAATGACGCCGCTGTCGTTATTAGAAATATCGGCGATAACGGTGCCTTCCGAGACGGAATCTCCCTCATCCACATAAAGTGTTTCGATCGTTCCGGCTATGGGGGACGTTACGTTTAAGTTTTTCATATCATCCACGGCCTCTTTATAAGACATCTGCGCTTTTTCCACATTTAATTGGGACTGTTCAATGCTATTGGTCATATCGTCATGGCTGATTTCGTAGAGCAGATCCCCATCTTCGATGGATTGGCCTTCGGTGATATAATCAGCAGTGATTTCACCCTCTACCAAAGGTGTTACATCATAGCTTTCAAGAGGCTCTAAAGTGCCGGATCCGGTAATGGTCAGTGAGATGTCTCCTTTTGTTACCGTTCCTGTCAGGATGGTTGCATCAGCGGTACTGGCGCCAAGAAATTTAACGCTCAGTATAATTGCAACCACAACGATAATGCCTCCGATGATCAAAAATTTTTTCTTCGGTAATTTAAATGGCTTGCTTATATGAAGATTCCCAAGCTTATTCATTGCGGATACTCCTCCTAATGATTCTTTTTACATACTACCAACAATTATAATGGGAATATTTGTTAAAATGGTGTCTGCTATGTGATGTTTTTGTGTAAAATAGTCTATTTTAAATAAGTTTTTATACACTATTTAAGCTTGTGATCATAATTCAAAAAGGATCAGCTACTCATTAAAAGCTTTATAAAAAAATGAATTTTAAAAAGGATTGTTTTATCAAAGACAGGTTGTTATAATGATAATAATTTTATATGTATGATAATTAAAAGATTAAAAGAAAGGACATGGCATGAAAAAATATTTTGGCAAAGTAGGATTATATATCTTTTTAATTTTTTTATCAGCCGTATTGTACGGTATTCATTATTATATTTTCCATGATCTCCATCATATTGGCATCTATACGATGGGAGATATTGCTTTTTTGCCCTTAGAAATTTTGTTTGTCACATTAATTTTTCATAAAATACTAAACGATCAAGAGAAGAAAAACAGGTGGAAAAAGTTGAATATGGTCATCGGGATATTTTTTAGTGAAGTTGGCAATCAATTATTAGCTTTTTTTGTCCTGCAGGATACAAGGTTACATCAATGGCAACATAAGCTCATGATTGGCATGGATTGGGAGAAGAAGGATTTTCAGAAAGCATTGCAGGAAATAGAAGAACAAAAAATAGACCTCCAACTTGTTCGGTTGGAGGAATTAAAACAACTGCTTATTTTGAGCAGGCCTTTTTTACTTAAAATGTTGGAAAATCCGGCTTTATTGGAACGGGAATTGTTTTCCAATTTGATGATGGCTGTCTTCCATTTAGGAGAAGAGTTGAGCCTTCGGGATGATATAGAACATTTGAGTGAAGCAGACCAAAAACATTTGGGAATAGATATCTCCAGGGTATACCGCTTACTGCTGCAGGATTGGATTGTATATGCACAGCATCTAAAAAATGAATATCCTTTCCTTTATTCTTTTACCGTGCGAACCAATCCCTTTGATCCCAATGCACAGGTTGAGGTAAAATAGAGGCAACGAGCCAAAAATAAAGAAAGAGAGGGGAAAATACAAATTCCCCTCTCTTTCTTATTTGATTAATTGTGTATCGGTAAGGTATACGTGTCTTTGATCTCTTCCTTTATTTCAGGGAAGCAATCGACAACTTCTTTAATGAAAAGGTCTACGATCATAGGATCGAATTGCGTTCCGGCGCCATTAATCAATTGTTCTCTGGTATGAGCCAGGTCGAGTTTGGAACGGTAATGGCGGTTGGTTGTCATGGCGTCAAAGGCATCGGAAACGGATAAGATCCTGGCCAGCAGCGGGATTTCTTCCCCTTCCAGTTCTTCCGGATAACCGGATCCGTCATACCATTCATGGTGGTATTTAACCAGGGGTACAACGTCACGGAACATGGAAAGCGCAGACAGAATATGTGCTCCTCTCAGAGGATGTTGTTTAATGATATCATATTCCGCCTGGTTTAGTTTATCGGATTTTCTTAAAATATCGTCCGCTGTGCTGATCTTGCCGATATCATGGAAAATGCCTCCGATTGACAACAGGTCCAATTCTTCTTTTGAAAGATTCAAGGCCTGTCCGATCTTTTTGGAAAAGTATGCGACTCGATCCGAATGGCCGCAGGTATATTCATCCTTGGCATCCACGGTCAAACGCAAGGCTTCGATTGTATCCAAATAGGTCTTTTTGAGTTCGATATACGTCCGATTGAGCTCTTCGTTTTTGGTATTGACCAAGGAATGCAAGAACGCATTGCTTAAGGCAGAAGCGGCTTGATTGGAGTAGATTTCCAAAAGCTTGATATCGTCGTCCAAATCCGAACTTTCAATATAAATGATACCAATGGTTTGCTTAAACTCATTGATTAGGGGAAAGATGACTGCGCCATCCATTTTTACCATTTGTTTGGTTGTTCTGGCGTAACCGATGTGTTCCATGAGGACCGGGTCCAACATGGACATAAATTCCTCGATGCTTTTGTTGTACTCACCGATTCCTTTAAAAATGCTGTTTTGCATGTCTTCTTTTAAGTTTCCTGTACTATCGACTAAGATAAAAGCATTTTTACTGTTGACAAAGAACATGATTTCAACTAGGATATCTTCCAAAATTCCACCGATCGGTTGTAATTGATAGATCTTAGGTACGGCCTCTAATATTTTATTTAACCCGTCTTTAAACTTCCGGATCGTGTGTAATTGTTTAATGGATTTGATGGCGGATTCGATCAATAAGATCAATTGGTCAAAACGGTCATTCTTTTCACAATATCCTTGAATATCCAGCGCCCTGATTGTTTCTAAGGGGGGTGCCATATCTTTATGTCCTGTTAAGAGCAGAATATATAGTTCATCATTAAATTCCCTAAGTTGTTCCACAACTTTGTCACCGTTGATCGGTGACATCATATAGTCTAAAATCAACAGATCAAAATGTTCATTTCTGATTTTCTCAATGGCAAGCATAGGGGAGGTGACTCCATCAAAATTATATCCGTTCCGTTGTAAAACTACGGACAAGGAATCAATAATCCCGATTTCATCGTCAAGTACCAGGATTTTGTATTCCGATGATATTTCTTTCTTTTTAAGTCTCATAATGCGACCTCCACACCTTCATTGTTCTGTATGCAAGGGATCAGGATAAAGAATGAGGTTCCTTGACCACTTTTCGTTTCAAACCACATTTTTCCACCGAATCTACCCCATATAGTAGAATACGACATATATAGTCCTAATCCTGTGCCATGTTTAGCTTTTGTTGTAATCATTTCTTTAAACAGTTTGCTTTGTATCTCCAGGGGAATTCCTTGGGCGTAATCCCTGATTTCAAATTGGATCATATCTTCTTTTTGACTAATAGCAAGATCAATATGTCCTTCTTTGCCTTCATAGGCTTCGATAGCATTTAAGATCAGATTATTGATAACCTGTACAAGACTGTTTACTTCTCCTTTGATTTCCGTTCCTTCATCAATATCAGATTGGACATGCAGGTGGCAGCTGTATCTTTTTAATTCATGATTCATGAGGATGTCGATCCTTTTTAATAATTCTGAAAGAATAAACTTATCTGTGGTAGAGGATGTTAACTGTACGGCTTGTCCTTTTACAGTAGAAATAATGTCGGACATGTAGGAGCAATACGATTTCATTTTGTCGATCCAGATATTCATTTCTTTTGCGATTTCATGATGATCATCGGGTGTTACATTCGGGTTTCCGACTGATTCGGAATATTCGACAATAAGTTCCTTTAAACCTTCTAATCCGCCGGAAATCGACATGATTGGTGTCTTGAGGTTGTGGGCGATCCCTCCGACCATTTGTCCCAGGGATGCCAAATGTTCACTTTCAATCAGCCGTTCTTGTGCTTGCCGGATCATTTCAAAGGAATTTCTTTGTTCCGTTATGTCTTTAAAGAGAATAATGGTTCTTCTATGTTTGCTTTCCGGAGAGACGGGAGTGATTTCTATGGTGAATATTTTTTTATTATCCTCCCAGTTAAATTCCTTATCAAAGAATACTGATTTATTGTTTTCGGTAGCATATTGCAAAGAAGAAAGGAAAACAGAACCGCTGTCTTCGGTGAGTGGTTTGAGTCGTTCCAGCCACTCGCTAATCGGTTCTTTCCTTTTGACGCTGTAGTTGTCTTTAAATGTTCCCGTCATTGTTTTATTAAAATCGGCAATCTCCAGATTCTCGTCAACAACGATAAAACTGTCCGAAATATGGTCTACAACGGTTTGCAAAGCGACCGGGACGATGCTTAAAAAGTCAAATTTAAAGATGGCTAGGATAAAACACAATGCCCCGAAAGAAAATGAAATCGCTTCAAAATAGAGGGGAAATGCAAAGATCTTTAAGGCAAACGCCATATCGAATAAGATTGGGATTAAAGCCCCGATAAAAATGAGGAAGGATTGTCTTGAAAAAAAGCCCGAGTTTTTAATGGAAAAATAGATTAAGAAATACAGACCTGCCAGAAGAAACACATATGATAGAAACGTTTCAAAAATCAAGTAAGTCCCCTGAATAATCTCTTCGCTATTTAAAGAATAATTGACAAAAAACAGATGGTGATAATCGTTTGTCCAGATCATAATCGTTGTCACGAGCGGAATCAAAAACACCAGCAGAGATCTTTTTTTCAAAGCTTTGTCGGGATAGGCAAAGGCAAACCCGAGCAGAAACAGGTTGACCGGGACAAAGCCTATCGCTGTAAAATAGATATTGGTAAATAGCATGCCGGAATAATTGAAATAATCCTGGGCGTAAATTTCCAGAAGCAAACCTAAGCTCCAAATAAAGACCGGAAACATAAAGGCCATGGAAAAATAGTGAATCGCCTGTTTGTTTTTTGTCCTGCTCATTAATAGAAATGCGATAAAAACTAAAATTGTCGAGACATGAAGTAGCAAAAATGACCAACTTATGCCATGCATACCCAATATCTCCCTTCTTATTACGTCTTTATATTTTAATTATGAGGATTGCTCGATAATGATTTTTGCCAATTTCTGTGCATGAGAATCTATAAAATAATGATCGGCGTCATCGAGCACATAATAAAGGATATCTTCTGAGAATTGTCCCCAGCGTTTGTAGGCTTTTGAACTGTTTTTTGTCTGGGGGTCTTTTTCTCCGGCAATAAAGCAGATGGGGGTGTTTAATCTTGTTCTTCGTTTTTGACTGACATTATAAAAATACTGGATATAGCTCCTGGCATCATGTCGGAAAGCTTTAATAGCAAAAGTTGCATAATCACCTTCAAGGGCGGATTTTTTGAGCCCTATTTTGTTTAAGTAATTGATGACGTTTTGGTCGGAATGCAACATCCAGGGATCAAAAAAGCTTCCGTACAGCTTAATGAACTTAGGGGGCAGGATCCCTCCGATATAAATGGTTTTGATTTCTTTCTTTTCTTGTTCTAATAGATGTGCGGTTTCCAAAAGTAACGCGCTGCCGACACAGTGACCGTATAAGATGATTTCTCCCTTGAGGTCATTTTGGATTTCTTTTACCAGATTGGGTGCTATGTCTTCAACAGGCAAGAGTCCTGTGTCGCTGCCAAAATCATGCCCCGGTAGGTTTACGGCATATACGGCATAGGAAGTAGAAAGGTTGGCTATGGCGTCTGCTAAAGTCTTGTAAGAGCCGGCGTTGCCTCCCCCGTAGGGGAAACAGATCAGATTAGCTTTTGCCTTAGATAAATTTGGCGTAAGACAAACCAACATCCTTTGATCATTAATAGCGTTTGCGGTAATTTTTGCCGCTAGTTGTTGGATGGTTGGGTTGTTATAAAGATCTACCAAAGAAACTTGGTGCGCATCCCCGTTAATTTTTGTGATTAGCCGGATGGCGCTTAAGGAATCTCCGCCCAAATCAAAGAAATCGTCATGGACCCCGATCTTAGATAGTCCCAGAATCTCCTCAAATAAGGCAAGAAGTGTTTTTTCTGTTTGGGTTTGAGCCTCTCCATAATCTGCTTCCGTTCTCAAGACTTCGGTAATTTGGGGAAGCATCTTGCGGTCGATTTTGCCATTTTTGTTGAGAGGCATCTTATCAATCCGGATAAAATAGGTTGGAATCATATATTGAGGTATGTATTGCTGTAAATAATCATGGAGTTCGCGTGGGGGTATTGCCAGATTAGCGATATAATAGCAATAGAGCTTTCTATCCTGAGCTTGGTTTTCGAGAGCTAAAACCAGCACCTCTTTGATGTCCGGATGTTTGATAAGCTCTGATTCGATTTCCCCCAGTTCGACGCGAAAACCCCTGATTTTGACCTGGTTATCGATCCGGCCCAGGTATTCCAGTTCTCCATTGGGCATTAGTTTTGCCAGGTCTCCGGAACGGTAAACACGTTGCTCTTTTTCAAAAGGGTGGGGGATGAATTTTTCCTGGGTATATGATTCATTATTTAGGTAGCCCCGGCCCAGCCCGTCGCCGCTGACACATAGTTCTCCGGGGATACCGATGGGCAGAAGGTTAAGATTTTGGTCAACGATATAGGTTTTCAGCGTTGGAATGGGCCTTCCGATATTGCTGATGTTATTTTCGATTTCATATTTTGTGATTTCCTTAAACGTTACATGGACCGTTGTTTCCGTGATTCCATACATATTGATGAGCTTTGTTTGGGCGTATTTTTCTTGGAAGGGCTGTAGCATGACCGGTTTTAATGCTTCCCCTCCAAAAATAACGTAACGGAGTGCGAGGCAATGGTCAGATGCTAGAGTTTCTTCTGCGATCAGGTTGTAAAAAGCGGCGGGGGTTTGATTTAAGACCGTCACTTTTTCTTTTTTGATAAGCTCCAAAAATTGGCTCGTGTCTATTGCTGTTTCTTTAGAGACTATGACCAGTTTTGCTCCGTATAATAACGCTCCGTACATCTCCCAAACGGAAAAATCAAAGCAGAAGGAATGAAAGAGGGTCCAGACATCTTGCGGGGAAAATTCAAATTGGAAGCGTTCGTTAAAAAGAAGACGGACAACGTTATGGTGTTCAATCATGACTCCTTTGGGTTTGCCTGTCGAGCCGGAAGTATAAATAATATAGAGAAGATCATGCGGGTCATTGATCGGTTTTGGGTCAGAACTCTCGTTTGCATAGCTGCGTACATCTTCCAGATTGATTTGTTCTATACTGAGCTCATCAAACTGCCATTTGTCTATAAGGCAGGTTTGCGTCAAAAGCAAGTTCGCATTACTGTTTGTAAGCATATACCTGATGCGGTCTTCCGGATAATCAGGATCGATGGGCAGATAGGCTCCGCCGGCCTTGACAATGCCAAGCATTCCCATAATCATATTAAGAGAGCGGTATACAGAAATGCCGACGATTGTATCCCGCCCGACCCCTTTTTCCCTTAAAGTATGGGCAAGGCGATTTGCTTTTTCGTTTAGTTCCCGGTAGGTCAGCCAATCATTACCGAAGACGACGGCAATGCTTTCCGGCGTTTTTTGCACCTGTTCTTCAAAGAGCTGATGGATTGTTTTATTTTTGGGGAAATCAGCTTGTGTATTGTTGAATTCATAGAGGAGCAATTGTCTTTCTTTTTCCGGAAGCAGGTTGATCTCTGCTAATTTTTTCCAAGGAGAGCGGGTGACGACTTGTAGAAGGGTCAGAAAATGTTCAACCATGCGGTCGATTGTTGCAGCCAGGAAAAGGTCTGTGCAGTATTCTACCACAAGATCAATGTGATCTTCCCGGTCGTAAGCTTCTACTGTTAAATCAAATTTCGCTCCATTGCCTTCATAAGGCAATTGCGTCATTTGTAAATCGCCAACATTTATTTTTGTCAAGTTGACATTCTGAAGGGTAAAGACTGTATCAAAAAGCGGATTGCGTCCCAGGTCCCGTTTAACTTTTAGTTTATCGACCAGTTCTTCGAAGGGATATTCCTGGTTTTCATAAGCTTTGAGTAAAGTATCTTTGATCTCTTGTAAGAATTGCAGGAATGTTTTTTTATCGTTAGGATAACTGCGGATGGCCAGCGTATTGACGAACATTCCCATGATATTCTGCAGGTCGGCGTGTAGTCTGCCTTCGACAGGCATGCCGATGACGATGTCCTCCTGATTTGTGTAACGGAAGAGTAACGTTTGGTAAGCGGCCAGCAAAACCATATGGAGAGTGGTGTCTGTTTCTAAAGCCATTTTTTTAATTGCGGCCGATGTTTTTGCCTCAATGCAAAAAGAAGTTCTTTTTCCTTTAAAGCTTTTTTGTAGAGGACGGGGAAAATCGGTTGGCAGGTTTAATACAGGTATTTCATCGGCAAACTGATCCAACCAATACGCTTCTTTTTCTATGATGGCATCCGACTGCAAAAGCTCATTGTGCCAGGCTGAAAACTCTTTATATTGAATTTTGGGAAGAGCGATTTGTTTACCCAAATAGAGATCAGCAAATTCACGGATGAAGAGATTGATGGAAGTACCGTCGGCAATGATATGGTGAATATCAAAGAGCAACAGATAGTTGGTTTCGTCCTCTTTGATTAAACAAGCACGCAATAAAGGTGCGCAACTAAGATCGAATGGTTGGACGAAGTTCTTGATCAACTCATCCTTGTTCGTTGTTGCCGCATCAAAATATCCGATTGCAAAATCGACCTGCTTATGAATGATTTGTAGGGGCCGCCCATCTTCATAAGCAAAAGAAGTTCTTAAAGATTCATGCCGCGCAATCAGCTCACGAAAGACTTGTTGTAAACGGGTTTTATCGACAGGGCCTTCGATCGATAGAATTCCAGGGAGGTTATAGCTGATATCTTCCGGGACTAATTGTTTTAGAACAAACAGTCTTTTTTGGGCTGAAGAAACATCATAGTATTTTTTGTTTTCCAGTTTTGGGATAGGGCTGTATGTGGTTTTTACGGTATTGGATAACAGTTTGCCCAATTGTTTGACGGTAGGCAGACGGAAAACATCACGTACAGAAAGCTTGATTTGAAATTTTTTATGGATTTCCGTAATCAAGATGATGGCTTTTAAAGAATCTCCTCCGAGGATAAAAAAGTTTTCGTTGATGCCAATGCAGTCTACAGTTAATATCTCTTGCCAAATAGTAACCAAAGCAAACTCAATTTCGTTTTGGGGCGCGAGGTATTCCCTTTGCGTATTTTGAGAAAAGTCCGGTGAGGGCAATTCTTCACGGTCTACTTTGCCATTGGTTGAGAGCGGAAGACGATCAAGAAAGACAAAGAAAGCAGGGATCATATAAGCAGGAAGATCTTTGGCTAAATGGTCTTTTAATTCTTCCGTGGCTACCGGTCTTTTGGTTACGACATAGGCGCAGAGATAGGGGTCATTATCCTTTATATGTCCAACGACCACGGCGTCTTTTATTCCCGGATGGGTCAATAGTTTTGTTTCTATTTCTCCCAGTTCGATGCGGAGGCCATGAATCTTGATTTGAAAGTCGATTCTACCCAAATACTCAATATCGCCTTTGGGGAACCATCTACAACGGTCACCGGTTTGGTAAATCTTCTTCCCGGGGACAAAGGGATCGTCGACAAATTTTTCAGCTGTTAACTCCGGATTGTTGACATAACCGCGTGCCAGCCCGACGCCGCCGATGTATAATTCTCCGGGAATCCCCACGGGTAAGAGGTTTTTATGCTGATCAAGTATATAAAGACGGATATTGTCGATCGGCCGGCCGATGGGAACTGTTTTTAAGGTGACAGATGGGGAACAATCATAATAAGAAACATCCACAGCTGCTTCGGTCGGGCCATATAAATTTGCTAAGGAAGTGCCGTTTGTCTTACATAAAAGACGGTTAAAAAGATTGGTATGATGCAGGCTTAGAGCTTCTCCGCTGGCAAATACTTGTTTTAATGAAGCAAGTTCGCTTACTCCTCCAACGGTTTCAATATAATTTAAAAAAACGTTGAGCATGGAAGGGACGAAGTGGATGGTGGTGACATGATGGGTCGCCACGGCGTGGGCGATGGCCTGTGGCTCTTTTTCTCCGTCCTGCTCCAGCATACAGACCTTTGCGCCGACAAAAGACCACCAAAAAAGTTCCCAGACAGATACGTCAAAGGTAAAAGGCGTTTTTTGCAGGATTACGCTTTCTTGATTTAGCGGATATTTTTTTTGCATCCAATGGATGCGGTTGACGATACCACGGTGCTCGATCATCGCTCCTTTGGGGTTGCCCGTTGAGCCGGAAGTATAAATCACATAAGCCAAATGTTCGGGCCCGCTTACCGCTTGTAAATCGCAAGCGTCCGGATCATAACTGCCGGCATCATCCAGATCGATACAGGCCGCCATGGATGTCAGTTTGTTGATAAAGGTATGTTGTGTCAACAGCAATTTGGCTCCACTGTCTCGCAGAATATAGCCAATACGTTCCGCTGGAAAATCAGGACTGATGGGTAGATATGCTCCGCCGGCTTTTAGAATCGCGAGTAATCCGATGACCATTTCGGCTGATCGGTAAAGACATATACCTACGATACTGTCGGCTTGTACACCTCTTTTTTGAAGGGTACGGGCAAGACGGTTGGATTGTTCATTGATTTTCCGGTAGGTATAGGTTTGGTCACCGCAGATGACGGCAATGTTGTCGGGGTTTTTGTTTGCTTGTTCCTCAAAAAACCGGTGAAGTGTTGTATCTTGAGGGAAATCGGCTTTTGTATCGTTAAATTCATACAGGATGGTTTGCTTTTCTTTTTCAGAAAGCATATCCAGTTTGGAAATCTTTTTTAAGGGATTGTCAAGCGCATGCCATAGCAGGCTGATAACATGTTGGTGGATAAACTCCACTTCTTTGACATTGAAGACATCGGTTAAAAAATCATAATCGATGATTAAGTTGCCTTCGTCTTCCCGGTCATTGATGTTAATGATCAAAGATTCGATCTGATGCCCGGTAAAGTGCCAACGAGTTGCATATGCCAGCTGTGATTTTTCTTTTTTAAGTTTGGTGTTTTGATAAGTCAGGGCAATATCAAACAGGCTGCTTGAAATATTATGCATTTGTTTGACATGCTGCAGGAGCAGGTTATAAGGGTATTTTTGGTGTTTGAGGATCGCAAAACTTTCTTTTGTCATTTCCTCAACAAATGTTTTAAAGTCAAGGTCTCCATTAATCTGGATGCGGATCGGCGCACCGATGCTGACATACATACCGATCGTTTGCCGTTCTTGTCTGGAAAAACGGTTTAAGACGGTCGTACCTAAAATGATGTCTTCTTTGCCGACGGCGCGGTTGATGTACATGGATAATGCCGCCAAGAAAAGCGTAAAAACGGTGACATTGTTTTCGCGGCAGTATTGCTGAATTTTATTGGACAGTTTTAAGGGGGTAACCAGTGTTTTACGTTTTGCCTTGGTGCTGATATGATTGGAATTCTGTAGCTTTAAACGCACCGGTTCCGGATATTTTAAAAACTTTTCCGCCCAATATTCTTGATCGATTTGTACGCGGTCAGAATTGAAATAAATATCTTCCCGGTCTAAGATGTCCATGTAAGATGGATTGTTGTTGTCAATTAGGGCACTTGATTGTAGCTCCGAATAATATTGCATGATCTGATCGGCCACAATGCTCATAGACCAAGCATCGGAGATCAAATGATGCGTCTTGATATAAACTCCTCCGTCATGGTCACTGATTTTAATTAAGGCAAAATAAAACAAATCTGAATCGATCAGGCGGAAAGGGATTTTGGTCTGGGCTTCATCCCAGGTAAATAAATTATCCAGCCCATTTTTTTGGCTAAAATCATAAAAATCAATTTCTTTGGGATTAAATTCGGCTATGTATTGTTGTGGTTGTCCATTTTTTTCGATGATTCGCAGGCGCATGGCGTCGTTATTTTGGATCACAAGCTGGATAGCTTTTCCTAAAAGAGAAAAATCGACCTGGGTCTTTAAGCGAAGCGTTCCGGCAACGATGTTCATGCTTGTGTTTGGGAAAGTCTTCTCTAAAAACCAAATGGACTGTTGCGGTTGAGATAACGGATAAAACTTTACACTTATATCCATAGTCAACTTTCTCCCGATTTAGATTTGTTAAATTATTATTATGTCTTTAGATAAAATGGGTGTTTTGAAATATTTGGATTTTTTAATAATTTATTGCCTATTGAATAATTATATATGAATCGACAAATTAAAACAAGAACTCTTAAAAAGATTTGCTGCATTTGCTGCTGAAACTTTAAAAAATATCACTTTATAAATAAAATTTATGGATAAAAAAATTGACAAAACTTATTTTAAATAAAAAGTTTTGTCAAGTGCAATAATTCTGCCGGTGTCATGATGATGGGTGGTATTTGCTCCATTGAATCAAGCGAACAAACAGATAAAATATAGGGGGGGAGATACAGTGTTTTAAAGGTTTCTTCAAGGGAATCATTCAATACATTAAAGGATTTTAAATCGATTGCAAGTCCCTTTCCTATGCACTTGATATAAGCTTCTTTTTTGGTCCAGACTTCATAAAATCGGTGTAGATTTTGTCGGGGGTCTGCAATGATCCAGTCGTACTCTTGTTTTGTAAAATATCGTTTTGCAATCTGAAGATCAATGCTCCGTTCTTTTTCGATATCCACACCAACCGGTGCGCTCGCAATTGCAACAGCGAGAGCATTTTTGGTATGAGAAAGATTAAAACACAATTGGGGATGATCCGGTAAATAGGGTTTTCCATAGGCTGTTTTTTTTATTTCCAGATCTTTATTTTTTACATCAATTTTTTGACAAATCAAATAACGAATTAATAATTCAGCACAAATGCGTTGCCTTTTGTCTGATTCAAGACGAAAGGATGTAATTTTAACTTTTTCATCCGATGAAAGCATATCAAATAAGGTTTGATATACGGAAAGACTGGCTTTATCGGTATCCATCAAATACAGTTGAATCATAACAAGCTTCCTTCTGATTCCTTTTATGGTATGAATGCTAACACAGTACACCCAGCACATCTTTTATTCGGTTGTAGATGCGTAAATCCTTCGCATATTCGGGAAGATTTTTAGAATTTTTACGCGGATCGGCCATATACATTTTGATGGCATAATTGAATGTTTCGGGCTGTATTTTGTTGCGGTAGCGAAAGCAATCACAAATCACGCGTTCCCGATTGTACATTTTCATGGGTGTGCCATTGATTTTTACTTTAGATACGCCTACGTTTAAGTATTTTTCTTCGACCAAATAAATTTTTAAAGTAGGATAGTCTAGTTTAAGACGGGATCTGGCGATATTACGGTTTAAAGTTAAGACCCATTCCTGCGGCGGGCCGTTGCGGTACCCGTAAAAGTAGAGAGCGGTATCCATGGATAAGATGCCATCCGGAAAGAGGTGGGCGATAATTTCGGTAGCTCTTGGAGCGCCGTATTCTGCCAACCGGTAATAACCGTGTTTTACTTTTAAAAGCTCGCCTTTTTCCCAAAGCCGAATGATCTCGCTGTTATTGATTCCGAGTGCGACAAAATCGGCGGTCTTCATGATCCCACCTTTGTCTTCCATCACTTGTTGAATTAGCTGCATTTCTCTCATAACGGTTACCTGTCTTTCATAATTAATTTGATTTATGGCTACCAACAAGATGTAATTGTGTTTTAATTATATATAGTAAATTCTCGTATGTCAATAATAAATAGTTATCAAATAAATAATATTGTGTATTAAAAATAACAAAAATATAGAATTTTTATTTTATTTTTTTAAGCCAAATTTTTATAAATTAACATATCTAGCTGCGAATCTGTTTTTTGTCGATTTTTGTGTGATAAAAAGATAATAAAAAAAACGACACTTATATCTCTATCAGGTTTTATTTAAAAAAAATTGATTAGAGGGTATTTTATGAACTAAGGAGTCAATTGTATGATCATACTCTTAGGCTGCGCCTTTAAATCCTTGTAAGCATATATAGATAGCAGGTAATATAAATAAAATACAAGATAAAATCATATATCGCAAATACTTTAGTATGCGAAATCAAATGATAATATCTATCAATAATTATGCAAAATTTGTAGATATTTTTTGATTAATTTATTTTATATGTTGTTTCCTATTATTGACATTGCTGGAAGTATCTTGTATATTGAAAATGCGGATTGAAAATAGGCTGTAATGAGAACTAAGAGATTTGAAAGAGATTTTATTAATAGATAAATAGTAACAAAATAGTTGACAATATTTGTATAATTAGTATATTTTATTATATAAGACCACTAAAACATATAAATAAGACTGCATATATCTGGTGTGTTAAAAGTTTATTTACCTATATATAAAGTTAAAATTTTTCAAAGAATAGGAATTCAAAATGCTTCAAAGCAATGTTGTGATTTGGATGATAGTCATTTATGGAATTCTGGGTTTAATATCTGGGTATGCCATACTCTACATAACAGATAAGCTTGTTCAAAAAAAATGCTCGCTTAAAGAGATTACGGAGCCCGCAAATATCTTACAAAAAAAATACGCCAAGTGGATCATCTGCATCATCAACGGTTTGGTTTGGGCACTTGCCGGCTGGCAAACGAACAACATCCTATTATCGATTTTTACGGTTGTTTTGTTTTCCTTAGCGTTGATGATCATCGTGATCGACCTTCGCATCCGCATTATCCCCAATGAACTGATCCTTGTCATGTCAGCGGTCGGCGCACTCTTTCAGCTGACACAATATGGATGGAAAGCGCTTTTGATCGCAATCCTGACGATGGTTGTGTTGATGGCGTTCTTCTTGATCACGATGGCGGTCATGGGCAAGGGTAAAGTCGGGGCCGGCGATATCAAACTTGCAGGGGTGATGGGTTTGGTACTGGGTTACCCACTTATTTTAACCGGGATTATCGTAATGGCTATAGCAACCCTGGCTTATTGTATGATCGGATTTAAGATGTGCTGGTTAAACAAAAACAGCATGATCGCTTATGGGCCGTTTATGATGGTGGGCCTGATTGCAACTTTGGTTACTGTTATACTGAATACTTCCTTTTTGGGGTAGAAAGTATATTGTAATAGAACTTATTAAAATTATAAGGTAAAAATTTAAAATTAATTAAGGAGGAAAGAAACATGAAACAATTTATGAACTGGTTAAAAGAGGAAGATGGACAAGGTATGGTGGAATACGCATTGATTATTGCTCTTATTTCTATCGCTGCGGTAGCTATCTTTACTCCGTTAGGTGGCAAGATTCTTGGCGCATTTACCCAAGCTAATGATGCTATGCCCGAATAAGCAAATTGAAGGGATAATATTTTTTACATACAAGCATCAAAGAAATTCAATTTGCATGTAAGTTGTAGATCTTTAAAGTAGAAAGTGCCTTGGCTTTTGTAAAAAAGCCAAGGCAAATTCTACTTATACAAGAGGGGTGGTGAGGAGCTGATGTTTTTCAAAAAAGAGGATGGCCAGGCCATGGTAGAGTTTGCCTTGGTATTGCCGATACTTCTACTTTTTCTTTGCGGCATCATTGATTTTGGCTGGGTTTTTGGAAATCAGCTCGCCGCCAACAACGCTACCAGGGAAGCAACCAGGTATGAAGTGGTTAATTATAACGCCGCGACCGCGGATACGGATGTAACAACAAAAATTACGGAACAGTTGCCCAGCGGTATATTTTCAGGTATAGCAGTGGATGTAACACAATCAGGTGAGGAAATAAACGTTGTTTTTAATGGTGATATAAAAATACTGACTCCATTTTTATCTACCCTTCGGGGAGGGGCTACAACCTATACGGTACAATCCGATTGTACCATGCGGGTTGAATAATATTGAGGATGTTTTTGTAATTGAAGAAAGGGTTGAAGTTTATGAAAAAAATTCTCAGGTCTTTCAACCTATTAATTCGGGAAGAAGGCGGTGCGGTTGCCATTCTTGTTGCCGCATCGATGGTGGTACTATTTGGATTTTCGGCTCTTGTTATGGATATGGGTGTGGCCTATAAGGAAACCGGCAAAATGCAGACAGCTTTGGACAGCGCTGCGTTGGCAGGGGTTAGGGAACTCCCTGCCAACGACACAGGTTCTGCCGCATGGCAGTCGGCCGTAGACGAAGCGGAACATTATGCTTTGGCAAACGGGTTATCCGCCGTAACTTGTGACGCAGTCTACAATGACGATGCCAGCAAGATCGTCGGCATCCGGGTGAACGGTACAAGGGATGTAAACTATACCTTTGCCCGAATACTCGGGTTAAATCAGGTTGCTGTCAATCGTTTGGCTACAGCCGAGCTGGAGACGGCGGATAGCGCGATCGGTTGCGTGCCTCTTTGCGCCACCGATCAAACCATGAACTCTGTTTTGGCCAATCCGACACAAATCATCGCTATTAAAGTCGGTAGCGCCAGCGATGATGAGTTTTTTACGGAGAGCGGCTGGTTTGGGGCGCTTGCTCTCTTAAACCCCGGCGGCAATGTTTACAGGGAGAACCTGTCAATCGGATACCGGGGGACGCTTACATACGGTCAGGTTCTCAATATGCAAACCGGTGTTATCACGGGGCCAACCAGTCAGGGATACAGCGAGCGCATCATCGGCCATACGGCTTGCACCTATGAAAACCATGAACCGGATTGCCCCAGAGTCGTGGTCGTTCCGATTGTGCAGATATTGCCCAAAAAACAGGTAGAAATAATAGGGTTTGCCTCTTTTTTTGTGATTGAATATACGGAAGAGGGCGGACATTCGGTTTTGAATTCAAAATATATCCCCGGCACAATCACAACCGGTTCCCACTCGGACGGATCCGCAACCGATTACGGGGTATACATATCAAGGCTTACGGAATAAAAAAAATTATCATCCTATTCATAGCAAGAGAGCCTGACTATAGGAGGTCGAGGTTGTTGAAAGGAGTAAGACCGGCATTATCTCGAGCTTGAGCATTCAGGGCTAAGGTGGGATCATCGGTTATATGGTTTGAACATACAAATGTCATGAAAGTGATAAGCGATTGTCCGCATATCGTTACATGTCTATTTTTAGATATAAAAGCCTAGTAAACAGGTAAGAATACAAGGCTTTGCTGCCTTCATCATGATTAAGTATACGGAAGAAGGCAGTTATTCCGAAATATTTGAAAGGCGTCTAGCAGATTTCCTTGCATCCGGTACCGTTGCGGAGGGAACTTCTTTGGATGACGGTGTTTATAAGGCAAGGCTTACAAAATAGATTCATTAAGTTTTTTATAAAGCATAAGAATTTGTCTATTGGGGGTTAGTGTTGTGAAAAGAGTGAAGTTAATTGCTGTACTAGCTGCGTTGGTCACCGCGTTATTGTTGTTTCTTTATTTGAATAGTTTTTCGGGTGGGTCGAGCGAAGTATCGGAAGTAAGCGTTGTAATTGCTGCCGTTAATATTCCGGAAGATACAAGAATTACGCAGGAGATGCTTACAACTAAAGAGATCCCCGCAAGTGTAAAAATTGCCGATGCGGCTACATCCAGTTCTTCGGTAGTCGGCAAGATGGCGATTGAAAAGATTTATGCGGGAGAACAAATCTTAAATCAAAAGTTGATCTCAGCCGGGGAAGAAACCAATAATACACTTGCTTACAGCATTCAACCCGGGATGCGGGCTATTTCGCTCGGAGTATCGGAAACTACCGGACTTGCGGGAATGATCAAGCCTCAGGATCATGTCGATATCATTGCGGATTTCGAGGAACCGGCGGAAGGCATGCCTGGCGTCTATACCACAATGGTTGTAGAAAATGTGACCGTTCTTGCGGTTGATTCCACGATGCTAAAGTCAGGGAAAACGGATGCAAAAGGGGCGTATTATACAACGATCACCTTGCAGGTAACACCGCAAGACGCCATGAAGCTGAGCACGACGGAATATATGGGACATTTACGCGCCATTTTAAGATCGCCGCTGGATACAAAAAAGACAATGTTGCCAACAATTAAGCCGGGTCATTTTGTAGGCAAATAAAGGAGACCGATTATCATGAAAATCAATGTCATGCTTGTCAGTAAGCAGGAAAGAAATCTTACCGCAATGCGCCAATTAATTATAGATGATGAGATTGCCGTAGTCGGAGAATCCGAAGGCGGCGCTACCGCACTGGATAAAATCGAAAATATTTCACCGGATATCATTATCATGACATTGAGCGCAGGGGATACCGATGTTTTAAATCTTGCGGAACGGGTCATTTTATATCGTCCCATGATCCATGTTGTGCTTCTAACAGAATACATGGATATCAATATCCTGCAAAGTGCCATGAAAATCGGTGTCCATAATATAATCGAATACCCCAAAAACGCAAAGGACTTTAGTGATTATGTTAAATCAGTTTATCATAATGAGACTGCAAGAATTAAGGCCTTAAATCAAAAACAAAATCTTTCCTGGATGTCCCGGGTTATAACAGTTTTCGGAGCTAAAGGTGGCTTGGGCAAAACCACAATCGCATGTAACCTGGCTGTTAAACTGGCCGCAAATAATAAAAAGGTAGCTTTGATTGATTTGGATCTGCAATTCGGTGATACCCATATCTTTTTAGATATCGATCCTAAAGATACGATCGCAGAGCTTATGAATGAGTCTTTTGCAGCCAATATTGATGTTGTAAGAAGCTTTATGACCGTACATTCCAGCGGAATACATGTTTTGTGTGCTCCCAAAAGTCCGGAATATGCGGAAATGATCTCGGCCGAAAAGATTCATACATTAATTAGCTTGATGAGAGCTTATTATGATTATGTAATTATAGATACTTCTCCCTTTTTCAATGAAGTTACCATGAATGCAATCGAGAGTTCCTCTAATGTTTTGTTTGTTACAGGTCTGGATATTTCTATTTTAAAAAATTCTAAACTGAGTCTGTCGCTATTAAACTCATTGCAGCAGACCGATAAAGTGCGTTTAATAATAAACAGAGCCGTGGAAATGAGTTCAATTAAAATCAGCGATGTCCAGGAAATTTTGGGTTACCCCATTTGGGCGAAGTTACCCAGTGATTATAAAGTCGCGGTAACATCTTTAAATCGCGGCATACCCTTTGTTTTAAGTGATCCAAACAGTAAAATTGCTCAATCCATTGACTCCATAGCTAATATTCTTTTAAATGGTGAGGAATCCGTGGCTGTCGGGTTAGATAAAGGTATATCACATAAGAAAAGAAAGTTATTTGGGTCAAAAAGAAAATAAAAGTTAATTTAAAGGTTAGAGGGTGCTTGTAATGGGTTTAATGGAGAGGTTGGATAAACAGAAAACTGCGCAAACAAATGATAGCAATTCTGAAGAACAATTTAGTAGTAATACGGGGAAAAAACCGAATTACGATGAATATGTTGAACTTAAGGAAAGTTTGCATACGGAAATCATCGAATTAATGGATCAGGAGATGGAAAACCAGAGTGTTACTTCGGGAAACCAGGATGAGTACATCCTGAAATTAATTGAGCGTGTCCTTGAAAGTAAATCTGTGAGTGTTAATCGTAAAGACCGTGCCGGACTTATCAAAGAGGTTTATAACAATATTGTTGGTTTGGGCCCCTTGGAACCACTATTAGACGACACAGAGATTTCCGAAATTATGGTGAACGGGCCTTATCAGGTATATGTAGAACGCCGGGGTAAACTGGAATTAAGCGGCACCAAGTTCAAAGATGATGCACATGTAATGAATGTAATTAACCGTATAGTTTCTTCTGTGGGCAGACACATTGATAAAGCAAGCCCCATGGTAGATGCACGTTTGGCTGATGGTTCCCGCTTTAATGCGATTATTCCGCCGCTGGCTTTAAACGGGCCAACGGTTACGATCCGTAAATTTTCAAAAAACCCTTTGACTGTCGGTGATTTGGTACGGTTTAATTCTGTTTCTCCCAAGATGATGTCTTTTTTAGAGGCTTGTGTAAAAGGGAAATTGAATATTATTGTCTCCGGTGGGACCGGCAGCGGGAAAACGACGCTTTTGAATATTCTTTCCGGTTATATCCCTAACACGGATCGTATTGTTACCATAGAGGATGCAGCAGAGTTGCAACTGCGTCAGAACCATGTGGTTACATTGGAAAGCAGGCCGGCGAATATTGAAGGCAGCGGACAGGTCACAATCAGAAACCTTGTGGTCAATTCTTTGCGTATGCGTCCGGATCGCATCATTGTCGGCGAGGTTCGCTCCGCCGAAACCTTAGATATGTTGCAGGCTATGAATACAGGTCATGAAGGCTCTATGACGACTGCGCATGCCAACTCACCGAGAGAATTGATTACACGTTTGGAAACAATGGTCCTAATGGCGGGAATGGAAATACCTGTTAAAGCCATACGAGAACAAGTTTCTGCCGCAATCAATATTATTGTTCATCAATCCCGTTTGCGTGACGGGGCACGTAAGATTGTTAATGTGACCGAGATCGTCGGAATGGAAGGGGACAAGATCTTGCTCCAAGATATCTTTGTTTTTAAAGAAGAAGGCGTTGATATAACCGGTATGCTTAAAGGCAAATTCCTTTCTACTGGTATACGACCCAAATCCTTGGATAAAATTATTGCCAGTGGTATTTTGGTACAAGACAGCTGGTTTCAGAATTGAGGTGTTTGGATGATTATATTGATATCATTCACTGGGGCGGTCTGTATATTTGCGCTAATCAATCTCTTATTAACTTCTTTTTTCAAGAAACAGACCGAACGGAAACGGTTTGGTAAATATCTTGGTGCGGTAAAAATGGAAGATATCCCTGACCAGGTATTTAAGGAACGGTGGAAAAGAAATAGAGGCACAAAGGGCAATATAAAGTTTGTCAGCAAGGAATTTGCTACTTTAGTTGCTTCTTCCGGGATTAAGTTAACCCCAAGTGAATTTTTATATGTCTGGATCGCCGTAGCTTTTATACCCATGCTGTTATTTGCTTTTATTAGCGGTAATATTATCTCTATTACGGGTGCAGGGATAGTTGGATTGGTTGTTCCGCCTATCCTTCTTAATGTTGCGATTAAAAAGAGACAGGATTTGTTCTCGAAGCAGCTTGGTGAAGCACTGATGATTATTGGAAACAATTTAAAGGGAGGATTTTCATTTCAACAAGCTCTAGACGGTGTCGCAAAAGAAATGGAACCGCCGCTGTCCTCCGAATTTGAAAAAGTTATGCGAGAAATCAGATTTGGATTGCCGATGGAAGAAGCGCTCAAACATATGGCAGATAGGGTGAACAACAAAGACCTGGATTTGTTTGTATCAGCGGTTTTGGTCTCCATTCAAGTTGGCAGTAATATGACGGAAATTTTGGATACCATAGCAGATACCATCCGGGATAGAATCCGTATCAAACAAGAGGTAAAAGTGATGACCGCTACCGGTCGGATTTCAGGTATGATTATTGGTTTAATGCCTGTATTCATAATCGTTATGTTAATGATGCTGAACCCAACCTATTTCTATGGGTTTTTTGATACTACTATGGGTAAAGCCTTATTTGCATTAGCCGGAGTGCTGGAAGTGACAGGGTTCCTGGTTATCCGTAAAATATCGGATATCAAATACTAAAACAGGAGTATTCATTATGATATTTCTAATTTCATTTACGGGTGCGGTTTGTATATATGCGTTGATCTATATTTGCTTTTGTAGGCATGCTCTGCAATCAGATAGTATAAAAAGCCGTATGGAAAGAATATCCGGAATAAAAGAAAGGGCTTTGGTATTGGATGACGATCTTGATAAACCGCTATCCGAGCGAATTTTTAAGCCGATTCTTGATAATTTTTTGAAACAATTAAAAAAGCTTGCCCCTGAAGATAATAAAACATCCGGTACAACAAATTTAAAGCAAGAAAAGTTAAAAGCAAGACTCCGCCAAGCAGGAATCAGAATGGGAGCCAATGAATACAAAGCATTGCAGACTCTGATTGTAATGGCTTGTGCTGTTTTGGCTGGATTAGTTGCCTTAATTGCCACATCCGGAATGCAAGCCGTTTTATTGGCAATATTTATAGGCGCTTATGCAGGTATTGCTGTTCCCCGGTTTTATTTTGCCAGAAAAGTAAAAAGCCGTCAGGAAACCATTCAAAGACAACTTGCCGAAGTTTTGGATATGTTAAGCGTAAGTGTGGAAGCCGGTCTGGGAATGGAGCAAGCCCTGGTAAATGTGATCGAACATTTTAACGGCCCTTTGATCGATGAACTATCCATTACATATCGTGAAATCAGCATGGGTAGGACAAGAAGGGATGCTTTTTTAAGTTTGGGAGAACGCAGTGATATCAATGAAGTAAAAACTTTTGTCAGAGCATTCGTACAAGCGGGAGAGCTTGGGATTCCAATTCGAAATGTATTAACTACACAATCTCAATATATTCGCCAGACAAGAAGAAATAAAATTGAAGAAAAAGCAATGAAAATTTCTGTGAAGATTTTGATTCCAATGGCTTTTTTCATCTTTCCGGTCATTTTTATTGTTCTTTTAGGACCGGCAATGGTATCTATTATGGATACATTTTTTTAAACAAAAGTTTAAGAAGGGTTTTTATGATTGTTTATTGTAATAATGCAGTATTGGCAGAGCATGTCGATATCGCTGATTCCTTTAAAAAAAAATTAATTGGTTTAATGGGCAAAAAAACTCTTTTATCAGGCCAGGGCCTTTTCTTAAAAAACTGTTCTTCGGTACATTGTTTTTTTATGAAGTTTCCGATTGATGTAGTATACTTATCTCAAGAGATGGTTGTCTTACATATGGAAACGATTCAGCCATGGCATATCGGTAGTTTTACTAAAAACACGAAGCATATTTTAGAGCTCGTTGCTGAATCCGCTAAGGGTGTTTCATTGGGAGATAAGATCAACTTTTTAAAAGTTGAATGAAAGGGGAAGTTACAATGGTTAGGGAGGATGCAAATCAATATTTTAAAAACAAACCAATGTCAAATGAAACTGAACCCGAAACAAAGAAGGTCTCTCAACCTGATGCGGCCGAAGAATCCATTCATTATGGAAAGGATATCATAGAACACTTGCGTGGTAAAACGGAGGAGGTAAACCTGGAACAATATCTCAAGAAGAGTTTTGGGGGTTATACAAAACAGTCTGTATTGAGCTATTTAGCAATTTTACGCAAACAGGAACAACTAACCGCTACAAATTTTTATCGAAATTTTCAAAAATTGCACGAAGAAAAAGAAACATTAAAAAAAGGAAATGAAACAATCAGCATCCGTTTGACTAAGGTTGAATCGGATTATAATAATTTATTAAAATCAATTCGGGATGTTGAATCAGAGCATAATGATTATTCTCTCGAAGATATAATTGATTTAAAATCAAATCTTGCCGCCTTAGAAGCGAAATTAGAACATAATCAACAAGAGCTTTTAATGCTCAATAATAAAGTTGAACAGCAAAATATTTTGAACGAAGATTTGACGGAAAAATTGGAACAAAGCAATCAGGAATTGGCTGCACAAAAGCAATTGCTTGCATCCGAAAGATTAGAGACAAAAAAGCAACGGGATATGGCGCTTGAATTTTATAACAGATTAGAGTTGGAACGTGATAACAATGAGTTTTTAAAAAAACAAATAGCAACCAGTGATGCCATCCAATTAGAAAAGAAGATTGAAGAATTGATTGAAGAGATCTCTATTCTTAACGAAGTTAATAAAAAATTGCTTAATGAAAATGAGCGCAAGGATGATTACATTGAAAAGTTAATAAAACAGTTTAAATTCTATTCGGAAGGCAATTTTAAAATAACCAAAACGATAGAACAGTTGAAAGAACAGGATGAGAAACACGCTGCAGAGAATCAAATGTTGGCGGATCATTTAAAACATCAAATCAGACAGTATTCCAAAGCCGTTGAAATGACAGATGAATGTTCCGAAATCATGAAAGAGAAAAAGATTCTAATTCAAATTTTAGATAAAGAATATGATTATATTATATCTCTTATAGAACAGTATAATAAAGGAGAGTTAAACAATCTTTTAGGAGAGGTTGATAAAAGACAGTGATTTTTTTATGTGGGTATGGCTTCGCAATAAAATAACTTGTATCTTTTTTGACAATATTAAATATCTTATTTTGTTAAGTAAATAGTAAATATCAACATAGTTTAATATAAAGTAAGAGAAAGGGGTGATGTCAAATGAGGAATATTGAGTATATCAAGCATCTGGCTGATGATTTGTTGAACCAACAATATGGTTTGAACCAAAACGAGGTTCAGCAAGTATTATTCAGTATTCTGGATGACCCTGTATATTTCTGTGATCAAGACGGGAAAGAAATTTATGTCAATGAAGCATTTTCTTCTATGCTAGATCAAGAAAAAGGGGTCTTTTTTGATTCCGGTGTTTTGAGCTTACAGGGGCAAAATGAAGGCAATTCTATTACAAACCTAATCAAATTTGGCATTAAATATGTTTTGCTCTCCGGAAAAGAAGAATTCATTGAATATCAAAAAAGTGTTGAAACAGGTCTTTATCAATACCTGTTGATCCGTATTCGGCCGGTTTTGGATGAAAATGTGGAAGTGCAATTTGTCTTGGTGCATGCCGTTGATATTACCCAAAAAAGAAAATCAGAAGTCGAAAGAATTGAAAATGAAGTTTTATTGCAGCGCGCGCAAAAGAATGCCGGAATTTGCAATTTTATATATTATTTTAGGAGCCGGACTTGGTCTTGTTCAGTTGGGTTTGAACAGATATTTAATGTGGATAAAAACTATCCCAAAACAAGAGCCAGTTTTTATTATTTATTAAACGATGAATGGCGGCAACAGCTTGATCAATATCTGGATCAAGATAATTGGGAAGAAATCCGTTTTGATCATATCTATTGTACAAAAGGAATTAAGGATGCAATCGAACGTTGGATCCATGGCATTGGGGAAGTTATTTTGGATGAAAAAGGAATTCCTGTAAAAATGATTGGTACTTTTCAAGACATCAACAGACAAATTGATCATGAACGGGAGATTGCTTCATTAAGCTATCGAGATAAATTAACGAACTTATACAGCAGAAGGTTTTATGAAGATTCATTAAGAAGATTGGACAAAAAAGAAAATTTGCCATTAACAATTGTGGTTGGCGATGTTAACGACTTAAAATTGACGAATGAGACTTATGGGCATGAAAAAGGTGACGAATTGCTCAAAAAAGCAGCCAATGCAATTGTAGAGGCTTGCCGGTCCGAAGATATCGTGTCCAGATGGGGTGGGGATGAGTTCGTTATTCTTCTGCCTAAAACTGATTCTGATGTTGCAGAAAAAATTGTGGAAAGAATCAAAAGGAATTGCATGAGCGAGCAGGTCAATTCCCTGCAGGTACATGTTTCTTTTGGTTGGGGAACAAAAGCGTCGGAATACGAGGATATTAATCTTGTATTTAAAAACGCTGAAAAGCATATGTACAGCAATAAAGTAAAAGAAAGTATGGGCTTCAAAAAAGACAATATCATGTCATTGGTAACCTCTTTGGATGAAAAGATTCCCAACAAAAGTGAACATGCGCACCGTGTGGGCAATTTGTGCCAGAAAATCGGCCTGGCGCTGGGGTATTCCAAGCATGATTGTGATCTGTTAAAACTGGTCGGGTTCTTACATGATGTCGGGGAGATTGCGCTGGATGAGACCGTCCTTAATAAAAAGGGCTTGTTTAACGAAGTAGATATGAAAGAAGTCCAACGACATCCTGAAACCGGTTATCGGATCATTAAATCTTTTTACGGGTTATCCGATTTAGCAGAATATGTTTTATGCCATCATGAAAAATGGGATGGGAGCGGCTATCCAAACGGCTTAAAAGACCAGGCCATTCCTGCGATAGCTAGAATTGTGGCTATTGCCGACAGCTATGATGCTATGACTAATAATCGGTCCTATAAGGCGGTTTTAAGCCAGGATGAAGCGATTATGGAAATAAAGAGGAATGTCGGCAAGCAATTTGATCCGGAAATTGCAAGAGTTTTTGTAGAAAAAGTATTAAAACGCTCCTGGGATAATAGCAAGGGCAATCATACATTATATGAATTTTAAAACGGATAATAATTTATCCGTTTTACTTTGTGACTTTCTCACAGATTTTTTCTAAAAAAGGGTTATAATAAAGTCATAAAGAATCTTATTGATGAAGGCTTTGTAGCCATCGTTTGGAATGTCGAAGCTTATCAAAACAAAAGATTTTTATGAAAAGGGAAACTTTATAAGAATACAAAAGGAGAGGATTAATATGTCTGCGATACAAATTACGAAGGATAATTTTCAAAAAGAGGTAATAGAATCGACAAAACCGGTTTTAATTGATTTTTGGGCTGCATGGTGCGGTCCTTGTAGAGTGCTTTCACCGGTGGTGGAAGAAATTGCATCTGAAGTAAGTGACGTTAAAGTAGGAAAAATCAATGTGGACGAGGAACCGGAACTTGCCAGCCGTTTCCGCATTATGAGCATCCCGACACTATTGCTTTTTAAGGATGGACAATTAGCCGAGACCTCGATTGGTTTAAGGCCCAAATCGGCCATATTAGAAATGCTGAATCAATAATATCTATTGAATAATATGATGATGAATTATATAATCTAAGATAATACCGGATAAATTATCCGGTATTATTTTGGGAATCAACAATATTTATTAGAAAAAGGAGGATTTTTAGGAATGAAAACGGTCATTATCGGCGGAGTAGCCGGAGGGGCCTCGGCCGCTGCCCGTTTGCGTAGGTTGGATGAACATGCGCAAATTATCCTTTTAGAAAGAGGGGAGTATATCTCCTATGCCAATTGCGGTTTGCCGTATTACATCAGTGGCAAAATCACACAAAAATCCGCGCTGACCCTGCAGACGCCACAAAGTTTTTATGAAAGATTCAATATAGATGTTCGGGTTAACAATGAAGCGATTGCCATTGATACCAAAAAGAAGACGGTAACAGTTCGGAATTTAAATACAGGAAATGAATATGCAGAAGCGTATGACCATCTGGTTCTTTCCATGGGAGCCGAACCTATTAAACCTCCCATACCCGGGATTGATTCCAATCGGGTTTTTACAGTACGCAATATTCCGGATACCTTGAAAATCAAGGATTATTTACTTACCTATGCACCCAAAAAAGCTTTGGTGGTAGGCGGCGGTTTTATTGGTTTGGAGATGGCGGAAAACTTAAAACTAGCCGGCCTCGATGTGACTTTAGTGGAATTAGCTGATCATATTGTTACTTCTTTGGATTATGACATGGCCTGTCATGTTCACCATTATGCCCAATCTCAGGGTTTGCGGATTATCTTAAATAATGGTGTGAAAGAAATACACGATAATGGCAATTATCTGACCATTCAGCTGCAAGAAGGCAGTGTCGATGCTGATCTTATGATTGTTGCCGTGGGGGTGCATCCGGAAACAAAACTTGCCAAAGAGGCAGGGATTACCTTGAATACAAAAGGTTCGATTATCGTCAATGAACATATGCAAACCTCGGCGCCGGATGTTTATGCGGTGGGGGATGCCGTACAGGTAGAAGATTTTCTTACCAAAGCGCCGGCTTTTGTTCCGCTTGCCGGACCCGCCAATCGGCAGGGAAGGATCGCAGCTGATAACATCTACGGCATTGATAGCCGCTATACAAGGACACAAGGTACTTCCATTCTCAAGTTGTTTGACATGGCGGTCGCCGGTACGGGCCTAAATGAAAAGTCCGCAAAAGCAGCAGGGTTTGATTATGATAAAGTGTTTTTATATTCCGCATCCCATGCCACCTATTATCCTAACTTTAGTCAGATGGCAATCAAGGTTTTATTTAAAAAAGGAAGCGGCAAGATTTTAGGCGTGCAAATTGTCGGTTATGATGGGGTGGATAAACGTTGTGATGTTATCTCCACCGTGATCCGCATGGGTGGTTCGGCAAGCGATTTGACTAAATTGGAACTTAGTTATGCGCCCCCGTTTGGTTCCGCCAAAGACCCTGTCAACATGGCGGGTTTTGTGATCGAAAATTTATTAAGTGGTAAGGTAAAACAGTTCCATTGGCATGATGTGGACAAATTACCTCGGGATGGTAGCGTCCAGCTTTTGGACGTCCGGACTCCGGGTGAGGTGTTGGAAGGTATAATTGATGGATTCCGGCATATCCCACTGGATGAACTGAGAGCACATCTGCAAGAATTGGATTCCTCCAAACCTATCTATGTCAATTGCCAAACCGGCCTGCGCAGCTACATCGCTTGTCGCATCTTAACGGCCAACGGCTTTGACTGTTTTAATTTAAGTGGTGGGTATGCTTTATACTCAACTGTACGATCACAAGGAAAATAAAATAGAGATAAAAGAAGAGTACCCTAATATTAGGGTACTCTTCTTTTATCTCTATTTTATTTCACAGTATATCTATTACATTATCATTAAAGTAGATTATCATATCATTCAAGCGGATTATTGACATACTTCTTAATGGCCTCAAAGCTCTCTTTGCTGATAACATGTTCCATACGGCAGGCATCTTCAGCAGCTGTGGTTTTATCCACGCCTAAGCGGGTTAGCCAATCGGAAAGAAAGGTGTGCCGCTCGTACATCGCTTCAGCGATCTCTTTGCCTTTTTGGGTCAAAGTGATATAGCCGTCGTTATCCATTCCGATGTATCCGTTTTCTCGCAGATTTTTCATGGCTACGCTGACACTTGATTTTTTGTAATCAAGCGCACTAACGATATCAATGGAGCGGACAGATGGGTATTTGCGGCTTAAAACCAAAACTGTTTCGAGGTACATCTCTGCAGATTCCCGAATTTTCATTTAATCCCAGCTCCTTTTTGCCGGTTATATACCACTAACCAGAGAATAACATATTCTGTAGTGGAAAGCAAACAGATAATATTTAACAAAATTTTTTATTGACAAAGAGGTTAGTTTATGCTAACCTGAACTTAGTTAGGAAGAACTAACAGATTAGTTCGAGTTCAAGTCAGCGGCGGCTAATTAAGGCTAAAGGAGCAAATTATGATACCTTTAACATTGGCGAAAGCAGGGGATACAAACTGCATCGAAAAAATCGGCGGTAAGTTGGAAACAAAACAGTTTGTGGAAAACCTGGGGTTTGTGGTTGGCGGCGTAGTTATCGTCATTGCTGCGATGGGCGGGAATGTAATTGTCAACGTCAAAGATGCCCGTATCGCTATCAGCCGTGAAATGGCAAATAATATTATGGTGCAATCCATTACGAAAGGAGATAGCGGTTATGCAGACATTAAAAGAGATACCTTGTGGGCAGAAGGTCACTGTCGCCGGAATCGCTGGAGAGGGGGCCGTTAAGCGCCGCATTATGGATATGGGAATTACAAAAGGTACGAATATTTTTGTTCGCAAAGTCGCCCCCTTGGGGGATCCCATGGAAGTTACCGTTCGCGGTTATGAATTATCCCTACGTAAAGCCGATGCTGAAATGATTCTTGTTGTATAAAGCAGGGTAAGCGCATTAAAAGTTTCCCTGCTTTATAAAGGCATAACGGTTAGCTAAAACTAACTAGATTAACGGTTTTAGAATATACAAACCGTATTATAAGGAGGAGGAAAAATGTCCATTAAAATTGCGCTTGCCGGCAATCCCAACAGCGGCAAGACAACACTTTTTAACGCTTTAACCGGTTCAAACCAGTTTGTTGGCAACTGGCCCGGTGTTACCGTTGAAAAAAAAGAAGGGAAGCTAAAAAACCATAAAGATGTTATCATGATGGATTTGCCGGGGATCTATTCCCTTTCTCCCTATACGCTGGAGGAAGTGGTGGCAAGGAACTATCTGATCACCGAGCGCCCGGATATCATTGTAAATATTGTAGACGGAACCAACTTAGAGCGTAACCTCTATTTGACCACCCAGCTTACAGAGCTTGGCATCCCCATGGTAGTCGCCGTCAATATGATGGATGTGGTTGATAAAAACGGCGACAAGGTGTACATAGACCGCCTTAGCAAGGAATTGGGATGCCCGGTCATGGAGATTTCCGCGCTTAAAGGGAGCGGTATTACAGAGGCGGCGGAAAAAGCCGTCAGTCTTGCAAAAAGCGCTATCCCCATGGTTCCGCAGCATACGTTTTCCGGTAGTGTGGAGCATGCTGTCGCACACATTGAAGAAGCCACCGAAGGCAAAGTCCCCCAAAACCAGCAGCGTTGGTTTGCCATCAAACTATTTGAACGGGATGCAAAGGTTATTAATCAGCTTGATTTTGATGCGGCGCTTCTAGCGCATATTGAAATCGATATTAAAAACTGTGAAGATGAAATGGAAGACGATGCAGAAAGCATTATCACCAATGAACGCTACCTTTATATTGCTTCAATCATCAACGATTGCTATCACAAAAAGAATAAAGGTGAGCTTAGCGTATCCGACAAAATTGATACGGTCGTCACCAACCGTTGGCTGGCTTTACCAATTTTTGCTGCGATTATGCTGATCGTTTATTATGTGTCCGTAACAACGGTTGGCGCATGGGTGACCGATTGGACAAACGATGTGCTTTTCGGTGAGCTCATCCCACCGGCTGTAGAGGGGTTCCTTGTTTCCGTCGGTACCGCTACTTGGTTGCAGAGTTTGATTTTAGACGGCATCATCGGCGGCGTGGGCGCTGTTTTGGGATTTGTGCCCCAAATGTTGGTGTTGTTCGCTTTTCTTGCATTTCTAGAAGCTTGTGGTTATATGACCCGAATTGCTTTTATCATGGACCGGATCTTCCGCAAATTCGGACTCTCCGGTAAATCTTTTATCCCCATGCTCATTGGTACCGGTTGCAGCGTTCCCGGAATCATGGCCTCCCGAACCATCGAAAACGACCGCGACCGCAAGATGACCATCATGACCACCTCTTTTATCCCCTGCGGGGCAAAACTGCCTATCATAGCTCTGCTGGCCGGTGCTCTGTTCCAGGGCGCGTGGTGGGTGGCGCCCAGCGCTTACTTTGTGGGCATCGCGGCTGTTATCTGCTCGGGCATTATCTTGAAAAAAACAAGAATGTTCGCCGGTAATCCGGCGCCCTTTGTCATGGAGCTTCCGGCCTACCATTGGCCTACCGCGGGTAATGTTCTGCGCAGTATGTGGGAACGCGGCTGGTCTTTTATTAAAAAAGCAGGTACGGTTATCCTGCTGGCAGCTATTTTTATCTGGTTTACGTCGGGATTTGGCATTGTGGATGGCAAATTCGGCATGGTCGATGACTTAAGCAACGGCTTCCTGGCCGTGATTGGCAATGCGATTGCACCGGTTTTTGCTCCGCTTGGTTGGGGTCATTGGCAGGCTACCGTTGCCGCCATTACCGGGCTTGTGGCTAAGGAAAATGTCGTGGGCACCTTTGGTGTGCTATATGGTTTTGCCGAAGCGGCGGATGACGGGGCGGAGATTTTGGGAACCTTGGCGGCAAGCTTTACAGGTATAGCAGCGTATTCGTTTTTGGTGTTTAATCTTCTCTGTGCGCCCTGCTTTGCGGCGATGGGAGCCATTCGCCGCGAGATGAACAATACTAAATGGACTTGGTTCGCTATCGGCTACCAGACCGCTTTTGCTTACGCCGTTTCTTTGTGCGTTTATCAATTAGGTAATCTGCTTTTAGGAGGCAGTTTTGGTGTCGGTACGGCAGTTGCATTCGTTGTTTTATTTGGCTTCATTTATCTGCTTGTGCGGCCGAAGAGAACAGATCATCTTATGAAACAAGTGAGCATTCCGGCAAAGCTGAAAGCATAACAAAAAGGGAGGAAGCCTAAATGATCACATTTTTACAAGAAAATTTGGCAACAATCCTTATCGCCCTAGGCATATTGCTTGTGGTCATCTGGGTTGTACATTTCCTCATAAACAACAGAAAGAAAGGCAAAACCAACAGTTGTGGATCTGGTTGCGACCACTGTTCCAGTTCTCATTATTGCCACAAACTATAAGGTTTTAGATCACTCATTTAATAATTAAATATTGCCAGGTCAAGTTATCAATTTTTGCCGGTCGCCTAATATTGTACTTGCCCTGGTATTTTAGTATGTGTTATAATTACCCAATAAGTTTGATTAAAATGGGTATGACTAGACTTATCGGTTTTTATTTTATTTTTAGGATCATTCGGATAAAAGAATTAATATGATATATGGCAGATGCAAAATGTGAATGAATTGATAAAAAAACTTTTAATGAAAGAAGCTATGAATACCTATATTTTCTGTTATTTTCTGAATATAATATAAGCTTTACAAAAGTGTGCTTCATAACATACAATAAAAGACAATAATTTTATAAAAAAAGCTTAATCAAGTTGTTTTTGACAAAAATTGTTGAGCATTCGGGGATAATAAGGGATAATAGCCGTGAAGGTTATGTTAAACGTAGGTGGGGGCGTTTACTGACACGGTTTTTTTATTTATTCGAAAGAGAATTTTTAAAAAGACGGGTAGGTGATTGCAAATGAAAGAACAATTGGAAGGCTTTGTGGTTGGCGTCGAAGGAGCTATTGCCAAGGTAAGGCTGACCGTGCATGCTGAATGTGAGGACTGCGGTATGTGTCTCGGTGATAATGCAGTCACCATAGACGCAGATAATCAAATTGGAGCAAAGCTTGCCCACAAGGTTATGATCGAAGTAGAAAAGAATCATACCATAAGGGCTGCTTTTATCGTTTATATGTGTCCCTTATTGGCCGCTGTATTAGGTGTGATTATTGCTGAATTTTTAGCACCGGTGATTGGTATATCAAGATTAGGTTTGGACATTTTGGGTGGATGTATCTTCTTCGCGTTGGCTGTGATTGCTGTTGTCCGTTATGATAAAGCCATTAGTCGAAAACGGATATTACCCAAAATTATTCGGATCATCTATTAATTATTTATCATACAAAAGGAGGTAAACTATTTTGTTTAGCAGGGGCAAGTGGGGGATTCACCCTGAGACACACAAAACGGCAACTGCCGATAGGCCCATAGAAAGCATGAAGCTGCCTGAAAAAGTCATTATTCCTATCAGACAGCATATCGGGGCTCCTTGTGAACCAGTCGTAAAAAAAGGCGACCTTGTCAAAACCGGTCAATTGATTGCAGTTGGTAATGCCGCGGTTTCAAGTAATACCCATGCATCTGTTTCCGGTACGGTTACGGAGATTGCAGTCAAACCCCATCCTATCTGTGGTGAGGATATGGCTATTGTGATTGAAAGCGATGGAGCGGATCAATGGGAAGAAAACATTCCGACGAATCGTGATTGGCAAGCAATGACAAATGAGGAAATACTTTCCATCATTAAAAACGCAGGGATTGTTGGTATGGGCGGTGCTGCTTTTCCGACCTATGTTAAACTCAATCCGCCGAAGGATAAGCAAATCGATACTTTAATTATCAACGCTGCCGAATGCGAACCCTTTTTGACAGCCGACCATAGGGTTATGTTGGAGTATGCCCAGTCTGTAGTTTCCGGCATTAAAATCATGAAAAAGATTTTAGGCGTCCAAAATATTATTGTCGGAGTAGAAGACAATAAAATGGATGCAGTTAAAGTTATGCGAGAAGCCTTTGGCGATTTGGCGCAGGTTATTCCTATGAAAACCCAATATCCTCAAGGCGCTGAAAAAATGATCATTAAAACTTTGTTGCAACGTTCGGTATCTTCCGGACAACTGCCGATGGATGTCGGCGTGGTCGTGCAGAATGTCGGTACGGCAGCTGCCGTTGCCGATGCCGTGATCAAGGGTATTCCGCTGGTTGAAAGAATCGTGACGGTCAGTGGCTCCATGATTAAGGAACCAAAGAATCTAAAGGTTCGGATTGGGACAAGCTTTGCCGATGTGATAGCTGCTTGTGGTGGATTTGAAGGCACTCCCGGTAAAGTAATCATGGGTGGGCCGATGATGGGAATCGCCGAGTATACGGTTGATGTACCTGTTATCAAAGGAACTTCCGGTATCCTTGCAATCAGTGTCAAAGAGGCTAAAAAAATGGAAGAATCCCCGTGCATTCACTGCGGGAAATGCGTATCGGTTTGCCCGATGGGATTAAATCCCAGTATGTTAAGCATACTGGCAGAAAAAGAAATAATCGATGAAGCTAGGGATGAATACAATATTGTTGATTGTATGGAGTGCGGTTGCTGCAGTTTTGTTTGCCCCGCTAAGCGTCATATCGTTCATCACATTAAATACACCAAAAAGCTGCTGGCCGATAAGGCGGCCAGGGAAAAGGGGGCAACAAAATGAGCGCCGATAACGCATTGACTTTAGAACAGAAACAAGCGGGAATTTTTACTGTTTCGGCTTCTCCCCATATGCTTTCCAATGAATCCATTCCGAAGATCATGTGGACAGTTGTCATTGCTCTTTTACCGGCGGTTATTTTCGGCATGGTTATTTTTGGCGGCGGTGCCGTTCAAACCGTTCTACTGTGTGTAATTTCTGCTATGGTATTTGAGGCTATGGTCTTGAAGATCCGTAAAAGAAGGATTTGTATCAATGACGGCAGCGCATTTTTAACCGGTTTACTGTTGGCGATGTGTCTTCCCGCTGATGTGCCGTTTTACCTTCCGATCGTGGGCTCGTTTATTGCCATTGTGGTTGCCAAACATTCAATGGGCGGATTGGGGTATAATATCTTTAACCCTGCTCATGTTGGCAGAGCAGCCTTGGTGCTTTCCTGGCCGGTTGCTATGACGACCTGGACGCCGATGACATATAGTGTAGATACAGTATCCAGCGCGACTCCTTTAGGAGTTTTAAAATTGCAAGGGTATGACGCGGTGGTTCAGATGTTTGGCGGACAAGCCGATATGTATAAGGATTTATTTTTTGGGTTCAGAGGCGGTTGCCTCGGGGAAACTTCGGTACTGCTCCTAGTTTTAGGTGGAATTTTTCTTATTTATAAAGGTTACATAGATTGGGTAGTCCCTGTGACGATGATTGGAACGGTAGGCGTATTAACATGGGCCTTCGGTGGCTCGGTCGGTCTCTTTAGCGGAGACCCGCTGTTCCATATGATGGCCGGAGGTTTGATCATAGGCGCTTTCTTTATGGCAACGGATATGGTAACGTCGCCGATAACCAAAAAAGGTAAAATAATTTTTGCTTTTGGCTGCGGGGCGATTACGGTTTTGATCCGGCTCATCGGAGGATACCCGGAAGGGGTATGCTACTCCATTCTCTTGATGAACAGTGTTACTCCTTTGATCGACCGTTTGTGTAAAGTACCCTCGCAGAAAAGGAGGGTGGCATAATGACAAATATGGAACATCATGATTCTAAAAACCCAAATTCAATGTTTAAGATTGTTATCAATTTGATGGCAGCATGTATTATTTCCGGTCTGATTATTGCGACGGTGTATTCTCTTACGTATAAAACAGCGGAACAAAACCAGATTGAGCTGACCAGACTATCCATGCAGAATTTGGTTGCATCGGCGGATGAGTTTATTGAGATCGAAGGCCAGACAGATTGGTATGAAGCGGTTAAGGAAGGCCAGATTATCGCTTATGTCGTGCCGTCTGAAAGCAAAGGCTATGCCGGTTCGGTTAAGCTTTTGGTAGCCGTTAAGCCTGATTTAACCATTATGAACTATGTGATTGTCGAAAGCAAGGAAACGCCGGGATTAGGCGATAAAGCTGCTCAGGAGCCTTTTATTGGCCAGTTCCCAGGTAAAAAAATTGAAAACCTTGAGGTGGTTAAGGATCCGAGCGATACGGAGCACATTCTGGCGATCAGCGGTGCGACGATTACCTCAAGAGCTGTAACGGATGCTGTTAAGAAGGCTCTTGTTGAGATGCAGGAATTTTTGCAGGAGGGAAAATAATGGCTAATCTATGGAAAATCTTTTCAAAAGGGATCATTCAGGAAAATCCAATTTTTGTATTGGCCCTAAGTCTTTGTCCTGCGGTGGCTGTTTCAACAACGGTAGTCAATGCTGCTGCTATGGGCCTTGCCGTTATGATTGTTATTTCGGCCAATAACATTTCGGTATCTTTGATCAGAAAGTTGGTCAACCCCAAGGTTCGGGTCCCGGTTTATATTATTTCCATCGCGACCATCGTGACCGTGATCGAACTGACTCTGAAAGCTTTTGCTCCGCTGATCTATAAGGATCTGGGAGTATATCTTCAGTTGGTTGTTGTTTTCGCGATTATTCTGGCTAGAGCGGAAGTGTTTGCTTCCAAAAACCGTGTAATCCCGTCGTTTTTTGACGGTTTTGGTATGGGTTTCGGTTTTTTTACGGCTATGATATTCATCGGTGTTATCCGTGAGCTGTTCGGAAACGGTACTATTTTGGGATTCAGTGTCTTTGGCAGCTCTTACCCGCCTGCTTTAATTATGATCTTACCGGCCGGAGGCTTTATCTTGATCGGGTATCTGGTTGGAGTTTATAAGATATGGAACGAACGTATAGAAAAAAGGAGTGGGGCAAGATGACGGAATATCTGGTTTTATTTGTAAGTGCAGCGATTGTAAACAACTATGTCTTGACCCGCTTTTTAGGGTTATGTATTTTCTTCGGAGTTTCCAAGAGTTTGGATGCTTCGATCGGGATGGGTATGGCTGTAACGGCTGTAATCACAGTAAGTTCCGCGCTGGCCTGGTTGGTTTATTATTTGTTCTTGTTGCCGTATCAATTAACCTCCCTGACGATTGTTATTTTTGTACTGTTGGTAGCCAGTTTTGTTCAATTATTGGAAATGGTAATTAAAAAATATATGCCCAATTTGCATAAAATGTGGGGTATTTATCTTTTATTGATTGCTACCAACTGTATTGCTTTGGGGGTACCATTGATCAATGTCGAGTCCGGATTTAATTTTTTAGAAGCCCTTGTAAATTCATTTGGTTCCGGCGTAGGCTTTGCTTTGGCAATTATATTAATGGCCAGTTTGAGGGAAAAATTAAAGCTTGCCGACGTGCCAAAATCTCTTGAGGGTTTAGGTGTTGCCTTTATTCTTGCAGGCATGCTGGCCTTATCTTTTTGCGGTTTTTCTGGAATGATCAGTTTATAAGGCCTTTAGGGAGGTATAATAGAGATGGAAATATTTATCAAGATGGTTGCCCTAATGGGCGTGATCGGTCTTGTTTTCGGGGTGTTACTTGCTTTTGCTAATAAAAAATTTGCAATTGAGATGAATCCTTTGATCCATACCATAGAAGAGATCCTGCCCAAAGGGCAATGCGGCGCTTGTGGATTTCCAGGCTGTCAGGCTTATGCCGAAGCGGTTGTGCTGGATAAAGATGTTGCGCCTGATTTATGTATACCGGGAAAAGCGGAGGTTGCCAGAAAGGTGGCCGAATTGACCGGAAAACAGGCTGATGTAGTAGAATCCAGGGTAGCGAAGGTAAGATGCTCCCAGCCTGCCGGTAAGTCCAAGTTGAAATATGATTATTCAGGAATAAAAGATTGCTTGGCGGCAAGCCTGTTACAGCAGGGCCCCAAAGCATGTAAGTATGGCTGTATCGGTCTTGGCACCTGCGAAAGGCATTGCCCTTTCGACGCTATCAAGCTCAATGAGGACGGCCTGCCTATTGTGGACGAAAAAAAATGTACCGGTTGCGGCAAATGCGAAGAGGTTTGCCCAAATCATGTCATGGCCATGATCCCCATCGGTGCTCATGTGGAAAATATTTGTTCCTCCCATGATCCCGGAGCAGTCAAACGCAAATATTGCGCGCAACCTTGTATCGGTTGTGGCATTTGTAAAAAAGCTTGTCCGCATGGCGCAATTGAAATCGCAAATGGGCTGGCTGTGATTGATAAACATATTTGTATGGAAAAATGCGATGATCCTGTCTGCGTAGATAAATGTCCGACTAAGTCCTTACAGTTGTTAAGAGAGGAAGTACGCAACAAAAGCTAGAACCCCAGCAATACTTTAGGGTTGGCTTTCCAAGACTGTAGTGTTTTATCAATAGAGTCTGCTGAACAAACTTCTTTTCAAGCTGTCGCAGCATTCTTTGATGTCTCACTGGGGGCAGCGCTTCCAGAAAAAGTGCTGCCCCTAAGTGCAATTTTTACGAGTATTGCGTCAAAACCTTGCCCTTAGGTAAATCAAAAGTTTTAGAAATAGTAGAATGCTTTCGTTTTCTTAGATTCCTCCTGTATTTGATTTGTTTAGCGAACATTAAATAGCTGATGAATTATATTGAAAAACAATGCGTCGTGGTTTTGGATGATTCGGTATGATCTAGCCAATGTCGTGATTGTCTTAGGATAGAAGTTCATCATGACGGGCATGCTTTTATTCTTTTTCTTGCAAACATTAAGTCCGGGACTGAAATTTTTATTGGATAATGGTTGTCTGAAAAAAGAATCAATAGAGTGTTTTCGGTGCGATTGCTTATATTTTGGACGTTACATAGAATTACATGAATTGCAGGAATAATCAATAAAAATATTGACTTAAATCGCCAATTGATGTAGACTGAATATGTTCACCGAATGCATTATTCAGTGTATGAGGGCTTTAAGTATTTAAAAAATCTGTAGTTTATTTTTAAATTAATATGAGGCAAACCGCTATGGCGAATCATGATCAAGAGGTAGCAAGGTTGAAGTAGCTTTTACGAACAGGAGTGAACTAATTCTGTTTGTAGGAATTTGATAGATTTAAAAATAAAACTTGATTAGGGGGTCATATTGTGGAAACGAATGATACAATCAGTGCAAAAGATTATGTGGCTCAGTTGATGGAAAGAGCCAAGAAGGCCCAGGCAGTTCTCGAAGATTATACCCAGGAACAAGTTGACGAGTTGGTTACCGCTATTTGCTGGGATATCGTTAAAGACGGACCGGCACAAGAAATCGCCGAAATGGCTGCAAAAGAATCCCGTATGGGTGACGCAAAAAGCAAATATGCCAAACTGATGACGAAACTTAAAGGCGCATTGTGGGATATGAAGGGTGTAAAATCCGTAGGCCTTATTGAAGTAGATGAAGAAAAAGGTCTCATGAAGTTCGCAAAACCGGTAGGTGTCGTCGGCGCGATCATTCCTTGTACCAATCCGGAAGCCACGCCGGTTCTGAAAGCCATGATGTCCATTAAGGGCCGCAACGCTTGTGTTTTTGCTCCGCATCCCAGGACCAAAAAAACAAACACCATGATCGTAAATTTGATGAGAGCAACACTGAAGCGTTATGGTGCACCTGAAGACCTGCTCATCGGTATTGAAAATCCTTCTCTTGATATAACAAATGAGGTTATGAAGCAAAGTGATTTAGTGGTAGCCACCGGCGGCGGCGCGCTCGTCAGAGCGGCTTATTCCTCCGGCACACCGGCATACGGCGTAGGACAAGGCAATGCGTCCGTAATCGTAGACGAAACAGCCGACTTAAAAGATGCTGCTAACAAAATCATGCGCAGCAAAACGTTTGATATGGCGACAAGCTGCTCCACAGAAAACTCTCTCGTTGTTCAGGAAGGCATTTATGATGAACTGATCGCCAACCTGAAAGCTGAAGGCGGATATCTCGTCAATAAAGAAGAAAAGGCAAAGCTGCAAAACTGGATGTGGATCGACGGGCATTTGAATGGAGAAATCGTTGCCCAGCCGTTGCAAACCATTGCCAAAGGTGCCGGCCTCATCATACCGGAAGACAGAACATTCTTTATGGTAGAAGAAGAGGGCGTTGGGCGGGATTTCCCGTTCTCGGGCGAGAAGTTGTCTGTGGTAACGACCATATACAAATACAAAGAGTTCGATCAAGCTGTAGATAAAGTTATTGAAATTTTGAACTATGAAGGCAAAGGTCATTCCTGCGGGATTCACAGCTTTAATGAAGATCATATCATGAAGCTTTGTCTTGCAGTAAAAGCAAGCCGGATTATGGTCCGCCAGGCGCAGTGCCTCTCCAACAGCGGTTCTTGGACCAATGGAATGCCAATGACCCTGAGCCTTGGTTGCGGTGTTTGGGGCAAAAATATCACCACAGAAAATATCACTTGGCGTCATCTGATTAATGTCACTTGGGTTTCCAAACCGATCGTACGCCATATTCCGACAGACGACGAATTGTTCGATTCGATTAAACGCTAAACGATAAACTTTCATTTACAGAAAATGCAAAGGTCATTATGTTAAAAAACATAATGACCTTTGCTTTGTATTAAGTAGTGCTTTTTAAAAAGCGAAGTTTGGCGGCGTACCGAAAATCAGTTTTATGCAACTAGAAGCCAAGTTAAAAAAAATTGCCCCCTTCAGATATTCGGAAGGGGGCTGTCATTAAGATCGTACTATGTAGGCGATCACATGGCTAAAATATTGTGTCATTCTCAGCTCCAGATCATATTCCCCGTCGTGAAGACACCAATCAAAAACCATTCCTCTGGCAGCAACAATAAGATCATCGGCGATTAAATCAGCGGATTGATCAGAAAACAACTTCCCCGATTCCTGACCTCTCCGGATTATTTCATAAAGAATCTTCAACATGGGACGGTCTGTATTTAGAAATAGTTTGTTTCCTGTTGAATAAAGTTGTTTTGTGAAATCGATACCGGTTGAAACGTTTTGCTTTGCATAAAGATTAAAATAGGAGATAATCGCTGCGGAGATGTCAGGTTCTGCCAGGAGACGGTCAGCTTGCGCTTCAAAAAACTCATTTGCACGGTGATAGATCTCGGCCAAAATATCATTTTTTGATTTGAAGTAATGATAAAAAGCACCTACGGATACGCCCGCTTTTTTGCTGATTTCTCCGATGGTGACGTTATGGAAACCCTGCGTTTTCATCAATTCAACTGCGGCAAGGTAAATGCTGTTTTTTGTCTTCAACCCATGAGTCTGACGACTGGTCAAATTTCTATTCAACTTATCACCCGCTTTTTAATACTTACTACAAATTATAAAATTATTTGACATAGATGTCAAACCTCAAATTGTTAATCTAAGCGGTATAAACAAAATTTTTGTGTTAACTTTATCAGTGTATGGTGGTTTTAGAATCAGGTGTTACATATGGAGATCTCTTTAATGCACGAAAAAGAAGGATAGACAATATTCATGCACAAGGAAAATTGTTCTAATAGGCCATAACTCTGAATATTTGCCCGTTGATTTTTATATATATGAATCAAAAATCCAACTCTCTTTAGATGCTATAGACAATCTTTTGTTGTTTTTACGGTCAATAAAACAGCGCGGCAGGATCATAATAAGAGAGAATAATCAATAACTGAAAAGGGTGTGTCGATATGAGTGATTTAACGGAATATGCAAAATTAGTCTGTGTAAATACCGGCTCTCAAGCAAACAAAGGGTTCCAGGCAGTCATCCGTTTACCCATTTACAAAGATTTGCCCTGTGAATGGGATTATATCAACTATTATTGCGGCCTGGGTAATTTTGAATGCGGGGTCTCTACAGCCAACAGAGCTGAATTCAAACAAAAGGGAGAGCTCAAATGGCATTGGTTTACCAATACTCCGGATGGACAATCCAGCGGTGATACTCTTTTTGCGGATGGAACAACCATTCCCATTTGTTTGGAAAGGGATGCAAACGATCAGGTAGTGTTTCAAGTGTTTGGGGCAACTGTATATACTTCTTTGAAAACATTTAAGGAATATAATAGTCAGGATAATCCGGCAAGGCTCATTCTTGCGGCCAGTCAATCTTCCCCGATAACGGATCCCTTACTGCCTTGGAGAATCAGACAGTTTCAGGTGGTTGCTTCGTCTATGAAATATAAGGACAGCTCAGGGGTTTGGCAGGATATGGTGGATGCAAGTAAAGTAACCTTGGATCATTGGCCGAAAGGAATCACCTCCCCGCCCCCGATTGACTACCGGATCAACGTTCAACATTTGTATGACGCCCGAATGAATGCCATCTTACTCTTTTAATTGCAGTATTATTAAAACCGCCGGCAAATATTTGCCGGCGGTTTTTGTCTATTTGATTTTTTCTAAAAATTGTATCTTTAGCCCATTCGGATCTTTGACACAAAAAAACCGGAGGTGCGGGTTTGGCTGATATGGTCCGCTGTCAACGACAACCCCGTTTTCTTTCATCAATGCGAGCGTCTGATCAAGAGACTCCGTTTCGAACCCCCAGGATATATCTTTGCCGACTTCCGGCTTATGTGTCTTACCATCGCATTTAAGCTCAATTTGCGTTTTCCCACTGCCTAAAAACGCTATCTCAAGGTCTGGTTCTCCTTCAAATCTCTCAACGACCTCAAGGCCGACGATATCGGTATAAAACCGGATCGATTCATTCATATTCTTGACATTTAAAGTGCTCCAGCTAAACTTCATTCGATTGTCTCCTTAGAATAATTTATCTATTTATGATAAATATATCAGTTTTACAAGAAAAGTTCAAATGGGTATCTTTTTAAGAAGTAGCATTGTTATTATAGAATTATTTTTAAAATAGTATCGCTTCACCAACATTTATGCTATATTAATTTTTTATGGTAAATGAGCCGTCATTTGCTAAGTTATCTGTTTATAGCCATTTATTGCTATGGGTATAAAAATCTTGGAGAGATATTGATTACGGATAAAAAGTCCTCCTAAAGCGGGTTTTCATAGTTGGAACAAAGAAAAAGCCTTCTTTAAAGAAGGCTTTTTTTGATAAATTGGACTAAAAATCTGAAATCTATTGAGATCACTTTTTGATGGGAAAATAAATTTTGGTCACATATTCCTGTGGCTGCACTTTATCTTCGTATCCTTTGATATATAGCTCTAACGGAGGTCCGGAGACGGTATGTCCTTCCCGTTCCATCCATTCCGCCAGCGCGGTGTAGCATGGGGTAAAATCGTCATAAGGTCCGATGTGGGTTGCAAAGCAGCACAATCCAGGATCGAGTTTGCGGATATTTTCGCCGCTTGATTCGGCTATGACGACGCCCACCTCGATATCCGTACATTTGTGATTAAAATCTTCATCGTGATAGATGGAAAGATAAGGACCGTCGGGAAGGAGACCACGGAGGGCCTGTCTTTTAATTAATGCCCCATCTTTTGAACAGAGTTTGATAGAATTTAGGCTGTTCGAAATCAGCCTGCATGAGCCTGGTTAAATGGATATAAGATTGCTTAATCTCATCATAGTGCCTTAAGCCCTCTACCAAGGATTTTAGTTTATCTTTTGTCAGCGAGAAAATAATTTTATTTTCATCTGTCAGCGCCCGTTCCTGTTCACCGGGATCGGGGATAGTGATTATATAGTTTTGTTTACCTTCGATCAGGGGAACGAGGGAGTAGATACAGGAGTCTATGGGATCAAATTCAGAGGTGACGTGAACACCTTCCTTGTATTTTATGGCCATCAGTATATTCCGGAGCTGCGCGTTGTTTGAATAAATGAAAACCGCATCCGGTTCAAAGGTTGTATTCCTTAAGGGTGCAGTGAGGCAGCCGATATACTTTCCGGCTTCCAGGCATGGGAATGTCATATTCTTTGCTAATTCAGGCTTTTCGAGGAAATGACCGAGGAACTTTGAACCGGTCCCGCCCAGAGCCTCCAGTATTTCCGGATCATCACCAAGCTGCGGATTATATAATCCCCCTTTTTTGAAAAATCCGGGTTGTTCAACCAGACCGTAGCCGATTACCGGAGCGTAACACCAGTGGTCTTCTTTCAGCATAGCCACGGTTTCACCATCACGTCGTGAGAGAGAGAAAGCCTGACATTGAGCAAGATGCTGATTACGGTCTCTTTTGGGTCTTACCGCTTCTGCCGGAATTTCTTCCTCTTTCCGGATCATTTTTACTGCTACGGGAAAGGAATCCAGCCTTAGAAGATCTTCAATTTCTTTACCGTAACTTTGGTACTCTTCGATTGTTAGCATATCAAAGCCCTCCTTTTTATAATCTTTCTTTGTAATCTTATTGTATCTACCTAATTATGTATAAGTCAATATAATCAAACCCAATTCTTAAAAGAAGTCAAAAAGAAGCCCGAATGTCAATTCCAATCGATCAACAAAAAATGTCGAAGATACTATTCCCCTTGCTTAATCCCGGCCAGGTAGCGGTCGTCTTTTTTAGCAAGGACAACGGCTATCTCGGGCAGAGAAAACTGATACTGTTTCAGCCGGGCGATCAACAGCATATCACGCAGTTGGGAGACATCGTAATAGCGGTAACCTGACTTCCGGCTGACATATCCGGGCTTTAAAAGCCCTATTTGATCATAGTAACGGAGTGTTTTTGTAGACACCCGGCTGATGCGGGAAAATTCTCCTATGGTTAGCAAAAAAATCACCGCCTATAGATAATTATCTCAAATTGTTGATGGGTAAGAACATGTTCTGATATCAGTATACGGCTTCCAGTAAGGGCAAAGTTAAGAATTTTTTTAAATGTTTTTATTCATAAGTTAAATATTAACCAAAATTGTTGCTACTGGGACGTATTGGAAAACATGAAATTAGGATACGGTGAAATTGTTTTGTTGAAATATGACTGTAATTATAATATACTTTTACTATGTGTTATTTTTATATGTGGTAATAAAGGAGCTGGAAGAAATGGACTATTTTTTTACCGAAGAACAGTCGATGATCAAGGAACTTGCAGCAAGGATTGCTGATGAAAAGATCGCTCCGGTCGCTTTGGAATATGACGAAAAGGGAACTTTTCCTCATGACATCGTGACAGTACTTGCCCAATCCGACCTCTGCGGCGTATACATACCAGAAGAGTACGGTGGTCTCGGCGGCGGAATCCTGGAGATGGCTATCGTCGTTGAAGAGTTGAGTAGGGCGTGTGGAGGAATCGCTCTGGCTTTTGCCGCTACAGGACTGGGGTCTTTCCCGATCCTCCTGTTTGGTAATGAAGAGCAGAAGAAAAAATATCTTCCGGATATCGCATCGGGCCAAAAGCTTGCGGCTTTTGGTTTGACGGAAGCGAATGCCGGCAGTGACGCGGCAGGAATCCAGACTACGGCAACTTTAGACGGAGACGATTATGTGCTCAATGGCACAAAACAGTGGATTACAAACGGAGGCGAGGCCGATACCTATACGGTTATGGTTTGTACCGACAGGAGCAGAGGCCCATTGGGTTTTACGGCCCTAATTGTTGAAAAAGGAATGCCGGGGTTTTCCTTTGGCAAAAAGGAAAACAAGATGGGTATTCGGGCTTCGGTCACAACAGAGCTTGTATTTGAAAACTGTAGGGTACCCAAAGAAAATATCCTTGGCAGGGAAGGTATGGGGTTTGCCGTAGCCATGAAGACCCTGGATCGGACAAGACCGGGAGTCGCGGCTCAGGCAGTCGGTATCGCCCAGGGCGCCTTCGATTACGCGATCAAATATTCCCGCGAAAGGGTTCAGTTCGGACAAGCAATATCGTCCTTCCAGATCATTCAGCATATGCTGGCGGATATGGCCATTCAGATAGAAGCCGCAAGGGCTCTGGTTTACCAGACATGCAGGCATATAGACAGCGGAGCGAAGAATATTTCCAAGGAATCCGCCATGTGTAAGGTGTTTGCGTCCGATATGGCGATGAAGGTTACGACCGATGCCGTTCAAGTCTTGGGCGGTTCCGGTTATATGAAGGAATATCCGGTTGAAAAGATGATGCGGGACGCCAAAATCACCCAGATATACGAAGGTACGAATCAGATCCAGAGGAATATCATCGCGCTGGAATTGATCAAAGAATCGAAGAAAAAACAGTAGTAGGTGAAAATATGAACATCGTTGTATGCGTAAAACAAGTACCGGCAACTACCGAAGTCAAGATGAACAAAGAGACCAATACCATCATCCGTGAAGGTATTGAGGCGATCATCAATCCGTTTGATACCTATGCCATCGAAGAAGGCGTCCGGATTAAGGAACAAGGGGGCGGCAAGGTTACCGTGATCAGTATGGGCATCCCCAAGGTTGCCGACTTATTGCGGGAAACGATCGCTTTGGGTGCGGATGAAGCAGTGCTTTTAAGCGACAAAGCCTTTGCCGGAGCCGACACCCTCGCAACAGCCTATACCCTTTCTCTGGGCATCAAAAAAATGGGGCCTGTGGATTTGATTATCTGTGGCAAGCAGGCTACCGATGGCGATACGGCCCAGGTTGGCCCCAGCCTTGCCGCTAAACTGGGCATTCCCCATACGACCTATGTGAGGAAGATCGAAGAGATTCGCGAAGGAACTATACGCTGCCAAAGACTCACCGAAGACGGGTATGAGGTGATTGAAATGCCTCTGCCTGCTGTCATCACCGTCGTGAAGGAAATCAATGAACCGAGGATTCCTTCTTTTAAGGGGTTGATGAAGGCAAAGAAGGCCGAGATTCCCGTTTGGACAGCTGACGAAATAGCGGCAGATGAAAGCCTGATCGGTCTTAAAGGTTCTCCCACCTGGGTTGTGAGCACATTTGTGCCGCAGCACAATGTCAACAGTGAAATGATCGAAGGCAAGCCGGAAGAACAAGCAAAAATATTGGTGGACAAACTGCTTTCCTTGCAGTTGCCCCTTTCAAAATAGCGGAGGGTTAAGATGGCAAGTATAAAAATAACCGATCAATGCACGGGATGCAAACTCTGTCTCAAATCGTGCCCCTTCGGAGCGATCGTGGTGGAGGACAAAAAAGCAAGGATACTGGATACCTGCACCTTGTGCGGGGCTTGCGTAAGCTCCTGCAAATTTGAGGCGATCGATTTTACAAAAGAAGAAAGCCAAGCCGCCGACCTTTCCGCTTATCACGGCGTATGGGTTTTTGCCGAACAGAAGGACGGCAAGGTGGCGAACGTTGCCTTTGAGCTCTTAGGAGAAGGCACCAGGCTGGCGGCAAAGCTCGATACCAAGGTTTCTGCCGTATTGCTCGGCGAAGGCATGGAGAGTGCCTCAAAAGAGCTGATTACCCACGGCGCCGATACCGTCTATGTAGTGGATGACCCCAAACTGCGGCAGTACAATGACGAAAGTTATGCCGACATATTTGTTCAAGTGGTAAAAGCTTATAAGCCGGAAATCATCCTCATCGGCGCGACAACTTATGGCAGGTCTTTAGCTCCTAGAGTTGCTTCGGTTTTAAATACCGGACTGACCGCCGATTGCACCGGTCTTGAGATCGATACCCAAAAAAGAGAACTGCTCCAGACCAGGCCGGCTTTTGGCGGCAACCTGATGGCTACCATCATCTGCCCCAATCACAGGCCCCAAATGGCTAGTGTAAGGCCTAAAGTGATGAAAGCCCTCGAGCCGGATGAGACAAGGCAGGGAGAGATTATCGTACCCGACGTCAATATCCCCACCGACACGGTTACGAAAGTACTTGAGGTGGTCAACAGTCTGACGGAAAAGGTGAATCTTGCGGAAGCCGACATTATTGTGGCTGCCGGCAGAGGGATCGGAAAGCCGGAAAACCTGAGGTATGTCGAGGAGCTTGCCGACGTACTGGGCGCCGCGGTTGGCGCTTCCCGCGCGGTGGTAGACGCCGGTTGGATCGAGTACAGCCACCAGGTAGGCCAGACAGGCAAGACGGTAGGCCCCAAAATCTACATCGCCTGCGGCATTTCGGGAGCGGTTCAGCACCTTGCAGGGATGTCCTCGTCGGATATCATCATTGCAATCAATAAGAACCCAGACGCGCCTATCTTCAAGCTTGCCAATATCGGACTGGTGGGAGACCTTGTAGAGATTCTTCCCGCGCTGACAAAAGAATTTAAACAAAGAATAGGATAAAGGGATAAAGCTAAGCTGCCGTCAGAACTGACGGCAGCTTTTTTAATAGGGGTCTGAATCATCGGCTACATTGAAAGTCTCCAAACCGCTCTCTCGGATTTTTCAGATACGGTTATATTGGGATAATATCCTTTGTCTAGCAATCCAAGCCAAACGTGACATGCGCAGATGCCTATATCAACATTTGGGTGTTCCCATTTAAAATGATGATATCCGATTGGCATAGCAATAGAAATTGTTTTGAAATTATCTTCGAAAGCAAATCTCCACATTTGAGAATTTGCAGCAGATGGTGCTTTTCTACCTAAGTCAAGTGCATACAAGATATCACTCGAAAGTTTGTCATAATCACCTGGAATCTCAAGTAAATCTTTAATCTCTTTGCGTTTAAAGCTTATGGTTTTTTTCGTAATTCTGTCCATGACTCGTAACCCGCGGTCTTCGTAATAGCCAAGCGGTGTGATACATATTGCCCTCTTGCCAATTGTTATTCCTTTCGAATATCCGTAACCCATGTTCAATTGTTCCACAGACTGCAAATGAGGCATTAATCGCTCGAGCTCCGACAGCTTATAGTGCCCGTACCAACATGTTGAAAGGCCTTTGCTTTGTGCAAAGAGAATCAGAAGCTCTCCGATAAAACCAACTTTTGAGATTGAAACAAAATCGGTTTCCGAAATAAATGCGATATTGTTTTCTGGAGATTTCATGGTCATATAAAGAGCATTTGTCGGTTCAGCATGAAAGAATTTAATCTCAACATTGTGATCAAAAGGAACCGATATTGACCGGGCAAATTCTTTTACAGATTTTAGAACTTCGGCATCAACAGCAATCATTTTATAATTTCGAGCTGAGCGTCGTGAATCAATACTACTTTTTATAGAAAAAGGGATTGCCATATAAAACACTTCCTATCAAATAAGAATTCCGAAGGTTTTTCTTAAAAAATTTTGCTACAAAAGACTTTGGAATGTACTGGCTAACAATAGGTTTCCTGCTGAATTAGACTTAAATTATTTATAAAATTGGCTCAAATAATTTTGTTGGCATGTTACACTACCTCAATATGTTATAATAATATTATTATTTATTATAAAGAGGTGTTCTATGAGAAGTAAAGAGAAAATTACATTAACGAGTGAAAAGAAAAATGATATGATTGTAGCGATCAAGAGCTACTTTTTAAACGAAAGAAATGAAGATTTAGATGATTTGGCTGCAAAACTAATTATGAGATTTATTGTTGAAGAGTTGGCCCCTGAGTTCTATAATCAAGGCGTTTACGATGCAAACAAATATATGAACGATAAAAGCGAAGACTTATTGTCGATCCTAATATATAAGAAAACAGAATAATATTAGAGAAAAGTTGGTTTTATTGTACGCAGGGGTGGTGTTTGCTCTTGGCGGAGAGGGCGGGATAGCGTCCGCTAAAGCGGACTTCTGCGCTTCGCTCCGACGTCCCCGATTTTGTTTCGCTTTCGCTCACAAAATGGCGGGTTCGAATCCCCCACAAATCTAGGCCAAAAAAAATAGACCCACCTTGGTGAGTCATTTTTGAGGGAGATTTAAGCAAAAATAAATGCAGGGAGTATCTATTATGAATTATTCTGATTAACAAGATTGTCTATATATGATTTTTGACAGTAGTAATCGCTTTCGTTTATATCATAATCTGTATTCAAATATAAAAATGTATAACCATTATAGTTTTTCACATAAATCAAATTGGTAAGGAAAAATTTATCTAAGAAATAGTTTTCGCCCTCTACCGTTGCTTTTATCGAATTATTATTGCTGAAAAAGTCTAATTCCTTTGGTATCATTTCTGATTGTATTGGAATATATATTTCACCATTGTATTTAATTATGGAATAATCATTAGCTATAATTACTGGTGCATTCCATGTACAACTTCTTGGAAGGATTAACATAAGAGGTATAATTATAATTGACAAAACAGCTGTTAGTATAACTGTTAGTATTATTTCGCGTTGTTTAGTTTTCATTTATTTCCTCACAATATGTAGATAATTTATGTTAATTTTAGCACAAAGACTATAAAAACAAAAGAATTGCAGCCCTGAAATTTAAATCTCTTTTACTTTGTTATTTCAATAGTGGAGAGGGCGGGATAGCGTCCACTGCGTGGACTTCTGCGCTTCGCTCCGACGCCCCCGATTTTGTTTCGCTTTCGCTCACAAAATTGCGGGTTCGAATCCCCTCCAAATCTTAACCAAAATAAAAAACGGCCAAAAGACCGTTTTTTTATTTTGATGTAAACGATTAAAACCTATAATTTTGAAATTGCCTCACATTTTTTTACTATATTCAGAAATATTAAGAAAAAGTACACAAAATAATTTTAGTATTTTTGTGGATTATTAATATATCTTTTAAATGGACAATAAACTATTATGAATATAGTAAGGTTTATGATAGTGAAAGTCAGTTTAAATGAACTAGGGAGGTTACAGGCAGAATGCCCGTATGTCTCTTTAGACTATATCGTGATTAATTAACGTTTTTCTGTCCATCAAATAACAAAATTGAATAAAGAACCTAGGGGGGCCTTAACCGGCTGAGATGAGGAGTGTGATTTTCCTTAGACCCTTGAACCTGATCCTGGTTATACTGGCGTAGGAAAGGCGAATCGGATTGTATATGTGTTTACATATATGTATTTCGCTTAAGCCTTCTTATAATACATATACAACCGTTCAATAACTGAACGGTTTTTTATATAAAGAGAGGAGGTTTGTTTAATCTTTATCTGTAATTAAAAAATAAGTATTGAAGGGGGAATTATTTATAATGTCTAAATTATTTAAATTTAAGGGGCTAGTGTTAGTAATAGTAATTGCTATGTTATTAGTCCTGGCTGCCGGTTGTGGATCCCAAGAAACAACGAGTACGGATGCCGCAGACAGTCCTAGGACCCTATCCGTAATCTTTTTTGACTGGATTCCTCAATATGACGAGTACGCCAAGACGATAGAGACGGCATACGAGGCGTTGCACCCCGATATTGATCTTCAAATTATTGATTTACCCGGTTACTATGACACGCTCGATACAACCACTGCAGACGTCTACGAGCTTGATGAAATGGGCCTATATCAGCTATATACCGCGGATCGGCTTCAACCACTTGCTGACGAAGAGGTCCCGGATCCGGACGATTACTTCCCCATCTGCAAAGACGTCGCTTATATAGACGGCACGTGGTGGGGAGTGCCTCACTGGACCTGTACCTATTTCATGTACTATAACAAAAATGATACAGAGTTGGCTGCAGCGCAAACCTTCTCTGACTTGGAAGAGGTTATTGGCGGCAAGGATCACCCCTACGGCCAGGGCCTGCTGATCAATATGAGTGGAGACTACACCCAATACTACTACCAGGATGCCCTTGTGGATCTTTACGGTAATGCGACAGACTATTTTAAATATAATACTGCGAGCAACATGAGCCCAGAGGCCACTGACGTCATGAAAAGGATTGTCGACATGATGGACGCTGGAACGGGCCGTGATCCCCTTAGCAACAAAATATTCGATGACTTGGAACGGCAATTTATCTACGGAAACGGCCGGGCTTATGTTTACTATGCCGAGGGTCTCGGCTATATGAATGAAATTATTAAACAAGCGCAGAATCTGGGGGACACAACCTTGACTCTTGATGATATCGCAATCAAGCCTTTCGTGGAATCGGATGACGGCGACGTCAGCCAACCCGGATTTGTGGATAGCTTTTGCCTGGATAAAAGCCTGACCGGACAGAAAAGGGCGGACGCAATGGAATTTATCAATTGGGTAACCAGTACAGAAGAGGTAGTAAAACAGATCGCCCCCACTCCGGATTCCATACGATACGTTTCCCCTGCCCGGATATCTGTGTACGAAGATCCGGGACTGTTGGAGATTTGTCCTCTGTACGAACAGCTGAAACCGGTACTGGCGCTTGCCAGTTACTATCGCCCAGCTGCTGACTGGGATTGGGCCCCGGGACTGAACGATAAGCTAGATTCGATGCTACCGGTCAAATAATCTGCTGATTTCCCAGGGCAACCTACCGATTTAAGCAACAGGGGCATGTCGCAAAACGTTTATTCGAAAACGTAGGGTGATATGCCCCTGTTATAATGACCCCAAAAACTGCCCCTCCCCCTGATTGTAGGTTTGTCAAATAAGATTCCTATAAAATTGCCAAAGGCAGCGCAAATGACGGCACAAAGGCCATCATTTTATTTTGATGTAAACGATTAGAACCTATAATTTTGAAATTGTCTCACATTTATTTATTGTATTCAAAAATATTTAAAATAGTCCACAAAATAATTTGAATATTTTTGTGGACTATTAATATATCTTTTAAATAGGGAATTCGTTATTATAAAATAGTAAGGTTTTCAGCCCAAAATAATAAAACTGAATAATAAACCGAGGGGAGCCTAAAGCGGCTGAGAAAAGGAAAGAACATTCCTTAGACCCTTGGGTCCCAGTTATACTGGCGTAGAAAAGGTGAATCGGATTGTATATGTATTTACATATATGTATTTCGTTTAAGCTTTCTTGCGGTATATATATAATCGCTCAATAGCCTGAGCGATTTTTTGTTTTTTTTCGGTAATCAAAATAATCGATGAATTATAACGGCAATTCATTTACGGAAACGACCGAGCTTTCGTTTACTATTCAGAGGCCCTTGGTTATTTCAACGACATTATTAAAAAAGCGCAGAAGTTAGGGAACACAACATTGACCCTTGATGACATAGCAATCAAGCCTTTTATACAATCGGATACCGGGAAGACCAGCCAACTCGGATTTGTGGATAGTTTTTACCTGGATAAAATCCTGGCCGAACAAAAAAGGGTGGACGCAGTGGAATTTATCGATTGGATGACCAGTAAGAAGAGGTGATCAAACAGATTACCCCCACTGCGGATTCCGTACGATACCTTTGCTCTGCCCGGAAGTCTGTATACGAAGATCCGGGACTGCTGGAGATGGATCCTTTGTAGGAACAGATACTGCCGGTCAAGAAGCTTGCCTGTTACTATCCTAGGCCTCCTAACTTCGATTTTGCGTCGGGATTGAACGATAAGATAGATTCGATGCTGCCGATCAAATAATCTACTGGTTGCCCAGGGCAACGTACCGGTTAAAGCGACAGGGGCATGTCGCAAAACTTTACTCCTAATATTTTAAATAAGCTCGATTCTGAATACAGTTAGAGTAAAACTATGATAGTAGTTAGTAAGAAAGGTGGAATGAAGCCATGAAGTTTACCGATAACCTTAGGCAAAAAACAGACGGTATTTGGCAGAAAATCTTTAACCATCCGTTTGTGCAAGGTATTGGCGACGGCACCTTGGCGCCGGAGAAATATCGCTACTATATGTGTCAGGATTATGTTTATCTGATCGATTATGCTAAACTTTTTGCCCTTGCATGTATTAAATCCCCGGATCTTGAAACAATGCAAAAGTTTGCGGAGTTACTTAATGAAACGCTTACCGAGGAGATGGAATCGCATCGAAGGAACGCTGCCAGGCTTGGTATCTCTAATGAAGAGTTGGAAAATAGCTCGGCGTCGCCTACATTAATGTCTTATGCCAATTATATGCTCAAGGTAGCACAGGAAGGAACAATAATAGAGCTAAATGCGGTACTTCTTCCTTGTATGTGGGTCTATTGTGAGATAGGAAAAAACTTTCAAAACAAAACCGGGATAAACCATGAAATATATGGTGAATGGATCAGAACATATAGTGGGAAAGATTTTGTTGATCTGACAAATTGGATGATTGAATTAATGGATAAATTGGTCGAGGGAAAGACAGATCGTGAATTGAAAAAAATCGAAAATTTCTTCATTACCGCTTCCAAATATGAGTACATGTTTTGGGATATGGCCTATAAAGAGGAAAAATGGCTGATTTAGCTGCCATCAGGTTATATCGAAAGGAAAAAGCCTCCCTAAGACAGTATAAAATGGCAAGAAAATAGGGGAATCAAGGATTATTTCGGGCTATATTGCATTATGCATTATTATCAACTTTGAAAGGAGGTTCTATTAACGCATATTGTGCTTACATAAATGAGTCGACATCGCTCATGGTCACCAAGCTTCCAAAGACCAAGATATGAAAACCCCTGATTGGGTTTTCATATCTTGGTCTATACAACTGTCAGTATTAGCACTTATATATTGTGAAATAGTGAAAGAAACAAAGAAATTAGGAGTTTGTAAAAGGAGGGAAATGAGATGGCCGAAGCTAAAAAGGCGTCTGTAACAGCATTTGTACCAGAGGAAGAAACAAAACTGCAAGGAAGCTTGGGTTTAATGTCGTTGGTTCTTTTGGGCGTGGCATATATGGGCCCAATGTGCATCTACATATATTATGGTATTATGACCCCCATGACAAATGGTATGTATTCTTTGACAATTTTAATTACGGCAATTGTCATGACTCTGACTGCTTTAAGCTACGCAAAGATGTCGAAGGCTATACCAGCGGCCGGATCCGTTTATACCTATGTTGGAAAATCAATAAATCCTCATTTGGGATTTGTAGCAGGATGGGCCATCATAGCAGATTATTTGCTACTACCTATGATATGTTTTCTTTCGTTCGGGCTGTATATTAACGCATTAATTCCTGCGGTTCCTATTTGGGTATGGATACTTCTGGGTATTATTATAGTTACTTTACTTAATTATCGTGGAATCTCGCTGGTTGCTTATGTAAATACGGTTATTACTATTATTCCTATTATTTTTGTGATAATCGCTTTTATTTTCATAATTGCATATATCGCCGGTGGAGGCGGTGTCGGAACTTTCTTAGACAATACTGCATTTTATAATCCAGAATTATTTGTCACCAGTTCAATTGTCGCGGCGGCTGCCATAATGTGCTGTGGATTTGTTGGATTTGATGCAATTTCGACAATGTCTGAGGAGGCTAAACATCCTCAGAGGGATATTCCGCGTGCAATCGTGTTGACTTGTGTAGTCATGGGTGCAATCTATGTGGTTATGGCATATGTGATGCAGCTTGCATGGCCTACGGCATATCTTGAAATCAAGGACCCTAACACGGGCATACTTGAAATGTTCGTTTATATTGGCAAACCTTTTCTGTCTACAGCCTTTTCGATTATCAATATTTTGACTTCGCTTGCAGCTTGCCTGGCAGGAGAGGCTGCCGTAGCAAGAATTTTTTATGGCATGGGCCGAGACGGGTTTCTACCAAAGAGATTTTTTGGCTATTTACATCCGAAATATCATACACCGATCTGGAATGTTCTGCTTGCCTCAGTTGTAGGACTTGCAGCAATATTTTTCTCAAACAACCTTGCAGGCGCAGCATCCCTTATCAGTTTTGGAGCGCTTTTGGGGTTCGCCTTTGTAAATATCTCAGTGATCGTGCATTATTATGTCAAAGGAAAGAAGAGGAGTGCAGGAAACCTCATCGCGTACCTCATCATACCTGCAATTTCTGCGGCTTGTTGTATTTACTTGCTTTTTGGCCTGGAAACGCAGGCAAAGACACTGGGAGCATTGTGGTTGCTGGTCGGTATAATTTATCTGGCCATAAAAACAAAAGGATTCAGGCAGTACCCGGAAGAACTGCATATGGATGTTTGATTCGTACTATAATAAATAAACAGTTGTTCAAATGTGAGGGAAATAGTTTAAATTATTGTATCCTCTCATATCCAAATCTAACTAAAAGCCGGGCGTGGTGCCATTCGTGGCCAACCTCTAAAACAGAACAAACTTGCAAATAGCAAGTTTGTTCTGTTCTTTTTTGACTTTAACGCAAACTTCTGTTTATAATCAAATTTCCACGGTATTCTTATCATTGCCATATTTTGCCACGAAGGTAGCGATTATTTCCTCTAACATTGGTTCAACAGCGGATTTGTTGATGCCGCCGCTAAAAAGCGCAGGATATGTTATGGCTCCTTCCACCAAAGCATAAAACACCCTGGCTGTGAGTAACAGATTATCGGTTATAATTTTGCCATCTTTTTCGGCTTCTTTAAGCCAGGCTAGCAGCATGTCATATACAGGTGGATATTTTGCCACTGTCGCCTTGGCGTAAGCCGTGTCTTTGAGAAAAACCATCGTCAAAAATTTGGAGATTTGGACCCGTCTTGGCGAGTCGATCAAAAATATTTCAGCATTGGCGAAGGCTATTAGTTGTTCTTCTAAAGATTTTTCCGGATCATATGTGATGGTTTTCAGGCTTTGCCGCTGGGCCAAAAAGTCGTTGACAATCGCCTGGAACAGATTTTCCTTGCTGCCGAAGTGGTTATAAACGGTTCGTTTTGAGACCCCTGCCGTTTCTGCGATTTTGTCCATGCTCGCCAATTCATAGCCCATATTTATAAAGACATCGATGGCGCCATTAAGGATCGCTGCTCTTTTTTTACTCTTATCACGGCTTTTAAATGGTATCATATTAGGCGTCCCTTCGTTTTTTTAAATTTACACTGTTAAGTGTAAATAAGCGTTGACTTCTTATTATTTATACTGTATAGTATAAATAACTTCTAAAAAAAATGCAATAAAAAATTTAAGGGGGAGGGATTCCTATCAAAGCGGTTGTATGCACAAGATACGGGCCGCCGGAAGTCCTCGAGTTTAAGGAGGTTACAAAACCTGTCCCTAAAGAAAATGGGATTTGTATCAGAGTCTTTGCGACCTCTGTAACGGCCAGCGACTGCATCATTCGCGGATTTATGGTGCCGATAAAACTTCGGATCCCCATGGGATTTGCTATCGGGTTTAAAAAACCGAGAAAACCCATCCTCGGTATGGTATTTGCCGGAGAAGTTGAATCTATAGGCAAAGACGTAAAATTATTTAGAAAAGGGGATCCGGTATATGGTTTTGACCGGTATGGGTTTGGCGCGTATGCCGAGTATAAATGTATCTCAGAGAGAAGTCTGCTGGTGAAAAAACCTACGAATATCAGCTTTGAGGAAGCCGCCGCGATTCCTTTTGGCGGGCTATTGGCCTTGCATTATCTGAAAAAAGGGGATGTTCAAAGCGGACAAAAAGTTCTTATCTATGGAGCTTCCGGAGCGGTTGGTACTTTTGCCATCCAGCTTGCTAAGTGTATGGGTGCAGAAGTTACCGGGGTATGCAGTACGGTAAATCTGGAATTAGTGAAATCCCTGGGAGCCGATAAAGTAATCGACTACACAAAAGAGGATTTCAAAAAGAGCGGGGAGCTGTACGACCTGATTTTTAACGCGGTAGGAAAAAAGAAAGTAAAACTACATTGTGAACACGCGCTTAATAAAAACGGAAGACATATAACAGTCGACGATGGTTCACCGAAGATTCAGATGGACGATTTATTCTTACTAAACGAACTGATTGAAGAGGGTCAGGTACGGGCGGTCATAGACAGGTGTTATCCACTTGAGCAAATTATCAAAGCACACAGGTATGTAGACAAGGGGCATAAAAAGGGAAACGTCATTATCAATGTGGTTAAAGTGAAATAAAAGTTATGTGGAGGTATTATGGAAACAAAAATCAATAAAAACGGCTTGCTCCAATTATTGGGCGCTGCGTTTTTGGTTCAGGCATTGCTGCCGCTTATAGGCGGAGTGGTATTTAAATCTTTTGAGTCGAAAGCAAATATCGGAGAAACCATGAGCAATATGGCCAATCATAGTTTAACCATTTATGGTACAATCGTTTTATGGATCATAACGGCTGTTGTTATTATTATCCTCGGGGTGGCAATATATCGGATAGCAGGTTATATAAATAAAACAATGGCAACGATCGCATTAAGCTTGTATCTGTTTGAAGCCGTGCTTGTTGCTGTCGGTCAGGTCTTAGTTTTCGGTTTAGTAAAAGCCAGTCAGCTTTATTTGTCAAGCGGAGATGCCGGACTTCTGAACATCGGAAGCGTGCTACTGTCTGGAAGGCATTTTGCCGGTGAAATAGCGATGATTCCGTTCGGGATTGGGGCAATACTTTTTTATTATTTGTTAATGAAAGCCGGAACCATTCCCAAGTGGTTGGCCTTGTGGGGCTTGGTTACAGCTCCTTTTATTTTAGTCGGGATCCCATTAACGACCTTTGGCGTACCAGTGCCTTATGCACTATTCGTTCCCTATATACCTTTTGAATTCTTTACCGGTATTTACATATTGATCCGGTATCGCAAGAAGATTATCTGAAAAACTGGCGGAGAGGGCGGGATAGCGTCCGCTAAAGCGGACTTCTGCGCTTCGCTCCGACGTCCCCGATTTTGTTTCGCTTTCGCTCACAAAATGGCGGGTTCGAATCCCCCACAAATCTAGGCCAAAAAAATAACCCGGTCTTTTAGACCGGATATTTTTTTGGCGGAGAGGGCGGGATTCGAACCCGCGTGACGTTTCCGTCAAACTGATTTCGAGTCAGCCCCGTTATGACCACTTCGATACCTCTCCATCTAGTTGTTTTTGAGGGCGTTGTTTCAAAAACCGACATACTATATAGTACAACCTCAAAGCAATTTTGTCAATCTTAAGAAATTCTAATGTATTCTTATCATTTGTTTGCAGGGAAGCTCAAAATTTTGTGTAACTATTTTATTTAAGATACATCATATTGCAAATGTTATTTTGTCCCATAAGGAGGGCGCGAATGAAAGATTTTGTTTATCATGTCCCCACACGGGTGATTTTTGGTAAAAATACACAAGATCAAGTCGGAAATCTGGTAAAAGAATTTGGCGGCAATAAAGTTTTGATCTTATCTGGTTCTCAAAGCACCGCTAAATCGGGGCTGCTTGCGCAAGTGGAAAAATCGTTACGGGATTGCAGTATTGCATATTGCCGCAAAAGCGGTGTGATGCCGAATCCGCGTTTGTCTTTTGTCCGACAGGTGCTCGCTTTGATTGAGGAAGAAAAAGTCGATTTTATCTTGGCACTTGGCGGGGGCAGCGTCATTGATTGTGCCAAAGCGGTCGCTATAGGCGCTTGCTATCAAGGCGATGTTTGGGATCTTTTTGCAAGAAAAGCCGTACCGCAAAACATCCTATCTTTAGGTGTTGTCTTGACGCTCCCGGCAGCGGGCAGCGAAACCAGCAAGTTTTCGGTCATTACCAATGACGAATCCTCCGAAGGCTGGCTAAAACGCGGGCTTTACTACGAAAAAGCCAGTCCATTGTTTGCCATCTTAAACCCTGAGCTGACTTATACGTTACCGCCCTATCAAACGGCTTGCGGTGCTGTCGATATCATGATGCATACCATGGAGCGGTACTTTTCTCCGCAAACGGATACAGACCTGACCGATTATCTGGCGGAAGGCGTTTTAAAGGCTGTCATCAAAAATGCTCCTGTGGCACTCCTCTGTCCCGATGATTATCAGGCGCGCTCGGAGATTATGTGGGCGGGAAGCGTCTCCCACAACGACCTGACGGGTTTGGGGCGAAACGCCGATTTTGCCACCCATCAACTGGAGCATGAATTGTCGGGCCTATACGATGTGGCGCACGGTGCCGGGTTGTCCGCGCTTTGGGGCTCTTGGGCACGCTATGTGATGGGAAGTCACATCTGGCGTTTTGTGCAGTTTGCCGTCAATATTTGGCATCTGGAGGCGGACTATCTCAATCCGCAAAAAACGGCTTTGCAAGGGATCGAAAAGACGGAAGAGTTCTTTTCCTCTTTGGGCATGCCCATAACGATCAAAGAATTGATGCAGCAGTATAATTTGCCTCTACCCACGCAAAAAGAGCTCGAAGAAATGACCCAAAAATGTACTTTTTTCGGCAAACGTTCAATCGGAACGTTTCAGGTTTTAAATAGTGATGACATCTTGAGAATTTATCAGCTGGCATTGAGCCGGTAATATTAAATAAGAACGGAATGCGTAAGCAAAAAAAGAGCAGCCAAATCGGCTGCTCTTTTTTTATTATGCTTATTCGTTATCCAGGGCGTTAATTAGAATCTCCCGCACAGCTTGCGGGTTGGCCTGTCCTCCCGTGGCTTTCATGATCTGTCCCAAGAGGAAGCCCAGGGCTTGTTTTTTACCCTGTCGGTAATCGGCGACCGGTTGAGGGTTGGCGGAAATAACGGCTTTGACGGCATCCTGCAAGGCGGAAGTATCGGATATTTGGGCAAATCCTTTTTCCTTGATGATTGCATCCGGCTCTTTGCCTGTTTGGAACATTTCTTCTAAAACGGCTTTAGCACTATTGTTATTGATGGCGCCTTCCTTAACTTGTGTTAAGAGATAGGCCACATCATCTGGTTTCAGCGAGATCATCTCGATTTCTTCTTCCGAGCTTTTAACAAGGCGGGAGATTTCACCCAAAAGCCAGTTGGCTACTGTCTTGGGGTCGTCATAATGATAGAGAACCCGGTCGAAGAAGAGAGCCAAAACGGGGTTGTTGACAATGGTGGAAGCGTCATAATCACTCAATCCGTATTGGTCTACCAGCCTGTATTTGCGTTTTTGCGGCAGTTCTGGCAGTTCTTTGGCAACTTCGTCTATCCAGTCTTGCTCCACAATAGTAGGGACAAGGTCAGGTTCGGGGAAGTAATGATAGTCATGAGCGTCTTCCTTGCTGCGCATGGAAAAGGCGGTGCCGTTGTCGTCGTCCCAGGTCAGTGTTTCTTGGATGATTCTTTCTCCGTTATCCAGGGCTTCGGTTTGCCTTGTTTGTTCGTAAGCGACGGCACGTAGGATAGAACGGAAGGAGTTTAAGTTTTTGATTTCTGTCTTTACGCCCAATTCTTTTTGTCCCTGCGGACGCAAGGAAATATTAACGTCGCAGCGCAGGGAACCTTGCTCCATTTTAACGTCGGAGACGGCGGCGTATTGCAAAGTGAGTTTGAGCATCTCGGCAAAGTTTTTGGCTTCTTCTGCCGAGGACAAATCCGGCTCCGTAACGATCTCGATCAGCGGTACGGCGGCGCGGTTATAGTCGGGTAGGGAGTAGGCAGATGTCGCGATGGTAGTGCCGCTATGCACGAGCTTTCCTGCGTCTTCTTCCAGGTGGATGCGGTTGATGCGGATCCTTTTATCGTTACCCGCGTCATCTTTAATGATCAGATAACCATTGGTGCAGATAGGCAGCGGGAATTGTGTCACCTGATAGCCTTTGGGCAGGTCGGGATAAAAATAGTTCTTGCGGTCAAACTTACTCAAATGGGAAATTTGGCAATTCAAGGCCAGTCCCGCTTTAATGGCCAGTTCCACCGCCCGTTTGTTCAAAACGGGTAAAACGCCGGGAAGACCCAGGCAAACCGGGCAGACATGGGTATTGGGCTCGGCAGAAAAATCTGTCGGGCAAGAGCAAAAGATTTTGGTTTTGGTTTTGAGCTCGGCGTGGAATTCTAGACCGATCACGGTTTCGTATTGCGTCATGCCACAACCCCCTTTTTCTTGGCTTGTGTGATGATATCACGGGGAAGGAGCCGTGGACATTCCAGGGCATGTCCGACCGTGAATAGTTTTTCTTCACCGAATGGAGCCCCGATCAGCTGCAACCCCAATGGCAGATCGCCGCTTAAGCGGTAGGGAAACACCAGTCCGGGCAGTCCGGCCATATTGATGGGGACAGTGCAAACGTCGGACATATACATAGCCAAAGGATCGCCTGTTTTTTCTCCTATTTTAAAGGCTGTTGTGGGGGCGGCGGGCGTCAGAAGGCAATCGATGCCGCCGGCAAAGACCTGGTCATAATCATCTTTGATCAAGGTACGAACCTGTAAAGTTTTATTGTAATAAGCATCATAATAACCGGAAGACAGGGCATAGGTGCCAAGCATGATGCGGCGTTTGACTTCGTCTCCGAACCCGGCGGAACGTGTGGCTTCCATGGTGTCGCTGACATTGTCCTTTTCGATGCGCAAACCGTAACGCACGCCGTCGTAACGGGCCAGGTTGGCGCTGGCTTCGGCTGTTGCCAAAATATAGTAGGCCGACAATGCGTAAGGCGTATGCGGCAAAGATACTTCTTTAATGACGGCGCCCAGTTGTTCCAATTTTGCCGCGCCGTCTTCCAGGGCGGCAATAATCTCACGATCAATCCCTTGACCCAAAAATTCTTTGGGAATGCCGATTGTCATGCCGCGGACATCTTTTTGGCAGGCTTTGGTGTAATCTGGTACGTCAAGCGGCATGGAAGTGGAATCGTATTCGTCCTTGCCGGCTACGGCCGATAAAACGAGCGCGCAATCCTCCGTATCTTTGGCGAAGATACCGACCTGATCCAAAGAGGAAGCGTAGGGGACGATGCCAAAGCGGGAAATCCGCCCATAAGTTGGCTTTAAACCCACCACACCGCAATAAGCGGCAGGCTGGCGTACGGAACCTCCGGTATCGGTTCCCAGTGTATAGACGGCAAGATCGGCTGCACAGGCTGCCGCGCTGCCGCCGGAAGAACCTCCGGGGACGCGTTCGATATCGAAGGGGTTACGGGCGGCAAAAAAAGCCGAATTTTCATTGGAAGACCCCATGGCAAACTCATCCATATTGCATTTGCCAAGCAATACGGCACCTTTTCTTTCAAGCATCTGCCAGGAAGTGGCATCGTATGGCGGGACAAAGTTTGCCAGTATTTTTGAGGCGCAGGTCGTCAAAATTCCTTTGGTGCAGAAGATGTCTTTCAGCGCCATAGGAACACCATCCAGAGGCCCTAAAATTTTACCTGCGGCCCTTCTGTTATCCGAGGCTTGGGCATCCGCTAAAGCCTTTTCTTGAGTGACAGTAATATAAGCATGTAAAATAGAATCAATTTGATTAATCCGCCCTAAATAAGCTTCTGTCGCCTGTACACTGGTGACCGTCTGGTCCTGCAGGGCTTGCGCCAGTTGGCGGATGTTCCAACTTGTGATCGTAGTTGTCTCCGGACTGCTCAAAATCTTTGCCTCCTTGTTGTGAATGATTCGTTATTTGTTAAAGGATACGGGGAACTTTAAAATATCCGTCTTGTTGATCGGGGGCGTTTGCCAAAGCCTCTTTAATAGGCAGACCGGGCTTGACAACGTCCTCCCGAAAGACGTTTTGCAAAGGTAAAACATGGGTTGTGGCAACGACATTTCTCGTATCAATTTCTTTTAAATGTTCCATATAATCCAAAACAGCGCTCAAGTTTTTGGCATAATCTATTTTTTCTTCTTCGGTCAGTTTCAGCTTTGCCAGTTTAGCAACATATTCCACTTGTGAAATAGAAATGGCCATTTGATTTACACCTCTTTTACATCGTATAAATTAAATTTAGAATATTTAATTCTTTAATAGTGTATATTGAATATTACATTTTAAACAAAACCAATCTGCCTGCGGTTTTGTGCGCGGATTACGGCTTGGCAGAATCAGAGTTGCGGTTTTATGGTGTAACATCCATATTGTGATTTAGATAACTGTGACCCGTGTAAAGCACGGGCACTAACAGCAAAGCTGTTTATCATGTGGATATTATACCATACTCATTTGCCAATAGAAAATATAAAAGGGCTATTTTTTGCAAAAAGGGTTCAAAAAGTAGTGAAGAAAGAGTTGCCAAAGATGACAGATACGGGTATAATTTGAAGTAAGTATACAACCCGTTGTATTGAATCTATTCTTTCGGAGAACATATCAAAGAAGGTTGGAATCAAGAAAGAGAGGCAACTGATGTCCGATACCCAAGTCCCTATTGTAGAGGAAGATTATAAGAGAGAGCATATTATTCTTCTGGATTTCGGCGCGCAATACAGCCAATTGATTGCCCGCCGTATTCGTGCCCTCCAAGTCTACTGTGAGATCCTACCTTTCTATACGCCGCTCGAAGAGATTAAAGCCAAAAATCCCAAAGGGATTATTCTCTCCGGCGGACCAGCCTCTGTTCTGGAGCCGGATTCCCCTCGTTGCGATGAAGGGGTTTTTTATTTGGGCGTACCTGTTTTGGGGATTTGTTACGGTATGCAATTAACAGCGTATTTGTTAGGCGGCAAAGTAGATAAACAGACGGATCGGGAATACGGCCGTGTGGAGATGGAGACGGATTTTTGTACTCTCTTGAAGAATATGGATCAAAAAACCCCGGTCTGGATGAGCCATACTTTTCAGGTTTTTGAACCTCCGCAGGGATTTACCAAAGTCGCCCAGACCAACACCTGTCCGGTCGCTGCTATGATGTGTGAAGAAAAACGTATCTTTGGCGTCCAGTTCCACCCGGAAGTGACGCATACGCCTCAGGGTACGGAGGTCTTTAAGAATTTTTTATTTGATATCTGCGGTTGCCGCGGTGATTGGAAGATGTCTTCTTATGTTCAGGAAGCGATTGCCTCCATCCGCCGCCAGGCAAAAGATAAAAATGTTTTATTGGGACTTTCCGGCGGAGTTGATTCCGCTGTAGCAGCTGCGCTTTTATATCAGGCCATCGGTCAACAATTGACCTGCGTCTTTGTCGACCATGGTTTATTGCGTCACAAAGAAAGAGAAGAAGTGGAGGCCGTTTTCCGTCCCCGCTTGGGTGAGAATCTGGTTGTGGTGGACGCTTCCGAACGTTTTTTGGAAAAGCTTGCAGGTGTGGCTGATCCGGAAACCAAGCGTAAAATCATCGGCGGCGAATTTATTCAAGTGTTTGGAGAGGCCGCCAGGCAAGTAGGCAAATTGGACTTTTTGGCCCAGGGGACCATTTATCCCGACGTGATTGAGTCGGGCGGGGGTGCGGCAGCCGTAATCAAAAGCCATCATAACGTCGGCGGCCTGCCCAAGGATCTGCCCTTTTGCGGCGTGATCGAGCCGTTGCGTTATTTGTTCAAAGACGAGGTACGTGCTTTGGGTGAGGAACTGGATCTGCCGCATGACATGGTCTGGCGTCAGCCCTTCCCCGGTCCCGGCCTTGCGATCCGCATCATCGGCGATGTCACGGAAGAAAAGCTGGAGATTGTCCGTCTGACTGACGCAATTTTACGGCAGGAAATCGCCAATCACAAGCTCACAGATGTGGCCAGTCAATATTTTACCGTTTTGACAGGGCTTCGCAGCGTAGGGGTGATGGGCGACGAACGCAGTTATGATTATACCGTTGCTTTGCGCGTGGTCAATACCAACGACTTTATGACGGCCGATTGGGTTCATCTTCCTTACGAGGTGTTGGACGTCATTTCACGCAGGATCGTCAACGAAGTGCGCCATGTCAACCGTGTGGTTTATGATGTCACGAGCAAACCGCCGGCTTCGATCGAGTGGGAATAAACGATACAAAGCCATGTGAGAGGTAAAGCAGAAAGTAGCAATAATATGAATATGCTTAAGGTCTTCAGATACAAATCAAAAGAGCAGCAAGCAATATATCGGCTTATAAAAGATAACTTGGACGAAAACAGTTATTTACCTTCTGGTTTTATCTTGCCGGATGACACTCCAGAAAACCAAATTAAATTTGTGCCAGGAGCAATGGATGGAATATGTGTGTACCATATGGCAAGCGCCGATGCGAATAATGCGGCCGCAAATTTATTTAAGTTAATAAGAAGATACAGTGAAAATTCAAACTTAAAAAACAAGAAGAAAATAAGCGAGTTCTTAAATGAGAATAATCTAATAAGCATCATTGATCCTCTTTTGAGAAATATTCAAGGAAACCATTCAGAAATGAATCCACAAGCTATTTTTAATATTGCGTTGGATTTTATGACTAATAGTACAGACAAGGAATCAGTGAAATTAGGAATCGCGCTCGCGGGGCTTCTTGGTGTTGATGAGAATAACGAAGGTTATAAGGTAGTTTTTACATTAGGTAAGTATGATGAATTTTCACTATATTCTATTGTTACACTTTCAAATTGGAATGGTGGAAATCAATTTATCTTTGCATTAGCAAAAGAACTCTGCGGTTGGGGTAAAATTCATGCAGTAGAGAGATTGGAGGCTCAAACACAAGAAATAAAAGATTGGATTATAAAATATGGTTGTAATAATATGGTAATGCCTGCGTATTTAGGTCTTACCTGTGCACAAAAAGGAGATTTAATCTCCTATCTTCGCCAAGAGATGCTCGATAAAGAAACATTTACAGGCGCAAGCGTGATTATAGACGCATTGTTGGATGAAGGTCCTGTTCAAGGCATTAGTGAATATGAACATGCAGAAGAGGCTATAAGTTTATACTTGAAACATGCAAAAAATTTATGTAAATCTTTGGAGGATCTATTTGTTATACTAAATGTTAAATATTGGCTTAAAAATAGGGAGGATAATAATTCTAGATTATTAGATTTATGTGATGCCATCATTAACAATCCAGAATGGAAAAACCTTATTCTGAAAACATTAAATGATTACGATGCTCAATCTATATTTTATGTCTGTAATATTGCTCAAAGATTGGGAATTGATATTTCGGAATCCTTGTTTAATTTAATAGAGAATAATCCATTGGAATATAGCGGTTATATTTCAGGACTCTATAAATCATCTGAGTATGCGGCAAAAGTAACAGCGCTTTATGAAAAAGGTCTGCCACTTGACTCTATTGCAAGTGGAATGGGAAATCTTTTGGGACTAGGACCTGAATTTAAAGCTCATGGTTGTCTTGATTTTTTGTTACAGGAATTAAAAGAATATCCTGGTATGGGCAGAAGTTTGGTTATGGTAGCACTTAATTCCCCAGTGATAAGAAATAGAAATGGAGCATGTAATGTGCTGGAAGCATGGAAAGAAAAGGGAGATACATCATTGTCTCAAGTTGACTCAGAATTAGTATATATAATTAAAAGAATTCTTGCTGTTGAGATAGATGATGAACTTAAGGAACGATATGAAAAAATATTGCAATAACATATAGAATGTATTGTACAAATGTTTCCGTTAATATCTGAAATAATTAATTAAGCTTAAGATAGTGGGAATAGTTTTTGCTTTTATAAGCATTGTTATAAAAATTCTGGTGGTCTATTAGGAGGCTAACGATGGATACGAAGTATATTTTTATTACGGGGGGCGTGTCCTCTTCGTTGGGTAAGGGAATTACGGCGGCATCATTGGGGCGTTTGCTCAAATGCCGGGGTTTAAAAGTCGTCAATCAAAAACTGGATCCCTATATCAATGTGGACCCGGGAACCATGAGCCCTTACCAGCATGGCGAAGTCTATGTTACGGAGGACGGGGCCGAAACGGATCTCGATTTAGGCCATTATGAACGTTTTACAGATGTAAATCTGAACAAAAACCATAGCGTGACTACAGGGAAAATCTACTCCGCTGTCATCGAAAAAGAACGCAGGGGTGATTATTTGGGTGGTACGGTGCAAGTGATCCCGCACATTACTAATCAGATCAAAGAATCCATCCTTGCTGCGGCCGCGGATCATCCCGATGTGGTGATTTGTGAAATCGGCGGTACGGTCGGCGATATTGAGGGGCAGCCCTTTCTGGAAGCCATCCGTCAAATGCGCCGCGATGTCGGTCGCGACAATATCTTATATATCCATGTGACTTTAGTGCCGTATCTTTCGGCTGCCGGAGAGGCCAAAACCAAACCGACGCAGCACAGCGTCAAGGAATTACGCGCCATCGGGATTCAGCCGGATATCATCGTCTGCCGTTCGGACAGGCCTCTGGCGCCTAATTTAGCCGATAAAATCGCCCTATTTTGCAATGTGGATAAAGAAGCCGTTATATTTAATACCGATGCGAAAACTTTATATGAGGTTCCCTTGTTATTGGAAAAGCAAGGACTTTCCGATTTGGTTTGCAAGTATCTGCATATAGATGCTCCCAACCCTGATCTAAGGCAGTGGGAAGTGATGGTAGATGCCGAAAAAAATCCCAAAGATAAAGTTACCATTGGTTTGGTTGGTAAATATGTGCGTTTGCATGATGCGTATCTTAGTGTGGCAGAGGCACTTTGCCATGGGGGGATTGCCAACCGTGTACAGGTGGAGATTCGCTGGATTAATGCCGAAGAGCTGGAAAGCAAAAATGTGGAAGAAGAGCTTACCGGTTTGGACGGTATCATTGTGCCGGGCGGTTTCGGCGGCCGCGGTATCGAAGGCAAAATCAAAGCGGTACGGTTTGCCCGGGAAAATAAAATCCCCTTTTTGGGACTTTGTTTGGGAATGCAGATGGCCGTTATTGAATTTGCGCGACATGTTTTGGGGATGGGAGACGCCAATTCCACAGAAATCAACCCGGATACGACGCATCCGGTCATCGACCTTATGTATGATCAAAAAGATATCAGCAACAAAGGTGGCACCATGCGTTTGGGCCGCTATCATTGCGTGCTTACGCCGGGTTCATTTTCCCGTTTGGCGTACGGATTGGATGAAATCTATGAAAGACATCGTCACCGCTACGAATTTAATAATGCGTTTAAAAAACAAATTGAAGATGGGGGCATGCGGGTGGCCGGCATCAATCCGGAACGGAACCTGGTGGAAATTGTGGAGCTCCCGGACCATCCCTGGTTTGTCGGTGTGCAATTCCATCCGGAATTCAAATCCCGTCCCAACCGGCCCCATCCTCTGTTCCGTGATTTTGTGGCGGCTGCCTACCAAAAGAAGCTTAGTAAGTAACGGTATTCAAAGATTTCGCCTCAGCCAAGCTTACAGCTGCGTTTAGCGTTGTTAAAAAGCTATCAATTATGCTGTTCTCCCTTTGCCTCGTAAATACAAATTTTCATGGCGGCGGTCGAAACGTTTTTAACCGCCGGACGTAACGCCAGAAAAGGCTAGGTTCAACTGGCGAGCAAAAAACCAATGGGGTTCGACTCCCGGCACCTTAAAAGGCCTTGTCGGGCCGTTTTTTGCTTTTTGTCCGATGTTTGCGGTCTTAACGATGAGGACCGGGAGGCAGGTAAGATCATTCCGATGGCGAATCTTTTTGTACCATGCACTGCTTATAGGAAAGGAAGAAAATCATGAAGAGAAGCTTGTATTGGCTGATCGGAGTTATCGTTGTAGCAGTTATTTTTAGTGGTATCGCTGTCTGGTTAGTCAGCACAAATGAGATCCCTTCGGCCTATGCGGCCGAAGCTCAAATGACACCGACCATCGCCGATGATAGTGGTGTGGATACGACCACTGCGTTTAATATAAAATTTAACGGAGATGTCAATGCCAATGATGTCCGAAAATATTTGCAAGTTGAACCTTCAATTGATTTCGGGGTGCATCAAGGTTCGACAAATAAAGAGATATTGATCGCTCCCGCAGAACCTTTAGACCCCGATACGGTTTATCAATTTTCTTTGCAGACGGATGGGAAGCCTGTGAAATGGGCTTTCCAGACCAAAGAACCATTTGTTGTCTCCTCAAGTTTCCCAACGGACGAGTCTGTTTCTGTTCCTGTTGATACTCAAATACGATTGAATTTTTCTTACTATGCCCTTTTTGATTGGCAATCTTATTTTTCCATTGAACCTCAGGTTGGTGGGCATTTTGAACAAACAGGGCGCACGGTTGCCTTTGTACCGGACAAGCCGTTGTTTTATGATACCATTTATACGGTAACGGTAAAAGCGGGCCTGCCATTGCCCGGTAGTGAACAAACCCTGCAGAATGATTATATCTACCGCTTTGAAACCCAAAAGGATCCCGCACTTTCAGATGAAGTTTGGAGTATCAACGCACAAGCTTCCGTCTTCAGTATGCTAGACATCCCTCAGTTTGATTTTTCTTTATCTGAGAATAGGGGTAGATCAAAGGTTTATCTTTCTGTATATTCTTTTAAAGACGCCCAAGAATATGCCCAAATGATTAATGATAATGAACAGGTTTATCCGGATTGGAGCAGCAAGGCCGGCCAGTTTGCTTCGATCGATACCTCAACGCTCAATGCTGTTTTATGGGCGGAAGCGAATCCAGTCAAAGAGGATGACTCCCAATCTCTCAGTTTACCACAAACACTTCCGGCCGGATATTATTTGTTGCGGGTTCAGTACCACAATGAAGTCAAACAGATCCCTTTTGTGGTTTCCAATTTGACCGTTTATGCTCAGCCTGCCAATAATGTCGTTTTGTTTTGGGTTCATGATTTAAGTGATGGGAAGGCTGTCAAAGGGGCAAACATCGAGGAGTATCAAGGCAGGGCGAAAGTTCAGACAGGTACACGTGGGACAGCGCTTTTAAACGTATCCGCGTCAGCGTCAAATACGTTAAAAAATATCTATATCATTCAAACGAAAGACCAGTCTTTGGTCATACAAGGGATGCAAGACAAAAAGTCATCCGTTGTCCAACCGGTCGATAGTTGGCAATATTTATATTTTGATAAAAGTGTTTACCAGTCTCAGGATACCGTATATTTCTGGGGGATCGAAAAGTCCTATTCCGGTCAGATGGATAATGGTATCCAGTCTTTGAGAGTAAGACTCTATGCTCCGGACGATCCACAACATATGATTGTCAGCCGATCGGTCTCTTTAATCGATGGCACATATTCGGGAACATTACAATTACCTAATTTAGAATCCGGGACATATCAGGTACGTGTTTATGCGGATGATACGGTGTTGTTGGAGCGGACGATTCAGGTCGGCTCGACCATACCTCCTTCTCAAAGTACGGGTACGCCTCCATTCAATAGCAGACAAGCGGATTTGTATGTCTGTCAAGCCGACCGGGAAGACGGCTATCAAACAGATACGGATTTTGCTGTTTCGCTCAACCATAATGGGTCGGTTATGTCCGAGCAAGCCCAATCGTATATGTTTATAGAAGCACGCAAGCAAATCCTTAAAAGCAGTGTAAGTGACAGTCCAGTTTACGCAAGAACATTTACCAAGGCTGATTTGCCCGGACTATATGTCTACGGTGTTTATTTTGACGGACAATCCTATCATGCGGCTGTCCCGGCAACAATTCAATGCCAGAAGAAAGAATTTGAGCTAAGCATTGCCGTTACCTGTGATCAAACCAGTTATAAACCGGGTGATATTGCCAAGGTGACCGTTGCGGTCAGCGATCCAAAGGGAAATCCTGTTGCTGCGACGGTCAACTTGAGTGTGGTGGATGAAGCCGCCTTTCAAAGTTCTGATCAAACGGTTGATTTTGCTGCCGATATTTATGCCTTACCTGATGGCAACGGTTTAAATGATTATATCCTAAGCCACTATGTATCTGCGGAAGCAATAACCGTACAGACCCAATCGGCCAATAAACAAAGTAGCGTCTCTTTAACGAAATCCGATACAAGCCCTATTAAAGATGCACTTTTCTTTCAGTCTCTTACAACCGACGAGAAGGGCTTGGCTACGGTAGAAATTCCTTTGTCTGACGAAATAACAACCTGGCGTATCACCTGTCACGCGATGACGCAAAGCGGCAACGAGCTTCTTTTAGCCTCTCAAACAGGCGATTTGATCAGCACATTGCCTTTTTATAGTGAAGTGGTTTCTAATCCGGTTTATCTGGAAGGGGATAGTCCCATTTTTTATCTGCGCTCTTATGGCGAGCAGGCGACGGGAAAGATCACTTATCATATCAATATGCAAGGACCGGATGGTGCCAATGAATACTATTTGACCGGTAAAAATGGTACGTCGACAGCCTTGCAACTTAATACGCTTTTGCCCGGATATTATGAACTGTCTTTAAGCTCAAGTTCCGAGGGCGGTGGCGTTGATAATATGATGTACCGCTTTCAAGTATTGGACAGCAAGCTGAAAACAGGCATGACTGTTTCGGAAAAACTTACAGAAGGCCTCCAGCCGCAAGGGAGCAATCAGGATAAGACCTTATTGGTATTTTCCGGTCCCCATAGGGCTAAAGTTTTGTCTTCTTTATGGAAAAACGTTTATTTAGACGGTTCCCGTTTGGAATATAGGCTTGCGTCATCTTTGGCAAAACAGCAGCTGGAACAATATGGTCAGGGTGATGAGGCGAACAGTTCCGTGATCTGGCCGTCCTGGAGCCAGGATACTGATTTGACCCAGTATCAAAATAGTGATGGCGGTATTGCCGCTTTTCCGCAAGGGACATCGGATTTAAAATTAAGTGTCAGGGCAGCTTCTATTGCAAAAGACATGTTTTATCAAGAAGGCCTTTTGCAATATTTTAATGGATTTTTGACTTGTGAGCAAAATGTGGTCCGTACGGAGCAAATTTTAGCATTATCCGGACTTGCCGCTCTGCGTCAACCTGTCTTACAGGATCTAAAAAATATGCTATCCCGGGATGATTTAACCTCCGAAGAGCGTATTTATCTGATTTGGGGATTGGTCCAATTAAAAGATGTGCAGACGGCCAAAGATTATTTCACAAAATTTTTGCATACGCAGGCGATTACCAAAGATAATACGGCCAGGATTCAAGCTTCGGATGGCAATGCTTATGATACGGCATCTTTAACGGCTTGGGCAGCCATGATTGCCGCTTATTGCGGAATGGAACACAATTATTTCGCGCTTGCATCCTTTGTTGACCAATACCAATATGCGCAGGCTTTTGTACTTGAAAGTGTTATGTCATGCGACGGGATTTTACCGCAATTATACAATGAAACCGCCTCTTTTCAATATCAGCTTAATGACAAATCGCACAAAGTCGATCTGGACAAAAAACAAGACTACCTCTTACAATTATTACCGGAGCAATTGCAGACTTTGGCGGTTTCCTCCGTGGAGGGGGATGTTGTATATACCTCATTTTATGAAGGGGAACGTGATTTATCGGTCAATCATAAAAACGTAGCTAGCCTGTATCGAAGTTATTCGCAAAACAAATCTGTGATGAAGATTGAAGTGAAGTATACATTGGCTGCCTCTTTACCGGCAGGATATTATCAAATCAGCGACTATGTACCTTGCGGTCTTACGCTGTTGTCTGATAACTCCGATCGCTTGCAGATCAAGGGGCAAGAGGTAAATACTGTTATTTATAAGTCAGCCCAAAAGATAAAATCAGGGGCATTTAGTTATTATGCCGATGTCGTAACCCCGGGGCGTTTTACTGTTCGGCCGGCCATCTTATCCCTGACCGGTGCCGGGAAAATATTAGCGATTGATTCCCAGCACGTGATCAAAGTAAGCAAGTAGTTGGCGGATAAGAAACATAATAAATAAAAACAACGGGAAACTCCCGTTGTTTTTTAATACTCATCAAAGTTTTCCATCGCTTCATACAGCTCTTCCTGGTTGGAAAAATCGATACCGCCGTTTTTGATTTGTTCTTGTAATTCGGGCTCAAGTTTATTGATATCGATGGATAATATTTCTATGGGTTGTCCTTTGCTTCCGACCGGACCTGCAAATATTGCTAACTGATCTTCATAGAGGGCGATGTGCCTTTTGTCTTCATCATCGGGACAGAGTTGGTCTACCTCTTTAAAGACGACGACTTTATTGTCCTCTCCCCAAAAAACGCTCCAACCGCCTTTACTGATTTCTTCAAATGTTTTATTGCTGAAACGGGGATCGCCCTGATATTCTTTTACTTTAAGGTGTTGGCAGTAGCGATAATAAATCTCTTCCTGTACGATGGTATCTTGATTCACATAAAAAATATCGGAGCTGCCGGTTGGTTCGGTTGGCGAATCTTGTGTCGGCATAAAATACTCGATGGCAGCGGTCGTTATCAAAAAGAGGGCGATTAAAACAATTAAAAAGCCGCCCTTAACAAAAAAATTTTTCCCCAACAAAGCCTCTCACTTCCTTATGTTATAACCGTTATAGTTGAATTTTTACCAAAATAACCTGTTTTTATACGCAAGAGAACCAATAATAATTTTGGAGGGGATCGATTGTTGATGTAGAAATACTGAGGTGATTGATAATAGGAGGTGAAAGAAAATGGAAAACAAAAAAGCCGATCCGGAGTTAGTGAAACAAACGATTTTGGCATTAAAGGACAACGGGTTTGAAGTAGAATCCTTTGAAAATAAAGAAGCCGCGGCCGATTGGATTAGCCAGCAGATGGTTGAAGATGAGATCGTTGCTTTCGGTGGCTCCATGACGCTACAAGCAATGGGATTAAAAGAAAAATTGATTGCTTGCGGGGTTGATTTTCTGGATTACCGCCAGCCTGATCTGAGACCGGAAGACAGCCACGACATGAAGCGGCAATGTTTTTTTGCCGACAGCTATTTTTTATCTGCCAACGCAATTACGGCAGACGGAACTATCTTTAATGTGGATGCTACGGGTAACCGTGTGGCGGCATTGACCTTTGGGCCGGATAAAGTATATATTATCGCCGGTACGAATAAGATCTGCCGTAATCTTGATGAGGCGCATCAAAGGGTAGAACAGATTGCCGGTCCAAAAAACTGTGTCCGCCTCAATAAAAAAACACCCTGTGTGACAACAAGGGTTTGTATGGATTGTGAGTCCGAAGACAGGATTTGCCGGGTCTATTCTGTTTTAAGACGGCCGACTACAAATATGAAGGTGACCGTTGTTTTAATTGAAGAAGTTCTTGGATATTAGCTAACTATAATCGAAGTCACAGAAATATATTTTTTCACATAAAAAAGGCGCAGCTTTTGCTGCGCCTTTTTTATGTTTAATTTTGTTTTAGCTATCTTATCAAATATTTAGTAAAAGGTTACTCAAGGGTAGAGATATGATCGAATGGATAGACGCGGTAGATTGCTTGGCCGATGATATCTTTGCGGACGATCGTACCCACTTCGGGAGACCGGCTGTCATGACTTTGGTTTCTGTTGTCCCCGACGACAAAGTAGCTGTTAGATGGAATGATCAGATCCGTATTCCCTTGCGTTAAGATATTATTTAAATAAGGTTCCGGTAGCATTTGGTCATTGATATAAACCAATCCATCTTTGATCACGATATGCTCATTGGGAAGGCCAATGACCCGTTTGATGTAATATTCGTTTTCGCGATCCGGTGCTTCTAAAATCACGATGTCTCCCCGCTCGGGCTCCCCGATTAAATAATTGATCTTGAGGGCAAAAAGTGCATCCCCGTTTTGCAAAGTAGGCTCCATAGAAACGCCATCTACCTTCGTCATTTCAAAGACATAAGTACGTAAGATGATCGCGACGGCGAATGCTAGAATGATAATTTTAACGTATTCCCAAACGACGCGTCCTTTGCTGTAAGTAGGTTTGGTTTTTTCTACTTTTACAGCAGGTTGGACCGATTCCGTCGGTGTTTCTTCTGTTTCGGGAGAAAGGGATTGAACGGATTCCAAGCTTAGCTCTTGCTTTGTTTGAGTCAGCAGGTTTTCAAAATATACTTTTTCTTCCTGAGCGGATTTTTCCAAAGCCTGATAATGGGATTGCGTTTGGACCAATTTTTTTTGTGCCTGAATATAATTTTCTTGCGCGCCGTCGGTTTTCTTTTGTGCTTCTTCCAACATAATTTTGGCGGCCATCACGGAAATTTTATAAGCGTAGGAACGTTTTTCTTCCGTATCGGCCATTTTAGCAGCCAAAGCCGCTTGATCGATTGCGTCTTGAGAACGTTCTTCGGCTTCTTCGGCCAAATCGCTAATATGCTGGAATTGTGCTTGGACCTCATCCAGATGAACCCTATGCCGAAACATTTCATTTTCTGTTGTTTTTAAAGCGGCAAGCGTTGCTTCACAGGCCGCGTTTTGTGCTTCTATGGCGGATCTAGCCGCATACTCTGCTTTTTGCGCCGCTTCTATTTTAGCCTGAAGTATCAATTCTTTGGGATAACTGCATTCGCCTAAAGTGGATGTAGCTGCTTTTGCCGCAATAACGGCATTTTGCGCTGCGGTTTCCGCAGCGGCAGCTTGTTTTTCGGCTTCTTTGGCCAGTTGCAGCAATTTTTGGGCGGAATAGGCTGGGTCCGTAATCATAGGAGAATCAGATAGATTGTTGGAATTGATCGGTTCCGACAGTTTAATCACCATGCCTTTCCACAGGATTAAGGATGTCCCTATATTGTTATATTATATCATTTTTTGGGTGAATTAAATATATTTTTTGTCCATTAATCACAAAAGATAAAAAAAAATATTGATTGGCAGGTATTTAGGGGTTCCTTCTCAAATATTTAGTCAATGAACATGATAAAAAAGGTGGGTATGATTTGAAAAAGGTTATTTTATATACCGATGGCGCCTGTTCCGGGAACCCCGGTCCCGGTGGATGGGGTTGCGTTTTGTTTTATGGCGAACATAAAAAGGAACTGAGGGGAGCCCAGTCGCAAACCACCAATCAGCGTATGGAATTAACGGCTGTAAAAGAGGGCTTGTGTTGTCTGAAAGAACCCTGTAACGTGGAAATTTTCAGCGACAGCGCTTACGTAGTGAACGCTTTTTTGCAGCATTGGCTCGACAACTGGCAAAAAAACGGATGGAAGAACGCTCAAAAAAAGCCGGTTGAAAATCAGGATTTATGGAAAGAAATTTTTGAGCTTAGCATCAAGCACCAAATCAATTGGAATAAAGTAAAAGGTCACGCCGGAAACGAATGGAATGAACGTTGCGATCTTTTGGCACGGCAGGCCATTACTGAGATCAATGAGATGGATGAGACGGGGAGAGGGTGTGCCAAAAAATAGACTTATCTACTAAGATACATATAAAAATTTATATATTATTTATTAAATATATTAGGTAGAATAATGTCATATAAGATTTTTTTATAAAAACCGAAGCCGGAAAAGCTTCGGTTTTTATTTAAACGTTGAACCTAAAATTGATGATATCGCCATCTTTAACGATATATTCTTTACCTTCCAGGCGGAAAAATCCTTTATCCCTGGCGGCTGTCATGGTACCGACTTCTTGTAATTGGGCAAAAGCGATGGTCTCCGCGCGGATAAACCCACGTTCAATGTCGGAGTGGATTTTACCGGCTGCGACTTTTGCTGTGATGCCTTTAGTAATAGGCCAGGCACGAACTTCGTCTTCCCCGGCCGTCAAAAATGAGATTAATCCCAATTGTTTATACAGCGCTTTGGCCATGCGGTTGATTCCGCTGGTAGCGATGCCCAATTCTTCCATAAAAACATGCCGTTCATCTTTGGGCAGCTCTTGTATTTCTTCTTCCACTTTGGCGGACACGGTCAAAAGTTCCAGGTCATGCTCTTGGCAATAAGCCTCGACTGCTTCTTTTTGGGGATAGTCATTTTGCGCTAATTGGGTTTCATCCAGATTAAGGACAATTAACATGGGCTTATTGGTTAAAAAGGTGATATGCTTTAATGCTTCTGCTTCTTCTTCCGTTAATTCCAGTTGGTTCAAGGGTTTTTCTTGCTCTAAAAGGGACTGGCATTTTTTTAATGCTTCCTCTTCTTTAGGATGTTCCAGCTTCTTTTTGTTCCCGGTATTGATGCGTGTCAACCGTGTTTCGATCAATTGAAGGTCGGCAAAGAGCAATTCCATGTTAATGGTATTGATGTCCCGCATCAGGTCAAGGGTATCCTGGACATGGGGGACGTTTTTGTTATCAAACGCTCTTACAATATGCGCCAGCACGTCGGTGTTACGGATAGACGTCAAAAATTCATTGCCTGTGCCTTGACCCTGGCTGGACCCTTGGACAAGCCCGGGGATATCAATGACTTCGATTTGGGCAAAGGTTGTCTTTTTGGGATGAAAGAGATTGGTTAAAAAATCCAGGCGTTCGTCCGGAATGGTGGAATGCCCGATATTGGTTGCGGTTTTACCGCTGAAAAAGCCGCTGGTTTGGATGCCGGCTTGGGTTAATAAATTAAAAAAAGTTGTTTTTCCGACCATCGGCAAACCGATGATCCCGCAAGAAAGTGCCATACTTTATTCCCCCGATCTAAAGCTGACTATTCGTCAACACCATATTCATTATAAGAGAATTCAAGCAAATGCTCAAGCCCAAATTAAGCGGTATTGATGGATTATTTTTTATTTGACTTTTAATTTAGTCGGACTCCCGCTGTCTTAAGCATAATATAAGCAGGAATATTAATTCGAATCTCGTATTTACAATGGTAAAACCGAGAGATATATTGTATAATTCTGGTAGATTGTTGTTAAAACCGAAAGGGGGAAGACTATGGTTACGGCGGACTGGGTCTTATTGGTTATTCTATTGCTAGCATTCTTTATCGGTTGGCGTGTAGGAACCATTCGGGTGATTGCTGGCATTGGCGCTATTATTTTGGGTTATCAGGTTGCCAGAGGTTTTTCTTCCACTTTGGCTGTGGAGGTTACCAAAAGAATACCGTCTCTTTTACCGAGCGATTCTGACGCTTCAACCTTGCTTTCTCTTTTTATTGATACAACTGTTATAACAAACCATATTGTTCAAATTGTCATTTTTGTCATTTTATTTGCCCTTGTTTTTTGGCTGGTACGTTGGATTGCAGGGGTTATCAGCAAAGCGTTTCAGGGCACCTTTTTAGGTTCTTTAAATAGTATTTTAGGTGCCTTTTTGTGCTTATTGGCAATGATTATTTTGATTAATTTTACGGCGAATCCCGGTTTTACCAAACTGTTTCCTTCGGTACTGGCCTATTTGTTGCAATCACAAGTCGTCTTACCGTTTGTTTATTCTCTGCCGTCTCTTTTGGTTAGCAGTATAAAAGGGTTGTCATAAAAATTGAATTGTCGGTAATAATGAGAGGAAGTATGGAAAAAAAAGAGCAACAATCTAAAGAAGAGCAATTGACGGCTTATTTTGATTCTTTGGGCGCGGACCGTGTCGCTTGTGCCGATCTACGCTCGTACCAAGAACTTCTTCATCAAGAATACGGTTCAAAATGGGATCCCTATCCGTTTGCCGTTGTATTTGCCGTTCATTTCCCTACTGCGGTGGTTGATGAACTTTTGCAGGGTCCAAGCCATCATTATTTGGCTTATTATGATATAATCAATGCCAAATTGAACGATATCGGATTACGTTGCGCCAATCATTTGGAACAATGCGGTTACCGGGCCTATCCGGTTCCGGCATCCTTGCGGACCGGTTCGGATAAGCTGGCAGGTGTTTTTAGCCACAGGTTGGGGGCGCATTTGGCCGGTATCGGTTGGATCGGGAAAAGCTGCAACTTAATTACGCCGGATCGCGGGCCGAGGTTGCGATTTGCTACCGTATTGACCAATGCCCCCGTATCCTGCGGAACTCCGCTTACAAACGGCTGCGGTGATTGCCATATTTGTCAGGAAGCTTGCCCGGTTGGTGCTATCAAGGGTGTAACCTGGGAGGAAGATCAGGATATTTCCGATCGCTTGGATGCGGTTGCCTGTGATCAGTATCATACCTATATGCGGCATAGTTTCGGCAAAAGGACTTGTGGCATTTGTTACGCTGTTTGTCCGTATGGAAGAAGAATAGCAAAAATTTAATTTATAAAAGGCAGATATAAAGGTGAGGAGGTGATGGCTATGGTAGAAAACATCGATCAAAAAGAACGCCTGACGCAGATGGTCCATGCAGCTGGCTGAGCGGCAAAATGGGGTCCGGAGGATCTCACGAAAATTATGTCGGGTCTACCGAAATTTAGCCACCCTAATCTATTGGTTGGCAGCGAACATTTTGACGACGCCGGCGTCTATCAATTGACTGAAGATATTGCCATTATCCAAACGGTGGATTTCTTTACCCCTATGGTGGATGATCCTTATTTGTTCGGTCAAATCGCGGCTGCCAATGCTTTGAGCGATGTTTATGCTATGGGCGGGACGCCGATTACGGCCATGAACCTCGCTGCCTTTCCTACATGCAAAGATATGAAGATGTTCGCCGATATCTTAGCCGGCGGGGCCGATAAAGTGATCGAAGCCGGTGCACTTTTGATCGGTGGACATACCATTGAAGATAACGAGCCCAAATACGGACTTTCTGTCTGCGGGGTTTGTCATCCTCAAAAAGTTATTGCCAATACCGGAGCCAAAGTAGGCGACCTGCTCTTTTTAACCAAGCATTTGGGAGTGGGAATCATTACAACGGCTATCAAGGGGGACTTGATTACGGAGGAAGAAGCAAAAGATGTCTTGCAGGAGATGGCCCAGCTTAATAAGGTGGCTTGTGAGGCGATGGTTAGCTGTGGTATCACCGGTGCGACCGATGTTACAGGCTTCGGCCTTTTGGGGCATATGAATGAATTGCTCAGAGGTAGTGGGGTAGGCGCGGAGGTTTGGGCTGACCGTGTCCCTTTCTGGCCTGCAGCTGTTGAATTTGCGAAAGATGGGGTAATTCCCGGGGGCGCGTACCGAAACCATCAATTTTTGAAAAAAGAGATTGATTTCGGGGAATTGCCTAAATACTTGCAGATGGTCTTATGCGACCCTCAAACCAGCGGCGGTATGTTGATGTCCGTACCGAAAGAAAAAGGCGGACAGATGGAAAGTTTCTTGGAAATGGCCGGTAGAGCCTATGCCATCATTGGCAGTGTGGTCGCCGGAAGCGGTATCCGCGTCAAGGCAGAATAATCGGTTTGGGAGGGAATCCAAATGCAACAATTTTTGTCATATATCCAGAATCAACCGAGCTTTTTTTGGGCTTTGATTGCAGCCGGAGTAATTATCCTTCTGTTAGTAATTGCCTTAATCATCAAAACCATGTCTTATAAAAAACCGAAGATAAAAGAAAAAACAGATGATTTTTGGCTTGAAACCTCTGCCGTTTCTCAAAATGTCCCTCAAGAAAATGTCGAGGTTGGGGAAGAACCGATTGATCCGCCAACGGATACGGCAGGTTTTGTGGATTTATCAAACCAACCGATTCTTGTAGCAGAGGACCAAGAGGATCAAAAAGAAGATCAAGTTCTTCAACAAGAAGACAGTCAGACATTTGCCCGGGAAGAACCGGTTGAGGCTATTGTTGAAGCCAATCAAGAACCGTCTATACAACTCCGGCAGAACGATGAGAAAAATGCCAGGTTATCGGAAAAAGAGCTCTATGATCTTGTGGAGGCTTTGTCGTCGAAAGATGAAGCCGTTGCTTTGGATGCAGTCGCTAATTTGAAAGAACATTGCGATATTCGGGCTTTGCCGTATTTGGTAGCGGCCTTGATGTTGCCTACCCTTTATATTCCTGCGCGGGTCGGAGAAGCGTTGGCTGTTTACGGTACGCAAGCTTCCGAATTGTTATTGCGCTTGATCCCGCAAATTAGTACCGAAGGGAAGATCAGCGCTTTGCAAGTGCTTGGCAGTATGGATGTTGTCATTGATCTTGAAAAGATCGCAGCTTATTTAAGTGACGAAGATGCCAAAATCCGGGAACTGGCAATTGCCTGTTTAGGCAATTGCCAGGAAAAGGCTGCGGTTGATGCGGCTTTAGAGGCTACCAACGATAGCGTTTGGCAGGTACGCGCCGCCGCTGCCCGGGTATTACAACAACGCGGCGACCCTGCGGCGTATTTTAGGCTGAAAGAGATGGAAGCAGACGAGGCCTGGTGGGTGCAAGAGGCAGCCAAAGAGGCCACGCATGATATCGAGATGAGTTAAAGATTTGTTAGAGATTAGTTAAGGAGCGAATATGTCTTCATTTGAAAATTGGCTGGCCCAGCTGAATATTTCCGATCTCTTATTTATCCCGATCAAAATTCTGATTGTAATCGCTGTCTGTGTGGTTGCCATAACCTTGGGTCGCAAGATCATCCGGCAGATTCTCAAACGCAATGGGGATGACAGAAGCAAGGTCACGATCATGACGGTATTCATGAGTTTTTGGAAATACCTAATCTATTTTATTGGTGCCATCACAATCTTGAGCATTGTAAATATTAATATTGCCCCTGTTTTAGCGTCGGCAGGGGTTTTGGGTCTGGCCGTCGGTTTCGGTGCGCAAAATCTGGTTAAGGACGTAATCAGCGGATTTTTTATCATCTTTGACCGCTATTATGCTGTCGGAGATTATATCTCCACAGGCAAGGTCAGTGGTTATGTGCAGGAAATCGGTTTGCGTTCTACCAGGGTTAAAGACTGGGGAGGAGAAGTCTATTTTTTCCCCAATGGAGAAGTCTCCATTGTTACCAATTATTCCAGGGAAAACCTGGTAACTTATTTTCATATCCCCATTTCTTATGAAGCCAATATAGATGAAGCCATCAACATCCTTAAAGAGACCTGCATACAGATGGCACAACAATTGCCGGCGATCAAAGACGGCCCCTATGTTTTGGGAGTGGATCTTTTAGAGGATAATCTTGTCAAGATCAAAATCTCATTCGGAGCTTCTTTAGAAGATAAATTTGCTCTGGAACGTGAATTAAAAAAGCAAATAATAACCGATTTAACTCAGGCCGGGATAAAGCTTTCTGTTAACCCGCTGACAAAATTACTGACAAGTCAGGGACCTAAAGTGCAAGAAAGAGGACAACAGTTATGATGCAGCAAGAGGAGCTGAAATCTTTGGCGGTTGGAGATAAAATCGCCTTAAAAAAACCGCATCCTTGCGGTTCGCATGATTGGCAGATTTTGCGTGTCGGCATGGATTTTAAGCTGCAATGTCTCGGTTGCGGACGTCAGATTATGTTGAGCCGGACAGAAGTTGAAAAACGGATCGTCAAAAAAATTTAAAACCATAAATATTCCTTGCCTGATTAAACGCGTTGTGATATAATAACCTAGCATTTTCAAAAATGCTTGATGTCCCTGTTCTGCTTCGTGCAGGACCGTTAGTCCAAAGGGAGGAGGTGAAGGATATGCGCAAATACGAAGTCATTTATATCATAAAACCCGATTTTGAGGAAGATAAATATAAAGAAATCGTGGAAAAGTACAGTGCGCTGGTCCAAAGCAATGGCGGTGAGGTACTCAAGGTAGAGCCTTGGGGTAAACGTCGTCTTGCTTATGAGATCGATAAGATACGCGAAGGTTATTATGTATTGCTGCAAATCAACGGTGATATTAACTTACCGGCTGAATTAGAGCGTAACTTTAAGATCGCGGATGAAATCATGCGTTATTTGATTACCAGAGTAGAAGAATAATCATCAAACAAAAATAAATCAAGGCAGATCATGATTCCGGTTTCAATAAGTGTGTATTTGGCAAGGAGTTGATTGGTATGTATAACAGAGTCATTTTAATCGGTCGTCTAACGCGTGACCCCGAGATGCGTTTTACCGCCAATGGCGTTGGCGTTGCATCTTTTACGCTTGCTATCGACCGTAATTTTCGTAATGCACAGGGAGAAAAAGAAGCTGACTTTATTAACATCATTGCCTGGCGTCAATTGGCCGAATTGTGTTCCAACTATTTATCTAAAGGGAAGTTGGCCGCAGTGGAGGGCAGACTGCAAATCCGCAGTTATGAAGGGCAAGATGGTCAAAAACGTACTGTTGCTGAGGTTGTAGCCGACGATGTGCGGTTCTTATCGCCCAAAGAGGGCGGCGGTTCCGCAGCGGCCACGTATCAGCCTGTTGAGCCTCCTGCTTCCATGCCGGTGGATGGCGAATTGCCTTCCGATGATGATTTGCCGTTTTAATTTTTAACAAAAAGGAGGAACAGTCATGTCCGATAATGATAAGGGCGGTCGTGGTGAACGCGAATATACTGGACGTGGGCCTAGAGGCAATCGCCGTGGACGTAAACGTGTATGCAGTTTTTGTGTTGACAAAGCGACAACGATTGATTATAAAGATACAGGAAAATTGCGTAAATATATTACGGAAAGGGGTAAAATCTTACCCCGTCGAATTTCCGGCAATTGCGCCAAACATCAGCGTTGTTTGACCGAGGCGATCAAAAGAGCAAGAATCATTGCACTTTTACCTTACGCTAACGAATAGTAAACCGAACCGCAGGTCATAATACCTGCGGTTTTTTTCTTTATGAAAGTAATTCCAATTATAAATCAGAAAAAGGACTCTTTTCTATTTTGGCGAATTTTATGTTTTATAGGAACAAAAGGAGTTGTCCATCCATGAGTACACAATTGAATTGGCAAAACAAACCGGAAAACCTCCTTGCTTCCGAACCGATTTTGCTTCTCGGTCGCGGCGATCCACAAAATGACCCGCCCGAAGACAAAAAAACCGATGCCCAGCAGATTGCACCACATGCCACATTTTCAGTCAAATCATTGACCGAAGGGGCCATGATGACCGCATTGTTTATCCTTTTTGGCTTGATAGCGGCTTATATCCCATTTTTAAGTTTTTTGGCTCCGTTGGTTTTGCCTTTGCCGATTACGCTTGTTACTTTACGCAATGGTGTAGGCATTGGCATATTAACGTCTTTATGCGGTGGTGTTATCCTGGCTCTTTTGCTTACCCCTTTGCCGGCTTTGCTCATCGTCATCCAGTATGCCCTTTTGGGGCTCTTTATGGGATATTGCTTCCGTGTACATAAAAAACCTGCCTTCACCTTGGTTGTCGCTACAATGATAGCCGCTTGCGGTGTTGTGGTGTCCCTTCTTTTGGCCTCGGTGGTTGCCGGGCTGCCGATTGGCGAGATTGGTAAAGAAATCCAAAATACGTTTGTGGCCATGCTGCAATACATGAAAGATGCCGGTCTTGCTCAAAACCTTCCTAATGGCATCACTTTTGATCAATACCAACAAATGATGCTGGAAACTTTACAACGTATTTTACCGGGGATGTTTTTGGTCACAGGGATGATCTTGACCGTTTTGAATTATTTAATTACCGCTTCTGTTTTACGCCGTTTGGGAACCCAGATTTCCAGACTGCCCAAATTCGAAGATTGGCGTCTAAAGATTCCTTTTGTTTGGTTGTTTTCCATTGGCTTGGTGTTGTTTATTTTGGGAAAACAACTGGACAATACCGTATTGACTCAAATTGGTGTCAATACGCTGTTTGTGTTTTTTCCGATTTTATTTGTTTGCGGGCTTTCCCTTTTCTTTTGGTTGATTAAACGCTGGCGGGTCAATTCTTTGATGAAAGTCTTGACGGTAATCATTATGATTTATTTATCGACCGTGATCGTTTATCTGCTGGTTCTTTTGGCTTTGTTTGATCCTTTGATGGATATTCGCCAAAAATACCGGAACCTTTGGGAGACGTCAAAACCGAAATAAAAAGCTTTAAAATATGTTAATTAGGGGGCTTGACGGCATGAAAGTAATCTTATTGCAGGATGTTAAGGCTTTAGGCAAAAAGGGCGATATCAAAGAAGTTGCGGAAGGGTATGCCAATAATTTTCTATTTCCTAAAAAATTGGGAGTTGAAGCCAACAAAGCTAATCTGAACAGAATCGAGCATGAAAAACAAGTGCTGGCTACAAAAGAAGCCACACAATTGGCCGAAGCTGAAAAATTAGCGGCGAGGTTAGAAGGGACAACGGTTGTTTTGCAAGCCAAGGCTGGAGAAGCCGGGCGCTTGTTCGGTTCTGTCACCAATGCCGACATCGCAAAAGCTTTGGCCCAAAACGGGATCGAGATTGATAAACGCAAGATAGAGATTCCGGAGCCTGTTAAAACCATCGGTTCCTATGAAATTACCGTCAAGATTCATGCCAATGTGCAGGCCAAGTTTATGCTTAATGTCCAGGCGTTATCTTAAAGTTTCCGGTTGAAGGAGATTTAAAAGTATGCAGGATTCCGATTTGATGGTACCGCCTCAGAACCTTGAGGCAGAGCAGGCAGTTTTAGGTTCCTGTCTTTTGGACAGAGAAGCGCTGAACAACGTCATAGAATATGTACGGGAAGGGGATTTCTATAAAGAAAGCCACCGGACTCTCTTTTCCTGTTTTTGCCGTTTATTAAATGAAGGCCGTCCCTGTGATTTAGTGACGGTGGTGGATGCACTAAAAGACCGTGGCGAGCTGGAAAAAGCCGGGGGGACACCCTATTTGGCCTCTTTGGCTCTTGTGGTGCCTTCCGCGTCATCGGCTGTTTTCTATGCCAAGATTGTCGCGGAAAAGGCCATGGTTCGGGCTTTGATCGAAGCTGCAAGCAAAATTTCTTCCGAAGGATATACCGGTAACAATACGGCTGATGAATTGATGGAAATGGCCGAACGGACCATTTTTAAAATTGCGGAACGTAAGCTACATCAGGGATTTTATTCTATTGGTGAAGTAGCTGTTGACGTGATCGAACTGATCGCCAATATCAAAGCCAGCGAGGGCGTGACGGGGATTCCTACCTACCGTGATTTAGACAAACTGCTTTCGGGATTGCAAAAAAGTGACCTGGTAATTCTGGCCGCCCGTCCCGGCGTGGGGAAATCTTCCATGGCGTTAGGCATCGCGCAAAATGCGGCTATTAAACACGGCAAAACGGTTGCCGTCTTCAGTCTGGAAATGCCTAAGGAACAACTGGCGCAAAGGATGCTTTGTTCGTTGGCACAGGTCAATCAAAGTAAGGTTCGCGCCGGTATGGCAACCAAAGAAGACTTTTCTCGCTTGACGGAAGCAGGCCAGGCTTTGAGCAAAGCGGAGCTTTATTTGGATGACAGCGCCGGTATTACCGTCATGGAAATGCGCACCAAATGCCGCAAGTTAAAGATCGAAAAAAAGAAGCTAGACCTTGTGATTGTCGACTACCTGCAATTGATGCAGGGAGGCCGTCGGGTTGAAAGCCGTCAGCAGGAAATCGCGGAGATTTCCCGTTCTCTCAAAGCGCTGGCCAAGGAGTTGGATGTGCCGGTTTTGGCATTGTCACAGTTATCGCGCTTGGTCGAGCGCAGCAACGAACCGCCGAACTTAAGCCATTTGCGTGAGTCCGGAGCTTTGGAGCAGGACGCCGACGTCGTACTCTTTTTGCATCAAAACAAAAACGAGGAAGAAGAAAGCGGCTTGGTGGATGTGATCGTTGCCAAACACCGTAACGGCCCCGTCGGGAAAGTAAAATTGGTTTTTGTGTCCGCATTTACTGCTTTTGCGGATTATGCAACTTCTTGGGTCGGCGAGCCGCCACCCGAAGAGTAGTTTAGCACATCAATAAAAGGAGGAACCGTTATGCCGATCGTACAAATCGAATTATTACCCCGCCCGGTGGAAGACAAACGTATTTTAGCCAAAGAGATCACGGATCTTCTGGTCCGTCAGATTAAATGTCCGCCGGAAGCCGTACGGATTATTTTTCGGGAGATGAAAGAAGAAGATTACGCCGCGGCAGGTGTTTTGCGCTGCGACAAAAATAAGCCTATTCCCAATAATCAAGATAATATAAGAGTAGGCCGATAGATCTGTTTTTCGGACTATCCTTATGGAAAAGTGTCTATAAAAAGCGGCTCTGTCAAAAAGCGGAGCCGCTTTTTATTTGCCCATAATATATAACACGTTTATGACATATTAATATAACTAATCGTCAAGATACAATTTAATTAAGCTGAGAGATATGAAAAAATCCAATCCCAAAAAATGGGATCAAAAATTATGAAATTATAGAGTAGCTTTAAGGTAAACTTACTACCAATAGACTAGAACAGGGGACGGTCCCATGTTATAAGCATATAGTTTGAAAGACAAAACACCATTGTTTGCCACTTAAACACTCATTATTTGGGGTAACGAAAAACACCGGGATATAAAATATCCCGGTGTTTTATTTTCAGAATAAAATTTACTTAAAGCACTTATTTTTTGCTGAGCCAAGACATCATATCGCGCAGCTTTTTGCCGACGACTTCGATCTGGTGTTCTTTGCCGGCTCTTTGCAAAGCGTTAAAGGCCGGACGTCCGGCTTTGTTTTCTAAAATCCAGTTTTTGGCGAAGGTGCCGTTTTGGATTTCGGTCAGGACTTGTTTCATTTCCGCTTTGGTAGCGTCATTGACGATTCTGGGGCCAGTAACAAAATCGCCCCATTCGGCCGTATCGGAAACGGAATACCGCATTCTGCTGATGCCGCCTTCATAAATCAGGTCAACGATCAGCTTCATTTCATGCAAGCATTCAAAATAGGCGATTTCAGGTTGATAACCGGCTTCTACCAGTGTTTCAAAACCGGCTTGGATCAGATGCGAACAACCGCCGCACAAAACGGCCTGTTCTCCAAAGAGGTCGGTTTCTGTTTCTTCTTTAATTGTGGTTTCAATGACACCGGCACGGGTTCCGCCGATTCCTTTGGCATAGGCCAAAGCGATCTCTTTTGCTTTTCCGCTGGCATCTTGGTAAACGGCATAAACGTTGGGAACGCCGCCGCCTTGTTCATAGACTCTTCTGACCAAATGGCCGGGGCCTTTGGGTGCAACCATGACGACGTCTACATCTTTCGGAGGAACAATCTGGTTGAAGTGAAGGTTAAAACCATGAGAGCAACCTAAGATATTGCCCGGTTTTAGGAAAGGCGCGATCTCGGTGGCATAAAGGGCCGCCTGCAATTCGTCGGGCAACAAAATCTGGATATAATCTGCGGCTTCACAAGCCTTTGCGATGGACATAACCTCAAAGCCGGCTGCGACTGCCAGTTTGTAATTTTCGGTTCCTTCTTTTTCGGCAATAATGACATCCAGACCGCTGTCACGCATATTTTGAGATTGAGCATGTCCCTGACTGCCGTACCCTAAAATAGCGATCTTTTTTCCCTCTAGGATCGAAAGATTGGCATCATTGTCATAATACATTTTAGCCATAATATAGACCTCCGTTTATTACATTTTTAATGATAGGATTGCATGTAAAAGCAAAAACTTTTATCTATCTATTTTAACAGCATTAAAGCTGTTTATCAAGGATTAATTTTAAGGGGAATTTTGTTTGATCCGGACGAAAAATAGATTTTTGTTTTCGACAGGGTTTACTTTTACTTTATTTTGTGAGTCATATAATGGAAGATAGCAGATCAAGCTAGATAAAGCTCAGGAAGGAAAATTATGATGCCAATCAGTACAACGTTAAAAGCATTCGTTACCATCATCGTTATTTTTCACTTTTTTCTTTTTTCTCAAATTGTCGCGGCCGTTACGGTTGATGCGCAAAACGTTATGAATCAAGAAGAAACCACGGTTAACGAAGAACCAAATACGGATGGGGAATGTAATATTCCCTGTGATAATCCGTCTTGTCCCAATCATGATAAAGTGCAAATCAATGTGCAAAACGGTTCCGATATTCAAACCGTTTTAGTCAAATTAAGTGAAGATCAACCCCCATTGATTCCTTTACGCCTTCTGACGCAACTTACGGGGGCAAACTTGGAATGGGATAAAGATACAGGCGCTGTATTTTATTTTTTACCGGGGGAGGCGATCGTTTTTCATCCTTCCGGCAACGTTCTATATTTGGTTGGAAAAGAGGAGGATGTTACGGGGAAAGAGAGCTTGACATGGCAAAAAGTGATTTTTGAACATGGCATAACGCAAAAAGATGGAGTTAGCTTGATCCCAGCTTCTACTTTGAACTGGTTAGCGATTGAAGGGCTGTGGGATGAGAATTTTCGTTATCTGGATTTGATTTGTGACAGCCGCTATTATGGCAATTCCGAAAATTATATTGCAAAATTTCAGGCTTGGGCTATGGTTTGCGAAGATTTTACTACGGAAACCCAAAATACGCCTAAAAGGCTTGCTTCTTACAGCACGTATTTTAATCCCGATCAGGTCAATCGCACAATCAATCTAAAATTAGCCTGTGCGGCTATCCATGATATTGAGGTATTGCCCGGAGAAATTTTCTCATTCAATCAGACGGTAGGACCGCGTACGCCCCAAAAGGGTTATACCAAAGCCATCACCTTTTTGGCCGGTCAGCAGATTTACAGTTACGGCGGAGGAGTCTGCCAGGTATCCAGCACTTTGTATAATGCCGTTCAAAACGCCGGTTTGCAGACGTTGGAACGCTATGCGCATAGCCTGCCTGTCAATTATGTCCCCAGTGAAATGGATGCGACGGTAGCTTATGGTTCAAAAGATTATCGTTTTTTAAATAACACAGATAGAACGATCCTGATTTATTGTGCCATCAATAAAAACCAGCTGACAATAGAGATCTGGCAAAACGTGAAGGATGTTTCGTTCTAAAAGCTGAGGGATGATTGATTGACAAAAAGCTGCTTTTTTGTTAAGATAGCTACGGTATGCAATTGATGATATCCCTGATTAAATAGGGGACGAGAAAGAGGTGCTTGGCATGACTACACTCGTAGTGGTTGGTGCGCAGTGGGGCGATGAAGGAAAAGGGAAGATTATCGATTATTTAGCCTCGGAAGCAGAAATGGTTGTCCGTTGTCAAGGTGGCAGCAATGCCGGACATACGGTCGTATCCAAAGGAGACGTGTATAAATTTCACCTTATTCCTTCCGGTATTTTGTTTCCCGGTGTTACCTGCATCATCGGCAACGGTGTTGTGCTTGATCTGGGTGTTGTGTTGCAAGAATTGGATGATTTGAAGAAAAGAGGAGTGGATACCTCCAATTTATATATTTCTGAACGGGCGCATTTGATCATGCCGTATCACTGTCGTTTGGATGCCCTGCAGGAGCAAATTAAGGGTGATAACAAGATCGGCACGACGAAACGTGGCATTGGCCCCGCTTATGCCGATAAAAGCTCCAGAACCGGTCTGCGTGTGCTCGATTTGTTAAAATGGGATTCCTTTAAAGAGAAGCTTGCTTTTAATGTGGCAGAAAAGAACCATATCTTTGCCGCTTATGGGGAGGAACCCGTTGATTTAAATGAGATTTTAGTCGCTTTTAAAGATTATGCGCAGAAAATCAAACCGTTTGTTCGCGATACGGTTACTTTGATTAATGATGCGATCAAACAAAATAAAAAGGTTTTATTTGAAGGCGCCCAAGGTTCTCTTTTAGATTTAGATTTGGGCACATATCCCTTTGTTACTTCTTCCAACGCCGTGGCCGGCGGGGTTTGCGCAGGCTCAGGGGTTGGTCCCACCAAACTGCAGAAAATTTATGGCATTTCAAAAGCCTATACTACAAGGGTCGGCAGCGGTCCTTTCCCCAGTGAGTTGTTGGGGGAAGCCGGAGATGAGCTTTGCCGTATTGGCTGCGAATACGGAACGACGACAGGTAGAGCGCGCCGTTGTGGTTGGTTTGACGCTGTTGTTGGAAGATATAGTGTTATGATTAATGGAATGACCGATTTGGTTATTACCAAGTTGGATGTTTTAGATTATATGCCGGAAATCAAAATCTGTACAGCTTACCGCTACGAGGGGAAAGAGGTTCAGACTTTCCCTGCCGATTTAGACCTGTTGGCAAAATGCGATCCGGTTTATGAAACGATGCCGGGTTGGTCGGTGGATACTACCAAATGTCGTTCTTACGACGATTTGCCGCAAGCTGCTAAAAACTATCTCAACCGCTTGGGCGAATTGTGCGAAGTTCCTATTTCCATTGTGGCGATCGGTCCCGACAGAGAACAAACGATTACCCTAAATCCAGCTTTTTAGTAAAAAGGGAAGGCGGATTGCCTTCCCTTTTTTTTTACTACTTGACAGCACGGTTAAAATACTTTATCATAATACTTTGTTTGGGCCATTAGCTCAGTTGGTAGAGCACCTGACTCTTAATCAGGGTGTCTACGGTTCGAGCCCGTAATGGCCCACCATTTTGGCGCGTTGGAGAAGCGGCTGAACTCACCAGCCTTTCACGCTGGCATTCAGGGGTTCGAATCCCCTACGCGTCACCAAGAAACTGCCGCTTATTGTGAATAATTAGCGGCAGTTTCAAAAAACTTATGCGGGTGTAGCTCAGTGGTAGAGCGCTGGCTTCCCAAGCCAGTTATGTGGGTTCGATTCCCATCACCCGCTCCAAACAAAGAAGGACAAGCTATGCTTATCCTTCTTTGTTTTTTTTTCAGCTTCAGGGGACTTTTAACTGTTTTTCTATAAGTGGAGTAGATCAAACAATATAATAATGGGCGGATGCTTTTTTATTGTGCCTCCTCCCATTGATCATATTAAAATTGTCTGTCAAGAACGAAACAATATGTAAGATTAATACGTTAGGGGGATTTTTTTAAAAAATGGGTATAATTGAATTTAGAATCATGTGGAACTAAAGAAAAACTTATTGCGTCTAAAGGCTATTAGGAGAGTGATACCATGAGAAATATCATATTAATATTTATAGTTGCATTTAGCTTAATGCTATTTGGGTGTACAGGGACTCAGACAGCTAATGAGTCCAATGATGACCTTACGGCTGTTAAAAATGTGGTTGAAAGCTTTGGACAAAATTTGCAAATGGTTTCCTTACTGCAGCCGACCGATCAATTAAAAGAAAGCATGCGGGAAAATTATGGGCATTATGTGTCTGCTGGTTTGATTGAAAAATGGCTTGCTAATCCGCAAAATGCACCCGGAAGGCTGACCTCTAGCCCATGGCCCGAGCGGATTGATATTTTGGAAACCCGCAAAATATCCCAGGATGCTTATGAAGTCATGGGGGAGATCATTGAAGTTACCGGTACGGAGCAAAAGGATGGGGAAGCTGCGGCAAAACGTCCGATTACGCTCAAAGTGGAAAGAGGGGATAACCAATGGCTAATTACTGATGTGACATTAGGGGATTATGAAGAAGCGGAACTTGTCTACGACAATACCGATTATGGGTTTACTTTTTCGCTGCCGCGAAGCTGGGAAGGGTATACAATCGTAACGGATCAGTGGGAGGGCCGGGCCCTTGATGGGGATCAGGTCGGTAATGTTGTTGCAACCGGGCCGAAGCTTTCAATCAGACATCCTTTATGGACATCCGATACCCCAAGACAAGATATCCCGATCATGATATTTACCATTGACCAATGGAATGATGTTGTCGATGAAAGAGTTGGTGTCAGCGCCGCTCCGATTCCCCCAAGTGAGTTGGGAAGAAACTCCAAATATGTCTTTGCGTTGCCGGCGCGTTACAATTTTGCATTTCCCGAGGGGTTTGAAGAAGTGGATCAGGTCCTTAATAACAATCCCCTCAAGCCAACAGAGGTCTTGAAATAAGATAAATTATAGGTTATTAGTTTTCTAATCTAAAGGTATAATGGGGGGTAAAATCCTCACATCTCTTTGTGTCAGAACAAGGGTGAATGTATTTGACAGCTGATTTAGGAGAACAATCAGTAATTCTAATTCGTTATCTGTTAAGTCTTCCGCAATCAACAGGGCTACCGTACTGGTTACCGTTATGAGTTCAAGTAGATTCATCAGACCACCCCATATACAATATATGCTTCAACAATCAATAGCGTTATTAATCCGGGAACCCCAAATCATAGGGTTTTCCGGATTTTTTTCATAACAAAAATCCAGCGAGTCATATTTTATATACTTTAACAGATCATTATTGGCAAGAGGCTAAAGAATATCAAGTCCGAATTTTATTCGGACTTGAAGTGGATAAAATACTATATGTAGTAGAGGTTGAGGATATATAGGCATTTGTAATTGAAATTAATTATGCCAACTAACAAAAAAAAATCGGACAAATTTATATAAAAAAAACCAAAAACTTTACTATATTTTATAAATAGCCTGCTTGATGATCTAAATTTTTGACAAATAAAGCAAATAAAAATTTGCTTTATCAACCATTTTATGGTATAATTCCCAAGTGAGATTGTTACCCTCTTAGGAGCTATAAATCTATCTATAGTATCTAAGATTAGATTTAATAACGTTGAAGAGTGGTGAAGAGATGCATTTATTCAAAAAAAAGCTTTTAAAAAGCCTTACATATCATTCTGCTGAATTGTATCGCATCAAACATATGTTTCGGAAGCAGGATACAAAAAAAATTGCAATTATGGCTGTTTGCATCTGTCTGTCGATTATGCTTTTGGGAGCAAGTCGCCTGCCGATATTCCAGGGACAAGCTGCAGCTTTAACAATAGATGGCGTCCAGGTTACTGTATTGTCTAGTAAGCAGGAAGCACAAAATGTATTAGAACAATATTTGGCGCAAAAGTCAAATGAAATGAATATGAAAGTCTCCAGCGTGGGGCAAGTTAATATTATAGAATTACCGAAAGATACAGGTTTAAAACCGGATTCCGCCAACGATGCTCTGAAAATTTTGACACAGACCATTGCAGTTGGAATTAAAGCAGCTGTTATACAGGTGGATGGTAAAGATACCGTAGCTGTTGCTAATGAAGATGCGGCTAAAAACATCTTGGAAAACGTCAAGGCTGCTTATATCAATGATGATGATGTGATTATAGACGCTAAGTTTAGAGAAGAAGTAAAGATTAAAACAAAAGTAACAGAACCGAGTAATATTTTAGCGGCTGATATAGCTAAAAATGTATTGATATACGGCGCTCCTCAAAAAGTGCTTCATCAAATTGAAAGCAGTGATGAGACTCTCTGGACTATTTCCAAACAATATGACATTTCCATTGAAGATCTGCAGGCTGCTAACCCGGGTTTAACTTCCGGCGATTTAAAAGTGGGTAGTTCGGTACGTTTAAAAGCCATTGCTCCTTTGGTAAATTGCGTGATCGTTAAGCAAGTTGTTACAACGGCTGAAATTCCTTTCGAAGTCAAGCGTGTCAATGACAGTTCTATATACAGAGGAACAGAAAAAGTGGTGACACAAGGTGTCGCCGGGGAAAAAGAACTGACCTTAAACGTTGTGACGACCAATGGCGTAATGACCGGTAAACAAGTAGTTGGCAGCAAAGTTTTGCAGGATCCTGTTACAAAGGTTGTACAACGCGGCACAAAACTTGTGGTTGCTTCCCGTGGTACTGGTACCATAGGAATATTGAATTGGCCGGCATCCAGCAGACGGATTACTTCTTCTTTTGGTTACCGCAGTCGGGGTTATCATACCGGAATGGATATTGATGGTTGTACAGGGGACACGATCCGTGCTTGTGAAGCGGGTACAGTATTTTTTGCCGGTTGGGCATCCGGTTATGGGTATACGATTAAGATTGACCATGGGGACGGTTTGCAAACCTGGTATGCGCATTTGAGCCAAATCGATGTCAGTTGCGGTGACAAAGTATCATCCGGTCAAAAGATTGGCGAGATGGGCAGCACCGGAAACAGCACCGGATCTCATTTGCATTTAGAGGTTCGTATCAATGGTACTCCCTATAACCCGATTAGATATTTGAAGTAAAATGATTTTTAGTTAAGAAGATAAAAAGAGAGATGTTTTCTCTCTTTTTTTTATTTTAATTAGATAGGGATTTGTACGTCTCTGCAGAATATAGATTTGTTAGGATAAATTTTCCAAGAATACTATATCTGTAAAAAATATCAAATAAAAAGGTGCGGAAACCATATATGAGGTTTACAACGATTAAAAGTGGTTCAAAAGGCAATTGTATTTATGTGGAAGGCAAAGATACCAAAGTATTGGTGGATTGCGGTTGTACGTTAAAATATATGAAACAGGCCTTGGCGGATCTTGAAATCAGGCCAGAGGAACTATCCGCAATTTTATTGACCCATGAACATTCGGATCATATCAGCGGGGTTTCCTCTTTTTCACGCAAATATGATATTCCGGTTTTTGCATCCCCTTTGACTTGGCGTCATTTACCCTTTTTTAATGACTATCCGCCGGAAGAAAGAAATTGTTTTACATATAATATGCAGATAGGGGATTTGCAGATTGATTTTTTTAGAATTTCTCATGATGCTCATCAACCGGTAGGCATGGTTTTTCATCATAATGGACATAGTATTGGTGTCCTTACCGATACCGGGGAAATCACACCAATGATGATCAAACTCCTACACGGTGTGGATGGGATTATTGTAGAGGCAAATCATAATCTGCAAATGCTAAAAGAGGGATCTTATCCCGCCTTTTTAAAACATCGGATCGCAAGCTCTATCGGACATCTATCCAATCAACAGAGTGCCGAAGCATTGGCAAAGATTGTTACCAAAAATACAAAACATGTCCTTTTGGCACACTTAAGTGAAAACAACAATACGCCGCATACTGCCTTGTCAGAGGTGGAAAATAGATTGGAAGATTTAAAGGTTCCCATTCATTTTAAGCTTTTTACCGCAGCGTATTACGCTCCGCTGCCGATGATATGCCTAGAGTAATTGCTACGTAAGGTGCTATTGTACTGTTTTTGTAAAGGAGGAAAGAAAATGAGTTATTTTAAAGATGATATGCGTGGCAGGCGGTTTCCTTTCCTTGTATTGATGCTTATATTACTCATAGTTGCAGCAATATTGGGTGGGATTGTTGCCTTATATGCCGCAGGCCAAATGGGTTATTTTTCTTCCGCCGAGCAACAACAGCAACAAGAAACGCTGTCCAATTCCAATGACTCCGTAACATCTTCAGCACCCCAAAATGACTTAGATGTTGGCGAAGCTGACCGTGTGGCTGTCATCGAGAAAGTACAGAAATGCGTTGTTGGCATCAGTAATATACAAGTTGCCTACGACAACTATTTTGGCCAAAAGGAAGAAGAGGCGGCTAGCGGTTCCGGTGTGATTATTTCGTCGGATGGATATATCGTAACCAATAACCATGTGATCTCTGGTGCACAAAAGATTGTGGTCAGCCTATATGACAATACCAATCATGAAGCCAAGGTGATCGGCGCCGATGCGAGAAGCGACCTGGCTTTGTTAAAAATCAATGCGACTGATCTTAATCCCGCTGTTTTAGGAGATTCTGATATTTTAAAAGTAGGGGAAGTTGTTTTAGCGATCGGAAATCCCGGTGGTTCCGAATTTGCCAGGTCGGCAACTCAAGGCATCATCAGCGGACTTAATCGTTTAATTGTAACAGAAGCCGGTCTTGCTTTCCGCCTGATTCAAACCGATGCGGCAATCAATCCCGGTAATTCCGGGGGTGCTTTAATTAATTCGACAGGACAGGTGATCGGTATCAACAGCATCAAAATTTCTGCTGAAAATTTTGAAGGGATGGGTTTTGCGATCCCCATCAACACGGTAAAAGGAATCATCGATCAACTCAAAACGAACGGCTATGTCAAACGTCCGGCCTTAGGTGTGAATATCTGGGGAGATATTACGGCTGATATTGCCAAATATAATAACCTCAATGTAGATTATGGCGTTGCTGTTTTGCCGCTGTCCGGTAGTAATGCTGCTAAAGCCGGCATGCAAAATTATGACATCATCATTGCCATCGATGGCGAAAAGATCACAACGTATTATGAATTGCAGGAAGCCGTCTTTGCTAAGAATATCGGTGATACGGTTAAGGTAACGGTCAACCGCGACGGCAAAGAACTGAACTTTAATGTAGCATTGGGCGAGTTGTCGCATTAAAAAGAGGGCCGTATGATTCAGATTGATATCATTGCTGTAGGAAAGTTAAAAGAGGATTATTTAAAAGAAGGGATAGCCGAATACCAAAAACGGATGCCTCCTTTGGCTAAATTGCGTATGATAGAAATCGTTGAGGAAAAATGCTCACTTGAACCGACAAAAAGTGAAATTGAATCGGTCAAAACGAATGAAGGCAAACGGATATTAGCGCATTTGCCGGAGAAGGGGCAGATATTTGTTTTGGATCTTAGGGGACAAATGTTATCTTCTGAGCAGTTAGCCGAGCATTTGCTTGAGGCAACAAACCAAGGTGCCAGTCATTTTACCTTTGTGATCGGTGGGTCTTTTGGTCTGAGCAAAGCGGTTTGCGATCGGGCCGCTTTAAAAGTGTCTTTCGGACGAATGACTTACCCCCACCAGCTGATGCGGTTGATCCTTTTGGAACAGATTTACCGGGTGTTAAAAATCAACCGTAACGAACCGTATCATAAATGATAAATATTCTATATGCGGGGATAACCGTTAAAGGTTATGACCAATCAAGGCGGTTTAAATTTAATGGTAGCTATATTTGGAACAATGCTAATGCTTATTTGAATGTTAATCGATTTAATTATAAAATAAATTTAATATAGTAATTGATTAAAAGAGAGGTCTATATATAGACCTCTCTTTTTTTTATAAAAAATAAATAAAAAATCAATAGATTGGAAGGATTTTAACAATAAATCTAGAATTACACAATATCTAGATGTATTTGCTCAGGTTGTAGCGAGTTTGGCTGTCATGAGAGGGGGGAGAAGGCATGCAATATCTTGTACCGGTGTTATTGTATAGTCTCTTGGGAATCGGACTCTATATTGCCGATGCGGTCGCTATGGCTGCTTTTTCCGACCAACTCGGTTTTTGGGCTGCTTTGTTTTTAGGAGTGTCTCCCATACGTATCATTTTACGTATGTCGGTATTGGCACTCTTGCTTATTTTGGGGTATTCAAGTAGCAAGCGTTTATGGGAACAACAAAAACCCATTACTTCTTGGCAGGAGGATCATACACAGGAACGTATTTGGGGTTCAGCGGAAAGTCATGAAAGATCGCAACGTATTTTATATCATAGTCTCCGTATGGCGCGTATGTTTAAAATGTCAAAGCAGCACCAGGAAAGCTTGCGCACCCTATGCTATTGTTATGATATCGGTTTAATTGGCGTTCCCAACTCTATTTTGGAAAAGAAGGCTCCTTTGAATGCAGAGGATCAAAAGATTATGGATCAGCATATAATGGAAGGTGCAAAGATTCTTTCCGTCATCAAGCCTCTTTCCAGTGCGGCAGATCTGGTCTTAAAACATGAAGAGTATTATAATGGCAGAGGGTATCTTGGGTTGAAGAGAAATAAAATTCCATTGTCTGTGCGAATTTTCCAGGTAGCCTGGATGTATGATTGTATGATTTATCCGTCACCACACCGCAGACCCATGCTTTGCGATGAGGCTTTGTTAGAATTGGAATACTATGCCGGCAGTGCACTCGATCCCGAAGTTGTGGCTGCGTTTATCAAGTTAATGAATAAACCCACGATTTTTGCACCTATATTGGGTCGGTCTTTTTCTCCACGTCAATTATAAAAAAGCCTTTCGGCTTTTTTTATTAAAGCCCTTCATTTACGGCAGAAAATGATATGTTGTTATGCTGGTCTGTTTAGTATAGTGACCGCTTTATCCAGTGAGATATATGATTTTTTCATGAAACTATTTGACAGGGGCAGCTATTGCCCGTTATAATCAGTTTATTGATAGCATTTCCTTAATTAAAAAGGGATTTTTTTATTATTTGGCTAAAATTTGAATTAGGAGTTGAATAGAATGACACGGGTCTTGGTTGCAGAAAAAATATCTGAAAAAGGGGTACAGCTTTTACGTGATAATGGCATTGAAACCGATTATATGCCAAAGATCACACGGGAAGAATTACTGAAAATCATCGATCAGTATGATGGTTTGATTGTCCGCAGTGTTCCTATTGTGGATGAAGAACTGTATCAATATGGCAAGAACCTAAAAGCAGTCGGTCGGGCCGGTAACGGGATCGATAATATTGATCTGGATGGTGCTACAAAACGTGGGATCGTAATCTTAAATACGCCGGACGCCAACAGTGTTTCGGCCTGTGAATTAACGATCGGGATGATGTTGTCTTCCAGCCGCTATATTATTCAGGCCAACAATCTGATCAAAAGCGGTACTTGGGGGCGCTCACAGTTTCAAGGTAGCGAAATGCTTGGGAAAACACTTGGGATCGTGGGATTGGGTCGTATCGGCACCATGGTTGCGCAACGGATGAATTCTTTTGGCATGAAGGTGATCGCTTATGACCCTTATATACCAGATTCCAAATTCCAAAAAGCGCATGTGGAAAAGAGAGAAACATTAGATGACTTGATCCGAGAATCCGATATTCTCACAGTGCATACGCCTAAGACGGAAGAAACGTTCGGTATGATCGGCAAAGAGCAGTTCAAACTTGCCAAACCTGGTCTGCGCGTCGTCAATTGCGCCAGAGGCGGCATTGTTAATGAAAAAGCGCTGTATGAAGCGATGCAGGAAGGTATCGTCGCCAGTGCGGCTTGTGACGTAATGGTAGAAGAACCTTGCTTAAATGCGCCTTTATATAAGTTGGATAATTTTATTGTCACACCCCATATCGGCGCAACGACGGATGAAGCGCAGGAAAATGTTGGTATTTCCGTTGCGCAAGAAGTCGTCGATGCTTTGCGCGGAGATATGGTTCCAAACGCTGTCAATCTACCTACTTTAAAAAAAGAAGAACTGGAAGAAATACAGCCTTATTTGAGGCTGGGTGAAAACTTGGGCAAATTCTATTATCAGCTGCAAAAAGCTCCGGCCGAACAATTGACCGTAGAATACTTTGGCACGGTTGCCCAGATGGATACGGATGTATTGACGCTTGCCGTTATCAAGGGCCTTTTGGAGCCCACTTTAGAAGAAAAAATTAACTTTGTCAATGCCCGCCTCGTAGCCGAAGAGCGCGGTCTAAAATTTGCGACTGCAACCCAATCTCAGGTGGAACACTTCCAAAATCTGATCCGTGTGAAAGTGACTGCGGGAAAAAAAGAATACGTTTACTCCGGTACAGTCTTTACCAATGGAGAGATCCGTCTTGTGGAAGTAGAAGGGTTCACCTTTGATATGCTTTTTGCTCCCAACATGCTGGTGATCGAAAATTCTGATACCCCCGGTATGATTGGTTCCATCGGTACCGTTTTGGGGAAAGAGGCCATCAACATCGCTACCATGCAGGTTAGCCGTAAAGAACACAACGGTAACTATGCTATGATGGTGTTGACGGTCGATTCACCGGTCGCTCAAAAAGCGCTGGATCATGTCGAAGAGACAAAGGGTATCAACAAAGTCCGTTTTGTTAAATTATAATCATGGCACAAACAAAAAAGGGCATGATAATCATGCCCTTTTTTTATTGCCTCAAATTGTGTATAATAAAAATGGTGGATTATTTATGGGAGGAATACTATGAAAAGCCATTTTTTTGCATATCTGTCCAGAATGAAGCTCATCCGGCGCTGGAGTTTAATGCGCAACGTCTTGCCGGAAAATATCCAGGAACATACTTTGCAGGTTGCCATGATTGCGCATGCCTTGGTTTTGATCGGCAATAAATATTTTGGCAAGCAGAACGATCCAAAAGAAGTAGCGCTGGTTGCACTCTACCACGACGTGGGGGAAGTTGTGATCGGGGACCTTCCCACGCCTGTCAAATACTTTAATCCTGAGATAAAAACCGCGTATTTTGCTATTGAAGAAGTTGCTAAAAATAAATTGCTTTCTCTTTTACCACCGGATTTTGTGCCGGATTATGCACCTTTATTTTCTCCGGCTGACCCCCAGGTACGTAAATTGATTAAAGCGGCTGATAAAATCGCCGCCTATGCCAAATGCGTAGAGGAGATCGCGGCCGGTAACGGGGAGTTTGCTAAAGCGGAGCAAAGCATTAAAAAAGAGATTGACAGTTATGCGGATCTGCCGGAAGTGGGCTGGTTTATGGATCACTTTATGGAAAGCTTTCGGTTAACTATCGACGAAATGGATTAAGGCGGCAGAGTTTAAAGGGTTTTTAGCCGCCAACTGTGCCTTGTGCAAGGCAGAGGATAACTGCATACTTATGTATACCTAGGATGAGAACAAAGCAAAACACGAATTTAGCCAGGCTGAGGTGGTTAGTCCAACTTTGGCCGTCTTAAATATAGGGGTGTGCAATTTGCGACAATCCAATAAAGACAAAGCAATCATCTTTGATATGGATCATACTATAATTCGTTCTTCCATCGATTTTTCTTTGATGCGCTGGGAAGTGAACAGATTGTTACAAAAAGCCAAAATCGAGCCGCCACAGACAAGCTTTATATCTTCTGTCTTGTCAAATGTTCAACACCATCCTGCAATGACTCCCGAGCTTTGGAGAAGTATTATGCACTGCATCGATGAGATTGAAACAGCAGGGCTGATGGCAGCAACGGCAGAACAGAACGTGGACTTTGTCCTAAAAGAGTTACAAAAGGGCGCGTATTTGTTTGTCCTGACCAATAATCTGCAACAAGCAGCCGAACGGGTCTTAGATAAGCTGAATCTGCTTTGTTATTTTGACCGTGTGGTTGGACGGGGAGTAATGCCTGCATTAAAACCGGATCCGGCCGGTATTTATTTCATCCGGCAATATGTCGTTCAAATACCTAAAGAGCGGTTTTTAATGATCGGAGATTCCCTGATTGATATTTTAGTCGCATATCAGGCAGGAATACAATTTGTGGCCTATAACAACAGCCGCGAGGAAAACTGGCAAACTTTGGGTCAAGTACCGCTTGTTTTCCTCAAAAATTGGGATGAGCAGGCTTTGCAAGAATTAGCAAAAGTATTTTAAATTATAGGAGTTTGTATGGCAAAATACCGCATAAAAAAAGAGGAGCTGCCATCTGACGAAGCGCATGAGGATGCACAACCCTGGCAAAAGGTATCCGCCGGGGATTTTTTGCATGATTTAGATCCCAACGAACTGAAGGAGTTAAATAAAATACCGGAGTATGAAGAAATAAACAGCTCAAGCTCGCATGGTCGGATTGTCTCTGTTCTGATCATCGCCTTATTCGGGTTTGTTTTTTTGATTTTTTCTAATTTTATGTATTTTGGTAATGCTCCGGATCTTAGTTTTTTGATTCAGTCGGGCAAACTGCAACAAAACGAAGAGCTGCAAGCATTAAAAGAAAGTGTTGTTTTAATTCAGGCGGGCTCATCTTTGGGATCGGGGTTTAATATTTCTCCGGACGGCTTGATTGTGACGAATCGTCACGTCGTAGAAAACTCCAATGCCATTACCATTTGCTTCCCGGACGGCAGCGTTCATAAAGGAACCGTTAAGGAGCTGATAACGCAGACAGACCTAGCTCTGCTTACGATCAATGGGGAGGATCTGCCCTATCTAACGCTAGCCGACGACCTGCCAAAAGAAGGGGACGAAGTGGTTTTTATCGGCAATCCTTTAGGGTTTGAATGGGTGATTTCACAAGGTCAATTCATTCGTTATGTACAACTGAATTCACAAGATCCAATACAATACCTTTACATAGAGGGACCGGTACGCTCCGGTTCATCAGGCAGTCCTGTGTTTAATGCCCAGAACCAGGTAGTGGGTATTATTTTTGCCTCAATCCAGGATCAAACAAACACTGGGTTAGCGATACCTGTTTCGGAGTTAAAAAAATATCTTTAAAGTCCAGCTTTAAACCATTGACGAAAAGATGCTAATTTGGCATAATTATATGAAACAGCATCAATCAGCCTATAATATTATCTATACAGGGCTTATTCTAATATAGTTGGAGGAACGATTATGTCCCAAAAAAGATTGCCGCTTACGGGAGAGCAAATTAGATATTTAGCAAAAGAATACGGTACCCCGTTTCATCTTTACATGGAAAAGGATATCCGGCAAAATGCCCAACGTCTACTGAGGGCATTTGCTTGGGCGCCCCAGTTTCAGGAATATTTTGCTGTTAAGGCTTTGCCCAACCCGTATATTTTAAAATTATTGAAGGAAGAAGGATTTGGAACGGATTGCAGTTCTCTGCCGGAATTGATCTTATCGGAAAAAGTAGGGTTATCTGGAGAAGAGATCTGTTTTTCATCCAATGATACACCCGCCAAGGAGTTTGTCAAAGCCAAAGAGCTTCGTGCTATCATCAACTTAGACGACTTCAACCACATCGATTTTTTGGCCCAGGCAGCCGGTATGCCCAAGACCATTTCGTTGCGGTATAATCCCGGTCCGCTGAGGCAAGGTGGAAACGCTATTATTGGCTATCCGGAAGAAGCAAAATATGGTTTTACCAGAGAGCAAATCTTCCAGGGGATAGAAAGATGCAAGCAAATGGGTGTGGAAACATTTGGTCTGCATACAATGGTCGTTTCCAACGAACTGAATGTAGAATTTTTGATCGGTACAGCCGAAATGATGTTTGATCTGGCTGTAGATGTAAAAAAACGTTTAGGCGTGTCCGTATCGTTTATCAATCTGGGTGGCGGAATCGGCATTCCTTATAAGCCGGAAGACGATCCCGTTGACCTGGAAACTTTTGGGCAAGGGGTCAAGGCGGCTTTTGAGCGTATTTTGGTTCCGGCAGGTTTGGGGCAAACAAAGATTTGTTTGGAAAGCGGACGTATGGTTACAGGTCCTTACGGCTATTTGGTTGCTACAGTTTTGCATGAAAAAAACATCTATAAGAATTATATCGGTCTGGATGCTTGCATGGCAGATTTGATGCGTCCGGCCCTATACGGAGCGTATCATTATATTACTGTCGTAGACAAAGAAGACCAACCCTGCGACCATATCTATGATGTGACGGGTTCTCTATGTGAAAACAATGATAAATTTGCAGTGGATCGCGCCTTGCCCAAGATAACAATTGGAGACCTGTTGGTGATTCATGACAGCGGTGCGCATGGACATGCGATGGGGTTCAATTATAACGGTAAGCTTCGATCTAAAGAACTATTATGGAAAGAGGACGGTACGGTGCAGTTGATTCGCAGAGCCGAGACTATAGAAGACCTCTTTGCCACACTGAATTTTACCGATCTTTAAAAAGATAATCAAGAGTATCGGCTTTTTAATTTAATAAGCCGATACTTTTTGTTTGTCCTCATTTTTGATATAATAAGGACAGATATTCAAGAGCAAGGTTTTTAAGTGCTACATGTTGTGATGTCACGTCTTTAGTGTATTGTGTGTATTACACGGTAATTTGAAACGCTTTATCTTTGCAATACCTGGGGGTTTGCCATCGATCCGTGGTATAATATCCACATACCATACTCCTAAAATTGTAAATAACCCGTATCTTTTATGAGTAGCAGTAAAGCCCAGCCTAACGCGATAGTGACTGTAGACAATTTGGTTTCTAGCTATGCTGCAATAGAAATTACAGGAATGATAAAAAAAAGAAAAAAGATTGGACGGGAAGGGTATGACAAATCAGAAAAGAGGTCTGTTGATCACCTTTGAGGGGATTGACGGTTGCGGAAAAAGTACCTTAAGCAAAATGCTTGTGCAGTGGTTGAAAGCACAAAATTATTCCGTCTTGCATACATTTGAGCCGGGCGGTAGCGAACTTGGCAAACGCTTACGCCAATTGCTCCTGCAAGATGATTTTACCGCCAGCGGTGAGACCTTAGGGGATAAGGCCGAATTGTTGATGTTTGCCGCCGACCGTGCGCAGCATGTACTCAATGTGATTGCTCCGGCTATTGAAAGTGGTACTTTTGTTGTTTGCGATCGTTATATTGATTCCACGTTCGCCTACCAGGGAGGAGGACGCAAGATCAACCTTAAGTTTTTGGCAGCGCTCAATGATTTTGCGGTGGGGGATATGGTTCCCGATTTGACCTTTTACCTGAGGGTGCCCATGCAATTGGCTTTAAAGAGACGCGGTAGGCAAACGGACAGAATGGAACGGGAAGACCTAAAATTCCATGAAGATGTGGCGGCAGCCTATGAAAAATTGGCAAATCAGTATCCCAAACGGATCCATGCCATTGACGGCGCAGGCAACCCGGAAGAAGTTTTTATCCTGATCCAACCAATCATGGAGCAATACTTAGCCCAATATAACCTGTAAGAAATAAAGGAGAACATGCGATCATGGCCCATGCAAAAGATAATGACCGGGACAAAGTTTTGGATAAAGCCTTGGCACAATCGGTAGCAAAGCATCAGGTGGGGCATGCTTATTTATTTAGTGGCGATGCTTCTTTTGAGCAAGCTGTTTTGTTTGCTATGGCTGTGAATTGCCTCAATACCGATGACGGTTATCCCTGTGGCGATTGTGAGGCCTGCCGACGTGTTGCCGCTTTAAATCCGGATTTGTTGCAGGTGGTTGAACCGGAAAGAGGGTTTGTGCGCGTGGAAGCTGTACGTTCCATGCAATCGCAGGCCCATCTCTATCAAAATTACGGCAATGATAAGGTTTTTATTATCCGGGATGCTGAACTGATGAAGGATACGACGGCCAACAGCTTGTTGAAAATTTTAGAGGAACCGCCGGAACGTATTCTTTTTATTCTTTGCGTGCATCATACGGATAAGATTCTGCCTACGATCCTCTCCCGCTGCCAGCAATTCCATTTTGGCAGCGACTTGCCGTTTATTCTCAATGAAGAGCAAGTGAGACAGCAGATGCTGGGGGCGGAACAGTTTTTGCGTGATCTTCCCCAAATGACCTGCGCTCAGGTGATGAATCAAGCGCTTGTTTGGGAGAAAGACAAAGATGGGCTCCTACATTATCTTGCCGCCCTGTTACGCGTGTTTCGTAATCTTTTGGCCGAAAGCTGCACTTTTCCCTTCGGGCCGCAAAACAATCTCAAGGCCGCCTTGTTGACAGAACGGGCTGTCGAGCTTTTAAGACGCAATATCAATCAAAGGTTATTGTTGGATGTTTTATTTTTGCGTCTTTGGCGGTTTTCCCAGATCAAGTGAGTAAACAATAACTTGTGTTCATACAATCTTTCGGGTACAATAGAAAAATAAGGGTTAATAAGCCTTTTTTCATATGAAGGAGGTTCAAAAATATATGGATCGAAACGATACGGAAAAATCATATTCTGTTTTAGCGAATGAAACAGAGAATGCGGATACAATAAAAGAAAACAGTTCTGAAACCTGTGTAAAAACCCCTGTAGAAAAAGACCAAAACAACGCGGCAACCGGCACGGTTTGTTCAGAAGAGCCAGCGGATTGCGCCTGTGTTTGCGATGCTTGTGTACCAATGGGGGAAGCTATAATATCCGATAAAGTGCAAGCAACAGACCATGATCCCGCTAAGATGGTCGATATTGTAGGCGTTCGCTTTAAAATGGCCGGGAAGATTTATTATTTTGGCCCGGACGGATTGGCTTTGAACGTGGGTGATTCTGTAATAGTAGAAACGGTTAGAGGCTTAGAGTTCGGGAGAGTCGTTATTCCCTTAAAAAAAATATCGGAAAGCGATTTGGTCAGTCCTTTAAAGGATGTCATTCGTAAAGCAACCCAAGATGATATAAAAAAACATGAAGAGAATATCAAGGCAGAAAAAGAAGCTTTCCGCATCTGCGTAGTAAAGATCGCGCAGCATAATTTACCCATCAAATTAATCGAAGTTTCCTATACGTTTGATGTGGGCAAGATCATTTTTTATTTTACGGCGGAAGGCCGTATCGACTTTCGCGAATTGGTTAAGGATCTGGCCTCTGTTTTCCGTACGCGCATTGAAATGCGTCAAATCGGTGTACGGGATGAAGCAAAGATTATCGGTGGCATTGGTTCCTGCGGACGTGTTTTATGTTGTCATTCCGTCTTAGACGATTTTCAGCCTGTTTCCATTCGTATGGCCAAACAGCAAAATTTATCTTTAAATCCAACCAAAATTTCCGGTGTTTGCGGGCGGTTGATGTGCTGCTTAAAATATGAAAGTTATGATGATAACGGCGCTAAGAAAAAGAGTTGTCCTCCTGACCAGAAAGTAATCGTCGATGATGATCTCGTTAAAGTGATTGTGGATGATCCCATGGAGGAATCTGTAGAAGAAACTTTAAAAAAATTAAACGGGGATTGCGATTATAAAAGCAAGGTTTAAGAAAAGCAAAGGTGAAGCAAAATGACCTTAAGTCAGGACTTTTTGGAATGGGAAGAAAAATTCGCCGTGTTGATGTCCGAATTGAATTCTTTAAGAAAAAAAGTATCGGAAATGGAAAAACAAAACGCTCTTTTGCAAGCGCGTTTTAATAGCGAAACGGTAAAGAGCGGCAGCATGGAAGCCTTGACGGAATTATATAACGAAGGCTTTCATATTTGTCATGCCCATTTTGCCCAAGCCCGAGACGAAGAATGTTTGTTTTGCTTATCTTTTTTGTTGTCCGAAGGTATCCGTACTGACAAAGTAAAATAGAAGCAAAAGAAAACGGAAACGGAAACGGAAACGGAAACGGAAACGGAAACGGGGAGGGAAAACTTTGGATAGTATCGTTAGCTTGCCGGAAAGAGTTGAAACCCTCAACTGGGGTGGGCTGAAGATCATTCAAAATGCCACTGCCCCTTGTTTTTGTTTAGACGCCGTCTTACTGGCTGATTTTGCTTTGCCTGTGATCAAACAGCAAGCATCCCCCTATGTTTTGGATTTGGGTACCGGAACGGGCATACTCCCGCTTTTGCTTTATACCGTCAATCAAAAGGCAAAATTTTGGGCTGTGGAAATTATGGAACAGATGGCCGATATGGCCCAGCGTAGCGTCGCTTTAAACGGCATCGGGGAAGATCAAGTCAAAGTGATTCATGCTGACCTGCGGGATAGCGACCAACTGTTTAAACCCAGGAGTTTTGACTTGGTGACGGCTAATCCGCCTTACTTTGCTCTCAAAGACGGACGTCTCAGCGAAAATCCTCTTTTTGCCGCTGCTCGTTCGGAGCTTTATTGCAAGCCTGAGGATGTCATCCGTCAATCTTCCGTTCTTTTGAAAGAAAACGGAAGTTTACTGCTTTGTTATAAACCGCAACGCTTAAACAATTTACTGATTCTTTTGCAAGAACACGGCCTGTATCCCATACGGTTACGTATGGTGCATTCCATGATTGACAACGATGCCGTCTTGTTTTTACTCCAGGCCCAAAAGAAAAAACAAGGGAGTTTAACCGTGATGCCGCCTTTGATTATCTATCGCGAAGTGGGTATTTACACACAAGAAATGCAAAAGATTCACGAGGGAGAATATGTATGAACCGGAATGCTGGCCCATACGGCATGTTATATCTGGTTGCTACTCCGATCGGCAACCTAGAAGATATCACCTTGCGTGCTTTAAGGATCTTGCGTGAGGTGGATCTGGTTGCGGCCGAAGATACGCGCGCTAGCCGTAATCTGCTCAATCATTTTGCCATCCAAAAACCGTTAACCAGCTACTATGAGCATAATAAAGTGATCAAAGGCCCTGTCTTACTGCAAAAGCTCAAAGAAGGGCAAAACATCGCTTTAATATCTGACGCCGGCATGCCCGGTATCAGCGACCCAGGGTCTGATTTGGTCAAAGAAGCGCTTGCAGCCGGTATTTTGGTGACGGTGATCCCAGGTGCCAATGCGATGTTGACGGCTTTGGTAGGCAGCGGCCTGGATACGGCACGTTTCGCTTTTGAGGGTTTTTTGCCGCGTGAAAAATCAGCACGTCGCAAGCAATTACTATCATTGCAGGATGAAACAAGGACCTTGGTTTTTTATGAAGCGCCGCACCGTTTACTTGCAGTATTGCGGGATATGTCTGAAATTTTCGGTGAGCGGGAAATGGCTGCGGGTCGGGAATTAACCAAACTCTATGAAGAAACTGTACGTGGTACGATTGGGCAGGTGCTTGCTCATTTTGAAGAGAACCCACCGCGGGGAGAGTTTACTTTGGTCGTAGCCGGTGGTCGAATGCGAACCTCACAGAAGCCGGATGAACCGGAGCTTTTAAGCCAATTACAACATTTGATGACAGACGGGCAAAGCCGTAAACAAGCGGCAAAAATTCTGGCGCAAAAGTACGACATGCCTGCAAAAACCATATATGACTTGGGAATCAAACCTTGACAAAGGGCAAACGATATACTAAAATGAATCAATCAGGCGAACGCCGTACTGTGCGTTTTTGCCAAACCGGAGGTAAGAATATGAACCAAAAACCTACATTTTATATTACCACTCCCATCTATTATCCCAGCGGTAATTTGCATATCGGCCATGCCTATACGACGGTGGCGGCCGATACCATGACGCGCTATAAAAAGATGCGGGGTTTTGAAACGTATTTTTTAACAGGTACAGACGAACACGGTCAAAAGATTCAGCGCCGTGCTCAAGAGGCAGGTAAAGAGCCCCAGTTATTCGTCGATGAGATCGTGGCCGGGATCAAGGATTTGTGGCAGACCATGCAGATCGAATATGATGATTTCTTGCGTACGTCCGAACCCCGCCACAAAGTATTTGCCCAAAAGATATTCCAAAAGATTTATGACCAGGGCGACATCTACAAGGCCGAATATGAAGGTTGGTACTGTACGCCCTGCGAAACCTTTTTTACGGAACGCCAATTGGGAGAAACCCATTGCTGTCCGGACTGCGGTCGTCCGGCTGAGCTGACCAAAGAAGAAAGCTATTTCTTTAAGATGAGTAAATATACCAATCGTTGGCTGCAATTTATTGAAGAAAACCCCGATTTTATCCAGCCGCCCAATCGCCGCAGCGAGATGGTTAATTTTGTCAAACAGGGGCTGGAAGACCTGTGCGTATCCCGCACTACCTTCGATTGGGGCATTAAAGTACCGTTTGATGAAAAGCACGTGATCTACGTTTGGTTTGACGCCTTGCTGAATTATGTCTCTGCGTTAGGACTGTATACGGATGACGAATCTCTTTATCAAAAATTCTGGCCCGCCGATGTGCACTTGATGGCCAAAGATATTGTCCGTTTCCATACCATCATCTGGCCCATTATCCTCATGGCCGCCGATATTCCTTTACCCCAAAAAGTGATGGCGCACGGCTGGTTGCTTTTAGGCGAAGGCAAAATGAGTAAATCCAAAGGCAATGTGGTCGATCCGGTTATTTTGGTACAAAAATACAGCGTGGATGCCATCCGTTACTTTTTGATTAGAGAGATGGGCTATGGCCTCGACGCCACTTATTCGGAAGAGGCTTTAGTCAGCCGTATCAATGTGGATCTGGCCAACGATTACGGCAATCTGCTTTCTCGAACCACCGCTATGTTCAATAAATTTCAAAACGGTGAAGTACTGGCAGCGGGGCCGGGAACTGAATTTGACGCGTCTTTGATCGAGCTGGCAAAAGTGACGCCTGCAAAAGTGGAAGAGCTAATGGATCATATGGAATGGGCGGGCGCGCTGGCGGAAGTCTGGAAGCTCGTGAATAAGGCCAACAAATATATCGATGATGCCGCCCCCTGGGCGCTCAATAAAGCGCAAGAAAAAGAGAAGTTGGCAACTGTTTTGTACAATATGGCTGAGGTCATCCGTTTGGTGACGGTTATGATTACGCCCGTGATGCCCACTTTGCCTCAGAGAGTCTGGCAGCAATTAGGGATCGTTGCCAATACCGATGTCCAGACCTGGGATAGTCTTAGTTGGGGCCGGTTCCCGGTCGGCGTTAAAATAGACCGCGGGGAGCCTTTGTTTCCCCGGATAGATTGGCAAGCCGACGAACAAGCGGCTATTGTAGTGGAAGAAGAACCGCAGTCTCAAGAAGAAACAGAAGTAATAAAAGAAGAATTTGCACCCATTGGTGAGGAGATTACGATCGAGGACTTTGCCAAACTGGATTTACGTGTGGTCAAAGTGCTGGAATGCAAAAAAGTACCCAAAGCCGATAAACTGCTGCAGTTTTTGTTGCAGGTAGGGGATGAGCAAAGAACTGTTTTGGCAGGGATCGCTGAGCAATACGAGCCGGAAGACTTGGTGGGCAAGAATCTGATTTTGATCGCTAATCTTAAACCCAGAACCATCCGCGGTATCGAATCACACGGCATGCTGCTTTCCGCCGTGGGCAAAGACCGCCTGGAAGTCTTGGAAGTTGCGTCCATGCCTGCCGGAACCAAAGTACAATAGATTTTAAGGCAAGGGGAGTCAAACCCAACCCGGTTTTTAGATGCCAACCGCACGCAATGCGGCATTATCCTCCTTGCTTACCATAGGTAAAGCAGCTTCGTCTGCCTTGCCTGACGCACGGCTAGGAGCTAAAAACTCTCCGACCGTCGGCGTCGTGAAAATTTACGGTTTACAAGGTTGAGGACGAAAGGCATATTTATGTATGCCTAGGACGAAAACAAAGCAAAACACAGACTAACAAGGCCGAGGCAGATTAGTTGCACTTACCTCGCCTTAAGCAAAAAAAAGAGGTGTCGGAATTGCTTTTTGATTCGCATGCCCATTTGAATGACCCGGAACTGTATAAAGACTTGGAGGACGTTTTAACCAGGGCCAAGGAGGCCGGAGTCGGTCACATTGCTTCCATCGGTTACGATTGGCCGTCCTCTTTGATGAATGTTCGCCTGGCGGAAAAATATCCCGATATGGTCCACGCCGTAATCGGCATCCATCCCCATGACGCCAAGATCTGGGACGAAAAGATGTCGCAAAAAATCTATGAGCTGGCAAGATCGGCCGACGTTGTGGCAATCGGCGAAATCGGCTTGGACTATTACCGAAATTTGTCGCCAAAAGAAGACCAAATCCGTGCTTTTGTCGAACAAATTAAGTTGGCGCGGGAATTGTCGCTTCCGATCGTTATCCATGATCGAGATGCTCACGGCGATGTCATGCGCATCTTAAAACAGGAGCGTGGCGGCGTTAATGGAGGAATTATACACTGTTTTTCCGGTAGTTGGGAAATGGCGGAAGTCTGTATGCGTTTAGGGTTTGAGATTTCGTTTGCCGGACCAATTACCTATACCAATGCCAGATCTTTGGTGGAAGTCGCAAAAAAAGTACCGTTGGCACATCTTTTAATCGAGACGGATTGCCCCTATCTTTCACCGCATCCATATCGCGGCAAAAACAATGAACCGGCCAGAGTGTCTTTGGTTGCCAGGAAACTTTCTGAGATTTGCGGCATAGATATAGAGCAAATCACAAAGATGACAACGGAAAATGCTATTCGAGTTTACCGCATCAAAAATTGCGTATGACAGATGAATAAAAATAAATAAATTGACAAATCAGACATTGCTTCCAAATCAAAAACGCCTGTGATAAATGGATAAAATTGACAACTTTATCTAAAGTGCGGTAGAATACAAGCATATTCCTGAGAACAGACAATCAAAGTGATGCTGTTCTCTTTAATCTTGCAAGGAGGTATTTTATGGAGATTCGGGCGACAAGAAATACTCGCCCCGCTCGTCTGGTACCGATTTTGATCTTATGTTTCATCGCTTTACTGATGTTTTTAATTTTGGCAATAAGTTTATTCTGGGAAAAGAATATAACATTAGCAGTTGATAAAAATACGTATGAAGTGATGACGAAAGCCGATACTGTAGCAGAATTATTGGAAGAGAACGGAATCGTAGTAGACGGGGCGGATTTAGTAGAACCCGCTTTGGATACAAAACTGGAATCCGGTCAGACAGTGACCGTAACAAAAGCATTTGATATTACGGTAATGGCCGACAATAACGAACAAACCGTTCACAGCATTCCGATAACGGTTTCCCAAGTTTTGGAGTTGGCAGGGATAACATTAGGCGAAAAAGATAAGGTATATCCCGAATATAACCCGCTCATTACCGGTGCACAAAAAGTACGGGTAGTGCGCATAGAAGAAAAGGTGATCACAGAGAAAGAAGCGATTGCGCCTTCGCTCGTACGTGTGTCCGATTCTACTTTGGAACAAGGAATTACCAAGACCCTATCCAAAGGGAAGGCAGGGGTAAAAGAAAATCAACTCTTGATTACTTTGGCAGACGGCGTGCAGGTGGCAAGCAAAATACTTTCCTCAACGGTTGTTACCGAAGCCCAACCTAAAAAGGTTGCTTATGGTACGATCACCACAGCAAGCCGTGGCGGGATGAGTTTCAGTTTCGAAAAGGCGTTAGTCGTAAGCGCCACAGCCTATACGGATACAGGTTACCATACGGCGACGGGAACGGTTCCCAAAGTTGGGACCATTGCCGTTGACCCGAAAGTTATTCCTTTGGGTACCAAAGTCTATGTTGAAGGGTATGGATTTGCGACGGCAGAAGATACCGGCGGTTCAATCAAAGGAAACAAGATCGATGTCTATTTTGAGACGGAATCTGTCTGTATCAAATGGGGAGTCCGTTCCGTAAAAATTTATGTACTAAAATAAAAATGCAATGTAAAAGCCGGGTAAAACCGGCTTTTACATTGCATTAAAGTCGGAAAGGTCGGGTCTTGTGGACGTTTTACAAACGCGTCATCTTTTGGATGCACATCAAATCCGTTTAAAAAAATCATTGGGTCAAAATTTTTTAATTGATGAACCCACAGCGCAAAAGATCGTCGCCGCCTTAGATATCGAACCGGGCGATTGTGTTTTGGAGATCGGTCCCGGCGTCGGTGTTTTGAGCCAGATCATTGCCCGCAGTTACCGGCCGGAAAAGCTATTGTTGTGGGAAATAGACGGACGACTGGTAGAAGTTTTAAAGAAACAAATGTCGGATTGCCCAAATGTGGAAATTTTGCAGGGAGACATCTTAAAATCAAATTGGGTGCAAAAAATTCATGAATCCGGTTATGAAAATTGTAAAATCATTTCAAATTTGCCGTATTATATTACAACGCCAATCCTGCTGTCTTTGCTTCGTCTAAACGCAAGTTGGGGTAAAATAGTCCTAATGATGCAAAAGGAGGCCGCAGAACGCTTCTTTTCGCCTCTGGGAGCAAAGGAATATGGCCCATTATCCCTGATGGCAAAATACTATACCAAAGCGGAACAATTATTTGTTGTACTGCCGCATGTTTTTTTACCGCCGCCCAATGTAGAATCCGTCGTTGTCTGTCTGGATAAATTGGCCGAGACTCAAAACAAAGCAATAGATGAAGATCTGTTATGGCAGGTGGTTAAAGCAGCTTTTGCTCAACGAAGAAAAACGCTGGCCAATTGCCTGGCAAACAGCAATTTGTTGGCTGATAAAACCCAATGGCAGCCAATTTTGACACAATGCGACATCGATGGCAAACGAAGGGGTGAAACGCTAACTTTGGCGGAATTTGTCTGTCTGGCCAACCAGCTATACGACAAAAAATCACAATAAGCGAAAAATAAAGAAAAGAAGAGGATGATTAAAGCCCCTCTTCTTTTCTTTATCGCTAATTAATAAAGTTAAACTATTGCAGACAAGCTAAACAAAACCATAAAATAAAATTAATTATATTAAGAATTAATAACCTTTTTTGAAATCTACCTGGTATATTATGAAGTTTTCCATTCACTTTAAAAGCCCATAAAATAGACGATACAATGCAAACAGCAAAAGAAAAAAGTAAAGTGTATAGTATGGTGGATGGTTTAACATACCAATTAATTGTAGATCTTAAAAATATATAGATATCACTATAAGGCTTATCCCAATAGATATTGTACCCTGAAGAATACCATATAATTATTGAAATTATACTTATAATAACTACAACTATTGACCAACAACTAAATGTTAATAAAAGGCTAAACAAAAACTTCTGAATTCCTTTTTTTGTTCCATCTTGCAATATTAACACCTCCGCATATAAAAAGCATTTAACGGAGAGGGTTTACCAGACCGTTGCCAAATCATGGGCTTCACCTAGTGACTTTTCTTCGATTTGTTCAGCCTGATCGGGGAGCTGTTCGCCGCCCTGGGCAATCATAAGGGAAATATCCGTAATGCCGCAGAGAGCAAGCAGCCTTTGCAGCCAATCGATGCCAAAACAGGGAATGGCGTAGGGGTGGTCCGTACAATAGCCGCCGGAAGAGATGATCAGCAGCGCTTTTTTGTTTTGCAACAAACCGACTACACCTTGCGGTGTGTATGAGAACGCTTTGCCGGCGCGCACCACACATAAAAGATAAGTGACCAGGTCTGCCGGACAGAGCAAGTTCCAGTTGGGAAAAGCAAAAATATATTTATCCACCGTGATAAATTGCTGGCAAAGCGCATCAATTGCAGATTGTTCACCGGTTTTTGCCGGTGTTTGCGCCTCGAAAAAATCAATTGTGTCCTGGTTGATTAGGGGTAAATTTGTTTTGTGTAAAGCAAGTTGCCAAACGGTATCTTGCGGATTTTGGGATTGGTATTGATCAAGAAAGGACTGACAGATTCTTGTGCTTAACGAAAGGTGCTCTGGTTTAGGACTGGCCATGACGGCTAAAACTTTTGTCATTATATTTCCTCCGAATTGATTGTGTTTTGCTTGGACATTTCTTGGTTAATGACCTCATCCAGGGCAACCGCCGCCGCAAAAATAACATCTTTGCAATGTTTTTCTTCTGTATAATAGGCTTCTTTCAATGGCGTGCAAATAATGGAACCCATCTTATGTTCAAAGCACTGAAGAAAATCCTTAGTCAGCCTTTTGATGGTATCACTCTCATGGGCGTTTTTTTGCACAAAGAGATAGCTTAAGACAGCCACGCCGGAAGCCAGTGCACCGCAAACGCTGCCGATGCCCATGCCGCCGCCAAACCCTGCCATTAAACGGCATTGATCCGGCGTTAGATGCAACTGGTAGGCGATGTTTGCCCCGTTGATGATCTTTTCGGCGCAGTTATAATCTTCTTCATTACCAAATCCTTGGGCGATCAAATCTTTCAGCATATCGTTTCTCCCAAACTACTTTTATTGTCTAAATTCGTGATCCAAGCACCCGTTCCTTCCTGCCCATAATCTTAAAAGGAAAAAGCAGCATAAATAGCGAATTAAAAACAGAATTAAGGAAGACAGGCGGGAGGGTTTCTATGACGACAACTCTTTTGGGCATCAATTTAGCTTTGATGATTGTGGTCTTGATTGTTTTATTGGCCAGCCGGAGCAAAAAGGATGCGTTCGAAGCCAATGAACGCCGGATTAAAGAAGAGATGACATTGATGCGACAGGAATTGAACAATTCTTTGCAAAGTACCGCAGAGCAGTTGTTGCGTCAGTTTATGGCCTTAAATCAGGCCAACGAGCAGCGCATGGAAACAAGCCGTACCACCATGGAAACCATCCGACGCGAGATCGAACAAAACCTGCTGCAAATCCGGCAAAACAATGAAAAGAAACTCGAAGAGATGCGGTTGACTGTGGATGAAAAGCTCAGCCAGAATCTGGAAAAGCGGCTTGGGGAATCGTTCCGTCAGGTCAGCGAACGGCTGGAAAAGGTGCATCAGGGCTTGGGCGAAATGCAAACGCTTGCTTCCGGCGTGGGGGATTTAAAGAAGATTTTTTCCAACGTCAAGACTCGCGGCATTTGGGGAGAAGTCCAGTTGGGCAGCATTTTAGAACAGATGCTGACCATTGATCAATATGATTGCAATGTTGCCACCAAACCGTCCCAACCGAATAACCGTGTGGAGTATGCCATCCGTCTGCCGGGCAAAAACGAAAACCAGATCGTCTATTTGCCCATCGACGCCAAGTTCCCGTTGGAAGATTATCAGGTATTATTGCAGGCTCAGCAAGACGGTGATGCCACAGCGGCTCAATTAGCGGGAAGGGCTTTAGAGCAGCGCGTCAAATCTTTTGCCAAAGATGTGCAGGAAAAGTATTTGCAGCCGCCTCACACGACGGATTTCGCAGTTTTATTCGTCCCCTTAGAAGGGTTGTATTCAGAACTGTTGCAGCGCCCGGGCTTGAGCGAATCCTTGCAGCAGGACTACCGTGTTATGCTTGCGGGGCCGACGACCATTTCGGCTCTGCTAAATAGTCTGCAGATGGGGTTCCGCACGTTGGCCATCGAAAAAAGAGCCGATGAAGTCTGGCAGCTTTTAGGGGCTGTAAAAACCGGATTTGCCGGTTTCGGCCAATTATTGGATAAAACCCAAAAGAAACTCAGCGAAGCCAGCCATACCATCGAAGATGCCTCCCGCAAGACACGCACCATCGAACGCAAATTGCGCCAGGTGAGCCAGCTTTCCCAATCACAGGCTAATCATTTGATCGGAGAGGAAGATTTAGAGCAGGATATTGCCTATCTAGAAGAGGACGGTGAGAACCAGAATGAACAATAAAACAAAGCTAAAATTGTTGTCCTGGAATGTTAACGGCCTGCGTTCCGTTGCTCAAAAGGGTTTTAGAGAAACGATGTCTATGATCGATCCCGATGTGATCTGCCTGCAGGAAACAAAGGTCAAAGAAGATCAATTGCCACAAGAGTTGCTGGAGTTTCCTGGGTATCACGGTTATTTTTTTGCGGCTGAGCGTCCGGGGTACAGCGGTGTGGCTGTATACAGCAAGATTGAGCCCAACTCCGTACGTTATGGAATCGGGGAGGATAAATATGACCGCGAAGGCCGCGTTTTGATTTTGGATTACGACGCTTTTCAGCTGATTAACGCTTATTTCCCCAACGGGGGTTCGGGAGAAGAACGGCTTAATTATAAGCTGGAATTTTGCCAGGCAATCAGCACTTATTGTAAGGAGAGCAAGAGGCCGATCTTACTTTGCGGCGATGTCAATACGGCGCATCGGGAGATCGATTTGGCCAGGCCGAAGGAAAACGTCAATCATTCCGGCTTTATGCCCATCGAGCGGCAATGGATCGATGAATTTTTGGACTTGGGCTTTCTGGATACCTTTCGTCTGTTTTGTCAGGAAGAGCACAATTATAGTTGGTGGGATATGAAAACCAGAGCGAGAGGCCGCAATGTGGGCTGGAGGATCGATTATTTTTTTGCCTCGCAATCGCTTAAAGATGCTCTCACGGATGCTTTTATCATACCCGAGGTCTTGGGTTCAGACCATTGCCCCGTAGGGATTTGCCTGGAGGTATAAAAATAAAAAACCGGAGCCTTCTTTAGGTCCGGTGCGTGGTTTTGTTGATTTGTTTTGGGAAGATGCGATCCAGTATTTCGATCTGATCGCTGGGGGCAAACAGCCTATTGTTTTGCGCTAATTCCGTAGCGGACCGATAGCCCCAGACCATGGAAGTTAACTCGGGGATACCCAAATGAAACCGGGCGGAGTTTGCCGATTCCAATACGCCTTTTTGATTAGCAACGGTCAACAGATAATGACCGTTGTTTTCTTTAATCTGGTCATCTTTGAGAAAATAGCTGATTTTTGTCTCAAGCCCTTTAGGATAACGGATTTGTTGCAAAACCTGTTTTGCGTCGATGATCCGACCCATTACCGAGGGTTTTGTTTGACCGGTTTCCAAAAGAGATTGCTGTGTGGGAGATAACCCGGCAAATTCCCGGACTAAAAAATACTCTTTTTTAGGTAGTAAGAGCAGATAAGCTTGCGGGTTTTCTTCTTGGGAATAAAGTATCATTTGTGACTGGTCGCAAATCGCTTCGCCGACGAAGACGAACCAGTCTTTTTTACGCCTTACAATCCAACCATTTGCTGATTTGTTCTGCTGTCGGTAGATTTTATCGATCGATTTCCAGTCCCAATCCGCAAAATTTTGATTATCCAGTATCTTCCAGTTGGGATCTGAGAACAAATTTTTGTAGCTTTGGGGGAGTAAATAAGATTGCGTTTCCTCATAGCAATATTCAAATCCCAGCTTTTGATAAAAGACAGGAGCTTCCGGGTAGAGGCAAGCAAGCGGTATCTTGTGCTCGTAAAGATACTGCAGGGCCTCTTTCATGAGTTTTTCACCGATATGTTTGCCACGGTAAAGGGGATTGGTAATCACGCCGACAAAAAAGGTAATGGGCATGATTTGATCTCTAATTTGCAATTTGTAATCCGCAAATTGTAAGTCGGCCAACAAAACGTTCTGCTTATAGTCGGTATCAAAACAGCACAAAGTTTTTTTCGGTTGGTAAACGGAATTAAAATACCAGCTGAAATAAGGCTCGTAACTTTCAAAAGAGCAAGCCCATAAATTTTTAATGGCGGAGAAGTCTTTTTTGGCGGCAAATTTAAATTCCATAGTTCATCCTCTTGTTTCAGACTGTTCGACACGCAATTGGTAGCGTTTTTCCATACGGCAGGGATAATAACTGAGTTTAGCTTTACGTAAGCCTGGTAACCCCATGTCTTCGGCACGGTTAATGTATTTGTAATCCTGCCAATAGGTCTTGACAAATAATTGATTGAGTAGTGTGTAGGCACCGTTGATTTCGGGGTCGGCTTTTTCGATATGGATGCCTACCATTTCATCGTTTAAAGGCTCACCTATGGTAAACCCGATCACGCGGTCTCCCAGCATCAGGCAGGCTCCTGTATAATCAAGCCTGTCCATGTATTGCCAGGCAGATTCAATTGCCTCTTTTTCAATGGTCAGAGTGCGTGATTTTTTGTTTAGTGAATACCATAGTTCAAGCTGTCTGCGGCAGGCCGGAATCAAATCTTTGGTCATGGGAACAAACTGATAGTCGGGATTATTACGGATGAATTGATGGATATGGTTGCGTTTTTTGGTATATTTTTTGCCTTCCAGATTGGCTAGGTCAGAAACGTCATAGACATATTCGGCATATTCGGGTTTGTAGCATACTTGGAAGCGTTGGGGCATATTGCGTTCAAAGAACTCCAACATGGTCTGCGGTACGTCCACCATCAAAAAGGGAACCCCCCGCTCGGCGTACCAGTTGATCATGGTTTCCGTAGCGTCTAAGATAGCCTGGTCATTATCGGCAAAGGGGCAAAGAATGGCATCACCCTGGAATGTGGTTTTGACACAGATGGCGCCATTTACCTCTGTCCAAAGAAAAGGGTCCCAGTTTCTCCAAATAAAGAAGCTGGTAAAATTAAAAGTAAAGGTATTGAAGATATGGTTTTTAAAATGGGCCTGAAAGACTTCTTTATCCTCGATCGTAATCGGTTTAAAATCAAATTGTTTTGTGTTCATTTTTTTAGTCCTTGTTCTTTGTTATTTTTTGATGTAACTTGGGTAATAAATAATAGTATAAATCAATTTCTATCGAAGCGCCAGCAAATTTGTTTGGATTTGGGGCATATCGATGATATAATAGCCACAGAACAAATCCGCAAAGCTGTTTACACTAGCTTGCGGTGTATATGACGTGACGTGGGATATTTGACTTTAACCCGGACGACGTTAGACAGGTAAAATTATTAAGAAAAAATTCTCATAAATAAAATTAGGGGTGTACTTGAATGACGCCAGATTCTGCGATTGCTTTTCAAATAGGCTATTTTACCGTACGTTGGTACGGGGTTTTGATGAGTTTGGCCATGGCGGTCGGGGTTATTTTGGCCTACCGTGAGGCAAAAAGGCAGCATTTGGATGTCAATGACTTATTAAATCTTTGTTTGTTAATCCTCCCTTTTGCCGTGGTCGGTGCCAGATTATATTATGTACTATGTAATTTATCTTATTATTCACAAAATCCTGTTCTGATTTTTAAGACTTGGACGGGTGGAATGGCGATTCATGGCGGGATTATCGCGGCATTAATCGTTTCGCTCATCTACTGCCATAAACATAAGCTTAAGTTTTTGCTTTGGGCCGATCTTTTGGTGCCCTCTTTAGTACTGGGACAAGCTATCGGACGCTGGGGGAACTTTTTTAACCAGGAAGCCTACGGTTATGTGACGACTGTTCCCTGGGCCATGTATATCGACGGTGCATACCGTCACCCTACTTTTTTATATGAAAGCCTTTGGGATGTAGGCGTTTTTTTTGTTCTGATGATTTTGATCCGGAAAAAACATAAAATCGGCAGTATTTTCGCCAGCTATTTGGTTTTTTATTCGATCGGACGGTTTTTTGTGGAATATTTTCGCACGGATAGCCTTATGTTCGGGCCATTTTCGGCCGCCATGGTAGTTTCCGGTCTTGGGGTCGTGGCCGGAGTTATTCTGTTACGTTTACTAAAAAATAAACCTGCGGTCGATGTTGCCAAGGCCATTCCTGTGACAAAGAGTACAGCCTCTCATATTAAAAAAAATAAATCTAAAAAACAAAAAAAATAAGCAGCCTGAATTGCAGGCTGCTTGGCTTAAGATTTAGACATCGAAATAATCAGGTTCTTGGGGAATGATAAAGATGAGGATAATATAAAGAACCAAACCGCCGATGAAATACCCCAGAAAGAAAGAAATAACCACCCAAATCACACGGACAATCGTAGGATCGATTCCAAACCGTTCGCCGATACCGCCGCATATGCCGGCAAGCACTTTATTTTTTTGGGAGCGGTAGAGTTTTTTTTCAGCCATAATCAATTCCTCCAAACAAAAAAATCAAACAACCAAACTATGATTTATTGTAATATTTTTGTTGTTCTCTGTCAATAAAAGTCGAATGATTGATGAACTGTATGCAAATGCTTCCAGTAAAAGAGCTAAGAAGAGAAAAAGGAGAGGTCATACTTGAAAGAGGATACGGGAATTAAAAAGGGTAATCCCAATAAGTCTTCCAAGCAAAAGCCCGGGTTCGAGGAGTCTCTAAACCGCTTAGAAGACCTGATCAAAGAGATGGAAGCTTCCGACGTGGTCTTGGAAGACTTATTGGAAAAATATGCCGAAGGTGTTCATTTGATCCAAAATTGTCGTGTTTGGCTTAATGATGTCCAAAACAGGTTCGAGGAGATCAAACCCAATTAATGTTGAATCAGATGCTAAAGGCGAAAGGGGTCAGCCATCAATGGATTTAAGGTCATATTTAGAGAGCAAAGCTGCTTTGGTAAACAATTGTCTGGAAGAATTATTGCCAAAAGCTCAAGGAGCGGAAAAGGTATTGTATGAAGCCATGCGCTATAGCGTTTTTGCCGGAGGGAAACGTTTACGCCCTGCCTTATTTATAACCACGATGGAGCTTTTGAACCAGCAAAATCGGCAAGAAAGCCAAATAGATATTAACCACTTTTTGCCGTTTGCTTGCGCATTGGAGATGATCCATACCTATTCTTTAATCCATGACGATCTGCCCAGTATGGATGATGATGATTACCGTAGGGGAAAGCCAACCTGCCACAAAGTATTTGGCGAAGCGCAGGCTATTCTAGCTGGGGATGCCCTTTTGACGTATGCTTTTAACGCGATGCTTCAAGTTGCGCCCTATGCCAATCCTGAGCGTTTGCTTCGGGCTGTCAATGAAGTTGCCTGGCTTGCCGGAGTCGGTGGAATGATTGTAGGACAAGTCTTGGATATGGAGTGGGAAGGACAAAATCTGGATATCCGCTGCCTGGATTATATCCATGACAACAAAACGGGGGCTTTGTTTATTGCTTCCATCGTCAGTGCGGCAATATTAGCCGGCGCCAACGAAGATGAAATCAAAGCATTACGGCAATACGGCCGGGAAATCGGCTTGGCCTTTCAGATTGCGGATGATATTTTGGATGTAACGGGCGATCCCGAAATGATGGGTAAACCGACGGGTAGCGATTTGAAAAATATTAAATGTACGTATCCGCTTGTGTTTGGATTGCAGGAGGCTAAACGTATGGGACAAGTAGCCGTTGAAAAAGCCCAAAAATCATTGAAAATATTTACGCAAGGCACGGACATTCTGGCGCAAATCCCGGTTTATTTTATGGAACGGAAAGCATAATCCATAAACTTTTTAGTAAAGTAAAAATGGCATTTAAGTTATATTCAAGCATATATACAAATATTAATATATTATATTATTTAATGTAAGATAAAATAATGCACAATAAATAAAGCAGCTGGTTATTCCAGCTGCTTTATTTATTTAGTAAAGGGTCTAGTCTAATTGGTTGATAAGCAATCCTGCGACCATCTTCGGATAAAAGAAGGTCGATTTTTGTGGCATTTTATCTTTTGAGTCCGCGACTGCTAATAATTCTTCCACCAATGTGCTGTTTAAGAGAAATGCCATCTGGGATTGACCGTTATCCACTTTTTCCAAGGCTTCTGTTGTGCTTTGGGTGTAATCCACCCAGCCTTCTTCGGCTAATTCTTTGGGACTGATGCCCAGCAGGTTTTCCAGGATCAATGTATGCAGGAGTGTAACGTCGAGCTCCCGGTAAGCATCGGATTTTTGCTGATCGACAAGATATAGGGCGCCATGTTTATTATGGATTTGTAGCAGATAGAATTGTCCTTGAGCGTACAGCCCAAAAGACGGGATTTCTTTTCCTCCTTTTGCCATGCCCTCGAGCAACATGGAGAGGGCTTTTGTCCTGTCTTTACTTTCCATTTTGGTTAGGATAAAACCGGATATGATCAATTGGCCGATAAATTCGTTCAGATCGAAATCCGGGATATTTTTGATCAGACGGTGGGTCGGCAAAATAACGAGCCCTGGATCATAGAGATTGACCAGAGCAATCAAGATGCGGTCATGGTTGATGATGCCCTTGCCTTCTGTTTCTTTGGCAAAGAAGGAAGCCGTTTCGTAACGGTGATGTCCATCGGCGATGTAGATTTTTAAGTTCGCAAACTGAGCTTCGATATGAGTCACCACATCTGGATTGTCAATTTTCCAGATGGAATGCTTCACACCGTCTGCATCGCTAAAATCAATGACCGGATGTTGTTTTTTTGCCTCTGTGTCCAGCTGGCGGTCAATATGGCGGCTTTCTTGTGCGTAAAGGCCAAAAATAGGGCTAAAATTGGCGAATGTATGGCGCATTAGTTCCAGCCGGTCGGCTTTGTGTTTGGGTAAAGTATCTTCATGCGGCAAAACAGCGCCGGATTCATAACCTTCGGCGCGGATGGTGGCCAGAACGCCGTTTCTGGTTTTGGTTTGTCCGTTAGTCTCAAAAGTCTGACGGTAAAGGTAAAATGCAGGCTCGGCATCGCGCAAGAGAATGCCCTCTTTACGCCATTTGTCATAATCGGTGGCGGCTCGGGTATAACGATTATTTTTTTGAGTATCATCGGGATATTTTTTGCCCCATTCCAAACGGATCATATTATAGGGGTTGATTTGATAAAAATCATCCTGCATTTTTTCGTTGATAATATCATAGGGGGGAGTGTAGAGCTCTTCTATTTTGCCGGCTTTATTTTGGTCATACCGCCAGGCCCGAAAAGCCTTGATATTTGCCATTTTTAATAGCCCCTTTCGAGTGTGTATCTATGTTGAATCGTAAAAAGTATATCATAATTTATCAAGAGCATAAATATAATTTTATATTTTTATTCATAAATCCAATTGAAGGGAAAGGATATAAAATGGCGAAACTAATAGAAATTAATGATTAATACCTATATTATGTTGATCAGAAAAGAGGGTTTGGTTTGCTGTCAATCATCTCAAGCTGCGCTTTTTGGGGAATGGAAGGGTATAGAGTCCAAGTCGAAGTCGATGTCAGCTCCGGGTTGCCTGCTTTTGATATCGTTGGTTTGCCCGATGCTTCCGTAAAAGAAAGCAAAGAGCGTGTGCGCGCCGCCATCCGCAATTCCGGCTTTGAGTTCCCCTTGCGGCGCATAACAGTAAACCTGGCTCCTGCAGACGTCAAAAAAGAAGGCTCTCTGTTTGATTTGCCGATCGCTGTCGGAATCTTGACGGCAACGGGGCAGATCCCCGCATCCGATTTGTTGCAAAGTTCCGCTTTTTGTGGTGAGTTGTCTTTGGAAGGGGCCATTCGTCCCATATCGGGGGGCCTGGCCATCGCAGATTGCCTCCAAAAAGAAGAAGCAATTACGGGTTTTTTCCTGCCTGCAGAAAACGCGCCGGAAGCGGCTATTGTGACGGGTTTGCAAATCTATCCGATTCCTCACTTGCGGGAACTGGCCATGATTTTATCGGGTGAAGAGCAACCCCAACCGTTAAAGATCGATTTGGCTGCGGTTTTTTCCGCGCGGCAAAGCGGTCAAGAGGATGTTGATATGGCCGACGTCAAAGGGCAGGAAGGCGTCAAACGGGCTTTGGAGATTGCGGCGGCCGGTGGGCACAATGTGCTTTTGATCGGTCCTCCCGGTTCCGGCAAAACCATGTTGGCCCGCCGCTTGCCTTCTATTTTACCTGACATGACTTTGGAAGAGAGCATTGAAGTAACCAAATTATATAGCATTGCCGGGCTGTTGCCCAAAGAACAAGCTTTGATCACCCGCCGCCCGTTCCGCGCGCCGCACCATGGGGCGTCATCGGCCAGCATTATCGGCGGGGGAGCCAATCCCAAGCCCGGAGAGGTGAGCCTTGCCAGCCACGGCGTCTTATTTTTGGACGAAATGCCGGAATTTACACGGGATGTTTTGGAAGCGTTGCGTCAACCGCTGGAAGATCATATGATTACCGTAGCCCGTGTCAATGCCAGGGTTTCTTTCCCGGCGCAATTCCAGCTTGTAGGGGCTTTAAATCCTTGTCCCTGCGGCTATTTGGGCGATACTTTAAAGGAATGCGTTTGTACGCCGCACCAGATCCAGAAATACCGGCAAAAGATTTCCGGTCCCTTGTGGGATAGGATCGATATCCATATGGAAGTTCCGAGAGTAAAATATAAAGATATCTCGTCGGTTGAGAAGACCGATTCTTCGGCGCAAATCCGCGCCCGTGTGGAAGCGGCCCGAAAAATCCAGCAAGATCGCTATAAAGGCACATCCTATACCTGTAACAGCCAGATGGGAAGAAGAGATGTGGAAAAATACTGCTGCTTGGAGCCGGCAGCCAAAGAGATGTTGGCCGAAGCATTTCGCTACCTGCAACTTTCGGCCCGGGCTCATGACCGTATTTTGAAAGTGGCCCGCACCATTGCCGACTTGGACGGACAGGACGCCATAACCGTGGAACATATCGCCGAAGCAATCCAATACCGTTCTTTGGATCGCTCTTTGACTTAAAATTTTTTAAACCTATGAGGAGTAAGATAACCGTATGGATTTGTTGTTGGACGGAATTAAAGTCAATTACCATCAATCGGGTGAAGGCTACCCGGTTGTTTTGCTGCATGGATGGGGGGTAAGCCTGGAGGCTTTGACTCCCGTGCATCAGTATTTGGAAAAGGATTTTACCGTTTATAGTATCGATTTGCCTGGTTTTGGAAAAAGTACCGTGCCACAAGCGGTTTGGAGTGTCTATGATTATGCGGAATTTGCGCAGCATTTTTTTGCTGCAATGCAGATTAAAACGCCGATTGTAATCGGACATTCTTTCGGTGGGCGGCTCACCATCATTTTAGGTTCGGAGGGGCTTTGTTCCAAGATTATTTTAGTTGACAGCGCGGGAATCCGGCCCAAACGCGGTCCGGATTACTACCTGCGTGTTTATAGCTACAAAGCGGCTAAAAAAGTGATGAGCCTGCCCGGTTTATGCCGCTATCAAGAAAAGGCCTTACAGGTATGGCTTAAAAGCAATCCTTCCAGCGATTATAAACAGGCGGGTGGCATCATGCGGCAGATCTTTGTCCGCGTGGTCAATGAAGACTTGAGCGATCTTTTACCGAAAATATCTGTGCCGACGCTTTTGGTATGGGGAGAAAACGACACGGCGACGCCTCTTTCCGATGCCAAACTGATGGAACAAAAAATTCCGGACAGCGGTCTTGCAGTTTTAAAGTCGGCCGGCCACTATTCGTATCTGGACCAGTTTGGACAGTTTAAGCTCATTTTGGATTCTTTTTTAGCACAAGAAAAAACCAAACAATAAAAGGGGATGACAAATTTGTTCTTCTTTTGGATGATTGCGATCGTGCTCTTTTTGATCTGCATGTTGAGGAAAACACGCAAAAATCTGCATATGTTGCAGTTGAATTCTTACCGCAATTCCCGTTACCTGCACTGGCTTAAACAATCGCATGGCAGGATGTCTTTGGAGGAATATTTGATCTGGGTGCCGGTCATTTTGGCATTATTTGATTTTTATATTTCTTTGAGTGTTTTGGCGGGGTTTTTGTTGTACTTGAGTTTGACGGCCGGTTACGAAGTAAAAAAACCGCTTGTGATGACAAAAAGGGCAAAGCGGCTTTTTCTTGTTTCCTGGATTTTTATTGCGATTGATACGGCAATAGCCGTTATTTGCTTTGTGTTCGGGGTTTTTACACCAATCCCGGTTATTCTCTTGATCATCGGCGTGCAGTTTTCCGAATACTTTATTTTACTGGCTAATACGGTATTAAGACCAATCGAGAAAAAAATTAACCGTGGCTATTATGAAGACGCGCAGCGTATGATTCAATCGATGCCTGAGCTAAATATTGTAGCCATCACGGGCAGCTACGGTAAAACAAGCTGTAAGATGATTCTGGGAGCTATCTTATCGGAAGAATATATGACGCTTACGACACCGCAAAGTTACAATACACCCATGGGCATTACGCGCGTGATTCGTGAGATGCTGCGTCCGACGCATCAAATGCTGGTTTTGGAAATGGGAGCCAAACAAAAAGGCGATATTGAGGAGCTTTGCAAGTTAGCTGCACCCAAGGTGGGTATCTTGACCTCTATCGGAGAGCAGCATTTGGAAACATTCGGCAGCTTAGAGAATATTATAGCAACTAAGTTTGAACTGATTATGGCTTTGCCTTCGGATGGTATTGCCGTATTAAATATGGATGACGAGAATATTGCAGCCAATCTTGATAAAAGTCCCTGCCGCGTAGTTACTTATGGATTCAATCCGGGGTGGGATTATTATGCCGACCATATTTCTTATTCGGTCAAAGGCCTTGCTTTTACGTTGCATGCACCCGAAGGAGAAAGCATAGAGTTTGCCAGCATGCTTTTGGGTAGGCATAATGTATCGAATATACTGGCCGCGGTTGCGGCGGCCCATTCCCTTGGCGTACCGCTTCTTACCGCGGTGCGTGCCGTAAAAACCCTGCCACCAGTGGAACACCGGTTGCAGATTCTGCCCAATCCCGCTTACACCATCATCGACGATGCTTTTAATTCCAACCCACAAGGTTCCCAGATGGCCTTGGAAGTGTTACAGAGTTTTACAAGCGGTAAAAAAATCATGATTACACCCGGGATGGTAGAACTGGGCGCTCGTGAATACGAATTAAACAAACAATTTGGTAAAAGCTGCGCTCAAGTTTGCGATTTTATTATTCTGGTGGGTAAAAAACAGACCCAACCATTGCAGGATGGCTTAAAAGAAGCGGTTTATCCGGTCGAAAAGATGTATGTAGCGGCTGATTTAAACGATGCCCGCACTAAATTGGCGGAAATTGTATCTGCAGGAGACGTTGTTTTGTTTGAAAATGATCTGCCGGATACGTATAATGAATCATAGGGCAAGCAGAGGCAGATAATAATCTTTTATTCAAACGGTTATTACACGGGACAAAAAATTACTTTATAATTAAGAAAACTCTTTGGAGGCAAATATGAATAAAATTAGAGTTGCGGTTGTTTACGGCGGACGTAGCGTCGAACATGAAGTATCCATTATCTCGGCATTGCAGGCCGTAAAAAATCTCAATGCGGCAAAATATGAGCCGGTTCCTTTGTATATTACAAAGGAAGGCGTTTGGTATACGGGAGAAGCTTTACTGGATCTTTCCGCATACCGTGATGTGAATAGCTTGTTGGCTAAATGTCAAAAGGTCATCTTTCACCCCAATCGGGGTGCTTACCTTGTTACGGGGGCCATGAGCGGCGGTTTATTTAAAAAACCGTTTGAGGCTGCAATCGATGTTGTTTTACCTGTAATTCACGGTACGCATGGCGAGGATGGTTGCCTGCAGGGTTTATTGGAGCTTTCCGGAGTTCCGTATGCGGGGCCCGGCGTTTTAGGCGGCGCCATCGGTATGGATAAGATCACCATGAAGGCCGTTTTAAAAGAAGCAGGCATCCCTGTGCCGGAGTATCATTGGTTTTATTATTGGCAATGGCAGGATGATCCGCAGGCTGTGGTGGATATGATAGCGCGTAAAATCCCTTATCCGATGATCGTTAAACCGGCTAATTTGGGCTCTTCCATCGGCATTACTAAAGTTCAAGATAAAAGCCAGTTGGAAGACGCCATTGACCTGGCCGGTAGCTTTGCCAACCGTATCCTCGTGGAGCAGCTGATTACTCCTTTGCGGGAAATCAACTGCGCCGTTTTAGGCAGTCCGGAAAAGATGGAAGTATCTTTGTGCGAAGAACCTTTTTCTACGGACGAAATCCTTTCTTTCCGCGATAAGTATATCAGTGCGGGTTCCAAATCCGCATCAGGCATGAGCGGCGCTAAAAGGCGTTTGCCGGCCGATATCCCAGACCAATTGACGATAAAAATAGAAGAGCTATCCCGAAGGACGTTTGTTGCTACGGATGGCTACGGTGTCTGCCGCATTGACTTTTTGATGAATGAGGAGACCAAAGAAATCTATGTCAATGAGATCAATACCATCCCGGGGTCTTTATCCTTTTATCTTTGGGAACCCAAAGGCAAAAGTTTTACTGCTTTGCTGGATGATTTGATCGATTTGGCATTAAAACGCAGCCGCCGTAAAGAAAAGATGGTCTTTACCTATGCCTCTAACATTCTTGCCCAAGGGGGCTTCAAAGGTGGCAAAGGCGGCAAGTCTTAAGTGAAAAAACAGAACTTGCGAATAAATTTTTAAAATCATTAGGGAAGGCGGGAAAGTATGAATGACCAATTCCTTAGCTGATCTTTTGGCTTTACATAGCGTCCCGGGCATGGGGCCGGTTAGGTTACGGCAGATTTTAACCTATTTTGAGAATGATGCGGCTGCCGCCTGGCAGGAATCAAATGCTTGGGGCCATATCCCCGAAATCAGCGCCGATGTTTGCCAATCATTGCAACGCTCTAAGCTGGAAGTCGAACCGCAAAAGGTGTACGACTGCTTTTTGCAATCGGGAGCCTGTGTTGTGACGTTGGAAGACGAAGCATATCCCTCTGCCCTGAAGGATATCTTAGACCCGCCGCCGCTTTTGTTTTACAAAGGGACTCTACCGCAGGACGATGACATTTGCGTGGCAATGATCGGTTCCCGTTCTTCGACGTCTTATGGAAAACAGGTGGGAGAAATTCTCTCGCGCGACCTAGCAAAAATGGGAATCTGGGTAATCGGGGGCATGGCCAGGGGCATCGATTCTATCTGCCATGAGGGCGCTCTCAAAGCCGGCGGAAAAACCGTCGCCGTTTTGGGGACAGGCATTGACATCCCTTATCCACGGGAAAATGCCGCTTTGTATCAACAAATCATCTTAAACGGAGCTGTGGTCAGCGAATTGCCGGTGGGATCTCCGGCGCTGCCGCAGCATTTCCCTATGCGTAACCGCATTATCAGCGGTTTGTCGCGCGGTGTGGTTGTGATCGAAGCCGGTGCCAAAAGCGGGACGCTTTTAACCGTCGACCATGCCTTGGAACAAAACCGGGATATTTTTACCGTGCCCGGGCCGATCACAAGCCCCATGAGCAGGGGCACCAATAATTTGATCCGCATGGGCATAAAAATCGTACTGTCATCCAAAGATATTTACGAAGAATACTTGCCTTATGGCGCTATGCTGCCAAAAAAATCAGCGAAAGATAAAGAAAGATTCACCGGTCAGGAAAAAGAAATTTTAGATCTAATGACCCTACCGGTTCATTTCGACGACCTGCTACGGCAAGTCAATCTCACCCCACAAAAACTGGCGTCCCTGTTGACAATTTGGGAAATCCGTGGTATTATCAGCCAATTACCGGGAAAGTACTACCATCGAATTACGAAAGATATTTAAAAATAAAAGACATTTAACAAATTTGGAGGGAAGCATTTGAATACTTCTGCAGCTGTTCCAAGTAAGAAAGCAAAAGCGGTCAAATCTACGACAACTACGGTTACAAAAAAATCCGTTCAAAGCCTTAAGGGAGTTAAGACCAACCAAACATTGGTGATTGTGGAATCCCCGACCAAAGCCAAAACGATCGAAAAGTTTTTAGGTAAAAACTATATTGTGAAATCTTCTTTCGGCCATATCCGGGATTTGCCAAAGAGCGAGATTGGCGTGGACCCTGAAGATAATTTTACGCCCCGTTATATTACCATCCGCGGTAAGGGGGACGTGATCAAAACTTTAAGAACGGAAGCGCAGAAATCGGCTCATGTCCTTATAGCCAGCGACCCTGACCGAGAAGGGGAATCCATCGCCTGGCATCTGCAGCAATATTTAGGCGTTGATGAAGAAAACTGCCGCATTGAATTTAATGAAATCACCGATAAGGCCGTAAAAAGCGCTGTCTTAAATCCGCACCCCATCGATATGAACCGTGTTGAGTCTCAACAGGCCAGAAGAATCTTAGACAGGTTGGTTGGGTATAAAATCAGCCCATTACTATGGAAGAAAGTCAAAAAAGGCTTGTCCGCAGGCCGGGTTCAATCCGTCACCGTACGTTTGATTTGCGACCGGGAAGAAGAGATTAAGAACTTTGTTGAAGAGGAATATTGGAACTTGCAGGCTGATCTGGATACCGGCAAGGGCAATATTATAGCGAAGTTAGCAAAAATAAAAAACAAAAAGGCGGATATCCATAATCAGGAAGAAATGGATGCCGTGCTTTCCGATCTTAAAGGTAAGAACTATGTCGTTAGCGATATCCGCAAACGGGAGCAAAAACGTCATCCTGCACCACCGTTTACCACAAGCAGCATGCAACAAGAGGCTTCCCGCCGTCTAAGTATGGTAACCAAAAAAACTATGCAGACAGCGCAGCAGCTTTATGAAGGCATCGCTATCGGCGGTACGGTTACGGGTCTTATTACCTATATGCGTACCGACGCTGTGCGGGTTTCCTCCGAAGCGCAAAACATGGCGCGAGCATACATCGTGCAGAAATACGGTAAAGAATACATTCCGGAAAAGCCCAATGTCTATGCCTCCAAAGGCCGGATTCAGGATGCACATGAAGCGATCCGTCCCACTTCGGTGGAAAAGACGCCGGCTTTGGTTAAACAGTATCTTACGCCGCAGCAGTTTAAAGTCTACAAACTCATTTGGGACCGCTTTGTAGCAAGCCAGATGAGTATGGCCACTGTTGATGTTACGACGGTGGATGTTACCGCTGATTATTATCTCTTTCAGACGACGGGCAGTCAGATCCGTTTTGCTGGATTCATGCAAGTTTATATGGAAGGCAAAGATGAAAAAGAAGAAGAAGACCAGGGCATTTTGCCATCGGTTGCGGCGAACCAAAAATTAAAACTGCTAAAGCTGGATCCCAAGCAGTTCTTTACCCAGCCGCCCTCCCGCTATACAGAAGCGATGCTGGTCAAAGTCTTGGAAGAATTGGGGATCGGACGCCCTAGCACCTATGCCCCGATCATTGAAACGATCCTGGCTCGAGGCTATGTCGTACGGGAGGAAAAGAAATTTGTCCCCACGGAACTGGGTACAATTGTTGTCGATCTGATGAAAAAATATTTTACCGATATCATGGACGTGGAGTTCACGGCCGATATGGAGAAAAAACTCGATATGGTGGAAGAAGGCAACGTGAATTGGCGCGACCTGTTGCGTGACTTTTACGGCCCATTTGCCCAAACCTTAAGCTATGCCGAAGGAGATATGGACAAAATCATTATCAAACCGGAAGAAAGCGGAGAAATCTGCGAGCTTTGCGGTAGTCCCATGGTATACCGCATGGGGAAATTCGGTAAATTTTTAGCTTGCAGCGGCTTCCCCAAATGCCGCAATACCAAGCCCATTGTCAAAGCGACCAATATTAAATGTATGGCCTGCGGCGGTAATATCATTCAGTGCAAAACCAAAACGGGCCGCATCTTTTTCGGTTGTGACCATTATCCCGAATGTCGGTATATGTCTTGGGACCTGCCGGTCAGTGAAGTATGCCCGCATTGCAATACGCAAATGAGCAAAAAAGAACTCAAAAACGGGGGATCGATCTTAATCTGCCCCAATCAGACTTGTCCTGCCAAACCGCAAAGAGAAAAGAAAACCCAAACCAAAACCGCAAAAGTTCAGGTGTCAAAAAAAGCAGCTAAGTCGGCAGCCAAAAAGAAGACGGGAGCCAAATCTACCGCCAAATCCACCACAAAGAAAACAACCAAGACAAAAAAAGAATAGATGAATGCTATGACGAGTCGTCAACCCCAATCCGAACAACAATCCATTACCGTGATCGGCGCTGGTTTGGCAGGCTGCGAGGCTGCCTGGCAACTGGCCGAGCGTGGAGTCTTTGTCCGTTTGTATGAGATGCGTCCCCATCAAATGACTCCTGCGCATAAGACGGGCGGTTTTGCAGAACTGGTGTGCAGCAATTCCTTGCGTGCCGCCTCGGTGGAAAACGCAGTCGGGCTTGTAAAAGAAGAAATGCGCTGCCTGGATTCTTTGATCATGCGGGCAGCCGATGCTACGAAAGTTCCGGCGGGAGCGGCTTTGGCCGTCGACCGCACTTTGTTTTCTCAAACCATCGAACAGGTTCTCAGTCAACATCCCAAAATCGAAATCATGCGCGAAGAGGTGACGCAAATCCCGGAAGGGACTGTTATTGTTGCAGCCGGACCTTTAGTGTCGGATGCTTTAAGTCAGGAGATTGTCTATTTAACCGGGCAAACGCACCTGTTTTTTCATGACGCCATCGCACCTGTCGTTTCCTCGGACAGCATCGATTTTAGTAAAGCTTTTTTTGCTTCTCGTTATGATAAAGGAGAACCTTCCGAGCGGGAAGGCGATTATATCAACTGTCCCATGGACCGGGAGCAGTATCTTGATTTTTATCGGGCAATTGTGGATGCCGAACGCTATCCATTAAAGAATTTTGAAACTCCTAAGACCTTCGAAGGTTGTATGCCTATCGAGACCATGGCTGAACGCGGCGTGGATACCATGCGCTACGGCCCCCTAAAGCCGGTTGGCTTGACCTGTCCGGACGGTACCGAACCTTATGCCGTAGTGCAGTTGCGTCAGGATGATGCGGCCGCTACCATGTATAACCTGGTCGGTTTCCAGACCCGCTTGCGTCAGGGTGAGCAGGAACGGGTTTTTCGCCTGATTCCGGGATTGGAGCACGCCGAATTTTTACGCTTCGGGCAAATGCACCGCAATACGTATCTGGATTCTCCTAAGCTATTGAATTCAAATTTAAGTCTTAAGACAGCTCCGCGCATCTTTTTTGCCGGGCAGATTACAGGTGTGGAGGGCTATGTGGAATCTGCCGCTTGCGGCTTGGCCGCCGCCATTTACGCAGCTGCCCAATTGCAACAAAAATCGATTGCCTCGTTCCCGCAAAACACAGCCCTGGGTAGTTTGATCCGTTACATTACCACACCCAATGCCAAATTTCAGCCCATGAACATCACCTTCGGCATCATGCCCCCGTTACAAGAACGGATCAAAAATAAGAAAGAAAAGAACGCCCAATTAGCCCGTCGAGCTTTAGAAGGCTTAAAGGAGTGGTTAAATGGAAGCGCTGTTGAATAAATTTTTATTTTATCTTGAGGTGGAAAAAAATGCTTCCCCTCTTACCATTCAGGCTTACCGTTCCAATTTGATGGCTTTTATCGAATTTACCGCCAAAGAACAGGACAGAAAGCCGCAGGATGTGGACTTGCTTTGTGTGGATGTCCTGATCTTGCGCCGCTATCTGTCTTTTTTACAACAACAAGGATTGGTAAAATCTTCCATCAGCAGACATTTGTCCGCGATCCGTTCATTTTTTCGGTTTTTGTGTCGAGAAGATATTATGGAGAACAATCCGGCTGCTTTGATTGCAACGCCTAAAAAAGACAAAAAACTGCCTAAGTTTCTTTATTATGATGAAGTGGAAGCTTTATTGGAAGCCCCGGATGATACGCTTTTGGGGTTACGGGATAAAGCCTTGTTGGAAATTGCCTATGGGGGCGGTTTGCGTGTCAGTGAGCTGGTCTCCATCAATGTAGGCGATGTCGATGGGTCGGTCGGGTATGTCCGGGTCATGGGAAAAGGCTCTAAAGAACGCATTGTACCTTTGGGAAAGCCGGCTTTGAAGGCACTCAATTGTTATATGGAACAACGTAAGGTCAAAGTTCCTCTTATTAAAGGAGAAGCGGTATTTTTGAACAAAGCGGGTACACGGTTAAGTGACAGGGCTTTCCGCAATATTATAAACAAATATGTGGAGCAACTGGCTTCCGCAAAAAAAGTCAACCCGCACATGTTGCGCCATTCCTTTGCCACCCATCTGTTGGAAGGCGGAGCTGACCTACGTTCTGTACAGGAGTTTTTAGGTCATGAAACCATGTCGACCACGCAAATCTATACGCATATCACCAAAAACAGGATGAAACAGGTTTATGACAAAACGCATCCGAGGGCATAAAATGAGCGCATAAGACTGAAACTTTAGCATATAGAAATAAAATAGAGTCAAAGCAATTCAAGGAGGGGAATAAATTGGAACTGCATGCAACGACCATCATATGTGTAAAAAAAGGGAATAAGGTCGCTATTGCCGGAGACGGACAGGTGACGTTAGGCAATGCAACCATCATGAAACAAACTGCCAGAAAAATACGTTACTTACATGGGGGAAAAATCATCACCGGTTTTGCCGGTTCGGTCGCAGATGCATTTACCTTATTTGACAAATTTGAAGCAAAATTAGAAGAACACCGGGGCAACCTGGAACGGGCCGCTGTCGCCTTGGCCAAAGAATGGCGCAATGACAAGTTTTTGCGGCAGTTGGAGGCTTTGTTGATCGTGGCTTCTTTGGAAAAGATGCTGGTAATTTCCGGCAACGGTGAGGTCATCGAACCGGACGATCAGATCGCCGCGATCGGTTCCGGCGGCAACTATGCGCTGGCAGCCGCCCGGGCGCTTGCCAGCAATACGGATATGGAGGCAAAAGAGATTGCCGAAAAAGCTTTGCATATCGCAGCTGATATCTGTGTTTATACCAATCATAATGTCACTGTTGAACAGCTTGGTGAATAAAGGAGGTTTATATGAAAGAGTTAACGCCTCGTGAAATCGTTGCTGAACTGGATAAATACATTGTGGGCCAAAATGACGCCAAAAAATGTGTGGCCGTGGTTTTGCGCAATCGCTATCGCCGTCAGCAGCTCTCTTTAGATTTGCAGGAAGAAATCTTACCCAAAAATGTGATCATGATCGGACCTACGGGTGTGGGGAAAACGGAGATCGCCCGCCGCCTGGCAAAACTGGTCGACGCTCCCTTTATTAAGGTAGAAGCGACCAAATTTACAGAAGTGGGCTATGTGGGCCGTGACGTAGAGTCCATCATGCGCGACCTGGTGGAAACGTCCATCCGCATGGTTCGCAATGAAAAAATGGAAGAGATGCAGGAACGCGGATCCATGAGTGCAGAACTGCGTTTATTAGATTTGCTTGCGCCTTTGCCCACCCGCAATAAGCCCGTAAATCCTTTCAATATGTTTTTTAATAGCGGTGAAGATGAAGACACCTTAGACATGGCGGAGGAAGATAAGAAAAAAAGCAAGGAAGACGAAATTCGCCGCAAAAGAGTCTGGTTACGGGATCAGCTTTCTAAAGGCCTTTTGGACAAAGAAATGGTTGAAATCGAAGTGGAAGAAAGCGCCTCCGGCAATATGGGATTTCTGGGTGCCGGTATGGAAGAAATGGGCATCAACATGCAGGGTATGTTAGGTAGCCTCATGCCTAAAAAACACAAAAAGAAGAAGGTTACCGTTGCGGAAGCACGCCGTATCCTTACACAGGAAGAAGCAGAAAAGCTTGTGGATATGGAAGAAGTCAACTCTCTTGGAGTACAGCGGGCAGAACAATCCGGCATCGTCTTTTTGGATGAGATCGATAAGATCGCAGGAGGGGATACGCAAGGGATCGACGTCTCCCGAGGCGGCGTACAGCGCGACATCCTGCCGATTGTGGAAGGCAGCACGGTCATGACCAAATACGGCCCCGTCAAATCCGATTATGTGTTATTTATCGCAGCCGGCGCATTCCATGTTTCCAAACCTTCCGACTTGATTCCGGAACTGCAGGGACGTTTCCCTATCCGTGTTACTTTGGAAAGCCTGGATGGTGCGGATCTGCGGCGCATCCTTTTAGAACCCAAAAACTCTTTGATCAAACAGTATAAAGCCATGCTGGAAGTCGACGGGGTTGATGTTGCGTTTATGGAAGACGGAATCGATGCCATTGCGGAAATCGCCGACCGTGTCAACCGTGAGTCTGAAAACATCGGCGCCAGACGTTTGCATACGATTTTAGAAAAAGTTTTGGAAGATTTGCTTTATTTGGCTCCCGATAACGTTGGCGGGACGGTCGAAATAGACCGCGAATATGTGGAAAAAAGATTGAGCCATATCATCAAAAACGAGGATTTAAGTCGCTTCATATTATAGCTTGCATTTATTAAAAAACTATGCTATAGTGTTAAATGGTGTAAAATACACACGGTGTGGATTGGCTTTTTGAGTGCCCGGTTGTTTTCGGGTGAAAAGCTTTGGAAGCATCGGAGGGAAAACAAAAGGAGGAACTTTTTAATGTCTGTTATTTCTATGAAACAATTGTTGGAGGCCGGGGTACACTTCGGTCACCAGACACGCCGTTGGAACCCCAAAATGGCAAAGTATATTTTTACCGAGCGCAACGGCATTTACATTATCGATTTGCAAAAAACGGTTCATAAGGTTGAAGAGGCGTACAATTTTGTCCGCAGCATCTCCCAGGATGGTCAAACGGTACTGTTTGTCGGCACTAAAAAACAGGCCCAGGATTCCATCAAGGAAGAAGCACTCCGTTGCAACATGTATTTTGTCAATGAACGCTGGTTGGGCGGCATGTTGACCAACTTTCATACCATTCAGCAGCGTATTGATTATTTGCGCAGCCTGGAAAAAATGGAAGAAGACGGTACGTTTGAAGTTTTGCCAAAAAAAGAAGTCTCACAGCTTCGTGCAGAAAAAGTTAAATTGGAACGTTTCTTGGGCGGTATCAAAGATATGAAAAAGATCCCCGGCGCATTGTTTGTGGTAGACCCGAGAAAAGAACGGATCGCCATCGCCGAGGCCCGCCGCTTAAAAATTCCCGTTGTAGCGATTGTTGACACCAACTGTGATCCGGATGAGATAGATTACATTATCCCCGGTAACGATGATGCTATCCGTGCCGTTAAATTACTTTCGGCAAAGATGGCAGATGCCATCATAGAAGGTAGGCAAAGCGCTGAAATTGCAGATGTTGCACCGCTTGCCAAGTTATCACCTGCCGTTGAAGCAGAAGAGATCTCTGCGGCAGAAGAAGCGATTGCTGTTGCAACGGAAGAGGTTCCTGTGGCAGTAGAAGAAGAGGTTGCAGTGGAACAAGAAGCTCCCGCTGAAGTATAATAGTAAAAAGGCGGGGTTATCCCCGCCTTTTTTGTATTTTTAATAGGGGTTTTAACCTAAATGTATAGAAGAATTAAATGAAAGTAAAATAGATAGAAGTATATAGAAAATAGATCTAGTAGAAATATGGGAGGGTTCAATTATGATTAGTGCAGCTGCTGTAAAAGAATTGAGAGAAAAAACAAATGCCGGGATGATGGATTGCAAGAGAGCATTGACGGAATTTGATGGGGATATGGAAAAAGCCATTGAATATTTAAAAGAAAAGGGCCTTGCCTTCGCAGCGAAAAAAGCCGACAGAGTTGCGGCTGAAGGCATTGTAGAAGCTTATATCCACGGTGGCGGACGGATCGGGGTCTTGGTAGAAGTCAATTGCGAAACAGACTTTGTTGCCAACACGCCGGAGTATAAAGAACTTTGCCGTGATATTGCCCTGCAAATTGCCGCGTCCAGCCCAAAATTTATCAAACGCGAAGAAATTCCCGCAGATACAATCGAAAGTGAAAGAGAAGTTTTGCGCGCTCAAGCTTTAGAAGAAGGTAAACCGGAAAAAATAATCGAAAAAATAGTAGAAGGAAAAATTGACAAATATTTTAAAGAAGTATGCCTTCTGGAACAGCCATTTATTAAAGATACAGATAAGACAGTTCAGGATTTGGTAACAGATAAGATTGCTAAAATGGGAGAAAACATTTCCATTCGCCGTTTTGCCCGTTTCCAGATGGGAGAAGGCCTGACTAAAAAAGAATGCAACTTAGCAGATGAGGTTGCAGCCATGAAGTTTTAATCTTGAAGCCATCACCTCTAATAGAAGATTTGATTTTTATTAAATGATTTATGGAGGGGTTTTATGGAAACAAAATATAAAAGGCTGATCTTAAAAATCAGTGGTGAGGCTTTAGCGGGCAACCTTGGTTATGGACTTGATTTTGGAACACTTTCTTCCATTTCCAAACAAATCAGAGAGGTAAATGAGCTCGGGGTGCAAGTGGCGATCGTTGTCGGTGGCGGCAATATCTGGCGCGGCATTTCCGGCAATTCAAAAGGAATCGACCGTGCAACTGCTGACTATATGGGTATGCTTGCTACTGTGATGAATGCTCTGGCGCTTCAGGATGCCTTGGAACAAGTCGGTGTGATGACGCGGGTACAGTCTGCTATCGAGATGCATCAGATTGCTGAAACTTATATCCGCCGCCGGGCCATCCGGCATTTGGAAAAAGGCCGTGTGGTGATTTTTGCCGCTGGGACAGGCAACCCCTATTTTTCCACCGATACAACAGCGGCACTAAGGGCTGCTGAACTCGAAGCCGACGTGATCTTAATGGCCAAAAAGGTAGACGGAATCTATGACTCAGACCCCAATAAAAACTCCAATGCCAAACGCTTTAAGTCGCTATCCTACATGGATGTATTGAATCTGGGCCTCGGAGTAATGGATTCGACTGCTGCCTCTTTATGTAAAGATAATAAAATACCGATCATCGTTTTTGATCTTACCGGCGAGGGAAACATAAAACGTGCCGTAATGGGAGAAGATATTGGAACGTATTTGGGAGGTGGAACGCTTGATTAAGCTCATACTGGATGAAACCGAAGCAAAAATGCAAAAAGTTGTGGAAATTTTGCGTAAGGATTTTGCCTCTGTCCGGGCTGGCCGGGCAACTCCGGCTCTGTTGGATAAAGTCGCCGTTGATTATTATGGCACGCCTACCCCAATCAATCAAACGGCGAACATCTCTTGTCCGGAACCGCGGTTGATTTTGATTCAGCCTTGGGATAAAACAATGATTTCCGCAATTGAAAAAGCATTGCTAAAATCAGATTTGGGGCTTAATCCCAACAGTGACGGTCAGGTCTTGCGCATTGCTATTCCGCAGCTGACGGAAGACAGACGCAAAGAACTGGTCAAGATTTGCGCCAAAAAAACAGAAGAGGCTAAAGTAGTTGTTCGCAACCTGCGCCGCGATTCTAACGATGAGCTGAAAGCATTGGAAAAATCGAAGGAAGTTTCCGAAGATGATGTGAAACGTGGCTTGGAAACTACCCAAAAATTGACAGACAAATATATTCAAAAACTGGATGAAGTTTTTGCCCAAAAAGAAAAAGAGATTATGGAAGTTTAAGCTTTAGAGTATATTTTCTTGCATACGTTAGTGTCAGTATAAGAAAAATTTCTGCTAATATTGGAAGGAGGTGCTGTTGATGGCATATAAAATCACCGAAGAGTGTCTCGCTTGCGGTTCTTGTCTGTCCGAATGCCCAAACGATGCGATTAAAGAAGGCGATATCTATAAAATTACAGAAAGTTGCCTGGAATGTGGTCTTTGTGTGGAAGCTTGCCCGGTAGGGGCAATTATTGAAGACTAATAACACCAATACTTATATGCTTGATTTAAAAACAAAAAGGATTCTTTGTTTACCAAAGAATCCTTTTTATTACAGATCACACTTCTCTTTGCATTTTTATTTAATATATGAGATAATTACCATTATTATGGAATAGATTGCTTTTTAGCCTTTTTATCTAAAGGGGATTTTTATGGTAGGTTTGGTTGATAAAGTATTAGCAAAAGAAAAAAACAGAGGTCACAATCCAAGCAAGACTTATCTTGAATTGTTGCAAGCCATCTACGAAGATAATCTGCCCAAGCATATCGCTATTATTATGGACGGGAACGGTCGTTGGGCAAAAAAAAGAATGCTTCCTCGGAATATTGGACACCGTTACGGAATGACAGCTTTAAAAAAAACAGTTGAAATTTGTAGTGACTTAGGTGTCGGTTATTTAACGATATTTGCTTTTTCAACGGAAAACTGGAGCCGACCATCGGAAGAAGTATCTTTCTTAATGACGCTTTTTTTGGAATATCTGAAGAAAGAAGTTGCGTTTTTGCATAAAGAAAATGTCAGGGTTCTGGCATTGGGCGATTTAGACCCCTTTTCTAATGAAATTCGCAAAGCGTTTGACGATGCCATCGAGCTTACATCTAGCAATACAGGGATGACATTAAATATTGCCGTAAATTACGGTTCGAGAAGGGAAATCGGGCATGCCGTCAAATGTATAGCTCAAAACATCGAACAAGGTTTGATTAAGTTGGAAGATGTTTTATCGATGGATGACGATGCCATTACCGATTTGATTACCCAAAGATTATATACAGCCGGACAGCCCGATCCGGATATTATTATTCGTTCATCGGGAGAAATGCGCGTCAGCAACTTTTTATTATGGCAGCTAGCTTATACGGAGTTCTATTATACATTGGTATTATGGCCGGATTTTGATAAAAAAGAATTGATGAGAGCTGTCATTGATTATCAAAAACGCCAACGCCGTTATGGTGGTATTTTATAGGGGGATTTGTATGTTGAAAACACGAGTAACTACAGCCCTTGTTTTTGTTCCTTTACTGCTATTAGCAATTTGGGTTGGGAATATTGCACTGATTGCGGCTGTGGCTTTTCTTATAACCATGTCGGTTTACGAATATTGTCGGATGCTGGCTCATAAAAACTATAAGACCAATACTGTGTTTTCAATTGTCATTGCTCTTTTTATTGGTTTACTGACCGGGTATGCCCAATTCGCCTATCTGCCGGCGGTATTATTACTTTCTTTTGTGATCATTATGTTTTTGCATTTCCGCGGCAAAGCATATGCTTTAGAAGGAACCATGATGAACTTCGCCGGAACGGTTTATTTTGCGCTCGGTTTTGGCTCGATTTTGTATTTGCGTTTTGCTCATGACACATGGGTTTGGCTGTTATTGGCTTTTTTTATTACCTGGTTTACGGATATCGGCGCTTATGCAGTCGGTATCTGTATAGGAAAGCACAAGTTGGCGCCGGAGATCAGTCCTAAAAAAACCGTAGAAGGGGCAATCGGCGGACTACTTATTTCTATTTTAAGTGTATTAATTTTTGGGTCAATTGTATTAAATTTACAAATTTGGCAATTAATAGTAATAGGGCTAGGCGGTTCCGTTTTTGCACAAGTGGGGGACTTATTGGAATCCATGGTAAAAAGATGGGCGGACGTAAAAGATTCCGGCAATATTTTGCCGGGGCATGGTGGGATTTGGGACCGTTTTGACAGCATCTTATTGACAGCGCCATATCTTTGTATTGTCTTAAAATTATTTTTATAGTCGTTGAAAGTGACCGAACAATCGGATTATATTTAAGTGAATTCAAATGGAAGAAGGTGACCGTTCGTTGCAAACGGATCATGAAAAATTAAAGGAGCGTGTCTTAAAGGCCCTTTTAGTCCTGATTATACTTGCTTGCTTGATTTTATTCGTTTATTATTTTGCTCCGGTGTTCAGTAAGATATTTTTCTTTTTGATGATATTGATATTACCGTTTATTTTGGCTTGGTTAATTGCCATCATGACAAAACCGTGGGTTGAATTTTTTGTCAGACGCTTTCACTTTTCCCGTAAATTGTCCGTTTTACTAATTGTTGTTTTTTTACTTGCTGTCTTTGGAACCATTCTTACCCTAATCATTGCCCGCTTGATTAATGCCATCTCCGGTTTTGTTGCGTATCTGCCGCAAGCGCAAAACGGTATTTATGAGTATTTCGAAGGGATTGTTCGTAACATCGATAAAATGAATCTTGCGCAATCGGACCTTTCCAGCATACAATCCGGGATCGATACGATTACCAATGCGATTGCCAGTTTTGCAAATTACTTCACACAAAGTTTGATAGGTATTGTGCAGGGTACGCCGACAGGGTTTTTTATGGTTTTGGTTACCGTTGTTGCAACTTATTTTTGGTGTTTGGATAATGAAAAAGTACAAAATATGCTGATCAATATATTCCCTAAAAGACATAGGGAAGCAGCTACTATCACCTATCAGAACTTCTCAAATGTAATCAGCGGATTTTGTATTGCCCAAATTATTTTGGTTGCCATTACGACCGCAATATGTATCATTGCGCTTTTTATCATTGGGGTTGATGGCGCTTTCACAATAGGCCTTATAGCCGGACTGCTGGATTTTATCCCCGTTTTAGGACCGGGTACGATTATTGTTCCCTGGGGGATCATCGCTTTATTAACCGGAGATTATTTTACCGGGGTCGGCATGTTGGTTTTGTTTTTGGTCTTGACGATTACCCGCAACCTGCTCCAGCCAAAGGTAGTGGGAGACCGGGTTGGCTTGCATCCTTTGGCATCGCTTGCCTCGATGTTTATCGGGTTTGAGATCATTGGGGTATTGGGTATCATTATAGGACCACTTGTTGCAGCCTTAATTATATCCTTCTTCCGTACTAAAAAAGAAGTTGCGGATAAAATTCCTCCGGCTCCGCCTAGGGAATCTTAAGTCACAGTTTTGAGGTTAACGGGATATGAAAACACTTTCCATTCTCGGTTCTACCGGTTCGATCGGCAGGCAGACTCTGGATGTTACTGATTGGTTTGCCGATGATCTCCAAATTGGCGCACTTTGCGCCAATTGCGATGTTGAACTCTTATCGAATCAGGCACATCGGTATCACCCGGTTTTGGTCGCTGTTGCCGATGAAACAAAATATAAAGAATTAAAGTCTCTATTAAGGGATACTACTTGTCAGGTTTTGGCGGGGCGGGAAGGCATTATTGCCGCAGCGACCTTGGATCAGGCTGATACAGTGGTAGCGGCCATCTCTGGCGTGGCAGGGCTCCTTCCCGTTGTGGAAGCCATCAAGAAGGGGAAAGATATTGCTCTGGCGAATAAAGAAGTTTTAGTTGCGGCCGGGCAAATTGTCATAAAAATGGCTCAAGAAGCAGGAGTTTCTATTTTGCCGGTGGACAGTGAACACTCGGCTGTTTTTCAATGTTTGGGGCAGGAAAAAGGCGGCTTGGATTCTATTTTGTTGACAGCTTCCGGCGGACCGTTTCGCCGGATGAGCTATGAACAGATGAAATCGGTAAAAGCCAAAGAAGCCCTTTGTCATCCTACTTGGCAGATGGGAGCAAAGATCACCATCGATTGCGCCACCTTGATGAATAAAGGCCTGGAAGTAATCGAGGCGCATATGCTGTTTGGTGTTGATTATGACCGCATCCGGGTTGTGATTCATCCGCAAAGCGTAATCCACTCCATGGTACAATATGTCGACGGCGCTATCTTGGCTCAATTAGGTCCGGCCGATATGAGGATTCCGATCCAATATGCGTTGACTTACCCTCAAAGGCAAGCCAATCCGTTACAAAAAATCGATTTTGCACAAATGGGTACTTTAACTTTTGAAAAACCCGATTTTGACCGTTTTCCTTGTTTGCGTTTGGCCTATGAGGCAGGGTTTTTAGGCAAGACCTTCGCTGCGGCCATGAACGCTGCCAATGAAGAATTGGTTTGGGCTTATTTGCGTGATGAAATAAATTTTCATGATATCGGATATTATATAAAAAAGATCATGGAAAATCATGAACCTTTAGAGGGTTCGGATTTGGAAGAAGTCTATTATGTGGACCGGCAAAGCCGGATTCAGGTAAAAGAACTGTTGGATAACGGTTGAATGGTATAAGGAGGAAGCTTTAGGTATGGGAATGAGCATTATTTGGGCCATACTGGTATTTTGTCTTTTAATAATCTCCCATGAGTTTGGTCATTTTATTGTGGCTAAAGCCAATCGGATTTTTGTATATGATTTTAGTTTGGGTATGGGACCGAAACTGTGGCAGCATAAAGGAAAAGAAACGGAGTATACCTTACGCCTTTTTCCGATCGGAGGATCTGTCCGCATGATGGGTGAGGACGAATCCGTAGATGATCCGCGCTCCTTTAATCATAAGGCTGTCTGGCGGAGAATGTCTGTGATCTTTGCCGGACCTTTGACGAATTTTATTGTGGCTATTTTGCTTTTTGCTGTGGTATTCACAGCTATGGGAATGCCTTCTGCAAAAAATATCGTCGGTAATGTATCTTCGGGCTTGTCTGCGGAAGCCGCCGGTATTTTACCCGGCGATGTGATCGAAGACATTAACGGAGTTGCCGTAACGCAGTGGGCCGATATTATCACCATCGTGCAGGATCAGGAAAAAGGCCAGGTCCAGGATGCCGGCAAACCATTGCAAATCAAAGTACAACGCGATGGCGAGATGTTGACAGTGCAATTGACTCCGACATATAACAAAGAGGCCGGATATTGGATGCTTGGTGTTACGCAAAGCATTGAAAAGGTCGGGTTTTTTTCAGCGATAGCGTTGGGAATCAAGCAATCTTTTCAAATGACGGTTCAATTGTTGCAGGCGCTCTTTCTGATGCTAACGCATCAGATGCCCGTGGATGTTACCGGTCCGGTCGGGATTGTTAATTATGTGGGGCAGGCGGCCAATGCGGGATTTCAAAATTTATTGTATTTAACGGCGTATTTAAGCCTGAATCTTGGCGTGATCAACCTTTTGCCGCTACCTGCCTTGGATGGTAGCCGTCTGGTATTTTTGGCGATTGAAGGCATTCGACGCAAGCCCGTCAATCGGGAAAAAGAAGGCATGGTTCATTTTGTCGGTTTGATGATCCTGTTTGCACTCATGATTATCATTACCTATCAGGATATTGCACGTTTATTTAACGGCGGATAAAAAGGGGACTTTCTACATGGATTGGAAGCGTAAAAACACAAAAACTGTAACGGTCGGAAACGTTCTAATCGGCGGCGGGAACCCAATTTCCATCCAGTCAATGACCAACACCTCTACGGCGGATGTAAAGGCTACATTAGCTCAGATCCAAAAGCTTGCTCAAGCCGGATGCCAGATCATCCGTTTGGCTGTCCCCGATTTTGAGGGGGCTGCGGCTTTACGGTCAATCGTAACTTCCAGCCCGATCCCCGTTGTTGCGGACATTCATTTTGATTATAAACTCGCGCTGGCTTCCATCGAGGCCGGCGTTCATGGTTTACGGCTCAATCCGGGCAATATCGGCGGACGGCAAAAGGTTAAAGAAGTCGCTTTGGCCGCCAAAGAAAGAAACATTCCCATCCGTGTGGGGGTTAATGCCGGGTCTCTAGAAAAGGACTTACTGGAAAAACACGGCGGTATCTGCCCGCAGGCCATGGTAGAAAGTGCTCTGGGTCATATCCATATGTTGGAAGAGGAAGGGTTCGACCAGATTGTAGTCTCGCTTAAATCTTCTGATGTAATTTGCATGATTGATGCCTATGAGCAGATGTCTGCTTTTTCTGATTATCCCTTACATATCGGTCTGACCGAGGCCGGAACCGTTCGTCGAGGCAGCATTAAATCAGCCTTGGCCGTAGGTATTCTTCTTTCCCGCGGCATTGGGGATACCATCCGTATTTCCTTGACCGGAGACCCCGTTGAGGAGGTATTGGTTGCAAAAGAGATTTTGCAGGCTTTACATTTGTGCAAGCGAGGATTTAATTTTATTTCCTGCCCCACCTGCGGCAGGACGCAGGTCGATGTAGAAAAAATTGCTTTACAGGTGGAAGATGCTTTATCCGGCATCGAACCGCCTTTTCCTGTTTCTATCGCTGTGATGGGGTGCGCCGTCAACGGCCCCGGCGAGGCCAAAAGCGCCGATATTGGCATCGCGGGCGGAAAAGGGGAAGGGTTGTTGTTTTGTAAGGGACAAGTTGTCGGGCGCTATGCCAATGCCGATCTGGCCAAGGCCTTGCTCGACCATGTTCAGATACTATTATCCACCGAACAAATTACAAAGACTTAAAATACATAAGCCGCGTTACTTCTTTATTAATTAAACTCAATACAGAGAATAATACGGCTTTTAGTGAGATGAAAAAGAGGATTATAGACCGTTTAAAAATGTTCTTATATAGTTTTTGCGGCACCGTCACAAAAACAAACCGATCTTTCGGTTTGTTTGACAGGAACGACTTTAATTGATGAAGATAAGCAGGAGGAAGAAGAATGAAAGCCAATCAGTTGTTTGCGCCGACATTGAGAGAAATACCGGCAGAGGCGGAAATCGCCAGCCACCAGCTCATGCTCAAAGCCGGTTTGATTCAAAAATTAGCAGCCGGAGTCTATAGCTATTTGCCGGTATCCTGGCGTGTGATGAAAAAGATCAGCGAGATCATCCGCGAGGAGATGGATGCAATCGACGGGCAGGAATTGATGATGCCCATCGTTCATCCGGCCGAAATCTGGCAGCAATCGGGACGCTGGGATGTGTACGGTGCGGAACTGTGGCGTGTGAAGGATCGTCACGGCAGGGATTTTTGCCTGGCTCCCACGCATGAGGAGATCATAACGGATTTAGTAAAAGACTCGATCCGTTCCTATAAACAGTTGCCGCAGCGCCTTTATCAGATCCAGACCAAATTCCGCGACGAGCGCCGCCCGCGTTTTGGGCTGATGCGCAGCCGGGAATTTGTGATGAAGGATATGTATTCTTTTGATAAGGATGAGGAAGGTCTGGAAGTCAGCTACCGTTTGGCCTACGGCGCTTATGAGAAGATATTTGGCCGTTGCGGCTTAAACTGCCGTCCGGTGGAGGCCGACAGCGGCGCCATCGGCGGTTCGGGCAGTCATGAATTTATGGCTTTAGCCGACACCGGTGAGGCGGATATTTTGTATTGCGAGGCTTGCGATTATGCCGCTTCAACAGAAATCGCATCCGTGGCGGCCTTGCCGGAAGCAGACCCGCAAACGCCTGCCGAGCTTTTTCTTAAAGAAACACCCAATTGTCCTACGATTGAAGATGTCTGCCGCTTTTTAAACCTAGATATTAAGAAGTCCATTAAAGCCATGTGCTATGCTGCCGATGGCAAATTGGTTATTGTTTTTTTACGTGGAGACCGTCGGGTCAATGAGGTCAAATTAAAAAATTCACTCCATTGTCTGGAGTTGGAATTTGCTCCGGAAGAGCTTTTGCGGGTAGGCGGTCTGGTTCCCGGTTATATCGGAGCCATCGATATCAAAGGGATCTCCGTCATCGCCGATTGCGAAGTTCCCTTTATCAGCAATCAGGTCATAGGCGGCGGTAAACACGGAACCCATTATGTCAACGCCAATTACGGGCGTGACTATACGGTGGAAACGATTGCCGATATTCGTATGGTGGAAGAAGGGGAATGCTGCCCCAAATGCGGCGCTCCTTTACGCAAAGCCAGAGGCATCGAGGTGGGCCAAGTCTTTAAGCTGCATACCAAATACAGCCATTCCATGGAGGCACGCTTCCATGACATCGATGGGCAGGAAAAGGAATTTGTCATGGGCTGTTACGGCATTGGCGTCGGACGTACCATGGCGGCTGTCATCGAGCAAAACCATGACGAAAAGGGCATCATCTGGCCTGTTTCCATAGCTCCTTATCAGGTGGTCGTGATTCCCGTCAACGATAAGGACCAAGAATTGGTTCAGATTGCTCAAGATATCTATGTGGGGCTGCAGAAAAAACAGATTGAAACCGTTCTGGATGACCGCAAAGAGCGTCCCGGCGTCAAGTTCAACGACGCCGATCTTCTGGGCTATCCTTTACGTATTACCATAGGTACAAAATGTAAGGAGACGGGTAATGCCGAAGTCAAAGTACGTTCTACGGGGGAACAATTCGATATTCCTCTGCAGGAAACGGTAGATTATGTGACCAATTGGTTAATCAAAAACAAATAACGAAGGAGTAAAAAAGATGACAATTGAAACATATCAAGGAAAAAAACCGCAAATCGGTAAAGATTGTTTTATCGCAGATTCCGCCGATCTGATCGGTGATGTGGTGCTTGGCGACAACGCAAGCGTTTGGCATAGTGCCGTGATTCGGGCGGATATTTTTGATGTGGTAATCGGTTCCGGCACTAGCATTCAGGATAACGCTACAGTCCATGTCAACCATGAGCGGGGTACGTATATCGGCAATAACGTGACCGTGGGGCATAATGTTGTTCTTCATGCTTGCACCGTGGAGGATGGTTGCATGATCGGGATGGGTTCCGTTATTTTGGATGGGGTGACCATTGGAGAGGGCTCCATCGTAGCGGCCGGTAGCGTGGTTTCGCCCAATAAAGAAATCCCGCCCCATTCCATGGTGATGGGCATCCCGGGACAGGTGGTGAGAACGCTGGATGAAAACAGAGTGACTGGACTCCTGGAGCATGCCGAACGCTATGTGGAGCTGGTGCACAGCTATCTTAAAAAATAATTTTTGCCAAATACTTGCCAAAATGGAGACAAGTGTGTATAATGAAATCGAACATATGTTTGGTAGATCATTAAGGAGGTAAAGAAATGGCAGATAAATCACAGGCGCTCGAAGCAGCATTGGCGCAGATCGAAAAGCAATTTGGCAAAGGTGCAATCATGCGCATGGGGGATAACAATATCAGAGCCGGGATTGAAGCAATCCCAACTGGCTCTTTAGCGTTGGATCTTGCGTTGGGTATTGGCGGCGTGCCCAGAGGGCGTGTAATCGAAATTTTTGGTCAGGAGTCCTCCGGTAAGACGACTGTCTCTTTACATATTATTGCTGAGGCGCAAAAAAAAGGCGGTATTGCGGCGTTTATCGACGCCGAACACGCCCTGGACCCAATTTATGCGGCGAAACTTGGCGTGGATACGGAAAATTTATTGATTTCGCAGCCCGATACCGGTGAGCAGGCTTTGGAAATTGCCGAAGCCTTAACCAGAAGCGGTGCCGTGGATATCATCGTCATCGACTCCGTGGCGGCGCTTGTTCCCAGGATAGAATTAGAAGGCGACATGGGTGATGCCTTTGTCGGCTTGCAAGCCCGGCTGATGTCCCAGGCCTTGCGCAAATTAACAGGCGCGATCAGTAAATCCAACACGTGCATTATCTTTATCAATCAGATTCGTGAAAAAGTAGGGGTTATGTTCGGCAATCCTGAAACCACGTCCGGCGGTAGGGCATTAAAATTTTATGCTTCTATCCGTTTAGAAGTCCGCAAGGGTGAGCAGATCAAACAAGGCACCGATTCAATCGGCTGCCGGACAAAAGTAAAGGTCGTTAAAAATAAGGTGGCCCCACCTTTTAAAACAGCGGAATTTGATATTATGTACGGCACGGGCATTTCCAAAGAAGGGAACATCCTGGATATCGCATCGGAAATGAAATTGCTTGGTAAAACCGGTAGTTGGTACTCATATAACGGTGAACGTATCGGTCAGGGTAGAGAAAACGCCAAAACCTATCTTCAGCAACATCCTGAAGTCATGAATGAATTGGAACAAAAAATCCGTGATATGGCTAAAGATACGCCCATGATCAAGATAGGGGCAAGTGCCGAGCCGAAAGGCTTAGAGGATGATGATAATTAATTGACCTATGATTAAAAAAAAAGAAAATGATGTTAAAAAATTAAAAAATAGAATTGATGAGACAAACAGCAGCCCTGGGCTAAATCGTTTCAGGGCTGCTGCTATTGCGTGTCTAGCCCGGCGTCCGTATTCTGCCTTTGAATTAAAACAAAAACTCAAACAAAAAGGTGCTTCTTGCGAAACGGCGGCTCTTGTGGTAGATTCTTTGGTCGAAGTAGGGCTTCTCGATGAAGAAAAATTGGCGGAAGCTATTATCTTTGAAAGAAAAAATTATACATTAAAAGGCCGTTCTTACATCCGTGCGGAATTGCAACGCCGTGGTGTGAACAGGGATTTGATAGATCAAAGTCTTGAGAATGAATACACAGATGAAGAAGAAACAGCAGCACTAATAAAGTATTTGCATAAAGAAGCGTCTTCTTTTCCTACTCAAATTGAAGCCGATGAACAAAGAAAGAAGAAATTTATCTATACTTTAATGCGTCGTGCGGCCGGACGTGGCTTCCCTAGCGCTAAAATTTATACATTATTTGAAGAGGGTAAAATAAATTTGCTTGACAATAAGCTGGGAAAATAATAAAATAAATTTGTTAGGGATGATTTTTATTAGATATTGATTATGTTATAGCAAATTGATCCTGTAACATAATATAAATGTAGCTTGGATTTTAAGTCTGATATGGTTTTATATAGATGAATTTTGTATATGGGTTGTTAAAAGAGGATTATGTCGACAACAAGTCAATACGTTGTGCAATAAACTTATACAAAAAGATATATAAGAGTATAGACTTAGATTAAAAATTCCTGGTAAAGCTACATTAGTCTTTTGAAAATCGAGTTCCCGGCTCGATTTTTTTATTTATCAAATCAGATATTTATTATAAATGGTTTTGGAGGTGACAGGGTGATTAAAGAAATTATAATAGCAATTATCTTTTTAGTGGTCGGTGGTATGGTTGGTTATATCATGAGAAAAAACATTGCGGAGGGAACGATCAAAAGTGCCGAAGAATCCGCTGCCAAGATGATCATTGATGCAAAAAGGGAATCAGAAAGCAAAAAGAAAGAAGCCCTATTAGAAACGAAAGAAGAAATTATTAGGATTCGGACTGAGGCTGATCGGGAGAATAAAGAAAGACGAAGTGAGATTACCCGGCAAGAAAAGCGTTTGATGCAAAAAGAAGAATCTTTGGATTATAAATTGGAAGCCCTGGAAAAGAAGGAAGATAATTTTCACAAAAAGGAACAGGAAATTGAGCAGGCGAAAGCGCATGTTTTAGAGATTCAGGGACGAAAACTAAAAGAGTTGGAGGCAATTTCCGGTTTAACTTCAACAGAAGCCAAACAGATGCTTTTGTCCAGCTTAGAAGAAGAAGTACAGCATGAAGCTTCGATCATGATCAAAGAGATTCGTGATCATGCCAAAGAAGAAGGAGAAAAGAAGGCACGGGAGATTATTGCTTCCGCCATTCAACGGGTTGCCGCTGACCATGTTGCGGAAACGACGGTGTCTGTTGTTGACCTTCCTAATGAAGAGATGAAAGGCCGTATCATCGGCCGTGAGGGACGTAATATCCGCACCTTGGAAACTTTAACCGGAATTGATTTGATTATTGATGATACACCTGAAGCTGTGATCTTATCCGGTTTTGATCCGATTCGTAGAGAAGTAGCCCGCATTGCTTTGGAAAAACTGATCTTAGACGGTCGGATTCACCCCGCACGAATCGAAGAAATGGTAGAAAAAGCCAAAAAAGAAGTCGATCAAAAGATTCAGGAAGAAGGGGAACAGGCTACCTTTGATACAAATGTACATGGCTTGAATTCGGAAATGGTCAGATTATTGGGACGCCTGCATTTCCGTACCAGTTATGGACAAAATGTATTAAAGCATTCTGTAGAAGTGTCCCATCTGGCCGGGTTGATGGCAACGGAATTGGGTGCTAATGTGGCGATTGCCAAACGGGCCGGATTGTTACATGACCTGGGCAAAGCAGTAGACCATGAGGTAGAAGGGCCCCACGTTGTGATCGGAGCCGATTTAGCTAAAAAGCATAAAGAAAGCGCTGAAGTGATTCATGCCATTGCCGCGCATCATGGAGATATTGAGGTAAATAGTTTAGAAGCTGCGTTGGTACAGGCTGCGGATGCTATTTCTGCCGCAAGACCAGGTGCGCGTAGAGAAACCTTGGAATATTATATCAAGCGTTTGCAGAAGCTTGAAGAGATTGCGGAATCATTTGATGGAGTCAAAACTTCTTATGCGATTCAGGCCGGTCGGGAAGTACGGATCATTGTTGAGCCGGAAAAAGTGGATGATTTGTCCGCGGCCCGTATTGCCCGTGATATCGTCAAAAAGATTGAATCCGAGCTGGAGTATCCCGGACAGATCAAAGTTGTGATCATTCGTGAGACGAGGGTTGTTGATTACGCCAAATAGTCTTTTTAATAAAAAGCGGAGCTAAAGCTCCGCTTTTTTTATATTAATAGCATAGAGTAAAGTAAGTGTAGTTATCTGATTAGACTTTTGATAGATTTTGCATATAATTATGATCTGATATGGTATAATAAACACAAGAACTCAAGAGCTCCGCTCTTGAGCGCCGCGAATGGCGGTGTCACGCCAAAGGCGTGATTGTGTTCATTACGCCGCAACGGCGGTTGCGCTTAAAGCGCAACCCAAACGCCTGGCGTTTGGTGAAATCGCAGGTTTTGCCGCCGAATTGTAGTATAATATCCACATAACACATTGCAAAGGAACAAACAGGTTTCGATGCAATCGCTGCAAACGATAAGCGACCGGCTTATGTGGCTACCATCGCTGTGCAGCGAGTAGATTGTTATTTGTTAAAAAAATTTATGGTATGATAACAGAAGAAGAGAATGGGGGGGTATCCGTATGTTTAACTTTTTTTTAAGGCAGTATCTCAGATGGATTTTAATTATCATAATTGTTTTAGGGGTTTTTATGCCTTTGCAGGCTTTTGCTATAAACGATACGGATGTGTATGTGATCCCAATTGAGGGAGATATTGGTTCGGGTACGCTTGCTTTTGTGCAGCGGGCCTATACGGATGCTATTACAGATGGAGCGGAGGGCATTATCTTCCGCATTGATACGTATGGCGGTGAAATTGACAGTGCCATTAATCTTAAAGATCTGATTTTAAATTGTCAGGTACCTTCTATTTGTTATGTTGATACCAAAGCTATCTCAGCCGGTTCCTTGATCGCTTTGGCGGGTGAAAAACTGGCGATGGCTCCGGCTAGTACCATCGGTGCGGCGGAACCGCGGGCCGGAGAAGAAAAAGCGGACATTAAAGTTGTTTCCATGTGGACGGCACAATTAAGAGCCACTGCGGAAGCAAGAGGGAAAGATGGCGCAATAGCAGCCGCCATGTCCGACAGCTCTATTGAGATTCCTGATCTGGTCAAGGAAGGGGAGTTATTGACTTTGTCCGATAGCGAGGCGTTGCAATATGCTATCAGCGACGCTACCATTGCAACTCAGGAAGAACTGGTAGAAGCGTATTTCCCGGGAGCTAATGTGGTAGAAGTTGTGCCCACTTTTCCGGAAAGGTTGGTCAAATGGCTTTCCAGCCCCTACGTAGCCTCCATTTTGCTTACAATCGGGATTGCAGGGATATTGATTGAAGTATTTACCGTCGGTTTTGGTGTCTTCGGAGCGGCAGGTTTATTGGCTTTTATCGGCTTTTTTGCTGGCAATTATTGGGCAGGTTATGCAGGCTTGGGAACAATATTACTATTTGTTGCAGGACTATTCCTCATCGTTATGGAAATATTTATTATCCCGGGTTTTGGAGTTGCTGGTGTTTTGGGTATACTCTCTGTATTCGGTTCCATATTTTTGGCCTCGCCCAATGCAGAATATGCCCTGATCGCCATTGGTATCTCTTTAGTAGCATCTGTATTATTGGTGGTGTTTATGGTTAAAAATAAGAAGACAAGAAAAGTTTGGAGTAAATTGATCTTATCCCTAAAACAAGAGAACGAACAGGGATATGTCGCTCCTGATTACGGTTTGCAACAGTATGCAGGTAAAAAGGGAGTTGCTATAACCATGCTGCGCCCCGCTGGTGCAGGGGATTTTGATGGCCAACGTTTGGACGTTGTAACTCAGGGAGAATACATTGATATCCATTCTAGAATTGAAGTGATCAAGGTGGAAGGTACGAGAGTTGTTGTCCAGCAAATCAGGGAATAAAAAAATTTGGTTTAAAGGGAGGGCTTAAGCATGTTATCAGCTTTATCCATTGTTGGGGTTTTAGAGCTTATTAGTTTATCATCGATTATTTTCATAGTTATCATCATTATCGTAGTTTTATTTGTTTTGAGTTTTATTCCTTTGGGTTTATGGATCTCAGCCTTAGCGGCCGGAGTGAAAGTAGGGATTTTTGATTTGATCGGCATGCGCTTGCGCCGTGTATCACCCGCTAAAATCATCATTCCGCAAATCAAGGCAGACAAAGCCGGCTTGAATGTTGATGTAAGAAAGCTAGAAGCGCATTTTCTTGCCGGTGGTAATGTAGACCGTGTCGTGAATGCCTTAATTGCCGCTGAGAGAGCCAATATTCCTTTGCCGTTTGAGCGTGCCGCTGCCATCGATTTGGCCGGACGTAATGTTTTGGAAGCTGTTCAGATGAGCGTCAACCCAAAAGTGATTGAAACACCTGTTGTGGCTGCAGTAGCTAAGAACGGAATCGAAGTTCGTGCCAAAGCAAAAGTGACCGTCAGAGCTAATATTGACCGTTTGGTCGGAGGTGCCGGGGAAGAAACCATCATTGCCCGCGTTGGTGAAGGGATTGTAACCACCGTTGGTTCCAGTGAAACCCACAAACAGGTTTTGGAAAATCCGGACCGGATTTCCCAGACCGTTTTGGGTAAAGGTTTAGATGCCGGTACCGCGTTTGAAATCCTTTCCATCGATATTGCCGATGTTGATGTTGGGCGTAATATCGGGGCACAATTACAGACTGACCAGGCAGAAGCCGATAAGCGTATTGCACAGGCCAAGGCCGAAGAACGTCGTGCGATGGCTGTTGCTAAAGAACAGGAAATGAAGGCCGCCGTTGTAGAAATGCGTGCTAAGGTTGTGGAAGCGGAAGCAGAAATCCCGCAAGCTATGGCTGAAGCCTTCCGTAAAGGTCTGCTGGGTGTTATGGATTATTATCAAATGAAAAATATCACATCCGATACAAAAATGAGAGAAAGCATATCCAACCTTAATCCCGGTGATAAAATGAACGAATAAAATTATGGTCACCAAGGAAAGGGGGTATATCGATGAGCGGTCTGATCTATTTTATCATTTTGCTGGTGGTCGTAAGAGTAATCACAAATGCGACCAAAAATAAGACTCGTACAGGCCAAACGAATAAAGTTGAGCAGCAAAAAAGGCTCAAAGAAGCATATGAAGCCCAAATGCGCCAAAGGCAAAGCAGGCAAACAGTTGGATCTCAAAGATGGGATTCAAGCTGGGAAGAAGATGACGAATACCCTCAATCTGAGGGCACGTACTTTGAAGGCGCTGCTATTGAAGAACTAGACGATGAGCCTCCGCAAGATCAGTCTGCGCTCACTTCATGGGAAGATGTTGTACGTCGTTATGTGGAACCCACAAAAGTTAAGCCTCGTACAATGAAATTGTCTCAGCAGGTCAAGCCGATAATATCTACTGAAGGCGGTTCTTTTGGGCAGGGGCAATCCTCTTATGAAGGCACTCCTTATGGGGAGGGTGAATCATCTTTAGAAGGCGATTTCGGAAGTGAATCCTCGCCTTATCAGAAAACAGGTACAGTCGTGGGAAGACAAACTCCGGCTTTAACAACAAGAGACCAGGTTACAAATCCTTGGGAGCTTGTAAACCTGGTTGAAAAAAATAATTTGCTTAATGGGATTATTTTGTCGGAAATATTAGGACCTCCCAAGGCAAAAATTATGAATAGAGTTATGAACGAGAAATAAAAACCAGTGCTAATTCAATAGAATATATTTAGTAAGCAGCCCGAAAGAAGTTTCGGGCTGCTTTCATATTTTGGCAGATTTAGTCATAAGTTTAAGGTGACGGGAGCCGAATCCAATCCGGTTTTTTGTCTCCATCCGCACTCTATGCGGTGTTATTCCCCTTGCTTTACATTCAGTAAAGCGGCGTCATCCGCCTTGCTGGATGTACGGCTGGAGACAAAAAACTCTTCGACCGTCGGCGTCAGAAAAATTTGCGTTTTGTACAGCTTTAGCACGACGGCATACTTGATGTATGCCTAGAAAGGATAACAAAGCAAACCATAAATTTAGCCAGGCAGAGGCGGGTTAATTCAACTCTCGTCACCTTAGGGAGGAGGTGTTGTGCATGGGTGTCAAAAAATTTAAAAAAACCATGACTTCGGTATTGGAAATGCCTGAAGAAATTATCTTGGATGTGATGCGTTTGACGCTTGTGGGCAACGGGAATCTTGTGATCGAAAACCATAAAGGAATTTGTAGTTATGCGGAAGATAAAATTGTCTTCCGCAATAACCATGGCGATGTACAAATTGAGGGAAAACATTTGGTCTTAACCCAATTACAAAGCGATGAGCTTCATATTGAAGGGATGATTGAAAAAATTTTACTGCCTCAACAAGAACGGTAAGGAGAGTAAAATGCTACATAGAATTAATGATAGAATAAAAGGGATTTTATTGATTGAAATCAGAGGATCGGGTGTGGAAAAGTTCCTCAATCTTGCCCTGCAGCAAGAGATCCAAATCAAGGGTATCGCCTGGCTGGAAGAAGATTGTGTAAGAGCATCCGTCAAACTGTCGGACATTTACCGCTTGCGGCATATTGCGCGTATGAGCCATTGTCGGTTCCATATTTTCCGGCGAATTGGACTGCCGTTTTTTTTAAACAGAATCAAAAAACGCAAAATGCTGGGCGTGGGCGCCTTTTTGTTTTGTATCGCATTTTATCTTTGTGGAAATATTATCTTTAGCGTGGAAGTGAAGAGTCCTTTTGCCGTTGACGAACAATCGGTGAAAAAAGTGCGTGATTTGGCGACAGAAATGAATATCCAAGAAGGCAGTATGAAGTGGAATATCGATGCGGATGCAGCCGGTAAGTATATCTTGCAAAAGTTCGAGGACGTGACTTGGGTATCCGTTGAAACCAAAGGGAATAAAGTAGTCATTCAATTTGTCAAAAGGATCGCCATTGCGGATGAGGATCAAACCTTAGCAGCCGGAAATATTGTAGCCAATGCCGATGGCGTGATCGATGCCGTATTGGTTATGAAAGGAATGCCCATTGTTGACGAAGGCGACGTTGTTTCTAAGGGGGATATTTTGATTGCCGGTATTGATCTGGATGGTAATTTGGTTGCAGCAAAGGGTATTGTAAAGGCAAAACTCTGGTATACTGGATATGGGGAATGCCAATTGCAAGAGACCGGTTTGCGTTATACCGGGATGGAAACAATCTTATATAACATTGCCTGGCAAGGCAAAGAAAGGCTGAATTTTGCAACTCGGGCACAACCTTCTTATCAGCACTTTACATTGCAGCAGGAGAGTTTGCCTTTGGTACTTTGGAGGAATATTAGGTTGCCTGTCGAATTAATAAAAAACATATATAAAGAGCAGCAAGAATATCAGATTGTCTACACTGAGGAGATTGCCTGGCAGCATGCTTTGGCTGATGCCCAATTGGAGGTAAAAAGAAATTTACCGCCCCAAGCTCAAGTATCCGATACCATCATTCGTTCTTTTGGGGATGAAATAATAAAAAGAGCCCAGGTGACATTTGAAGTGATTGCTACAATCGGGGAATTCAAGCAGATGGACGCAAATGCTTTGCCGCAAATAAAGAATCGTTGGAACAAACTGTATGGTAAACAGCCACAACAGTAAAAAACATAAAATTTAGCTAAGACCAAAAAGGGGGCAAGACATTGCCTGTTATGCCAAAAACGGAAAATGGATTCTTGGGGGATAAGACTAAAACGGGAGAGTACGAGGTTAAAATCTCTTTGGGTAACAATGGACAAGCAGCTAACATCTTAGGGCAGCAGGATCAACATTTAAGCGGGCTGGAGAAGTCTTTGCATGCCAAATTAATCATCCGTGGGGATGAACTGACTATACGTGGTTTAAAAGAGGATGTAGCAGAAGCGCAAAGAGTCTTTCAGCATTTGATTATCCTGGCCAATGGGGATGTGACAATTACCCCTACCGCCATCCGGTATGCAATAGCGGCAAAAAACGAAGATGCACAATTAGCCTCTAATTTGGCACAAACAGTTTTTATGACCGCAAAAGGAAAGTCGATTAAGGTAAAATCTGCTGGGCAATGGTATTATATGCAGGCAATCAAGCACAGTGATTTGGTGTTTGCCATTGGCCCTGCCGGTACAGGGAAGACCTATCTAGCCGTGATGATGGCTGTTTCCGCTTTAAAAGCGCGAGCAGTATCCAAAATTGTATTGGCACGTCCGGCTGTAGAGGCGGGAGAAAAGCTGGGATTTTTGCCAGGCGATTTGCAGGATAAAGTCAATCCTTATTTAAGGCCTGTTTATGATGCTTTAGATGAAGCGCTCGGTAAAGAACAGGCTGCAAAGTATGTAGAACGAGGCATTATCGAGGTGGTTCCTCTCGCTTATATGCGTGGGCGGACACTGGATGAGGCTTTTATTATTTTAGACGAAGCACAAAACACAACCCCGCAGCAAATGAAAATGTTTTTAACCCGTTTGGGGATGGGTTCTAAGGCAGTCATTACCGGGGATGTGACGCAAATCGATTTGCCGTTGGGACAAACATGCGGACTGATCGAGGCGGAAAGAAGATTGCACGACATAGAGGAGATTGTTTTTTGTTATCTTTCAAAGGTAGATGTTGTCCGTCATCCTTTGGTGCAAAAAATAATCGAAGCCTATGAAAGAAAATGGATTTAATTATTGTTATAAGGAGATTGACATGTCGGGAAAATTAGGTTGGCAAAAGACTCATGAATGGCTTAAAACAAAAAAGGGGCGGAAAACGTACCGGACCTTGTTGTGGGTCTTTTTTGCTCTTTTAAGTACCCTTATTATGTCTATCAATCTATTTGGTTCATCTATCTCTCTCAAAGAAGGGGAAATTGCCACCCAAGATATTTACTATGAGGGTCCGACAGTCACCTACACCAGCGAGATCCGTACGGATGAGATGCGCAATCAAGCCGCATCACAGGTAGAAAAGATTTACCGTGTTGATTCTCAGGTCTTAGAAAACCTGAAACAGCAGATAGAAACAGATTTTGATGCCATCTATACCGCCGCCACCAATAACGATTTGCAAAGTTCCGATAAGCTGAAAGTCTTACGTGAAAGTCTCGTAGGTACCTATAGCGATGCTCAGTTGCGATTTATTTTAGAGATTACCGAAACAGACCGCACGGCAATCAAAGACGGTTTGATCGAGCTGATAGCAAACGCTATGCAACCGGGTGTTCTCGCAGAACAAATTGATACGCTGAGGCAGTCGATTCTTGATTCCATTAAAGTATTGGATTTTTCCGATCAATCATCGGACTTTCTTACTGCTTACTTTGAAGGATTGCACTTAGAAGCTAATAAAACATATGATGCTGCGGCAACCACTGCGAAGATCGAAAAAGTGATGCGGGATATTGCCGGTGTTCAGGTTACGGTGCTTTCTGGAGAAAAGATCATCTCCCGGGGTTATGTCGTCACGGCCGAACAGGTGGAAAAACTACAATACCTGGGATTACAGACGAAAAATTTTCAAGGGTTTTCTTACCTAGGATTGTTGCTCTTTATGGGTCTTTTATATTTTATCTTCTGGCTTTATATCCGGATTTATCTGCCGGAAACGCGCTCAAGACAAGTGAATCTGATTCTGATCGGTGTTTTGTTAAATCTGATGTTATTGATTTGCAAATTGATATCTTTGGTCAGTATATCCGATAAAGCGGAAGTTGCCGCTCAGATTGGGTTTTTGTTGCCGGTTGCCGCGTTTTCCATGTTATTTGCCGTTTTAATGGGCCGGCGTATTTCCATCTTTGCCACCATCATCATGGGAATTTGTGTTGGCGTTATTATGCATGGGGAACTTTCTTATGCATTCGTTGCCATCATTGGTGGTATTGTTGGTGTGTTTTCTACCCACAGGCTCAACCAGCGGGGGCAGTTCGTTGGCTCCAGTGTTTATATCGCTGCTGCCAATGTAGTGGCTATAACAGCCTGGGGATTATTATGGGATATCAAACTACAAACCTTGGGGGTCGGCATCCTAATGGGTGTGGGGAACGGGATCTTATCTGCGATCCTCACGACGGGTATCTTACCCTTTTTGGAAAATCTCTTCCGGATCACGACGATCGTACGTCTTTTGGAATTGTCCAACTTCAATCATCCTTTATTAAAGCGTTTGATGATGGAGGCGCCCGGAACCTATCATCATAGTATTCTGGTGGGTAATTTGGCTGAAGCAGCTGCTGATGCCATCGGAGCCAATGCATTGCTCGTCCGGGTCGCTTCGTATTACCATGATATCGGCAAACTCAAACGCCCCTATTTCTTTATCGAAAACCAATTGCCCGGAGAAAATCCACACGATAAACTTGCCCCTACTTTAAGTACACTCTTGATTACTTCTCACGTTAAAGAAGGCGTTGAGATGCTGGAAGAAGCCAAGCTTCCAAAAGAAATTATTGAAATTGTGAGAGAGCATCACGGCACAGGCATTCTTCCGTACTTTTATCATAAAGCACAGGCACAGGCAACCGATCCTTCTACTGTAAAAAAAGAGGATTTTGCCTATCCTGGGCCGCGGCCGCAAACAAGGGAAGCAGCTTTAGTGTTATTAGCGGATAGTGTGCAGGCTGCTGTTCAGTCCATCAGCAACCCTACCAAAGCTCAGATCGAGGCGAAAGTGAAAGACATTATCAATATCAAAGAGGAAGAAGGGCAATTATTTGATTGTCATTTGACCTTTAAAGATTTGGGAACAATCGCACAGGCGTTTGTTATGGTTTTGAGCGGTATTAATCATAGCCGGATTGATTATCCGGAGGAAGTACTTACAGAGCTAGGGGGAGACTCAAGTGTTGATTTATCTCACGATCCAAAATCAGCAACAACAACTGAAACTGACGCAAGCGTTTCGCAGTCTGTTGAAGCAGGCGGCCAAACGAACGCTTACGAAGATGGAAATGCGGATGCGAAGCCCAAAAGAACAGGGAAAAAGCAAGAGCAAGCATGAGCAACGCTTTGACATTAGTTTACTGATGACGGATAATGCCCAAATACTCATTCTCAACCAACAATACCGTGATAAAGATGCTCCCACCGATGTTCTTTCTTTTCCCATGGAAGACGATCTTATGTCTTCATTGAGTGATCAAGACAACCGGTTATGGCAAACGGATCTGCCGCTTGTTTTGGGCGATATTGTGATTTCTGTCGAGCGTGCATACGAACAGGCACAGGAATATGGTCATTCGATTGAGCGTGAATTAGTTTTTTTGTTTGTGCATGGACTTTTGCACCTTATGGGTTATGATCATGAGCGTTCTTTAGAAGAAGAAACAAAAATGTTCCAACTACAGGATGAAATTTTATCTGAAATGAATCTTTAAAAAGAACTTTAGGAGCTGATTTATGAAGATTTTATCTTCTATCCCCAACAAACCCAAATCAAAAAATAAGCTGCACACCTCTTTCCATTATGCTGTAAAGGGAATTGTATACGCCTTCTATTGGGAACGCAATATGAAGATCCATGGAATCTGCACCGCCGCCATTGTCGTGGTCGGATTGTTTTTGCATATCAGCCGCATGGATTGGATTGCTTTGTTTTTGACCATCGGTCTTGTGATTGCAATTGAAATGATGAATACGGCCACCGAGGCTTTGGTGGATTTAGTTACGGAAGAATATAGGCATTTTGCCGCTGTCGCTAAAAATGTGGCTGCCGGGGCTGTTTTGGTTACCGCTACTTTGGCTATCATAATCGGCTTATTGATCTTTTTACCGTATTTGATCTAAGGAGGTAAGGGATAATGGTCAGTAAAGATGAATTGTTTGATATGGCAATCGTTGCAAAAGAAAACGCCTATGCCCCTTATTCGCAATTCCGCGTCGGTGCGGCATTGCTCGGAAAAAGCGGGAGGGTATTTTATGGCGTAAATGTGGAAAATGCTTCGTACGGACTTTCGATATGTGCGGAGCGCAGCGCGGTTTGCGCAGCTGTGACTGCCGGAGAGCGTCAATTTGAACTGTTGGCATTAGCAGGGGATGATAATGCCCAAATCGTTCCTTGCGGCGCTTGTTTGCAGGTGCTGGCAGAGTTTAGTCCGCAGTTGTTATTATTGCTTCCGGATACCCATCATACATATAAAGAGATCAATCTGCAGCAGTTGTTATCCACGCCGTTTTGTTTGAATAAGAATCTTAAAGGAGAAAACGTTTGAAATACCATATCGTTAGACACGAAAAAAAAAGAGGGTTGATTCAAGAAGAAAAGCAGGTGCGATCCGGTTTTGTCACCATCGTCGGACGTCCTAATGCAGGCAAGTCCACTTTATTGAACCATATCCTAGGGACAAAGGTCGCCATCGTCTCCGATAAACCGCAAACCACGCGCAACAGTATCCGTGGAATCTACAATACGGACGATATGCAGGTTGTATTTATCGACACCCCGGGAGTCCATAAACCAAAACATAAACTGGATGAACGGATGATGGCGGATGTTCACGAATCTTTATCGGGCGGAGACATCATTGTCTATCTGGTCGAAACGCAGGAGAGTTTCGGCAGGGGAGAAGAATATATCATCCGTCAATTATCGGAAGTTAAAAAACCGGTCTTTTTATTGATCAATAAAATCGATTTGATTGAGCCGCAAAAGCTACTGCCTTTAATTGATCGCTTAAAAGACCGCTATTCTTTTGCGGAGATTATCCCCATTTCCGCTCAACGTGGCACGAATGTGGATCGGTTTTTAGAGGTTTTAAAACAATATTTACCTCTTGGGCCCCGATTTTATCCGCAAGGCATGACCTCTGACCAGCCGGAACAATTGTTCATGGCGGAACTGATCCGTGAGCAGGTATTAGGCTTGACCAGAGACGAAATCCCGCATTCCGTTGCCGTCAATATATCGCAAATGGAAGAGCGGGCAAACGGAACCCTCTATTTGGAAGCGGTCATTTATGTGGAGCGCGAAACGCAAAAAGGCATCGTCATCGGGAAAAGGGGTGCCTTGCTTAAAGCCATCGGAATCGCGGCCAGGGCTGAGATGGAAAAGTTTTTTGCTTGCAATGTTTATTTGGAACTACGGGTAAAAACCAAAAAAGATTGGCGCGATAATGAGCGGCTTTTGCAAGACTGGGATTTGCTAGGGAAAGAATAAAGGATGTTAGGTAAACGCCTGATGGGAGTAAGGTTATGGAGGAACGAAATTTCCTGTCTCAATATTTGATCCTTCGCAGCAGGGACTATGGCGAAGGGGATAAGATTGTAACCATGTTTAGCCCCGAACGGGGCAAGGAGTCAGCCATCGCCAAAGGAGCGGCTCGCTCAAAAAGCAGTTTACGTGGAGTGGTTCAGCCCTTTTCTCATGTCAGGCTGGCTATTGCCAAAGGAAGGGGTTCGTTGCATATCGTTACGCAGGGAGAGGTTATCGAATCTTTTGCGCCTCTTAGGCAGGAGCTGGAAAAGATCACCTATGCTTCTTACCTGGCCGAGTTGGTGGATGCAGGCATGCCGGAAAGAAAACCCAACGCCGATCTTTTTTTATTAGCGCTACTCACTTATTCTTTACTTGCCTATTCGGAGTTTTCCGCTTTAACGGCGCGATACTTTGAATTGCGTTTTTTATCCTGTTTGGGGCTTACGCCCCGGTTGGATACTTGTTTAAAATGTGGCAGAAGCATACAGGAACGCAGGTTTTTTCTATCTCCCTTTCATGGCGGCATTGTTTGCGAAACCTGTGCGGCTACGATGAGCTCAAAAGTGCTGATTCATGCCGGAACTGTGCAAGTGCTACGCTTTTTACAAAAATCACCCGCCCAAAAGATCCTCAATCTCAAAATGAATCCCCAAACATCGGAGGAACTAAAAGAGGCGCTTTGGTGTTATCTGGATTATCATCTGGATTATACCCTGCGTGCCAGAGATATTTTGGACCAGATCGAGAGAAGCTAGATCAAGAAAACTAAATAGAAAGAATCCTTAACACAAGATATTTTACTATTGGGAAAAGTGCACCTTCTTTGACATTGAACTGGAACTTTGTTAAAATATATTCTATATTTATGGATGTTGGTAATAGGAGGATAAGTTGTGAACTTCCAAAACTTGATCTTAAAACTAAATGAATTCTGGGGGGAGCATAATTGCATTATTCTGCAACCCTATGATTTAGAAAAAGGCGCCGGAACAATGAATCCGGCAACCTTTTTACGTGCCTTAGGCCCTGAACCATGGAATGTGGCCTATGTAGAACCTTCGCGCCGTCCGACCGATGGACGGTATGGGGAAAACCCGAACCGCTTGCAACATTATTTTCAATATCAGGTGATTCTGAAACCCTCCCCGGACAATGTACAGGAATTGTATTTGCAGTCTTTGGAGGTCATCGGCATCAATCCTGCCGATCATGATATCCGTTTTGTCGAGGACAATTGGGAAAGTCCTACATTGGGTGCATGGGGATTGGGTTGGGAAGTTTGGTTGGACGGGATGGAAGTAACACAGTTCACCTATTTTCAACAATGCGGCGGTATTGACTGTGTGCCGGTCTGTGCCGAACTCACGTATGGCATCGAACGGTTGGCTATGTTTATCCAGGGTGTGAACAGTATTTTTAACATCAATTGGGTGAATGATATTACGTATGGGGATGTTTACCATCAAAACGAAGTGGATTATTCTCATTATAATTTTGAGGTTGCCGATACGGCGATGTTGTTTCAATTGTTCGACCTCTATGAAAAAGAAACCATGCGCGTCATCGAGTTGGGCTATGTACAGCCTGCTTATGATTACGCTTTAAAATGCTCGCATACTTTCAACCTTCTGGATGCCCGCAGCGCCATCAGTGTAACGGAGCGGCAAAGCTTCATCACCCGCGTACGTCACCTGGCAAGGGCCTGTGCCAACGGCTATGTGACTCAAAGGGGAGCCATGGGTTATCCCATGCTCAAAGATGAAAAGCTTCGATTGTCTTTAGGATTACCCCCGCTTACAAATGAAAAAATGAGCACAAAGGAGGCGGGCAAATAATGAAAACCAGAGACTTATTATTGGAAATCGGTACGGAAGAAATCCCCGCCCGTTTTATTGCGCAGGCTGTGACGCAAATCGAAACCTTAACGATACAAGCTTTACGGGATAAAAGTTTGTCCTATGATCGCCTAAAGGTGTACGCAACTCCACGCCGCTTTGCTCTTTTGGTTACCGGACTTGCAGAGTTGCAGCCTGATACGGTGGTGGAAGCCAAGGGACCGGCTGTTAAATCCGCCTATGATCCGGACGGCAATGCGACCAAAGCACTTTTAGGTTTTTGTAAAGGCCAGGGTGTTGAAGAAAAAGACCTGCTTCAAAAAGAAGTAGGCGGGAACCTGTATGTTTTTGCCAAAAAAAATTGCAAAGGTCTTCCGGCAGAGCAAGTATTGCCTGATCTTCTCGTTTTTATGGTGCATAAATTGTATTTTCCAAAAATGATGCGTTGGGGCTATGAAGAGATGCGTTTTGTCCGTCCTATCCGCTGGTTGGTTGCTCTTTGGGGTGAGGATGTGCTGCCGCTGCAATTGGCCGATAAAACATCCGGCCGGGTCACGAGAGGGCACCGTGTTTTGGGTAGCGACGCCATCGTTTTAGACTCTCCGGCTCAATACGAAGAAAAACTGATGCAAAATTATGTAATTGTGGATCAGGCAAAAAGAAGAGAATTGATCTGGCAGCAGATTTGGGATGTCGCAAGCAAAAACGGCGGCTATGTGGAAAAAGATGAAGAACTGCTGGGAGAGGTCGTTTATCTGGTGGAATATCCCACAGCTTTGTCCGGTGGTTTTGATAAAAAGTATCTCGAGATTCCCAAAGAGCTGGTTATCACGCCAATGCGTGAACATCAACGCTACTTCCCGCTGTATAAAGACAGCAGCAAACAAGAGCTGCTCCCAAAATTTATTACGGTCCGTAACGGGGACGACCGTTCCTTGCAGCTGGTGTCGGCTGGTAATGAAAGTGTTTTGCGTGCCCGCCTAAAGGATGCCGAGTTCTTTTGGCAGGAAGACTGCAAACTTAACCTGGAAGAATGCGTGGAACGTTTGTCTAAAGTAGTCTATCATGAAAAACTGGGCACTTCGCGCGCAAAGGTTGCCCGGGTGCAAAAACTGGCCATATATCTAGCCCAAAAACTCGGACTTGATCCTTCACAATTAAAAAAAGTTGAGCGCGCTGCGTTACTGATGAAAGCCGATCTGGTCAGCCATGCAGTATATGAATTCACGGAATTGCAGGGGATTATGGGCGAGTATTACTGCCGTAATGCCAAAGAGGACGAGGAAGTATCACAGGCAGTCCGTGAACATTATCAGCCCCGTTTTGCCGGAGACGATTTGCCGCAAACGACCGTTGGCAAAGTGGCCGGGATTGCAGACAAGCTGGACAGCCTGGTAGGGTTTTTTGCCATCGCTATGCAGCCTACCGGTTCCCAGGATCCGTATGCTTTACGCCGGGCAGCGAGTGGCATCACTTTAGTGGTCTTGAGAAATAGTCTGCACCTTTCGATCTCGGATTTAATTGCTTTTAGTTATGATCTGATTGCGCAGGATACGCCCTTAAGCCGGAGCAAGCAGGAGACCATTGATTCGGTTTCCCAGTTTATGAAACTGCGTTTGGAAAATATTTTAAGTGAAGAAAATATCTCCTATGATGTCATTAATGCTGTTTCCAATACATCCGCAGACGATTTGTTTGACACCTACCGCCGTGCCTATGCTCTTGACGAATATAAAGGCCAGGCCAATTGTACGGCTCTCTTGGCCGGGTTTAAGAGGGCGTCTAATATGGTACGCAATGCGGAGGCCAAGGGTGAGCTTGCGGACAAGATACATGTAACCGAAAAATTACTGGCAGATGATGCTGAAAAGAATCTTTATGTCCGCGTCAATCAAACAAAAGGACTGGTAGAAAAAGCATTAGCAGCAAAAGATTATATAGCAGCCTTAACTGCTATTGGCAGTTTGCGGGAGGTAATCGACCGATTCTTTGATGACGTCATGGTTATGTCAGAAGATGTGGCGGTTCGCAATAACCGCCTGGCCCTGTTGAGACAAATTGTTGATTTGCCCAAAAATATTGGAGATCTGTCCCAAATTGTTTAGATAGAAATTTCGACAGATGTTTAAGTTAAGCCCACTATTGTCCTACTTTATTTTACTTAATATAAGTTTAAGTGTTTGAGTTTTTTTATTCAATTAAAGACTCAGTAAAATAAATAAACAAAAAGAAAGCTGGGGACACGAATGCCAACCAAATATGTTTATCAATTTCAGGAAGGCGCTGCTTCTATGAAGAACCTTCTGGGCGGGAAGGGAGCCAATTTGGCGGAGATGACTAATTTGGGTATGCCTATTCCGCTGGGTTTTACCATTACGACGGAAGCTTGTAATGATTATTATGACAGAAATAAACAAATTGCCCCGGAAATTTTCGCTCAGATTGAGACCGCTTTAGCGCAACTGGAAAAAGTTTCCGGTAAAAAATTTGGTTCCAATGATAATCCGCTTTTGGTTTCTGTCCGTTCCGGCGCCCGCGCTTCTATGCCCGGAATGATGGATACCATCTTAAACCTTGGTTTGACTGAGGAAGCCGCAGAAGGATTGGCCAAACGTACCGGCAACCCTCGTTTTGCCTATGATTCCTACCGCCGTTTTATTCAAATGTTTGGCGATGTGGTCAAAGAAGTGCCGAAATCCCATTTTGAACGTATTTTGGATGGGATCAAAGAAGCTAAAGGCTTCGAATATGACAATGAATTGACGGTAGATGATTTAAGAGAGGTTATCTTTAAATTTAAGGGGTATTACAAAAAAGAAACAGGATGCGACTTCCCTAACGATCCCAAAATACAGTTGATGGAAGCGGTGGAAGCCGTATTCCGTTCCTGGAACAATAACCGCGCTATCGTATACCGCCGCATGAATGATATTCCTTCCGACTGGGGAACTGCGGTTAATGTGCAGATGATGGTCTTCGGTAATATGGGCGACACCTCCGGCACCGGAGTGGCATTTACCCGCAATCCGGCTACCGGGGAAAAGAAGATGTTTGGTGAATACTTGATTAACGCGCAGGGTGAAGATGTTGTGGCCGGTATCCGTACTCCCAAACCGATCAGCACACTAGAGATGGATATGCCGAACGTTTATCAGCAATTTTTAGATATTGCCAACCGCCTGGAAAACCATTATAAAGATATGCAAGACATGGAATTTACCATTGAAGAAGGCAAACTTTATTTTTTGCAGACCAGAAACGGCAAACGCACGGCTGCAGCCGCTTTAAAGGTTGCCGTTGACATGGTTGAAGAAGGCATGATCACCAAGAAAGATGCCGTATTAAAAGTGGACCCCAAACAGTTGGGACAATTATTACACCGTACTTTTGATGCGAAAGATTTAGCAGATGCCAAGCCGATTGCCCGGGCTTTGCCGGCCAGCCCCGGTTCAGGAGCAGGGAAAATCTATTTCACACCGGAAGAAGCCAAACAGGCCCGTAACGAAAGAAAAGAACGTGTGATCCTTGTCCGTCAGGAAACATCGCCCGAAGATATCGAGGGCATGGCTGCGGCGCAAGGGATTTTGACGGTACGCGGCGGTATGACCTCGCATGCCGCAGTTGTAGCCCGCGGCATGGGTACCTGCTGTGTAGCCGGTTGCGGAGAAGCTAAAGTGAATGAAGAAGCCAAAACCTTAACGATTGGCGATCAGGTCTTCCGTGAGGGAGATTACCTCTCTCTGGATGGCTCAACCGGTTATGTGTATGCCGGAGATATCAAAACGGTTACTCCTACGATTACCGGTGACTTTGCCAAGTTTATGTCCTGGGTGGATAGCTTCCGCACATTAAAAGTTCGTACCAATGCCGATACGCCTCAGGATGCAGCCAACGCCGTCCATTTTGGCGCGGAAGGAATTGGGCTTACCCGTACCGAGCACATGTTCTTCAAAGAAGACAGGATTCCGAAAGTTCGCCAGATGATTTTGGCCAATACGGAAGAAGAAAGAAGAAGAGCCCTATCCTATTTGTTGCCCATGCAGCGCGAAGACTTTATCGGTATCTATGAGGCCATGGCGGGGCGTCCTGTTACAGTGCGTCTTTTGGATCCACCTTTGCATGAATTTTTACCGCACGACGACGAATCGATCCTGGCGCTTGCCAAAGAGATGAATGTCTCCTTTGAAGAGATCAAAGCCAGAACAGCGGCTTTACATGAATTCAATCCCATGATGGGACACCGTGGTTTGCGCCTGGCCGTAACTTATCCGGAAATTGCCGAGATGCAGACACAGGCCATTATCGAAGCAGCCATTTTTGTCAATAAAAACAATGATTTTCAGGTCGTTCCCGAGATCATGATTCCGTTGACCAGTGAGGCGAAAGAGTTTAAATATGTCCGTGACATTGTTGTAGCTACCGCTGACCAAGTGATCGCTAAGAACGGTGTGGACTTAAAGTATCTGGTCGGCACCATGATCGAAATCCCCAGAGCCTGTATTGTGGCTGACGAAATTGCCCAGATTGCCGAGTTCTTTTCTTTCGGCACCAACGACCTGACTCAGATGACATTCGGATTTTCCCGTGATGATTCTGGAAGCTTTTTGGATGATTATTATAAGAAGCAGATCTTTGAAAGCGATCCCTTTGCTCGTTTGGATCAAAAAGGCGTGGGTACTTTGGTCAAAATGGCTGTTGAAAAAGGCAAGAGCGTTCGTCCGGACATCAAACTGGGTATCTGCGGCGAGCATGGCGGAGACCCTTCCAGTGTGGAATTTTGCCATCAGATCGGGTTGAATTATGTCAGTTGCTCTCCTTTCCGGGTTCCCATCGCCCGTCTGGCCGCTGCTCAGGCCGCGATTAAAGACGAATAATTCTCGTTCTAAAAAGACCGGAATCTTATTATAAGATCCCGGCCTTTTTAATTAATTATGGGATAATAAAAAGAAATTAAATACTTCTTTAGGACGAGATTATGCTATAATATTCACAGAGCAAACGGCTCTGCCAGACACCACCGCTAAAGCGGAAAAAACCATAGAGTTGGTTTGCAGCTATGATATAATATGATCATAAAGATGGATCATAATAACAAATCAAGAGGAAAACGATCGATGTATCAAGTAAAAATCACCAGGGGATTATCAGAAAATCCGGACGCTGTTTGCATCAGGACAGAAGTGTTCGTTAATGAGCAGCATTTTGTCAATGAGTTCGATGAAATCGACGAGCAAGCGTTGCATTTTGTTTTATATGACGGGGCGCTTCCCATTGCCACGGGCAGAACCTATCCCAAGGAAAGCGATGTTAAAACCTATATTTTGGGCAGAGTTGCCGTGATCAAAGACTATCGCAAACACAAATTGGGAAGCTATTTGATGAGGCAGATGGAAGAAAAAGCGAAAGAATTAGGGGCTCATACAATCGAGCTTTCTGCCCAGGTTCAGGCCAAACCGTTTTATGAAAGCTTAGGATACGAAGGTTTTGGTCTCCCTTATGCGGATGAAGGTTGTCCGCATATTGCTATGAAAAAGACATTGGAAAACATAAATCATCAAGATTGCTAGGGAGGAGCATATGGCGATTATTACGGCTTGGAAAACTCCTGTGGATGTTACTGTACGGGAGCTGGAAAAAGGGATTGCTGAGATGCTGATGCCGTTTGGGGGCATGAGTGCCTTTGTTGCCCAGGGGGACCATGTGGTTTTAAAACCGGATTTGATGATCACGACTATCTCGGGCAGCGGGATGATCACTTCGGCAAATTTAGTGGAAGCCGTGGTCCGCCTGGTGCAAAATGCCGGGGCCGCCACCATAACCATTGCCGAGGCCTGCGAAAACGAAAAAGCGTTTGCCGTAAGCGGATATGAAGATGTGGCTAAGATCACAGGGGCAAAGCTAGTCAATCTGTCTTCTTCTGCTTATGTTAAAAGGAACGCATCACAATATTTATTCAGTGAGGAACTTTCGGTTTATCAAACGATTGTCCAGGCCGATGTTGTGATCAATTTGCCGACTTTGCAGACATTGCCCCGCTTTTTGATGCGTTGTTCTATGATGAATCTGATGGGCTGCATTCCTGATTTTGAACGCCAGCGTTTTTTGGGAGAGTCCTTTGACCGGGCATTGGTGGATTTGTACCGCCTCCTGCAGCCGAACCTGACCATTGTGGACGCTGTTATTGCCAGCGAGCTAGGCAAACTTGTACCTATGAATATGGTTTTAGCCGGCATTGATATGATTGCTCTCGATACCGTCGCGGCGGCGGCAATTGGAGTAGACGCAGGCCGGTTGCAGTATGTGGTCTTGGGCGATCAATACGGTCTTGGCACGATGCTGCCTGCTGATATTAAAATCGGCGGCGATGATTTGCGCCAGATGTCTAAAGTACTCAAGCAATCCAGGCCGGAAAGTATCAATTAAAGAGGACTGTTTTATGAATCTAAAAGAAAAGGCTGCTTTGATCGACCATACCAATTTATCTCCCTATGCTACGCAAACAGCGATTGCCCGTCTTTGTGAAGAAGCAACCACGAATGGATTTTGTTCCGTTTGTGTCTTGCCGTACCAGGTTGCCTTTGCCGCATCCCAATTAAAAGACACACCACAGAAAGTTTGTACGGTGATCGGCTTTCCTCTGGGAGCGAACCGGACGGGGATAAAAGCCAAAGAGGCCCAAATAGCCACCCAAGACGGTGCCGAGGAGCTGGATATGGTTATCAATCTGGCGGCGTTAAAAGAAAAAAATCTGGAATACGTCCAAAAGGAAATCGAGGTCATACGCCAGGTTTCCAAGGGCCTTATTTTAAAAGTGATTTTAGAGACCTGTTATTTAGATGAAGCAGAAAAAATATCGGTGTGCCGAATGGCTCAAGCTGCAGGTGCGGATTTTGTCAAAACTTCCACGGGTTTTGGTTCGGCAGGCGCCAATCTTTCCGATATTATGATCATGCGGCAAGTCGTGGGTGATCAAATGGGCATCAAAGCTTCCGGAGGTATCCGCAATGCCCAGACTATGGAAGCCATGCTCATAGCCGGAGCCACAAGGATCGGTAGCAGTTCCGGTATAGCAATCATGAAAGAATACAATAATACAAGAGATTAGTTGCAGCTGAATACGTTTGATAAATGGAGTAAAATGGAAAAGAAAAAAATCGAGGGTAACCGTGCCGGAATAGCAGAGCATCTTTTAACGGAATTGTCGTCATGGCAGGGCTATATTTTGGATAAAAGCCAACTGATCGATGCTCCTTTGGCAAACGCTTTGGCAAATATTACGGCAAAGCTCAACCGGGAAATTGCCGTTTATATCAACCGGAGTGGTCGAGTGGTTCATATGGCGATCGGAACCGACCATACGGTACCTTTGGAAGAAAGATCGCGCCGTCGTTCCCCTGATGCGTTGTCAGGGTTACGCTGCGTGCATACGCATCCCGCATCAAGCGGAGTTTTGAGCGGGGTTGATTTTTCCGCCTTGGAAGAATTGTGCCTGGATTGTATAGTAGCGATTGGGGTCAAAAAAGACGGCACCATAGCCGACTTCGGCTTGGCCTGGCATGATGAAGGACAAAAAGGGCAGCAGCACCTGTTTTCTACCTTGGACGATCTTATGCAGATCGACTTTACGGAGTATATGACGCAAAGCCAAAAAGACCGGGTTAGGGAAGAAAGACCACAAACCCAGGAGAAGGCGCTGTTGGTTTCTCTTTCTTTAGGCAGGAATGAGGAAGCAGTTGATCTTTCTTTAGACGAACTTTCCCTTCTGGCAAAGACAGCTGATCTAACCGTAATGGCAAAGGTTGTGCAAAAAAAGGAACGTCCAGATGCCGCTTGTTATATCGGAAAGGGAAAAGCTCAGGAAATCAGTCTTCTGGCACAGCAGATGGATATTGACCTTATTCTTTTAGACGATGAAATATCCCCGGCCCAGACGGCAAATCTCATCAACCTGACGGGCAAAAAAGTCATCGACCGCACCATGTTAATTTTAAGTATTTTTGCCCAAAGAGCCCGCAGTAGCGAAGGAAAACTGCAGGTTGAATTGGCTCAGCTAAAATATCTTTTACCGCGTTTGACCGGTCAGGGGCAGTTTTTATCCCGTTTGGGTGGCGGTATCGGCACAAGGGGACCGGGGGAAAGTAAACTGGAGATGGACCGGCGAAAAATTCGCCGCCGTATTTTTGATTTGGAGGAGAAGTTAGAGCAGGTTCGCCGTACGCGTGAACTGCACCGACAAAAAAGAAGCCAGGATGAATTGCCCATCGTTGCTCTGGTCGGTTACACCAATGCCGGTAAGTCAACGCTCTTAAATACGCTTTGTCGGGAAGAAACTTTTGCCGAAGATCTATTATTTGCGACTTTGGATCCATTGACCAGACGGGTGCAAACGCCGCGCGGCATTCCATTTTTGTTGGTGGATACCGTCGGTTTTATCAGACGCTTGCCGCATCATCTGGTAGCCGCTTTCCGCGCTACGTTGGAAGAGGTTTGCCAAGCCGATCTGCTTTTACATGTCATTGATGCCTCTGCCCCCGATTTTAAAGAGCAGATCGATGCTGTAATGGCTGTCTTAAAAGAACTGGATGCAGCTGATAAACCCATGATTCAGGTATTGAATAAGGCTGACTTACTCGAGCATGAGAGTTATTTAAAAAGATTAAACGACATTGTGGAAAACAGCATCGTCATTTCTGCCAAAGAAAAAGAGGGGATTGATGCATTGCTTTTAGCAATTGAACAAAAACTACCGGAGAAATACCAGCAAATGGAGTTATTGTTACCTTATTCGGCGGGGAGTTTATTGCCGTTGTTGCACCAGGAGGGGAAAGTGATTTCTGAGGAATACCGCTCCGACGGGATCTATTGTCAAGCAGCGGTTCCCATTAAGTTGCAGCAACGTTTTGAAGCATACCGACTGCAATCATAACACTAGGAGGGAATTTTTTGGAACTGTATGATGACCACCTGCATTCCGCATTTTCTTTTGACGGCCAGTTTGAGTTGGATAGGATTTGTGATGAGGCCAAAAAAAAAGAATTAAAGGGAATCACCCTTACCGAGCACGTGGAATTCAATAATGATCCGCATGCCGACCGCATTGTCGATGTACCGGCTTACCAAAATGCGATTGAGGAGGCACGCAAAAAATATCCCGGATTACAAATCGGTATGGGTTTAGAAGTCGGCCTCAAAAATAATGTGCCGCAATTGCAACATTTTGTTGATCAAGCTCCCTGGGATTTTTGCATCGGCTCCCTCCATATTATCGACGGGGTTGCCGTAATTCACGGTGATTATATCAGAGACAAAGAGCCAAAAGCCGCCTGCCGCCGCTATTTTCGCCTGTTGGCGGAGGTGGCCGTCAATATACGTCTCTATGATGTTTTGGGGCATCTGGATCTGTTCCGCAGGGCCGTCGGTTGGGATGATACAGACTTAAATATCATTGATTATCTGGACGAGCTGGATAGCATATTTTCTGTTTTGGTTGCGAATGGGCGCGGGATCGAGCTGAATACCGGAGGATGGCGTTACCATTTGGATACGCCCAACCCTTCTTTGGACATTCTAAAGAGGTATCGGGAGCGGGGCGGAGAAATTATTACTTGCGGTTCCGATGCCCATACGTTGCCCAGCGTCGGCTACCGGATTGCGGATGCTTACGAAATCTTACGGCTGGCCGGATTTCGTTATCTCAGCCGCTTTGAAAAAAGAAAAATCCAACAGATTCCGTTATTTTAGGAGGCAAACAAATAGATATGAACGATATGATTACAATTCCCGTTTCCGGAACCGAGATGATACCGCTCATGAAAGAAAGCCTAAGTAATTTAAAATCCTTTGAAGTTAATTTTGAACTGAATTCTTATGAGAAGCAGTTTTATGTTCTGCAACACAAACGCAGATTGGCAAAAGAAGCGTTTACGTTCACCGACCATGTCAGGGCTTTTATTTTGACTTTATTAATCGAAGGTGCAGGGTGGGAATATGTGGAGGGAAACCTGGAGCGGATTGAGGAATGTTTTAAACATTTTAATGCCGAGTCTATATTTGCCAGGCCAATGGAAAATTTTTCCTGTACATTGGTATCTTACGAATGTGCTTATCCGAACCTTTACCAAGAAATGGAATTGGTTAAACCCAATCTGATGATGATGATGGAACTGGATAAAGCGGGCGGCTCTATAGACCGCTATTTTACCAGCAAGTTGCCGGAGCGGGCGGCTTTTGAGCTTCTTTACAACAAGCAATTCCATTTCGTCGGTCTTCGTTATGACCAGATCTGTGCCTATATGAAAAATGTAGGTATCGATATGCCCAATCCTGATCCTTTGACGTATGCGCTATTTTCTCCCAACCGTTTGGGGCTTTGGGATGATGATACCATCGACCAAAATGAATCGATGGCTATCACCCGTCATCTGGCTGAGGAGACCGGGTTTGCTATGTCTTATATTGACCATGTTACCGGTATCTTTTGCCACAGCATCTGTATGAAATCACCCAAATGTGGATTGTGCGAACTACGTTCCTATTGCGCTTATGAAGCGAAACCCGACTGATTAAAAGCAAAAGGAGTTCATCTATGCCTTGCCGTTTTATTCTGGGAAGAGCCGGTTCGGGCAAAACCCACTACTGCTTACATACAATTAAAGATATGCTGTCCCAAGATCCGCAAGGCACGCCCATTGTTTTGCTGTTGCCGGAGCAATCTACCTTTATCCACGAAAAAATGCTGGCTGAAACGGTACGCGGCCACGGCTTTAGCCGTGTTCTGGTAACCGGTTTCGGCCGTTTGCTTTTTCAAAGTCAAAAGGCTGCGGGCAAGACCATACCCGGTGCTGTCTCAGATCTGGGCAAGAACTTGATCATCTCCAATATCCTACAGGAAAACAGGCAAAACCTGACGGCCTTTACTTCCGCCGATTTGACGGCCGGGTTCTCCGCAGGCGTATTGCAAATGGTTACGGAATTAAAGATGTACGGTACGGATGTGGAGAAGCTGCAGCAGATCGCTACAGCAATACAACAAAGGCAGCCTTATGCGCCCCTGAGTCGCAAACTGCATGACATTGCCCTGATTTATCAGGAGATTGTAAAATTCACGCAAGAAAGAAACATCTCGTTTGAAAACAATCTCGATTTGTTACGGGATGAGATTCTCCATCATGGATATCTAAACGATGCTCATATTTTTATTGATGGCTTTAAAAGCTTCACCGGGCAGCAAAATCAAATCATTCTTGCAATGATCAAAAAAGCAGCCCGTGTAGAGATTACGTTCGATTTAGACCCTGCAGAGCATAACGCTTTATTAGAAGAGGACGATCTATTTTATCCGGTATGGCAGACCTATCATGAACTTGCCAATTTAGCTAACGGGGCAAACGTTATAATTGAGCCGGCTTTATTTTTGCCGCCGGGGCAAGGGCGTTTTCAATCCGCAGGAGAGCTCTCTTTTTTGGAACAACAATTTTTCCCTCTCTCCAACCGCAGCTGTTTTGAAGGAGAAGTGCAAGGAATCGAGATATTTTCCGCCTTAAACCGCCGTACGGAATTAGAAGCCGTGGGACGCAAGATTTTGGCTTTGGTACGTCGAGAGGGGTTACGCTTTAATCAGATCGGTATGATGGCGCGGGAAACAGAGCCGTATGAACAGCTCTTACAACTGGTATTTTCCGATCTGGGGATCCCATATTTTATCGACACTAAAAAACCGCTGTTCTATTATCCCTTGGTGGAATTAATCCGTTCAGCTTTAGAAATCGCTGTCGGCGGTTGGCATTACGCGGCGATATTCCGTTATTTAAAGACAGGATTGACAGGTATATCACCCCATGAAGTGGATCGTTTGGAAAATTATTGTCTGGCCAACGGCATCCGTCCTTTCAACTGGACCAATCAAAAAGATTGGACCTATTGGCGCAAGGAAACGTTCAACTTTGAAGAAGGGGAAGAAACCGGTTCTAAGACCGATACCATGACAGCTCTGACCGAGATCAATGATATCCGCAGACGGGCGTCTGTTGCTTTGTTGGAATTCTGCCGAACGCTTACTCCTCAAAGCTCCATTGCTCGGATTTGTTTGGCGATCCGTACCTTATTAGATAATCTGCAGGTACCGGAACAGTTGGAAGAACGCATGCTGCTGGCTGCCGAGGGCGGGCAGGGGGAAACGCTGGAGATCCACCGCCAGGCTTGGGATCAGGTGATGGCGCTTCTGGCGGAAGCCCAAGAACTGTTTGGCGATCTGATATTGCCGTTTGAAACCATGCTGCGCTTATTCGACGAGGGTTTGTGCGGCCTCAAACTTTCTTTGATTCCGCCAGGGTTGGATCAGGTTTTTGTGGCTTCTTTGGAAACGAGTCGTAATCCGGAACTCAAGGCCGTTTTTGTTCTGGGTGTTAACAGCGAGGTCTTGCCGAAAAAAATATTGCCGGAAGGTATTTTATCTTTGGAAGACCGTAAGCAGTTGCAGGATGGAGGCGTCCGTTTGGCTCCGGACGCAAGCAGCCGCCAGTTGGCCGAAGATTATCTCGTCTATCAGGCATTGACCAGAACAGGTGAGCGTTTGGTCTTAAGTTATTGTTTAAGCGCAGAGGAGGACGCAGTCTCATTACCCTCTTTTGTAATCGAACGGGTCAAATTTATTTTTCCTCAGCTCAACGAAGAATGCTATCAGGGGGAAGATCGGGTGGAATATTTGGCAGGGAGTGTCAATACGCTGGCGTCTTTGTCATTACAATTGCAGCGTTTGCGCCAGGGGAGAGAAATTGATCCCTTTTGGTTTGAAGTATACGATTATTACGCGCAGCGAGCCGAATACGCGCCTTTGTTGCGGCAAACGCTTAAAGGCCTGTCCTATGAATCACAGCAGCCCCAACGGGCTTATTTGAAGCCTGAGAGTGTCCAAAGTCTCTATTGCCGCAACAGTAATGTTTTGCGGACCAGCGTCTCCCGCTTGGAGAAATTCAAGGCCTGTCCTTTTTCCTATTTTGCCGCTTACGGCCTTAAAATTAAAGAACGCACCAAATATGCCGTAACGCCGATGGACAGAGGCCAACTCTTCCATGAGGTGCTGGCCGATATTGGAAAAAAGATTCACAAACAAAAAATCAGTTGGCTGGATGTGGATGATAAGCTGGCGGAGCGTTTGGTGCAGGAGAGCCTGGATCAATTTTTGCCGCGTTTTTTGGGCGATATTTTTGCTTCGTCGGCCCGTTATGCATATCTGGCGCAGCGAATCAAAAATACGCTGGTACTGACGCTCTTACTTTGGGCGCGTCATATGCAGGAGGGCAAATTTGTTCCGGTAGCCTGGGAAATTGCTTTTGGCAACGCCAAAGCCGGGGACCGCAGCGTTCTGCCTTCTTTACGCCTGCCGTTGGTAGACGGTAGTGTTTTAGAGATCAACGGCAAGATAGACCGTGTCGATATGGCTTGCGACCAAGAAAGCGACCGGGTTTGGTTCCGCATCATCGATTATAAGACCGGCAAGCAAAAGCTTTCCGTTGCCGATCTTTTTGCCGGCCTGAAGATGCAGCTTTTCGTTTATTTGCAAGTGGTGATGAATAACGCTGCCTATTTCGACGTGGATGCGCAAAAAGCGAAGCCCGCCGGTATGTACTATTGCCTGGTGCGGGATGACCTGCTTTCAGTGGGATTGCCGGCTGACGATGAGCAAGAAGCACAGAGCCTGGCCGGATTACGTCTGGAAGGAATGACGGTGCAGGATTTTGATGCCGTACAGATGGCTGATCCGGGCCTTTCAGGCCATTCCAAGCTGATTCCCGTAGCCGTTAAGACGAGCGGAGAATTTTACAGCAATTCTCAAGGGGTTACGGCGGAGGAGTTGCATCTTTTACATGAACACCTTTTGCATATCTTGCGCTCTACTGCAGGAGAAATGCTGCAAGGCATGATCGCTGCTCAGCCGCCCAACGCCAGCCTTGATGTTTGTCAATTTTGTGAGTACCGTTCCTTATGCGGTTTTGACCGGGAATTTGTTTGCGGACAAAAAAATGATCTGCCGACCGATAAGCAAACGATCATGGAAATATTAAGACAAAATACGGATCATTCACAAGACGGACCAAAGGAGGAATCCTGATGCCTAAAGAGACGGAAAAAGCGAAAAAAGAGTGGACAGCCGAGCAAAAACAGGCCTTTATGTATCAAGGATGCAACCTTTTAGTTTCCGCCGGAGCAGGGTCCGGCAAAACCGCTGTTTTGGTAGAGCGCGTCATCACCCATCTGACCGATCCGGTTGATCCCTATCAGATTGATGAAATGTTGGTTGTCACTTTTACCAAAGCCGCGGCAGCCGAGATGCGGCAAAGGATTGGCGCAGCACTCCAAGAGCTGCTGGTTAAAGAGCAGCATAATAGAGTTGTCCGCCGTCAGTTGAGTCAACTGCCGCAAGCAACGATCACCAATTTACACGCCTTTTGCCTGGATCAGTTGCGCCGTAATTTTTACCGACTAGGGATCGACGCCAATTTTCGCATAGCCGGAGAAATGGAGCAGGCGTTGCTTTGCCATGAAGTTTTAGAAGACTATATCGAAGAAGAATACGAAAAAGGTAATGCAGCTCTATTGCAACTGGCCGATGCTTACGGCGGCAATCGTGACGACAGTGGTCTTTTGCAGATTATTTTGAATCTCTATCAATTTATCCGCAGCCAGCCGCATCCCAAGAGGTGGCTCGCACAGGTTTGTCAGACTTACGAAGGGGCGCGGGAGGCGGAGGGTTTTCCCTGGAGCAAGGCTTTGCAAACTTATTTTCAAGAACAGATCGGCATTTGCCTTCATTCTTTAAAAGAAGCCGGTGAAGAAGATGATCTTCCTTTGGTGTGGTTAAGCATATTGGATTGGGAAATCGGAAAAGTGTCCCAACTGCAAAAGAGTTATATCAACTTGAAACAGTTTCTGTCCGATTTGCCAACAATGGAATTTGCCGATTTGCCGCGATCCAAAGACGGGGATAGGGAGGCGCGCAAACGGTTTCAAAAGAAGCGCGATCAAGGTAAAAAAACGTTCCGTGAATTGCAAGGCTATTATTGTAGACGTTCGTATGGTGCTCTGATGGAAGATTTGCATGGGCTGTCACCTTTATTTGTCGGGCTTTTCGATCTCATCAACGGCTTTGACGAGCGATTTGCGGCAGAAAAGCGCCGCCGTAATTTGCTGGATTTTGAAGATATGGAACATATGTGCCTGCAAATGCTTGAGGACGAAGAAAACGGTTTGGCCCAAAGCTTACGGACGCATTTTAAAGAAGTTCTGGTAGACGAATACCAAGACATCAACTCCGTGCAAGAGCGTATTATCTCACTGCTTTGCAACGGTCAAAACTGCTTTATGGTCGGAGACGTCAAACAGAGCATCTATCGGTTCCGGCTAGCCGAACCCACCCTGTTTTTGCAAAAATTTCAGTCTTACTCCCAAAACGACGGCGGCAAGAAGATTGATTTAAACCGCAACTTCCGCAGTACCTCCGCCGTGATCGACGCTGTTAATTTCCTCTTCAGACAACTGATGACAACAGATACGGCCGAAATCCAATACGATGAAGAGGCGGCCTTAAAAGCAGGGCGGGAGGATTTGGGTGAGCCTGCCGAGCTGCATATCATCGATGTTGGCAAAGAAAACCGGATGCAAGAAGAAAATTCGGATCAAGAGCATGAGGACGAAGGGGAAGAAACGACAGCCCTGCAACATGAGGCGCGTTGGATCGCGGGGAGGATGCTTGCTTTGCGCGAACAGGGGTATGCGTTTCGGGATATGGTGGTACTGTTACGTTCCGCCAAAAATAAGGAGAACGTGCTGGCTGAGGAGTTCCAAAAAATGGGTATTCCGGCTATCGTTAATAATACCAGCGGATATTTGCAGACATCCGAGATTTTATTGATCCGTGCCATCCTGCAAATCATCGATAATCCCTTACAGGATATACCCATGGCAACAGTTTTGCGCAGCCCTTTGTTTGCGTTTAGTGCCGATGATCTGATCACGATCCGTTTTTACGAACGGACACAAGGAGATACCCATCCAACGGAGCCGACTTTTTATGACGCCTTATGTGCTTATGGCAAGACTCAAGGAGAGTTGCACGATCAAGTAGAATCCTTTTTAGATTTGCTGCAATCCTGGAGAGCTCAGGCTTCGCAGGGTAAAATTTCGGACTTGATTTGGGAGATTTATCGCCAGACCGGGTTATACCATCTGGCGGGTGCCTTGCCGCAGGGAGCGCAAAGACAAGCTAACCTCAAATCTTTTTACGACCGGGCCAGAGAATATGAAAAGACCAGTTTCCGTGGGTTGTTCCGCTTCCTGCATTTTATCGATGAGGCCGAGCAACGTAACCATGATTTTGCCTCCTCCAGAATGCTAGGGGAAAACGAGGACGTGGTTTCTGTTATGAGCATTCACCGCAGCAAGGGGTTGGAGTTTCCCGTTGTTTTTTTGGCGGGTTTAGGCAGCCGTTTTCATCGAGGAGAGCAAAAAAGCGATATGGTTTGGCATAAAGATCTGGGTATCGGTGCCAAAGTGGTGGATCGCAAAAAGAGGCAAAAATACAATACGTTGGCGTATGAGGCCATCAGCGCGCAATTAGCCAAAGAGTCTCTGGCCGAGGAGATGCGAATTCTCTATGTCGCTTGCACGCGGGCCAGGGATAAGTTAATTTTGACCGCTACGGTTAAAAACAGTCCCAAAGCGCTGGAAAGATGGAATAAGACGGCTACTTTGACCAATCATTTTTTGCCCTATGCCGTATTGAGTATGGATGCCAGTCCGCTCGATTGGTTTTGCCGCGCGTTAGTACGTCATGCCGATGGTCTTGTCCTGCAGGATCATGGGGTAACGCCTCATCTATTGGAAGATGCCAGCCACTGGCAGGTCGAAGTCAGCGGCCCGCAATCGCAGCCGGATAAAGAAAAAACCGTTTCTTCGCCCCTGTTGGATTTGATCGCCAAAGGACAACCCCTCTGTATGCCGGAGACAAAAAACGGGGTAAAAGATGTTTTAGAGTATCGTTATCCCGGTCGTCAAGCCTGTGATTATCCTGCTAAACTGACTGTAACCCAACTGCAAAAAAATACTTTTTTACAAGATGAGTACAGCGTCCGGTTACAAGATCAAGCTGCAGAAGATATGATCAAATCTATTGGTGAAGAATCCTCACAGGACTCTTCCGCTACCCGCGGTACAGAGTTTCATACCATTATGGAACGGATTTGTTTGCAGCAAGTCAAAAAAGATATGCTCAAAGAGCAAGTGCGCGGATTCGTTGAGCAGAATCTTGTGGGTGAGGAATGGTTGGAAGAAAAAAATATCGTAACAATCATGGGATTTTTTGCCACAAATTTAGGGCAACGCCTTTTACGGGCAGATAAGATCCGGCGTGAGACTGTGTTTACCTATTGCTTGCCTGCAAAAATCCTGTATCCTACTGTTTGTTCACAAGAAAATACTGTTTTGCAGGGAATGGTGGATTTGCTTTTTCAAGAGGATGACGGCAGTTGGGTGCTGGTGGATTATAAGACTGGCGGACTGGGCAAAAGCGATGAGGTATTACGGAAACAATATAGTAAGCAAATCCGTTATTATCGGCAGGCTATTTCTGATATCTGGGGGCAAACGATCAAAGAAGCCTATTTATATTTACCAGACGATGGTCGTATTGTCGCTATACGCTAATTTTTTATAAATTTGGCAACTAATCGGATTTTTTGCATAAAAATGGATATGCGAGAAATCAGGAGGTGTCAAAATGAACAAATTTTTGTCATCCTGCAAAGATTGGCTCTGCGAGCTTTTGGACTTCTTTATCCGTCAAAGCGCAGCCTGTCTGGTATTAGTTTGTGTGGCGGGATTATTGATATTTTTTATGATGATTAATCCTTCGTTTTTGATTGGCATAGCAATTTTTGGTCTTTTTATTTGTGCTATTTTAATGGGACTTCCTTAATGGACGGAGAATAAAAATTTAAGTTTGGATGTTTTAACAATTTTAATACGGACATACTAAATTTGTATTTTACAAATTTTTAAAAGTAAGGAGGTCCGTATTATGGTGAAAAATCTCAAATGCAAAGTGGAAGAATGTGTGTATAATGATCATTTTAATTGCACGGCAGATGCTGTTGAGGTTTGTTCTTCCGGCACAAATCATGTAACAACCCAAGATAATACCGCATGCAGCACGTTTAGCCCCTTAAATGGGTGAGGGAAAAAATAAACAAGTGGATCTTGTTTAAATTTAAAAAACTCAAACGAACATTGCTTGAAGCAGCCGTTTGGGTTTTTTTATGCGCAAAAAATTGGGGCTCAAGTGTTGATTAATTGGCAAGGATAGGATATAGTGATATTGGTTTAAGTAATAAAAATATAAGTGGCGGGGAATCGGTTTGCGGATCACAAAAAAGCAAAAACAACAAATCCTCAAAATATTCGAATCTACCTATCAGGATGCCAAGACAGCCTTGCGTTTTGATTCTGTTTTTCAGCTTTTAATTGCGGTTATTTTGTCGGCTCAGACCAATGATAACCAGGTTAATAAGATTACCAGGGATTTATTTGCACGGTACCCTGAGCCAAAAGATTATTTGTTATTAACTCAAGGAGAGTTGGAACAATATATCCGTACATGCGGTCTTTATAAAAACAAGGCTAAAAATATTTTAGCGTCCTGCCGTATGATTTGCGAACAGTTTGACGGTCAAGTGCCTGACAACAGGAATGATTTGATGCTTTTGCCGGGGGTGGGGCGTAAGACGGCCAATGTGATTTTGAATGTAGGGTTTGGCAAACCTGCGTTGGCTGTGGATACGCATGTTTTCCGTGTCGCGAGACGTTTGGGGTTAGCAAACGGCGCAACTCCTGATGCTGTGGAAAAGGAGCTTTGTGCTTTGATCCCAAAAGAAAAATGGGGTTCAGCCCATCTTTGGCTGATCTGGCACGGCAGAAAAATTTGTGCCGCGCAAAAGCCTAAATGTCACCTGTGTCCCTGCGAAGAGATTTGTCCAAAATTGAACTATCAAACAAACCCCAAAAAGGAGTAGACGAATGAACAGTAAGCAAAACCATTTAGTTTCCAAAACAGCGCTATGCTTTATTTTGATCATTATTTCGATCTTCTGTATTTCTGCATTCGCATTGTCTGCTACAGATCCAGACACCACCCAAAAAGATCTCAATGAAATCCAACAATATGTTTTTTATTATTCTATTTACAGTGCCAGCGATGAGATGGCATCAGCCGAGAATTTAGAGGATTATATGAAGGCTTATGCTAAGGTCGACAAATACTCCAGATACTATTCTCCCACATCGTTTGAGGCTTATCTAGCGAATGAGCAAGGAGAAATGATTGGTATCGGCATTACATATCAGGTGGTTGATGAAGGAATTGAAGTTGTTTCGGTAATAGAAGCTACTCCTGCCGAGTTATCCGGCATCAAAGCCGGGGATATTATTACCAAATTCAGTGATCAATCCCTTGCCGGTATGACGGCCGAAGAGATCAGGGAACTATTTAGCGGGGAAGAGAACACCATGGTCGTCATTATGGTTAAATCATCTGACGGGACCTTGAAACAGCATGTCATGTTGAGAACAACCATTATTACCGATACAGTGGATAGTCGCATGCAAGAAGACGGTATTGGCTATCTCAGTATCAGTCAATTTACTAACCATACGGGAGAACAGTTTGGTAAAGCAGTCAAAGAATTAAAATCCGATGGCGCCAAAGGTTTTGTCTTAGATTTGCGCGACTGCCCCGGTGGTTCTTTGGCAGGGGTCATTGATGTTTGTTCTTATATCATTCAAGAAGGGCCAGTGATCTTTTTGGAACAGGCATTAGGGGATAGGTATGAAGTATCTACCGGATATGAGCAGATCAATCTTCCGATTGCTGTTTTGGTTAACTCCTATACAGCCAGCGCCTCAGAATTGCTTGCAGCCAATATTCAAGACTCCAAGAGCGGTATTGTGATCGGTACGCAAACGTATGGAAAAGGAATTGCCCAAAGCGTAATTACATTAAGATCAGGAGCGGGTTTGGTTATGACGACAGCCCGTTACCGTTCGGCGGGTTACCAAGATATTGACGCCAATAAAGGTGTAACACCCAATATTTATGTAACGGATGAAAGCACCCAATTGCAAAAAGCGATCAGCTGGCTAAAAAATCAAAAACAGGTGGGGGATACAGTCTCTTTTATTCTCAACAGCAAATTGATGTATGTGGAGGGAGACGCTCAACCGTTATCGGCAGTTGCTTATGCAAGTAACGGGACCTCTTATGTTCCGGCCAGAGCGGCCTTAGAGGCTCTGGGTTGGACCGTAGACTATTATGATAATAATCTCTATGCCGTTTGCGGTAGCGACCGTTTTGTGATATCCGTAACGGATGGACAAATTGTAGTGAAAGGGAAAGTACTCGTGCAAAAGGCGCTTTTGAAAAACGGTGCTCTTTATTTGCCCTCCGCCGTATTTTCTTCCCTCAATGCCAGTGTAAAATGGAATTCGCAACTGCAGCAAATTACGATTACCATGAAATAAACACTCTTGTACGATACAAGCCTAAAAAAATCCCCCCTGTTTAACAGGGGGGATTTTTTGTTTTACGTTATAAGGTTTCCGTACTGACCGCAATGATTTGGTCATAAAAGACAATCATATGATCCAGTTCCGTCTTTGTCCCGGCCTGCTCAATCGTAACGTCTTTTAAAAGCAAAAAACCGTCATTCCCCGGCAGGGGAGAATCCGGGCAATATTGCTCATAAGATCTGCTTACCGCCTGACTTAAGGCCCAAAGAGCAGAATCGAATTTTTGCTCTGAGTTTTCCTGGATAAAGATGCGTCCTTTAATGATGCCGGCAGCCGTGAGCAGGATGATTTTTTTATTTTGTAAAGATTGGTTAGCCAAAAGTTCCAGAACACTGACGACCATCATCTTTTTGATGGAAGGCGGTGCAATGGGATTGGCAAGCGAATTGCTCTCGCAAGGAGCTTTTGTTTGTTGTTGTGGCGTATCTTCTGCTTGGGTATCTCGATTGTATAACATGATGGAACTCCCTTTTTGTTTTTAGGAAACAAAAGCCATGAGCAGGCAATACTCATGGCTTTTATCTTTAAGTAAATCAAATTTTTAAAAACCAGCTTAATACCCAAAAAATTGGTGCCGGAGACCGGGGTCGAACCGGTACGNNCGCAGGATTTTAAGTCCTGTGCGTCTGCCAGTTCCGCCACTCCGGCAAAAAGGTTTGGAGGCGCCACCCAGATTTGAACTGGGGAATGAAGGATTTGCAGTCCTCTACCTTACCACTTGGCTATGGCGCCTCAAACAAAACATATTCTATCATATTACAAAATCCTTGACAAGGTTAATTCTATAAAAAATAAATTTGATCTTTTTTTAAAAAAGTATAAACCTGGTTTTATATTGACAAAATATGCTTATAAAACCAATTGATGATAGGGGATATTTTATGAAAAAATTTTTAAATTTCAATAAAATTATTATGTTCGGATTATTGATCGGCATTATTACAGTAGGCAGTATGATTGTAATTGATCAAAATCAAACTGTCAACGTGCTTGTTTTAAAACAAGGTAATGAAGGACAAGCGGTAAAAGATGTTCAGACCAAATTAAAACAGTGGGGGTATTATAGCGGTTCTGTCGATGGAATTTATGGGTCGCAAACCAAGAATGCCGTAATCAAATTTCAAAAGAAAAACGGACTGACAGCAGATGGTATCGTCGGCAAAGAAACCTTTGAAGCTCTGGGTTTAAATAAGTATGTTACAAGCTCCGGGACCACATCGACCAGTAGCGGGGACGAACTATTATTGGCAAAAGCTATTTTTGCCGAAGCGGAAGGTGAGGTTTATGTCGGAAAGGTGGCTGTAGGTGCAGTTTTATTAAACCGCGTAGCTGATTCGGAATTTCCCAACACATTGAGCGGGGTTATTTATCAAAGCTATGCTTTAGAATCTGTCTCCAACGGTCGCTTTAATTCCTCTGCGAATAATGCCGACTGTGTCAAAGCTGCAAAAGCTGCTATATCCGGTTGGGATCCTGCATACGGTTGTTTGTATTTTTGGAACCCTGCCACAGCAACCAGCACCTGGATTTGGTCCCGGGAAATCGTGGTAAAATACGGCAATCATGTTTTTGGCCGTTAACGCTAATTTGGAAGATCATAAAGGAGAGATGGGAATGAATGCAGAGATCGCAATAGAAAAACCTATAAAAAGAAGAGTTCCATATAGAGCTATGAAATGGACTGCAATTATAATGGCCGTTATTATCTTTCTTTTGGGCGGCTTGCTCTATTATTTATGGCAGCAAAATTTATATCTTTATGCTACCCTACAAAATAATTATCAACGTTCGCTGTATAGTATGGTCGGAAATATAGAAAATTTGGCTTATCTTACAGAAACAGCAACTGTTTCTGCGGATGGACGGAATGGCAGTAAGATATTGGCAAGGATTTCCGAGAGCGCATCCTCGGTAGGGGATAATCTTTCCGTGTTGCCGATCGAGTATAATACGATGACCGGCGCTATGAAATACTTTAACCAATTGGGTGATTATGCCGACAGCCTGATATCCGTCATTGGGCGGGGTGAAACTCTGACGAAAGAGCAATATACCACGTTAAGTGGTTTTTCCAAACAACTGACAAAGATTCATGATCAATTATTGGTGGCGGCAGAAAGTAATCTTCCCTTCAGTTCCACGTCTTCCCCAAAAAGTTCCGCCGATCAAAACTATCAGGCCGTAATAGCTGATGTCGCTGATACGGAGGCGACAGAACAAGGAAGCGAGTCTGCCGCAACGGCGACGCCAACAGATCTCAACGCTGTCTTAACCCAGATTAACGATACGCTTGCACCTTTGGCTAAATTAACGTATCAGGGCGCCTATTCCGATCATATGAGTGCCTTGGAAGCAAAGGGATTGGCTAGCTTAAAAGAAGTGACGAAAGGAGAAGCACAAAAAATTGCAACTCAATTTGCATCTTTAATGGATAAAGATGGCAAGTATACGGTCACTTCGGCAACTTTGTTGTCGGAAAAATCGGCTATCCCGGTCTATCGTTTTTTATTTACGGCCAAAGGATCTGAAGAGGCAAAAAGCGGTGTCGTGACCGCCATGGCTATGCTGACTGGCACACAAGAAGCTGCTTCTTCTGATTCGGGAAATATTTATGTGGATGTCAGTAAGATGGGCGGTAAAGTGATTGCCGCATTTAGCAATCGTGAGGTAAACGCCGAGGTTTTATCAACCGATCAGGCGGTCGCAAAGGCAAAGGAATTCCTCAATTCTGCCGGATTTAAGGGAATGGAAGTTGTCGGGCAGCAAAAGTCCGAAGGAGAACTTGCTTTGGAATTAGCAAGAAATGACGGTAAAGTATATTATTATCCGGATAGTGTTTTAATGAATATTTCTTTGGGTAACGGACAAGTTTTGGATTTTCAGGCACAAGATTACTGGATGAATACCGGGGAGAGGAATCTAAAAGACCCGACTGTAACAAAAGAGGTTGCGCAAAGTGGTCTGCAAAGCGGTTATAACGCTTCAGGCAACACCTTGGCAATTATCAGTGACGGAGCGGGGGGAGAATTGTATTGCCATGAGTTTACCTGCAGCAACTCTGCAGAAAGTGATGATAAAAAGCAGTATATGGTCTATATCAATACTGATAGCGGAATGGAAGAACAGATTATGGAGCGCATTAGCGATGAAAATGGGTTTTTGAGAAAGTAAATGCAAAAAAAGGGAAAGTTGCTTATTTTGTTTAATTTACCTCTTAGGACTTTAAAGGTTAGATCATAAGAGGTAAAACTATGTTGGTAGAATGTGTGCCTAATTTTAGCGAAGGTAGAAATCAAGAAATTATCAGTGGTTTGGCGGACATCCTTAGCTCTCAAGAAGGTTGCCGCCTGTTGGATTACAGTGCTGATCCGGATCACAACCGCAGTGTTTTTACGTTGGCCGGCGAGAGTGAAGATGTTGCACATGTGCTGTTTGACGCTGTAGCATATGCTCTAAAGAACATCGATATGGCCCAACATTACGGGATCCATCCAAGGATTGGAGCTGTTGATGTGATCCCATTTATTCCTTTAGAGGATACGACGGAGGAAGACTGTATTGGGTTGGCCAAAAAATTTGGCAAGCGTTTGGGAGAAGAACTAAAAATCCCGGTTTATCTCTATGAAAAAGCAGCGACAGGCAAACACAGAGAGAATCTTGCCAATGTACGTAAAGGTGAATTTGAAGGCTTAACAGAAAAAATGAAAAATAAAGATTGGGTTCCTGATTTTGGTCCCTTAAAACCACACCCTACCTTTGGGGCTGTTGCAGTTGGGGTCCGTCCGTTTTTAATTGCTTTTAATATCAATTTGTCAACACAAGATGTAACGGTTGCTAAAAAAATAGCCCATACCATCCGTTTTTCTTCCGGTGGACTGCCGGCCGTAAAGGCATTGGGTATTTTCTTAAAAAAAGAAGGGGTTGCACAGGTAACGATCAACTTGACCGATTACCGCGTTACGCCATTATGGCAGGTCTTTGATCTGGTTTGTCGGGAAGCAGAGCGCTATGGGGTCGCAATCTTGGAAAGTGAATTGATCGGTCTGATTCCACAAGATGCTATAATCGGTTGCGGCGCGCATTATCTAAAGTTCAAAAATTTTCAAACGGATCGTATTTTAGAAAAAAGATTATAATGATTTCTTTGCTCATAGTAGGATTCGATCGATTTTTGAAGAATAATTCCTATTAGGAAAGAATTGCAGAAGGGGGCAGTATGTATGGTTAATTTGAAAGGAAGTAAAACAGAAAAAAATCTTTGGGAAGCTTTTGCCGGAGAGTCCATGGCGCGTAATAAGTATACTTATTTTGCTTCTGCCGCAAAAAAAGAAGGGTTTGAACAAATCTCTGCTATTTTTATTCAAACTGCGGATAACGAAAAAGAACATGCAAAGCTCTGGTTTAAAGAACTGGGGCTTTTAGGAGATACCAAGGCAAATTTAGCAGCTGCTGCCAAAGGTGAAAACGAAGAATGGACTGCGATGTACAAGAGAATGGCCGAGGAAGCAAAAGAAGAAGGATTTTTGGCCTTGAGCGAACGGTTTTCCTATATTGCATCCATTGAAAAAACGCATGAAGAACGGTATCGTGCTTTGCTCAACAATTTAGAGACCGGAAAGGTCTTTTCGAAAGAGGCAGAACAAGTATGGGTTTGTCGCAATTGCGGCTATAAAACAACCGGTCAAAACGCTCCGAAAGAATGCCCAGCCTGTGCGCATCCGCAAGCTTATTATGAGTTGGACTGTCAGAATTATTAATCTAAAATTATAATATAGCCGCTGTTTGCCTGCAAATAGCGGCTATATTTCTTTATCTATGAGAGAAGGAGGTCAATAGGATGTTTGATAAAAAAGAAAAAATGGATCTGGAGATTATCACGGCCTTAGAGGATGCGATTGAAGCCGATTTGCTTTCTGCTTGTCTTGATGAGGAAGGGATCCCATATTTGATCCAGCCTTTTTCCAGCAATGCCTATGGTCCTTTATTTATGATGAATTGGGGTTGGGGGCAGATTTTATCACAAGGTATATATGCGCAAAAGATCCTTGGTATCTTGGAGGATATCCATAATGAAAATCAAAAATCATTCCTTAATCAAAGTCATGACGACGGATCTGTTTTGACAAAAGAGGAAGAATAATTTAAGTCATTTTTAACGAATGGGGGGTGGTGGATTAGCCGATAAAAGGGTTTATAGAGTAGTACAGTCAGACAAGCTTTTCAATTTAGGTCTTGACTTGGAATCAGTTTTACGGCATAATAAGTATTGTTGTTTATGGGGTTATAGCTCAGTCTGGTTAGAGCGCTACGTTGACATCGTAGAGGTCACTGGTTCGAGCCCAGTTAACCCCACCATATAATAGAGCCTGCTATCTTAATTGATAGCGGGCTATTTTTTTGTTTAAGTACACACAAAAGGTTAAAGAAGTATATGTTTTTAAGAGATTGAATAAGTATAAAAATATATAAAATCCTTATTTTTGTCTAAATATAGTATTTTTAGGAAGTACATTTTATATTAAAAAACCCCTTGAATTTAATAAAATGCCATATAGAATATATAATAAAATTAATATTTAATATTAGATAATAATAATTATTCTGTAAATTTAATAATAAACGAGAATGACCTTTTTCAACAAAAATAGCCTATATTTTTATAATACTAAGATTAATCGTATAAAAATTATATATATAAATTTTAGTTTAAGATTTAGACTTTTGAGATCAAAAAATTTGATTAAATTGTTTAAATCTATATCTTGCGGTGAGATATTTTGATCTTAATTTGTTTCTTTTGTTGACATAGTATATAGAATGTGATATATATCAAACAAAAAGTTATAAATATAACACACGGAGGGAGGGTGTCTATGAAGCTAAATTACTTGGGATTTTTATCACTTCTTGCTTTGCTGGGAATGATGGGGTTTACGACAGAAAACCGGGCATTATTGGGCTTTTGGGGTTTTTTATATTATATCCGTTATTTTTTTATAACAGCGGATGAGCTGTTTGTACAAAATGTTAAGACAGCAGCAAGTATTGGTTTTTTTGCCGGTATTGCCGCTACCGGTCTTGCGTTTGCCCTACGTGTGCTACTACCCTCCTTGATTGCGGGTAATACGGTTTTGGCAACGACTTATGTCGTTTCGGTGTTTTATTTTACCATTGCCCTCGTGGTATTGGAATATAGAGAACAACGGGGGTGTTCTAAATGACTTTGGTTACCAAAATACGCGAGTATAGGGCTAAATATAATTTGACTCAGGATGAATTAGCCAAACTTGTCGGTGTTCGGCGGGAAACCATCGTCAATTTGGAAAATGGACGATATAACCCATCCTTAAAGCTTGCGATGGATATTGCCGGGGTATTTAACTGTTTGGTAGAAGATTTATTTATTTTTTGTTAGAAAGGATATGTTTTTTAAATTATTTAATTAAAAAGCGGCAAATTAGATTTTCTAATTTGCCGCTTTTTTTGTATACTTAAAACGGGATTACAACAGTATATTTTCATCTGAATTGATGGTAAGCCGAATAAACTTTTCCCCAAAAAGTTTAATGCCCCAAAAACATTTTCATAAAATCAGAATCTTCCCCAAAAGCGGAACCGGTGCTCTTCATAGTAATGGTGCCACCATCCATGACGTAAACCATATCTGCTAAAGGAAGAATCTGCATCGGATTTCCCTCAACTACCCAGATCAAAGTAGTTCCTTGCTCTTTAATCTTCATAATGCTGTCGATCAACTCTAAAACAATGGTAGGCGCTAAACCTGTAACGGGTTCATCCAAAACTAATAATTCCGGGTTACTCAATAGTGCAGAGCCTATTGCCAACATTTGGCGTTCACCACCGCTTAAGGTACTTGCTTTTTGGTATTGGCGTTCTTTTAATCTTGGGAATGTGTTATAGATATTTGCTATAGCAGCTTTTTTATCAGTATTTTTATCATATAAATACGTTCCCATTTCCAAGTTTTCTTGAACGGTTAAACCAGGGAAAACATTGCGTACCTGTGGAACATAACCAATACCCAATTTAACGATCTCATGAGGCTCCATTTCGCTGATAACGGTTTCTTTATAGCGAATTGTACCTTTCATAATATGATTCAGGTTCATGATTGCATTCATTAAGGTGGATTTACCGGCACCGTTTGAACCAACAATGCAGGTGAGAGAGCCTTTTGTTACGGTAAGATCAATATTATGCAAAACAGCAAGTTTGCCATATCCGGCAACGAGTTCTTTGATCTCTAATAAATTGTCTGTATATGCTGTTTGTTCAGTCAAAGCCAATACCCCTCCAATCGGATTATTATAGCCACCTGCCTACCTTTAGGGTAAGGCAGGTGGCTATTTTTTTTAACATGCGGTTATTTAGGAATTAGAAACCTGTGGCATCGATCTTTTGTGTTTGTACCCATTTTAGATCACTGCTGACTTCCATGACCGCAACGGCAGGGCCATTAACATTGCCAAATTCATTGAAATCGCAAGGACCGGATGCACCTTCATAGTCGATGTCATTTCCGGCTGCAAGCTCTGCAATACCGTCTGCGTAACTGCCGACTTTGACTCCGGGAGGATTTGCCACTTCACTGAGTTTGTTTTCAATGGCTTCCCCTGTGTTTTCGCCGGCAGCCGCCAGGGCTAAAGCGGCGATGATGGTTGCGTCATAGGAATTGGATTGATAGTATCCGGCCATAGGAGCTACACCGAATTTATCGGTATACAGCTCAACAAAGCGGTCCCAGCCGGTGCTGTCTTCATTTTCAACTACACGAACGGACATCAATCCGACAGCAGCCTGCTGTACTGCTGCGACCAATTCGTCGTTCTGTAATTCGGTGGTGCCGAGCAACGGGATTTCGATACTCTTCTGGTAGATTTCTTTTAAGAGAGTATTTGCGACAACTTGTCCGGTAGAAATATATAATAGTTGAGGAGCGCTGTCAACTGCTTTTTTGATCTCACTGCTGTAGGAAGACTGATTGGAGCTCATTACAATGGTATTAACAATCGTGCCGCCCAAAGCTTCGAAATTGTGGGTGAAGGATTCAGCCGCACTGGTGCTTCCTTCAGTGTTTTCATACATGATACAAACCTTGTCAATTCCCATGGTATTTTTCACAACGTTTGCTTCACAAATACCGATGAAAGAGTCGCTGGGGGAGGTGCGCCAGAGATAATTACCTGTGCCGCCAATGGCATCTAATGCGGAGGTGCCGCATTGTGTTCCGATAACAGGGATTTTGTTTTCCTTAGCAAAGCTTTGCAAAGCCATGATCGGGTCAGATTCGGGGCCAAGGATTACTGTGCATTTGTTTACGCTTAACAATTTTGTTGCGGCCTGGACGCTGCCCTCAACCCCGCTCTTATTGTCTTCGGCGTAAAGAACGACCTGCTTGCCTAAAATACCGCCGGCAGCATTGATTTCGTCAATAGCAGCGTTTGCGGCGTTTACAACTGGTTCTGCCCAAGGAGCCATATCACCGGTGAAGCCGGAAGAATAGCCGAAATTGATTGTATCACCACCGGCTGTCTCTTCTGTTGTTGTGCCGCAACCACCGAGGCTGATCACTAAGGCCAATGCCAAGATTAGGATACCCGTAAGTTTCAACCATTTGTTCATTTCTTTTTTACCCCCTTTATATTTTGTGTTACTTTTTTGCTCGGCATATAGTAAAAAATATCTACTACCATGCCGGAACTCGTACAAAAATAGATCCCTACAACCCCATTAATAATTATTAGTTTGATACGGTATCTTCAGTTTTTTTCTTGCCGATATAGCTTTCAATCACACAATCCGCATTTGCCACCTCATCAGGCAAACCTTCAAAGATCAACTTGCCATCAGCCATTACGTAGATATAATCGCAAATGTTCATTATAAATTTAAGGTTATGGTCAACAATTAAAAACGTGTACCCTTTGTTCCGCAAATCTTTAATCAAGGTAACCAAACTGTTTAAGTTTGCGGGATTAATCCCTGCTGCAGGCTCGTCAAGCAAAAAGATGTGGGGATCTGCCATCAACGGCCTGGCAAACTCCAAGATCTTTAATTCTCCAGCGCTTAAATCGGAAACCCAAGCATCCTCTTTGTTCCCCAGCCCGACATCTTTGAGTATTTTACGTGCCCGTTCAATGTATTCCTCTTCCAATGGTGTTACCTTTTTACTGGTTTTGATAGCGGTGAATATGCCTGCATTTCGATTTTTAGCAAAAACCAGCATATTTTCCATGACGGTCATTCTGGGAAAACCCAGGGGAGTCTGGAACGTCCTGACGATCCCTTTGGTTGAAATCTTATAAGCCGGCTGATTGGTGATATCCTCGCCCTCATAAATAACGGTTCCGGCAGTTAAAGGTATAAAACCGCTGATCATATTAAATAAAGTTGTTTTCCCGGCACCGTTGGCCCCGATCAAACCGGTAATACTACTTTTTTTTACTTGGATGGAAACATTATCCACCGCTTTTACTCCACCAAAATATTTTTTAGCATTTTGAACTTCTAACATAATTGACCCCTCCCAACTAAGAGTTCTTCGAAGAGTTCGAGAACTTCACTTTCTTTTCAGGCAAAATACCTTGCGGACGCCACTTCAAAATAGCAATCAGGATCAGCCCTAAAATAGCGATCTTCATTGATGCCATTCTGACTGCAAAACCGCTGCCTAGATCTAAGAAGCGCAAGGATTCTCCTGCCAAAACAAATATGACGGAACCAACGATTGCACCCTTGTTGTTGGCAAGTCCGCCGATGACGATGGCCATCCAAACAAAGAAGGTGATGTCGGAAGTAAAGAGCGATGGCGTAATAACAGTGCTGTACCAAACATAAAAAGCCCCAGCCGTTCCAGCAAAAAAGCCTGCAATCACAAAAGCACGAATATGAAAACGATCAGGCCGGATTCCGGCGGTCAATGCCAGAGGCTCGTTTTCTCGGAGTGCTTTTAATGAGCGGCCAAAAGTGGAATACGTGAGGCGATGTACAACTACGTATACAATAAATACAATGATTACCAGTAAAAGCAATAAGATGTAAGGATAAACGCTTGGCGTAAAATAAGTTTTAAACGGTTGAGCCAGATTGTAGACTCCGGCTACACCGTTTGATAACCATCTTTCATTGGTTAAGATTTGCCGAATTACTTCTGCAAAGGCAAATGTTGTAATTAGGAAGTATTCGTTTTTTAATTTTAAAGTAGGTTTTCCGATTAAGAAGGCGACAATGGAACCGGCAATTCCGGCGGCCAATACGCCAACCCACATAGGAAGTCCGAAACCCATGATGTATGATTGACCTGCGGAAGCGGGGCTGACTGTCAGCATGGTGTACGTATATGCTCCGACAGCAACGAAAGAAACAACACCCAAGTCCCACAAGCCATCTACTCCTGCCTCTAAATTAAGAGCAAGAGCAATGACAGCATAAATTGCTGCTAAAGTCAAAATAGATGATAGAAATAAAGCAGTACCTGTTAGCATTTTTTACCCCTCCTTTATGCGACTCGCTTTCCCGACTTGTTCCACAAACTTTGCAATCCGTCCGGTTTAATCAACAGAACAATAATGATGATTGCAAAGGCGATCGCCAGGCGATAATAGGAAGGTATCATTAATACTCCCAGTTCCATGCTTAGCCCAATGACAACCGAAGCAGCCATAACCCCATAGATGCTTCCTAATCCACCCAAAACGGTTGCGGCAAGAATGATGAGAATCTGATTCCAGCCCATTTCAAGATGGATAGAGCCAATAACACCTAAAAAGACACCGGACAAACCCGCTAAAGAAGAGGCGATGAACCAAACATAATTGGATGTTCTTTTGGTATCAATCCCGCGTGTTTTAGCCAAATCTGAATTTTCCGAAACAGCACGGATGGCTTTCCCAATTTTTGTTTTGGTTAGGAAGTAGTGCAAAAACAAAGTGGAACAAATAGCTGCAATGATGATCAACAATTGATAGGGTGTCATACCGGGTATGATCTCTTTCACGTTCGGGATTTTATAGGCAAATGTCGTTGTGCCGAAAATGGTTCCCACCACTCCGTTAATCACATAGGCCAAACCAACGGAGGTAAAAAGCAATACCATGGCACCTCTTTTTTTAATCGGTCGATAAAATACCTTATAGAAGAGCACGCCAAAAACACCCGTTACTAAAATACCAATAATTGCAGCGGGCACAATGGACATATAAGCGTTCAGAAAAAGAGTAATATAGGCACATAACAATAACATTTGTCCGTGAGCGATATTGATAAAGTTTTCTGCATTTAAGGTCATAGAAAACCCTACCGAACCCAAAAGAATGATACTGGCTGTAACAATACCATAAACAATACTTTCCATAAAGAGATACCCCCAACTTTTTGTCATATTTCATCCTTTTGTTGAAGAATAAACCCCAATTATTCTTCAACAAAAGCCTATTGTTTAAAAAATTAATCTAAAACAATAAGCATAATATGTGGACTAAACCAATAGTAAAAAAATCGTTCATAAAAAATGTTTAGGTATTAGTTCAGCTGTCTGAACTAATCAGTATAAAGTTTTTACAAATATTATTTTTTTATCAACCTCCTTTTTATCTAAATTACTAAAAATTTAAGAGGGGCTCATTGTTTTAAATCACAACCGGTTTTTTGACCATGTCATAAACTGCATATTTATTAGTTTTTTGGGTTGTTATCCTATTGGGCCCGTATAAATTTTTAATGTTTTATAATTTTTGGATTATTCTTCACAACTACAGCCGAACCCTTTTTTTTCTGTATTTTTCTAGAATCTATATATAATCTTTTTGATTTATCATATTGAAATGTCTTTTAAAAAAATATTGATACCAGATGTAATTATTTATAAATAAATCACAAGATTACGACAATATATTGTCTGTAAATTTAAGCCAGATCTTTGTTTAATTGACAAAAAATAGGGGAAATAATAAGGCAGGTGTAGTATAAACGACGGTCTATTAAATCGACTTGATATATGGCTGCTTATTTGTTTTTAAGAAGATCCCGAATTTCTGTAAGTAGAATTTCCTCATTGCTGGGAGGAGGAGGGGTAGCCAGATCCGGTATTTCTTTTTTCTTAAAGGAGGTCATTAGTTTGATAATCAAAAAAATCGAAAAAGCTATAATAAAAAAATCAATAACCGACTGAATAAAAGAACCGTACATCAAGGCAACTTCTGCAACATCTCCATGGGCAGGAGTGATTACAGCTTTCAAATCGGAAAAATTCATACCCCCGATCAGGACTCCTAAGGCAGGCATTAAGAGATCATTCACTAAAGAAGAGACGATCTTACCGAAGGCGCCGCCGATAATGACAGCGACAGCTAAGTCGACGACGTTGCCTTTTAATGCGAACTCCTTAAATTCTTTTATCAAATACAACACCCCCATATGTTTTTATTGAAATGCATTTTAATTTAGGAAATGATCAAAAAATATAGCTACAAAAACGTTTTTAATCCAGAATAAATCCTATTATATCCTAAGTTTATCATGATCAAGTTGTACGTGCAATGGTGGTAATGTTTTTACCGTTTGATTTTTCTCATGATGAAGGAGAATGAACAAGCTTTAGCGAAAATTTTGTTTATTAAGGTTCATCCCATAAGAAAAGAGGGCAAGTTTTTGAGGATATTGTTTATTGGGGATATTACCGGCAATCCCGGCCGGCAAATAATAGAAAAAAAGCTGTACCAGATCCAGCAGGATTATGCGATTGATTTTACCATTGCCAACGGAGAAAATGCAACCAATGGATTTGGATTGAATAAAAAAGTGTTTGAACAACTGTCGGTCTTTGGCATTGACGCGTTTACTATGGGAAATCACACTTGGGATAATAAAGAGTTGGCCACATTTATTGACCAAGAAAAGACCATTGTCCGTCCCCTCAATTATCCTGCCAATGCGCCGGGACAGGGATTTGCCATCTTTACTTTACCTGATGGGCAAAAACTGGCCATTATCAACCTGATCGGACAATATTTTATGACACCAACCGCTTTTTCTCCCTTTACTGCCGTAACGGCAGCCTTGTCCCAGATCAGTTCCGTTACGCCAAATATCCTGGTAGATTTACATGCGGAAGCCACTTCGGAAAAAGTCGCTATGGGATGGTATCTGGATGGCCGGGTATCTGCCCTCGTGGGCACGCATACGCATATACAAACAAACGATGCTCGCATTTTGCCAAGGGGTACGGCGTATATCACGGATGTCGGGATGACAGGAGCGCATGATTCCGTTTTGGGGATGGACAAAGATATTGCCCTGGAACGCTTTTTAACCCAAATGCCCGTACACTTTCGGCCGGCGGAGGGTGATTTGCAACTAAACGCGGTTGTGATCGAATTAAATCAAGAGGGTAGGGCAGGTAAAATTGAAACGCTGCAGATGGTTGAACCAAGTTTATAAATAGTGTCCGCCAAACAAACCGAACTCGTTTTGTTCGCGCGGCACTCTTTATGTCTTTACTGAACCGATGACTGCTCTTAGAAGCGCTGCCCTAAGTGTGCAGGGTTTTAAGGATACCCCTCCCCACCCCAAAAACTTGCACCTTAATAGTATCAAGTAAAAATATTTTATTAAAACCCAAACATTTGGGTTTTTCTTTTTTTCTTAAGCATATAATCCAACAAAAGAACATTTCACCAACCGGATTTTCAGGAGGGAAAGCACTATGAATCACTTAAACGAAGGCGAATTAATCAAAACTGAAATTTTACGTGTTTCTGCCAAATCGGTACCCAATTCCGTTGCAGGGGCGATGGTAGCTGTCTTACGAGAACGCGGTAAGGTGGAATTACAGGCAATTGGCGCAGGGGCCATCAACCAGTCCGTTAAGGCCATTGCCATTGGTCGCGGGTTTGCTGCTCCTTGGGGAATGGATTTAATTTGCATTCCCGCTTTCAGCGATACGATCATCAACGGAGAGGAAAGAACAGCGATCAAGTTTTTGGTGGAACAAAGGTGAATAAGATCAGAATAGATTGTCATAATGATACGGTTTTGAATTTGAGGGAAAAGAAATCTTTACGGTTTCTTCCCGATGCTCATTGTGATTATATCCGTCTGCAAAAAGAATTGGGACTGGCTTTTTTTGCCCTTTTTATTCATCCCCATCATTTCGGAGATAGGCAGACGGAGGAAATACTGCGCTTATTGGCTTTACTACTAGCCGATATAAAAGCCAATGAGGATTTTGTCTACCCTGTTTTTTGGCATCAGGATTTACAAAAGTTACAAACGGAAGTTAAAGCGCGGACTGCAGTTCTGATCGGAGCGGAAGGGGGCGGTTTTTTAGGCGTCAGTCCCGAAATTCTGCAATACTTTTTTACATTGGGGTTCCGTTTTTTAGGGTTGACCTGGAACTTTCGCAATAATTTAGCGGATGGTTGTGAGGAAGACGGCGGTTTGACGAAGATGGGTAAAACCGTTGTTCGAGAATGCAATCGTTTGGGCATCCTTGTTGATGCTGCTCACCTAAACCACAAGGGTTTTTGGCAGTTATTGGAACAAAGCGATGATCCGATCATCGTTTCTCATACGGCATGCGAGACATTAAATCTGCATCCACGCAATCTTTCGGATGAACAATTGGCGGCTATCGGCGATCAAGGCGGAGTTGTTGGCATCTCTTATGCCGGGATGTTCCTGGGAGGTCAGGAGCCTACCTTACAAGATGTTGCTGATCATATTGAGTATGCGGTGGGTATTGCCGGGATCGATCATGTTGCGCTGGGATCTGATTTTGATGGGGCAACTTTGGTCAAGGATATGAACGGAGTGCAGGATCTGCCAAATCTGTATGCTATCTTATCTCAGAGGGGTTTTAGCGACTTGGATATTGATCGGATCAGTGGGGAAAATATTTTTCGTGTTTTGCAGGAGGTTTTACCGTATCGAAGAGATAATATATAAATTATGGTACGGTATTTTTTAAAGTTAGGGGATTTGTGTTATGCCGGGATTTGATATGCATATCCACACCAAGGCTTCAGACGGGCTATTGGATATAGCGCAAATTGTCAGCAAGGCAAAAGAAAAAGACTTAGACGGTATCGCAATTACCGACCACGATACAATTGCGGCTCTGGATGAAGCTGCCAAAATCAAAGAAGAGACCCATTTCCCCATTATACCCGGTATTGAACTTTCTGCGGAATGGGGTAATTTCAATGTCCATATTTTAGGCTACTGGATTGATTGGAAGAAGTCCTTTTTAGCCGAGAGGCTGGATATCTTGCAACAGGCCAGGAGGGAAAGATGTTATCATATTGTTGAGTTATTGGAAAAACATGATATGCCGCTTGACGCTGACAAAATTATTGCCGTCTCCGGAAGTTCGATTGGACGGCCCCATATTGCGGCTGCCATGTTAGAAAAAGGGTATGTCAAATCAAGTAAGGAAAGTTTTTCCAAATGGATTGGTAGAGGCATGCCGGCTTATGTTCCGCGCTTAAAGCTTTCCCCATTTGAGGCCATTGAAATGATCCGGGAAGCGAACGGCGTGGCGGTTTTGGCACATCCGGGCGTTGGTGTGCCGGAAAAGCTGATTCCGGAATTGGTGATTGAAGGATTATCCGGGATCGAAGTCCATCATCCCGACCATAATTATCAGGCGGAAACCAAATTTTACCAAATTGCCCGCCATTATTGTTTGGCAGCTTTGGGTGGCTCCGATTTTCATGGTCATCCCAGTCGTGTCATTGGTTGCCGTTTTACCAGTTTGGATCAGGTAGAGTTGCTGGCAAGAAGAGGGCACCGTCAAGGAATCAGTCTCGGATGAATGGGTTAAGCCTTATTGAGCATATACTAAGGCAAAACCCAATACGTTAAGGAGTCTGGAACATGGTTCGCAATGAGAACGATACGGTACTCTTTTATCCAAAAGACGGCAATGGCAATTATGAAGAGCGGCTCCGTCAATTACAGGAAAAGGTATCCAGCCTACGGATGAGTAGGCGCATTTTAATGTCGCTGATTGATCAGATCCAAAAAGAAAACGAGCAGGAAGTACAAAGGCTGCAAAAAGAAAAAATCCGTCTACAAAGGTCTAATCAACAGTATGCCTCGTTGCTTTTGGATAAAAATAGGGATATCTTAGAATTAAAAAAGAGGATTCAAGCTTCTAATTAACAATTTAATATAAAAACAAATAGAAAATCAGGGGATGCCATGTTTAGAGATTTCATCCTATTATTATCTATGATGAGCCGTATCCCGGTTATTATACCGCAAGAAACAGTAGCCGAAGAGCGCGCCCGCAGCTGGCGCTTATTGCCGGCCTGGGGATTGTTGCTTGGCGTTTTGGTTGCCGGGATTATGGGCGTTATTGCCACGCTTGGGCATCCTTTGGCCGCAGCTGCCGGAGTGGGGGCCGGCGTTATTTTGACCGGCGGAATCCAATTTAAGCAGGTTATGAACCTAAGCCAGGGTTTTAGCGTCCGCAAGGATGCCGTGCAGATGCTTGTTAATATGAAGCCGAGCCGCTACGGTTTAACGGCTATTGTAACGGGGATCATCCTGATTTTTTTAAAATTTGGCCTCTATTTGCAGTTATTACAAAATGGACAAGTGTGGTGGATGCTGGTAGCGGCTTTTGTTTTTTCCCGTTTTGCCATGACTTTTGCCGTAGGATTTTTTCCTCCTACTTTATACGCTGGACAAGGAAAGTTAATCCAGCAAAATTTTAAAAAGCAATATTTTGTTTTTTCCTTTTGTTTAACCGTTGCTTTGTTTTGCTTGTTTGGCAAATTTGAGTTTGCCGTCGGTGCCGCCTTATCTTTTTTGACGGTGTACTTTTTTTGTAAAACTTGGACAAGACGTCTATATGGTTTAAACGAAGATTGTTATGGTGCCATAGCGGAATGGGGTGAGGTTTTCTTCCTCTTATTCTGCTTGATGTACAATCATTTACTTTCGTTTGCAAACATTTTTTATTGATAAAAAGGACATAACATGAGCGAAAATTTATCTAAGCTATATTTGATCCGTCATGGACAAACTTGCTGGAACCAAAAAAAGCGTTTTCAGGGTCAAACCGACGTCGACCTAGACGAAAAAGGCTTCTTTCAGGCCCAATGCATTGCTGATTATTTTAAAGACAAGAAAGTAGATGCAATATTTGCTTCGGATTTATTGCGTGCCGTACATACAGCAGTCCCTTTGTCCAAAGCAAAGAACCTCCCCATCCAAACGGATGAGCGTTTGCGGGAAACGAGGTTCGGCCTTTGGGAAGGACAAACGTTTGAACAAATTCAAAAAACATATCCCGATCTCGTATTTTTGTGGCAAAATAAGCCGCTTCAATTGCAGATTCCCGGCGGAGAGACTTTTTTAGAGGTGGCGGAACGGTCTTATCAGGCGATCGTGGAAATTTCTCTAAGAAACATCGGGAAGCATCTCGCCATTTTTTGCCATGGAGGTGCATTGCGATTGCTCATGTGTAGGTTGTTAGAGATTCCATTGGATAAATTATGGCACCTGCAGCAATATAACGCGGGGATTACCATTATTGATTTAATCTTTGATGAAAAGGTGCAAACCTTCAAGAATTGCAGGCCTGTATTAACTCTTTTTAATTCGACGGTGCATTTGGATTAGATGGCTGGGTTTTGGTTCTCGAAAAATCATTGTATCCGGCCAATGAATGTGATAAAATACATAGAATATAAATGTGGTTTGTCTACTTATACTCTGGGACAGGTTGGTTGAATTCGTATATGATTAATGATGGAGGTGTTGACCTTGACAGATAAAAACCAATACAAACCGGATCAAAAAATTATCGCAGAAGGGATTACTTTTGACGATGTTCTTTTGATTCCCGGAGCATCACAGGTTCTACCTAGGGATGTGGATGTAAAAACCAAGTTAACGAATCATATTACCCTCAATATCCCTATTATGAGCGCGGGTATGGATACGGTTACCACTTCACCGATGGCCATTGCAATTGCCAGAGAAGGCGGCATTGGCGTCATCCATAAAAATATGTCAATTGAAATGCAGGCTCTGGAAGTGGACCGGGTCAAACGGTCTGAAAACGGCATCATAGACGACCCTATTTTTTTATCGCCTGACCATACCATAGCAGAAGCCCTTACCATCATGGAGCGCTACCATATTTCGGGTGTGCCAATCACGGTAGAGGGCAAACTGGTTGGGATTTTGACCAACCGGGATTTGCGTTTTGAAAGTGATTTCAGCAAATATATCCATCAGGTCATGACAAAAGACAACCTGATTACGGCTCCAAAAGGGACAACCCTGGAAGAAGCAAAAGAAATTTTAAAACAGCATAAGGTTGAAAAATTGCCCATCGTTGATAAGGATGGCTACTTATGCGGTTTGGTCACCATCAAAGATATCCAAAAAAGATTGAAATATCCCGACGCTGCCAAAGATAGCCGCGGACGCTTGCTTGTTGCGGCTGCCGTCGGTACGGCTGCCGATACTTTGCAACGAGCGGAAGCCCTGGTCAAATCCGGAGTAGACGTGCTGGTTCTTGATACGGCGCATGGGCATTCCCTTTCTGTCTTAAAAATGGTGGAGACGATCAAAACCAAATTTAATGATATTGAATTGATTGCCGGAAACATCGCCACGGGCGAAGCGGCCAAAGCTTTGATAAAAGCCGGAGCCGACGCCGTCAAAGTAGGGGTTGGGCCGGGATCGATCTGTACCACAAGGGTCATCGCAGGGATCGGGGTACCGCAGATCACCGCTATCATGGAGGCGGCCGCCGTTGCTTCCGGATACAATATCCCTGTCATTGCCGATGGCGGTATCAAATATTCCGGTGACATTGTCAAAGCCATTGCAGCCGGTGCGGATATCGTTATGCTGGGAAGTCTCTTAGCCGGTACGGAAGAGAGCCCCGGGGACATCGAAATCTATCAAGGACGCAGCTTTAAAGTATATCGCGGCATGGGTTCTTTGGCTGCTATGCGTGAGGGCAGCAAAGACCGCTATTTCCAAGAAGACTCCCAAAAACTGGTTCCGGAAGGTATTGAAGGCCGCGTGCCGTTCAAAGGATCGCTTTCTGATACCGTTTACCAACTGGTTGGCGGCTTGCGCTCAGGGATGGGATATTGCGGTACCAAGGATATCGAAACCTTAAAAAAAGAGGGTAAGTTCATCCGTATATCTACGGCCGGTTTGAAAGAGAGCCATCCGCATGATGTTCATATCACCAAAGAAGCGCCGAACTATTGCCTCTAAATAATCACGAAAAGAAAAAAGGGAAGATAAATGGCAAAAAAGAAAAAACACGGATTTCGCAGGGCGGTAATTGCCTTAATTGTGATCCTTTTGATTGCTTTTGCGGTTTTAGGGGCATTGCAGTTTCTGCTCAATGATTATTCCAGTCTGGTTCCGGATCGCGGGACGTTGTCGGATGATACGGTATTTTCCCAGGACAGGGTCAATATTTTGATCATCGGAACCGATGTAAACGATGTTTTTAAGGATAAAGGGAGAGCGGACTCCATTATTTTGGCTACGGTAGATCTCGTGAATAACGAGTTGTTTTTGATGTCGATCCCGCGTGATACGTATGTAAATATTCCGGATCATGGCAAGGATAAGATCAATCATTCCTATGCCAAAGGTGGTGTGAATCTGACAATAGAAACGGTAGAACAGTTATTGCTTGTTCCTGTGGATTATTATGCCGTTACCAATTTTAACGGGTTTAAAGAAGTTATTGATCTTTTGGGCGGAGTGGATATCGATGTTGATAAAGATATGTATTTCCGCACCTATGACGGGATCATTGATATCGATGCCGGCATGCAGCATTTAGATGGCGATAAAGCGTTGCAGTTTGTTCGTTACCGCAATGACCCCTTAGGTGATATCACAAGAACCGAGCGACAGCAGAAATTCTTAAAAGCATTGTTTGAAAAGATGATTGCAACGGAGAATTTAACCAAATTGCCGAAGGTTATTCCTAAAGTATTGGATCAGATTGAAACCGATCTTGCTTCAACTCAATTGATCAAACTTGCAAACCTGCTTTCCGATACGGATTTATCCACATTGGAATCGACCACGTTGCCGGGTGAATTCCGCAGTATCAACGGAATCAGCTATTGGCAACCCCATGAGGCAGAAATTACCCAGTTAATCCATGAATGGTTCGGAGAAGTTGTGAAAAATAATACGTCCGAGTCCAATTAAAGGAGCTTTAGTAAAAGGGCAATTGTTACCGATTGCCCTTTTTTTATATCATGCAGGATTGGCAAAAGGAGTATGAACAAATTTATTGAAATATTGCTTAAAAGGTTTGCTATTAAGGGAATAGAACAAAATTCTTGGGGGTTACGGAATGTCCGACAAAAAGAAAAATTACCACGAAGGGCATCGGCAGAGAATCAAAGAGCGTTTTTTAACAGAAGGGCTGGATTCTTTTGAAGACCACCAGGTATTGGAATTGATTTTGTTTTATGCGATCCCATATCGTGATACCAACGAATTAGCTTACCGTTTGTTGGAGGAATTCGGCAGCCTCTCCGGCGTTTTAGAAGCCGATTATTATGATTTGCAGAAAGTGGATGGCGTGGGGAAAAATGCCGCCTCATTTTTAACCCTTCTGCCTTTTGCTTTTCGGCGTTACCAAAAAGACAAATATAGTGCCAAGATTTTATTGGAGACAACGGAATCCCTGGGCAAATATGCCATGGATCTGTTTATCGGCAGAGTCTATGAAGCGTTTTATCTGCTTTGTTTAGATTCTCAAAATAAACTAAACAGGGCGGCCCTAATCCAAGAAGGTACGATTAATGAAGTGACGGTTTATCCTAGGATTATGGTGGAAATAGCGTTACGTCATAAAGCCAAGACCGTAGTGCTCGTACATAACCACCCTTCCGGCCTATTGCGGCCGACGGCGGAAGATATGACGCTGACCTGGAAGATGATTGATGTGATGCGGGATATTAATATCACGGTTGCCGACCACATCATTGTGGGCAACGGTAAATATTATAGCTTTAGCGAGCATGGCGTTTTAACAAAATAAAGGGAAAAGGGGATCAAAAATGGCGTTTGTCCATTTGCATAATCATACGACATACAGTTTATTGGACGGGGCGGCTTCTATCGACAAATTGATCGATAAAGCAGTGGAATTAGGTATGCCCGCCATCGCCATCACCGATCACGGCACCATGTATGGCGTGATCGATTTCTTTAAGAAGGCAAAGAAATCAGGAATCAAACCCATCATTGGCTGCGAGGTTTATGTTGCGCCAAAAACACGTTTTGACCGCGACAACCGCAAAGACGACTCCGCATACCATCATCTGATTTTATTGGCGGAAAACCAGGTAGGGTACCAGAATTTATGTAAATTGGTCTCTTTGGGTTTTTTGGAAGGTTTTTATTATAAGCCGCGTGTCGATAAGGGGCTGCTTACTAAGTATGCGGAGGGTTTGATCGTCCTTTCGGGTTGTATTGCCGGCCAGATACCCCGTATGATTCTGGATGGGAATAAAGAAGGCGCAAAAAAATTAGCGGCCGAATACCAATGTATTTTTGGCAAGGACAATTATTTTATTGAGATTCAGAATCACGGTATGGAAGAAGAGCTTACGGTTAATCCCGTCATGGTGGAAATCGCGCAGGAATTGGATATCCCCATTGTGGCGACAAACGACATCCATTATGTCAACCGTTCGGACACAGCTATACACGATATCTTACTATGCATTCAGACCGGCCATTTGCGGGAAGAAGAAAACCGCATGCGTTTTCCTTGCGACGAATTTTATTTGAAATCGGAAGAGGAAATGAGAGATTTGTTCCCCCAGTGGCCGCAAGCCTTAAGTAATACGCTTTCCATCGCCGAACGCTGCAATATTGATTTTAAGTTTGGGGATTTATATTTGCCTGACTATGAAGTCCCGCAAGGCTTTACTTTACATAGTTACCTGGAATATCTCTGCCAACAGGGTTTGCCCAAACGGTATCTAGATGTATCTTTAGAAATTAAAGAGCGGCTTACGTTTGAATTGGACATCATTCAAAAAATGGGTTTTTCCGGCTATTTTTTGATCGTTTGGGATATGATCCACTATGCTAGGAGCCAGGGGATATCTGTTGGGCCTGGCAGAGGTTCGGCGGCCGGCAGTATCGTAGCATATTTGTTGGAAATTACGAACATTGACCCGATCCGATATGATTTGCTGTTTGAGCGCTTTTTGAATCCGGAACGTATTTCTCCGCCCGATATTGACATCGATATTTGCGATGAAAGACGCGGCGAGGTCGTCGATTATCTATTCAATAAGTATGGATATGACAAAGTAAGTCAGATCATCACCTTCAATGTCATGCTGGCTAAGGGTGCTATCCGGGATGTGGGCAGGGTTTTGAATATGCCGTATGCCGATGTGGACGATGTGGTTAAGCTGATTCCCACCGACCCTAAATTTAAGCTAAAAGAGATGGATGCATCGCACTCGCCGGAGTTATGGCAGGCTTATCAATCCAATCCGACGGTGCATGAATTGATCGATATCGCGCGCGAGATTGAAGGCATGCCCCGTCATGCCGGCAAACATGCGGCCGGCGTGGTGATCGCTAAAGACGAGTTGATTAGTTACATGCCTGTGCAAAAAACGGCTGACGGCATTGTGACCACCCAATACGAAAAGCAACAGGTAGAAGATTGCGGCCTGTTGAAGATGGACTTATTGGGTTTGCGTACTTTAAGTGTTTTGGATTATGCCGTAGAAAATATCCGCAGAACCCATGGAATTGAAATTGATATCAACCAAATCCCCATTGATGATGCCAAAACGTTTGATATGCTGGGCAAAGGCAATGCAGTTTGTGTGTTTCAGCTGGAAAGCGAAGGCATGCGCAAGATCTTAAGAGATTTAAAGCCGGAACGTTTTGAGGACATCATTGCTTTGGTGGCCCTCTATCGCCCGGGGCCTTTGGGCAGCGGTATGGTGGAGAGCTTTATCCAGGCTAAGCACGGTAAGATCAAGGTGGAGTATAAACATCCCCTCCTGGAAGATATTCTTAAAGAAACCTACGGGGTAATTTTATATCAGGAACAGGTCATGCGTATCGCCTCCAGGTTGGCTGGATTTAGCCTGGGACAATCCGATATGCTGCGCCGCGCCATGGGTAAAAAGAAACCGGAAATTATCGCCAAAGAACGCAGTCATTTTGTAGAGGGCTGCAAGAAAAATCAGATTAACGCAAAAGTCGCCGGAGAAATCTTTGATTTGATGGAGTACTTTGCCGGGTATGGGTTTAATAAAAGCCATAGTGCTGCTTACGCTCTGGTATCGTATGATACAGCCTGGCTTAAAGCAAATTATCCGCCGGAATTTATGGCGTCCATGTTGACTACCGTGATGGATACGGCCGATAAGGTACCGGAATACATCGAAGAATGCAACCGTATGGGCATTACGGTTTTGCCTCCGGATATCAACGAAAGCAGTTTAAAGTTTAGCGTGGTGGACGGGAAAATCCGTTTTGCTTTGTCGGCGGTCAAAAATGTAGGCCGGGACGCTGTGCGTAAAATCGAAGAAGAAAGAGAATCTAACGGTCCGTTTCAGTCGCTTTCCGATCTTTGCTGCCGGGTCATGCTAAACAAAAGAATGTTGGAAAGCCTGATCAAATGCGGCGCCTTAGATAGATTTGGACATACGCGCGCAGCTATGCTTGACATTATTGACAGGGCGCTTGATTTGGGCAAGCGGTATCTCAAGGAGCAGGAGTCGCAGCAACTGGATTTATTTTCTTTCGGTATGGAATTACAAGAAAAAGTGCCCGTTTTGCAGATGCCTGATCTAAGGGAATTCTCGTCTGTGGAAATGCTAAACATGGAAAAAGAAATAATCGGGTTTTATGTCAGCGGGCATCCGCTTGACGCTTATCAATCCTATTTTTCTAAGCACTCAGTACTCTCTGTGGAGCAGTTGACCGAACGGGAACCAGGTGAGCACATCAGAGTCGGGCTTTCCATCGCTTCTGTGCAGAACCGTTTGACAAAAAACGGCAAAACCATGTCGATTGTTTATGGCGAAGATCAGACGGGGAGTGTCAAAGTTGTTGTTTTTCCCAAGTCTTACGACAAATGCTATGATTGCTTGAATAGCGGCAGGGTAGTGGTAGTGGAAGGCAATCTCAAAGCGGAAAACGGCAGGATCGAGCTCTTAGCCGAGAGCATGACCCCTCCCTGTAAGCTGTATTTACGCTTGCCTTCCAGCAAAGATCAGCAAATGGTCTCGCAAATCAGGACCTATCTGGCGGATTATCCCGGCAGCGTAGCTTTGAGCCTTTATTATCAGGATTTGGGACAGTATTTTCCTTTGGCCGGGATTGCTTATGTGGCTTATGACAGCCGCATGTTTGAGATGCTTTCAGATTGGTTGGGGGAAGAAAACGTTGTGATTCGTTAAAATGGTCTTTCATTATGACAATTGATCAAAATAAGTCAATAAAAAGCTAAAATTGCATATTGCTTTTTCATTTTTGAGGCTATATAATTGTCAGCAAAAGTTTAAGTTGTTTGTACCTTTTTAGAGGGCTAACAGGCAACCAAAAGACTATTTTAAATAAGGGTTAGGAGGAAATTATTATGACGTTAAACATGCAAGATTTTATGGCGCATATCGTCGCCAAGAACCCGTCCGAAGCAGAATTTCATCAGGCAGTACAAGAGGTTGCCACATTTTTGATCCCATATATTAAACAGAATCCGAAGTATGAGAAATACAAAGTGTTGGAACGGATTGCTGAACCAGAACGCGTGATTATGTTCCGTGTTCCCTGGGTTGATGACAAAGGCGAGATCCAAGTAAACCGCGGTTTCCGTATTCAGATGAACAGTGCAATTGGACCCTATAAAGGTGGTTTGCGCTTCCATCAGACCGTTAACTTAGGGATTTTAAAATTCTTGGCTTTTGAGCAAGTATTTAAAAACAGTTTGACCACGTTGCCCATGGGCGGCGGTAAAGGCGGTTCCGACTTCAGCCCCGCGGGTCGTTCCGACGGTGAAGTAATGCGTTTTTGCCAATCCTTCATGAGCGAACTCTATCGCCATATTGGCCCCAACATCGACGTTCCTGCCGGTGACATCAATGTCGGCGGTCGTGAAATCGGCTTCATGTTTGGCCAATACAAAAAACTGACCAAAGACTTTTCCGGCGTTCTCACCGGCAAAGGTTTGGAATGGGGCGGCAGCTTGATCCGTACGGAAGCAACCGGTTACGGTTGCTGCTACTTGGTTGACGCCATGCTTAAAACCAAAGGCCAGAGCTTCGAAGGCAAAACCGTTGTTGTTTCCGGTAGCGGTAACGTTGCTATTTATGCGAATGAAAAAGCCACCCAACTCGGCGGTAAAGTTGTTGCTATGTCCGACTCCAACGGCTTCATTTATGATCCCAACGGCGTTAAAGTGGATGTTATCCAGGACATCAAAGAAGTACGTCGCGCCAGAATCAGCGAATACGCCAAGCTCGTTCCCGGCAGCACCTACACCGAAGGCAAAGGCATTTGGAACATCAAATGCGACATCGCTCTTCCTTGCGCCGTTCAGAACGAACTCAACGGCGAAGACGCTAAAACGTTGGTTAAAAATGGTTGTATTGCAGTCGGCGAAGGCGCCAACATGCCTTCCACTTTGGAAGCCATTGATTGCTTCTTAGCCAACAAGATCCTTTTCGCTCCCGGTAAAGCAGCGAACGCCGGTGGTGTTGCCGTCTCCGGTCTGGAAATGTCCCAGAACAGTGAACGCCTCAGCTGGACCAGAGAAGAAGTCGACGCCAAATTACTCGGCATCATGAACTCTATTCACGAAACCTGCGTCAAATACGGCCAGGAAGGTGACTTCGTAAACTATGTTAAAGGCGCAAACATTGGCGGTTTCGTCAAAGTTGCCGACGCAATGATCGCACAAGGCATTGTTTAATAATCCGTAATCGATACAAGTTTAAATTGATACATAAGAGAGAATATACTGTGTATATTCTCTCTTTGTTTATAAAAAAGGTATGATGGTACTTTTCAAAAGCAGTATTTTGTGGCATACTATTACTATTCGTAAAAAAATCGATTCTGATCAAATATATTTTAGGAGGAAAAGTTATGCAAACAATTACAAAAGATCTGGGTATTATGGAAGTTGTGGAGAAATGGCCGCAAACAGTAGAGATTTTAATGCAATTCGGGATGGGATGCATTGGTTGCGCCGCCGCTCATTTTGAAAATATTGAACAGGGTGCTCTTGCCCATGGCATCGATGTGGATGCTTTAATGAAAGCCTTAAATGAAGTTGTAGAGGAGTAATCGGAATGCCTGATTTAACGAGAAAGAAAAACTATTGTTTGCGCGGCATGACCGAGGACGGGCAAATTCGTTTTTGGATCGCCGATACGACGGATATTTGTTTGGAATCGGCACGCAGACATAATACATCCGCTGCTGTAACCATTGCTTTAGGAAGATTGTTGACAGGAACGCTATTGATGGGATTGATGTTAAAGGATAATGAATCCACTACCGTACAGGTTGTTGGGGATGGGTTATTGGGTTCCATGACGGCTGTTGCCGATGCATATGGGCATGTACGTGGTTTTTCGGAACAAACGGTTATCAAGTATCCGGAAAATTGGCACAGTTCCCAGGATGTCGGATTTGCCGTCGGAAACGGAGGTACGTTTGCCGTCGCTAAGGATTTAGGGTTAAAGGAGCCATATTCGGCCCGTATGCCATTGGTTTCCGGAGAAATCAACGATGAGTTCGCTTATTATTTTTCTTCATCGGAGCAGATCCCTACTTTTGTAGCCATCAATGTTTTGCTGGACGATCACGCAAATATGATTGCAGCAGGAGGATGTTTTGCTCAAGTGATGCCCGGGGCCGGTGATGATGCGATTGACCGCATTGAAAAAAACCTGGATAGCATGCCCGATTATGCTGACCTGTTGTCTCAAAAAACACCTCCGGAAAAAATCGCGGAACTGTTGTTTAAAGATATGCCATGGAAGGTACTGGATACGATAGATGTATTCTATACCTGTAATTGTGATCAAGATAAATTTACAGATATACTCTATAGCCTTGGAGAAGAAGAGTTGCAGGACGTTTTAGAAAAACAGGGTACGGCGGAAATAATCTGCTCTTTTTGTGAGAAACCGTATTTGTTTGAAAAAGATGATATACAGGAGATAATCGACGATTTACGGCAACGTAAACAAGAATCACAAACAGAACAATAAAAATATAAGCAGAGTATAAAAAGACTCTGCTTATATTTTTATTTGCGCTTATTTCATGGTAATTTTATAACCGCAATGGGGACAAATCAGAACGTTTTGCATGTTGTTTTGAGTGTTAGTGTTCATTGCTTTACCGGTAGGTTTTACTTTTTCAGCTTTAACCGTAGCTGAAGATACGTTGGGAATGAATACTTTATCATTATTTTTTAAAGCTTTGTTGGCGGGCAAATGCTGATTTACTTTGGCAAGTTCGCCAAAGGAAAGCTGATTGGCTTTAGCGATATTTTGCAAGCTTTCACCTTGTTTTGCAAAGTAAATATAAGGCCGCTGTTTTGTTGTTTGCGCTCCGGCGGCTTGTGATTTTTTGGTTTCCGAATCGGCCGTTGCTGCCTTTGCTTTGTTTGACATAGTCGCTGTGTTGGACTCTCTGCTGTAAGGACTTAATTGTGGGATATGCAGCTTCATTCCCGGCATAATGATGTTGGGATCGGAGATCTGGGGATTGGCCATCAGTAAAGAATCCAAGCTGATCTGATTTTCCTTGGCGATTTCCCAGAGTGTGTCTCCATGTTGGACAGTGTAGGTCAACAACTTTTTCCCCTCCCCAGAAGTTTCTTGTAGTTTAATCATATGCAAAACCTGTTGTCCTGTGCCTGTCTGTTAAGTCTTTTTTATTGACAAGCAGGCTTACCTTCAAATAGAATAAATAAAAAAGATGGAATGGGGATTGAATTTGCAAGGGAAAAAATACAAAGGGAGCATTTATCTTTCCACTTGTCATAACCCATGGTTTAACCAGGCATTTGAAGAAGATCTTCTCAATTGCTTAAAGCAGGATGAGGTGGTTTTTTATCTTTGGCAAAATCAAAAGACCGTGGTGATTGGCCGACATCAGAATGCCTGGAAAGAAGCGGATTGGGCTGCCTTGCAAAAAGATGGAGGGTATTTGGCCAGACGTATTACCGGTGGAGGAGCCGTTTATCATGATTTAGGCAATATTAATTTTACGTTTATTGCCCCGGCAGACTTATATGATGTGACAAAACAGCTTTCTGTTATTTTGCATGCCGTGCTCCAAATGGGTGTGCCAGCTCGCTTTACCGGGCGTAATGACCTGGAAGCCGAGGGAAAAAAGTTTTCCGGCAATGCGTTTTGTCACAGAAAAGACGGCTCTATGCACCATGGCACTTTATTGATTGATAGTGATTTTTGTCATTTATCCGCATATTTGCTTCCTTCACCGCAAAAGATCTTATCCAAAGGAGTCGATTCTGTCGCGGCTCGGGTCATAAACTTAAAAGAGTTAAATCCAATGATAGATGTCCCAACTTGTAAGGACGTTTTATGCCGATCTTTTGCTCAAATTTATCAGGATGTAATAGATAATCTGCAAGTTGTTTCAGTAGATACTTCAGATGATACATTCGGAGATGCGGCTTTAAAACAAAAATTTACTTCCTGGGAATGGCGATTCGGCGCCAGTCCCACTTTTTCCATCACTTTGCAAAACCGTTTTGACTGGGGAGATTTTGAATTGTGTTGCAATAATGACGGTGGCAATATTTGTCAGTGTGTCATTTATTCGGATGCATTGGATGCGGATTTGATTACGCGTTTGCAGAATTGTTTGATCAATGTGCCGTTTTGCCAGGCGTTAATCCAAAAGGCATGGAAAGAAATTCCAGAGAATCCCCAACAAGAAGCCATTGTATCTCAGCTGATTCAATGGCTTGAGATTGCAAAGATTTGAAGGAAAAAAAGAAATAAAATAGAATTAAGATCAGGAGTTATTTTTAATAAGATCATTTGCGCTTTCATAGCACTAGAAAGACGCACTTTTCTTGTTCTATGGGCTATTCATAATTTGTAAAAGGGGTTATGTGTTGTGACGAATAATCAAACGCAAACGGATTCTGCAGAATTAAAGGATGTAACGGATATTATCAAAGAAATTTACCGTCAGGCGGAATCACTGGGTGATTTATTACAATCAAGCGGAGAGTATCATCAATATTGTCTGGCACGTGAGCGTTTGCGTCAGCATGGAGATTATTACAATGCTCTGGTTGAGTTGCGTAGAAACGAAATTCAGTTGCATTTTGCCGATCTTTTGGGTGAAGACATTGCAGAAGATGCTCAGGAATTCAATCATACCTATAGTGTTTTTTGTTCGGATCCGATTGTCAGTGAATTTTTATATGCCGAAGGTCGTTTTTCGCATTTATTGATAGAAATTCAAAATGTCCTTTTAAAAAAGATGGATTTGGACGAAATTCTTTTAAATGCAAATAACAACAATATCTTGGTTAATTAACCCGATATAAGGATAAAAGAGGGTATTTATAATGGTAAAAACGGTTGAAAAGCGAAAGAGAATGACCCGCCAAAAGAAGGTTATTTACGAGATTTTACAAAACACCAAATCGCATCCGACTGCCGACTGGATCTATGAACAAGCCAGGAAGGTTTTGCCGGATATCAGTTTGGGTACTGTTTATCGCAATCTTCAGGTTCTAATGGCAGAAAACAAAATTCAGGAACTCAATTACGGCAAATCGTATAGCCGTTTTGATGGCAATCCTAAAAACCACTACCATTTTGTCTGTGATCTTTGTGGGGAGGTAAGTGATTTCGAACCGTCTGAACCTATCTTACGGGAAGACGCGTTGGATTTTGTCCCCGGAAAGCCCAGAACATACCGTTTGGAGTTTTACGGCACTTGTTCCAAATGTTGTAATAAGTAAATCAACGAAGGAAGTATATTTGATGCCAAGATATGTTTTGCGTTGCCTGGATTGTAAACAAGAATATGAAACCACTTGTTCTTTTACTAAACTGGATGATGCGGTTTGTCCTGAATGTCAAAGTAAACAAAAACAACAAATTTTTACTCCGGTGAATTTTCAAATAAAAAATACCAATTCTTCCGACTGTGGTTGTCCCCATTCGTTTTCTTGTCCGCATGCCCAAAGCTGTAAAACACATTAATTAGCAGATGGTACTATTTTTATAATAGAATTTTCATTGACAGACAAGAGTGTTTGTACTATGATTTGATAATAGATGTATTTGTATTAACATCACTATTTAGGAGGAATTGCCTGTGTTCATGTCTGATATACGTCGTGCGACGCAAAAGCATCGTAAGGCATTGTTGGTTGTTATCATAATCCTTGCAGTTGGTGTAGTAGGCTCCTTCGCAGTTTGGGGTTCCTCCAATGTTTCCAATAAGGGGACCAAAAATACCGTAGATGATCAAATTGCGGCCACTCAGACGGCAATCACGAACAGTATCACCGATACTATGGATTATACAGCAAACAAAAACGTTGCGGATTTATATATGAACTTAATCGGCCTTTACAATCAATTGACTACGGCTGGTGAGGATGCGACCAATGCCAAGGTAGCGGCTGCCGCAGCCAGCGCTGTTCAATACTATCAAGCCGCCATCGATACGGCTCCAACGGAATTGAATAATCAAGGGAAAGCGGATTTGTACTTTTCTAAAGCCCAGGCAAGCTACTATGCCTCCGATTGGGCAGGAACGGAAGCATGCGTTTTGAAGGTGATCGACCTCAATCAAAAAGAGGATATGGCCTACTCCGACTATGCGACGCTTGCTAACTACTACAGTATTTTGCCGGAAATTTACAGCCAGATGGATGGAGACGTATCAGCAAAGACAACTACTGCCAATCAGAATGCGGCAAAGTACTATCAGTTGGCAATCGATAATTTCCCCGAATCCGGTGATGCGGTTTCAAAAGCGGGACTTTATATCAACAAAGCTCAAATTTATATTAGTTTAGGGGATATGGACAAAGCGACGTCCGATTATAAAGCGGCGGTGGCTTTAGCGCCTAAGGATTGGTCAATCAATCAACAATACACCTATTTCCTTTTGACCAGCGAGGGGATTGATAGCGCGCTGACGTTTCTTAAAGCGTTTAGAGCAGGGATGTCCGATGACGACACCAATATTGAAGCGGTCGACAGCCTAATTTCCAGTTTGGAATCGGCCAAAGATTCCTCTGAAGAAAGTAAAGCGGACACAACGACAGACTCTTCTGAAGATGCAACCAAAGATACCACCAAAGATACCACGGAGTAATTGTTGACGTCACCAAAAATAAATAGTATCAAAAAGCCCGCCAACTATAAGCGGGCTTTGATTTTAGGTTAGATGAGGGGATGTGTAGAAATTTGAACCTGATTACCGATCGAGCAAGTTTGGTAAAATGGAGAAGGTATCTTCATCAAATGCCTGAAGTCTCCGGACAGGAGATTCATACCTCAACCTATATCGCCCAGTGCCTACAAGAGATGGGAATCCGGATAAAAAAGAATATAGCCGGATACGGTGTGTTGGGAATCTTAGAAGGTGATCCTGACAAAAAATGTGTTGCGGTAAGGGCCGATATGGATGCCTTGCCAATTCAAGAAAATAATCGGTCTGCCTATCAATCCTTAAACCAGGGTGTGATGCATGCCTGCGGGCATGATGCCCATATGGCGATGGTTTTGGGTGCGGCACAGCTTTTATCCACCAACCGACCGCAAGGGACGGTCAAATTTATTTTCCAACCCAGGGAAGAAAAGCCGCCGGGCGGAGCGAAAGACATGATCAAAGCCGGTGTTTTGGAGGATCCGAAGGTGGATGGTGTCATCGCTACCCACATCACCAATGCGTTTCCTTGTGGAACGATTGCCTTGGCGGATCAGATGGCTATGGCTTTGGCTGATGACTTTCATTTAAGTATATTTGGTAGAGGAAGTCATGGCGCGGAACCGCATAAATCCCTAGATACTATTCTGATTACCGCGCAGGTGATCCAGGCTTTGCAAAACATTGTCGCAAGACGTGTTAATCCCGTCTATGCCGCCGTTATTTCTATCGGGACTATTCATGGGGGGACATCGCAGAATATTATTCCGGATCGTGTGGATCTGACCGGTACTGTGCGTTGTCTCGATGTGACTTTGCGGGATGAAATGTTGGAAGATATACACCAGGTATTGTCGGGGATTACATCCGCCTGGGGTGCCAACTATGAACTGAATTATATTTATGGCTATCCGCCCGTAAAAAACCATCCTCTTACGAACGGCTGGGTGCTAGACGCTGTTGCGTCTTTGAAGGGATCTTTGCCTATCTGCTTGCAAAAATTGGAGCATTCAATGATGGCGGGAGAAGATTTTGCTTACTTTGGTTTGAAGGTCCCCAGTACTTTTTTCTTTACCGGGGCCGGTAATCAGAATTGCCAACAACCTTGGCACAATAATTGTTTTGATATTGACGAAGATGCGCTTGTTTTTGGCTCCTCCGTGATGGCGACTATTGCCTGGAAGATTTGTTCGGAGCAAAAGCAAGAAGAATAACAAATTAAGAATATTATGGATCAATGTAAAAAACCCGGCTTAAATGCCGGGTTTTTTATTGTGACTTTTGTCTGTTGAGAACGTGAAGCGTACAAAATAAAAAACTACCCACTATGAGGGTGAAAGTCTGTAGGTCGAATAAAAGCCTCGATCTTTTCTGTGCTCAGAATGACAAATAGATAAATCACATTTTTTTATAAAATACAAAAATTTTTTAAATAAAAAAAGGATTTAAGGGTTTGTTATAGAACATTAAAAGACAAAGTGGAGCGAAGTGGAGTAAAATAGAGGGGATTAAACCAATGTTCATGGGCGAATTCCAACATTCCATCGATGAAAAGGGCCGCCTCATTATTCCTTCCAAATTCAGGGAGGAATTGGGGAATGCTTTTGTTTTGGCAAAAGGCCTTGATCATTGTATTTTTGTCTATCCGATGACGGAATGGAACCGGGTAGAGGAACGTTTACGTCAGCTCTCCTTTACCCATGCCGACGCACGTAGTTTTTCCCGCTTTTTCTTTTCCGGAGCTGTAGAATCGGAAATGGACAAACAGGGACGTGTTCAATTGCCCCCAAACTTAAGGGAGTATGCTTCTTTAGATCGGGATGTTGTGACCATCGGTGTTTCTGCCAGAATGGAAATTTGGAATAAACAAACATGGAGCACCTATAGCAACCAGGCTCAGGGTGATTACGAATTGATTGCGGAAAAAATAACTGATTTGAATTTGGGATTTTAAAATTATGAATACTTATTCGGATAACATCAATAATGGATCGATGATCCATTATCATATTCCCGTAATGGCACAAGAAATCCTGCAATATCTAAGTCCCAAGAGCGACGGATTTTATCTGGACGGCACGATGGGTGGGGCAGGACATTCTGCATTGATTTTACAAGCCAGCTCGCCTGATGGTAGGCTTTTGGCTTTGGATCGGGATGACGATGCAATTCGTTACGGCAAGGAACATCTATCCTGTTTTGGAGAGCGGGTTGCCGTTTTAAAGTCCAATTTTTCGGATATTTCTTTTGTGGCAAGATCATATGCCCCAGAAGGTTTTGATGGCATTTTACTGGATCTTGGGGTTTCATCATTCCAGTTAGATGAGGCCGAACGAGGGTTTTCATATATGAAAGAAGGCCGCTTGGATATGCGAATGGATCAATCGCAGGAACTAGACGCCAAATATTTAGTGAACCATGAGACAGAGGAACGTTTGGCGGAGATCCTCTATACCTACGGGGAAGAAAAGTGGGCCAAACGGATCGCCAAATTTATTGTAGAAGAAAGAAAAAAAGAGCCGATTGAAACGACCGGACGGTTGGTGGAAATCGTCAAAGCCGCCATCCCAAAAGGCGCCAGAGAAAAAGATCAACATCCTGCCAAAAGAACTTTTCAGGCGATCAGGATTGTTGTTAACGATGAACTGGGAGAATTAGAAAAAGGAATTGAATCGACCGTGTCGGTGTTAAAACCCGGCGGTCGGATCGCCATCATTACGTTTCATTCTTTAGAAGATCGAATCGTCAAAGAAAAATTCCGTTTTTTAGCGCAAGATTGTATTTGCCCACCCCATACGCCGATTTGTATCTGTAAACACAAAGCAGTGCTGAAACTGATTACCCGGAAACCTGTTCTCCCCTCAGAATCAGAGGTGTTAAATAATCCACGTTCACGCAGTGCCAAGTTACGAGTTGCAGAGAAACTTGCCACGTTCTAAAAGATAAGGAGGCTGCATAAAGTGATGGCAGATAAAGCAAATTCTCATGCTTACCGGACGGACGTCGATGACGTGGAATTAATCCGCAGTCAGGAACGTAGACAAAAATTATATGTAATTAAAAAACAAAAGCAAAAAGCTAAAACCATCCATAAAGAGAAGGTGGTTTTGTTTACCAGCGTCATTGTTTTATTTCTGGTTGCCTTGTGTTTTACTGCCATGCAGGCCAAGATCAACAATTGTGGTTATACCATTAATAATCTGAAGGAACAAACGGAGTTGGTTGAAAGTCAAAGCGAACGGTTAGAGATGGAAATTGAAAGCGCACGTTCCCTTTCACAGATTGAGGCTTATGCAACGGCTAATTTGGGTATGGTATATCCATCCAATAAGGATGTTGCATACATTAATTATTCTGGACTTGTGTCTGCTGATACCAATGCAACCGCTACCATAACTGCTTCTGCAGGCGATGACAAACAGGTAACTGCTGTAACGCAAATGAGTGATACCCCGGACACATTTTTAAACAGTATCGGTAAGATGCTAAGTGACTTTTTTACCAGGCAGGCCTCTGCAGCAGAGATTCAATAGTGTTTGGTGACGGAGGGAATGAGCAAGGAGTGTTCCTATGGCTAGTATCAAAATGAATATGAAGCGCAGAATTACTTTTGTGCTGATCGCGATGTTTGTCCTCTTTGTTTTAGTTATAGGAAAACTATTTATCATCCAGTTTGTGCAAGGCAGTGATCTCCAGTTAAAGGCTGAAGAACTTCGGACGAGAGACTTATCGGTCGAGGCCCAACGTGGCGCTATTTACGACCGGAATGGCAATAAGCTTGCAATCAGTGTCAGTGCTGATTCGGTGGGCGCATCTCCACAAGAAGTAAAAAAGGCCGGAACTGCTAAAGATACTGCCAGTTTTTTATCCACTCTTCTGGGAATTGACCATGATACCCTATTGGACAAATTGACAGCCAATAAATCTTTTGTCTGGATCCAACGCAAAACAGATTATGAAAAAGCGCGTCAAATTATCGATGCAGATCTGGATGGAATCAGCATCGTGCAGGAGACGCAACGTTATTACCCCAAAGGGACTCTTGCGGCCCATATTTTAGGGTTTTCCGGGATTGATAACCAAGGTTTGGACGGAATCGAATACTTCTTTGATGATGAGCTTAAGGGGATCAACGGCAGCATCGTAGGAGAATACGACGCCAAAAATCAGCAGATTCCACAGGGAGAGCAAGAATATGTAGCGCCTCAAGACGGATGTGATCTGGTTTTGACCATCGACCAGAATCTGCAGTATTTTTGTGAGCGGGAACTTGATAAATTGATGGCTTCTGAAAGCAAGCCTAAAAAAGCGACGATTATCATGATGGACCCCAATACCGGAGCCATCTTGGCCTTGGCCAACCGACCGGCATATGATCCAAATAATTATTCCAGTGCCGAGTCGTCCGCTTTACGCGATGCTGCAGTCAGCGACAGTTATGAACCCGGTTCTACTTTTAAGATCATTACAGCCTCCGCTGCTTTAGAAGAAGGTGTCACCAGTATTAACGACCGTTTTTATGATCCCGGATATATTCTGGTTAGCGGTCATAAGATCAGATGCTGGCGTTATTATAATCCACATGGCAGCGAGACCTTCAGTGAAATTATGCAAAATTCCTGCAACCCTTGTTTGGTGCAATTAGCATTAAGATTGGAAAACAAGCAGGAAGGTTTATTCTATAAATATATTAAGGCGTTTGGATTCGGACAAAAAACAGGTATCGAATTGCCCGGTGAGGCTACCGGAATCATGATCGGCGATGATAAGGTAACAACCTTAAACAAAGCAACGATGGCTATCGGGCAGTCGATATCTGTTACGCCGATACAGATGGTTGCAGCAGTTTCTGCCGCTATCAATGGTGGAATTCTCTATAAACCTCAAATCGTATATCAGGTAAAAGACGGGGATCAAGTGATTCAGGATTTTAAAGCGCAGGAAGTACGGCGCGTTATTTCGGAAGACACCTCGACCATCATGCGTCAGGTATTGGAAAAGGTTGTAACGGACGGCACAGGGTATAAAGGATATGTCGAGGGCTACCGAGTGGGCGGTAAAACTGGTACGGCTCAGGTTCCTGGTCCCGGAGGATACCAAGAAGGCAAATATATTGCTTCTTTTATCGGGTTTGCCCCAGTGGATAATCCCAAATTTGTCATGTTGGTAATTGCCCAGGAGCCACAGGGGTATCCGTATCAGGGCGGTGTAACCTGTGGTCCCGTTTTTGCCGCCGTTGCCAAAGATGCTTTGCGTTATATGGGCGTTGTTTCTCAAGTTGATCAGGTTGACGATACCTCCACTACCCAAACCACAAAGAAAGTAAAAGTTCCCAGCTTAATCAATCTTTCTTCTGAGGCCGCTCAAAAGGCTTTGACAGCCTGTGGTTTGAAGGCCCAAGTATCCGGCAGCGGCAGCATTGTGGTTTCGCAAACGCCGGCCGGATTGGCTACGGTTGATTCGGGTAGCACAGTCTCAATCAAGCTTGGAACCGTTAATTCAACCAATGCGAACGGAGGCGCTTTGATTGTTCCCGATCTGACGGGTAAACGGATCAAAGAAGTAGCCGACCTCTTGGGCGCTATGGGATTAAAGCTGCAAGCGGTCGGAAACGGTGGTATTGCTTGCGAACAGAGCGCCCTACCGGGTGATAAGATTTATATAGGATCAACGATCAAGGTTACATTTAAGGAAGAGGCAACCCAAGAAACGATTATCAATACGACCGGTCCATAATAGTTCAACTAACAAGCATAAAAAGGGTAAATCTGGTATAATGGTGAATGGAAAAACATATGGGGGGATCTTATGAGTCAAGCCGCGCCGAATATAAAAAATATGAGCCAAATCATTGCTTATTTGGGCCAGAAGCTTCTTATTGAATGCCTCAACGATGGTTGCCAAGATACCATGATTGCCGGTATTGCGTATGATTCCCGCAAGGTAAAAAAAGATTATGTCTTTTATGCTATGTCCGGAGTCAAAACAGATGGTCATCAATACATTCCTCAGGCCATTGCCAATGGCGCCGTGGCTATTGTCGTGGAACGTCCTATTGGGGAAGCATTTAGCATTCCCGCTCATGTGACTGTTATTTTATGCCGCGAGATTCGTCTGGCTTTAGGCCATACGGCGGCTTATTTTTATGATTTCCCGGATCGCTTTCTGCGTTTGATCGGAGTAACGGGAACCAACGGCAAAACAACCACCACCAATCTAATCAAATGGATTTTTGAGTGTTTTGGGCAAAAGACCGGTTTGATCGGCACCATTGAAAACAAAGTGGGTGATCTTGTTCTTCCGGCCAGCCATACAACGCCTGAATCTTTAGAATTGTTCGAACTCCTTCACGAGATGAAATCATCTGCTTGTCGGAATGTGGTAATGGAAGTCTCTTCTCATGGCCTTAAGCAAGGGAGAGTGGCGCAGTGTCATTTTGATGGTGCGGTTTTTACCAATTTAACTCAGGACCATTTGGATTATCACCTGACTTTCGAAGATTATTTAGCCAGTAAAAATATCTTATTTTCTATGGTTGTTCCCGACGAAAAAATCAATCGGTATGGGATTGTCAATATAGACGATCCGGCGAGCAGGAGCTTTATGGACTGTTCTCAAGTTCCTGTTTATACTTATGGAATGAACGATATGGCTATGGTAAGGGCAGTAGACTACCGCATCGCATCATACGGAACCGTTTTTCGTTTGCTGGTAAAGATGAAACCGGAAGATATTGGCATTGAAAAAGAAGTAAAAATGCCGTTGATCGGGAAATTTAATATCTATAATTGTCTTGCTGCTATTTGTGTCGGCCTGGCCGAAGGATTGGATCTGGACGGAATCATAGTAGCCATGGAGAAAGTGCCTCAGGTGGCAGGGCGATTCGAATTGGTCGACGAAGGCCAGGATTTTTCCGTGGTAGTGGATTATGCACATTCGCCCGACGGACTTTTGAATGTTTTATCGTCAGCCAAGGAGTTAAATCCGACTCGTATCATCACAGTATTTGGCTGCGGCGGAGACCGCGATAAGACCAAACGGCCTATCATGGGGAAGCTTGCAGGATCCTACAGCGATATTGCCATCATTACCTCGGACAATCCGCGTACGGAAGAGCCTATGGATATCATTTGTCAGGTGGAACAAGGAACCAAGTCTGTTACTGCAAATTATTATGTAGAAGAAAACCGCCGCAAAGCCATTGCTTTGGCAATTAAATTGGCCAATCCCGGTGATATGATCGTGATCGCCGGTAAAGGTCACGAAAACTATCAGCTGGTGAAGGGGCAAGTATTGCATTTTGACGATCGGGAGACAGCAAGGGAACTGATCAGCGAAAGACTGTCGCAAGAGGTATTAAAATAAGAAATAGAAGGAATGACTCATGTCTACAGCTATTTTAGCATTGATCGTGGCCGCATTGGTCGTGATTGCAACAGGCCCGCTTTTGATTCCCTGTTTGCAACGTTTAAAATTTGGACAAACAATCCGTTCTGATGGTCCGCAAAGGCACCTTAGTAAGGCGGGTACGCCGACAATGGGTGGTATTATATTCCTGCCTGCTCTGATTATTCCGATATTGATCTGGACGAACGGAACAGGCGCCTTATGGCTTTTTTTATTTTCATTTTGCGGATTTGGCCTGATCGGGTTTTGGGATGATTATATTAAAGTAGCGTTACACCGATCTTTAGGTTTAACGGCTAAACAAAAGCTGCTTATACAATTTGCTGTGATGCTCGTTGTATTATTTGTGGCTGTGCATGCTTTGGAAAGGGGAACCGATCTCTACCTGCCAGGATTTAATCTCAGTATCGATCTGCATGGATGGTATTATGTCTTGATGGCTGTTTTTTTGGTAGGGATGGTTAACGCGGTTAATTTAACCGATGGTCTGGATGGCTTGGCGGCCGGGGTTTCCTTCTTTGTTTTCTTAGGATTTTTAATGATTTGTTTATTGGCAATTAAATATCCGCCCATTATGCAGACTAGCGGGATGTCCGCCCTTACTTATCGTGATTTGTGCATTGCTGCCGCCTCCATGGCAGGGGTTTGTTTGGGATTTTTGTTTTATAACAGCAATCCCGCCAGGCTGTTTATGGGGGACACCGGCTCTTTAGCAATCGGGGGAGCGGTCGTGGCTTTGGCGATTTTGACCAAAATGGAAATACTACTTATTATTTTGGGTGGTGTTTATCTGATAGAAGCGATTTCTGTCATGTTACAGGTTTTTAGTTTTAAAGTATTCGGAAAGCGGATTTTTAAGATGAGTCCGTTGCATCATCATTTTGAAATGTCCGGCTGGTCGGAAAAAAAGGTGGTTTATACCTTTTGGTCTGCATCTGCTTTATTGATATTATGCTCCATGCTTTTGGTTTCAATTTAGGATAGTAAGAAGAGGTGTAGTGCTTTATGATGTTTCGTCCCGATGATCGTGTTTTAGTTGTAGGCGGTGGGATCAGTGGTTTGGGTGTTTGTCGTTTTTTGTTAGGCAAAAACGTACAGATTACATTAGCAGACCGCAAAGAAAGGAAAGATGTATCGCAGGATATTCTTGACCTGGAAAAATTTGGCGTGCAACTTTTATTGGCAGGTCGGCTCTCCGAGGGCTTAAAGAATGATCCCGAATACTATCAACAAATTAAAACCCAAAAGCCATGGGATTATGTAGTCAAAAGTCCTGGTATTGACCCATCTATTCCCCTGATCAAAGAAATTTTGGAATTAGGCATTCCGGTTGTGGGTGATATCGAGCTATTGTATAGCCAGACGAAAGAGCCCATCATCGGGATCACCGGCACCAACGGCAAAACCACAACGACGGCTTTGACCGGAGAAATATTAAAAGAGGCGGGAGTCAATACATTGGTTGGCGGGAATATTGGCCGGTCGGTTTTGCAAGAGGCGGAAGAATTCAAAGGTGCTATCGTATTGGAACTCTCCAGTTTTCAATTGGAGACCTGCATAGCGTTTCGTCCTTACATCGGCGTGATCTTAAATGTGACGCCCGATCATCTTGACCGTCACGGCACTATGGAAAATTACCTGGCTGCCAAGGCCAGGATTTATCAGTGCCAAACCCAAAACGATTTTTTGGTATTAAATTATGATGATCCCATGTTGCGCTACCTGCCAACAAAACCGCTTTCCAAGGTGGTCTATTTCAGCAGAAAAGAAGTCCTTCCCGAAGGGGTGTATGTGGAAGACGGGAAGATAGTCATAGCGGCACAAATTGAGAATAAGATAGAAAAAGCGGAAGTCATTAATACAAAGGACATCTTTATCAAAGGCCAACACAATGTAGAAAACGCCTTGGCTGCTACGGCAGCAGCCTGGTGCTACGGTGTCAAGCCCGAGCAAATAGGCAAGACTTTGTCTACCTTTGCCGGAGTCGAACACCGCTTGGAAGTTGTCAAAGAAAAAGATGGAATTCTGTATATCAACGATTCCAAAGGAACAAATCCGGATTCTACGATCAAAGCTTTGGAAGCTTATGATCGGCCGATTATCCTACTAGCCGGCGGCCGCAACAAAGGCAGTAATTTTTATTCCCTGATGCCTTTGATTAAAGAAAAGGTAAAACTGTTGATTTTATTGGGTGAAGCCAAGGATGATTTTGTCGCTGCTTGCAAGTGTTTTGACTACGGAAATTATGTGCCGGTTGACAGCTTTAAAGAAGCAGTGGACACGGCAATTGCCGCCGCTATCCCCGGCGATGTGGTGATGCTTTCGCCGGCTTGCGCCAGTTGGGATATGTTCCGCAATTTTGAAGAAAGAGGCGACTTGTTTAAGGCTCTGGTAAAAATGGTTACGAAATAATCTGAGATGGTAGGAACGGATAAGAAAGGGGGATAACTGATTGAAGACAAAAAAAAATGCACCGGACTGGTGGATCTTTTTTAGCGTTCTGGCGTTGACTGCAATCGGTATCATTATGGTATTCAGTTCCAGCCAGTATTTTGCCCAGTACCCCCCTTATAATGACGCCTATCATTTTTTAAAAAAGCAATCCGAATTCGCCGGTCTGGGGATCGGCTGTATGGTAGTATTATCGATGATCAATTATAAGGCATACCATCGGCTGGCCTGGCCAGGATTCATAATTACCTTGATCTTATTGGTGTTTTTACTTTTTGGCGGTACTACAGACGAGACCCATGGCGCGATCCGTTGGATCGATATCGGCGGATTGCGTTTTCAGCCATCGGAAGTGGCAAAACTAGCCTTGATCTTGATTATGGCAAAGATCATGGCTGACCGTCAAGAATTCAACAAAAGTTTTACCAAGGGATTTTTACCCATTATTTTATTGACAGCCGCAACATGCGGTCTTGTTGTCGCACAGACAGCTTTGAGCTCAACGTTGATCATTGCTGTAACGGCTTTTGCTATGATGTATTGCGCCGGAATCAATCTGGCCTATTTAATCGGCACGGTAATACTGGGAATCGGCGGAGTGGTCGTGGCGATCGTTCAGGAACCGTTCCGAATGCAACGGATTTATGCATATATAGACCCTTGGGCAGATCCATTGGGCAGTGGATTTCAGACTGTCCAATCGCTGCTCGCCATTGGTTCTGGTGGTCTAAGCGGCGTCGGGTTAGGTGCCGGAGGCTCTAAATGGTATTATTTACCAGAGCGTCATACGGACTTTATCTTTTCAGTTTTGGCTGAAGAAACAGGTTTTTTGGGTTGTCTTGTGGTAATATTATTATTTGCGGTATTAATTTGGCGTGGACTGACCATCGCAGTCAATATGCCTGATCGTATGGGAAGTCTAATTGCTTTTGGTATTACTTTTATGATTGGTATTCAGGCTTTTTTTAATCTCGGAGTTGTGACAGGTTTACTGCCGGCAACAGGGATTACACTGCCTTTTATTAGTTACGGCGGAACATCGCTCATCATTTGTTTAGCCTCTGCCGGCATTCTTTTAAATCTGTCAAAATACGCGGGAATCAAGCGGTGAATCTAGTAAATTCGGAGCAATCAATATGGTAAAAATGAGAGTCGTTGTCAGCGGCGGCGGCACGGGGGGGCACATTTATCCGGCTTTAGCCATTGCCCGTGCATTGCAGGAGAAGGCTGATGCAAAAATTTTGTATATGGGTAGCAAAGAAAGAAACGGAGAGGCCTCTTTGGAGCAAAGGCTTGCGACTTTTGCCGGGTTTACTTTTACCGGAGTCTCCGCTTGCGGCCTGCACCGTAAATCTCCTTTGATTGTACGGGACCTGCAAACCAATTACCGTGGTATGTTAGAAGCAAAAGCGGTCTTACAGAAGTTTTTGCCCCATATCGTAATCGGTACAGGTGGATATGGTGCTGCCCCGGTATTAAAGGCGGCCACCAAACTGAACATCCCCATCCTCATTCATGAACAAAATGCGTATCCGGGTATAACAAACCGGTATCTGGCACCGCAGGCGGCGCTTGTCTGTCTTACGTTTGAAGCTGCAAAAGAGTATTTTTCTCCCAAATCTAAATTTGTGTTAACCGGGTTACCGGTGAGACAAGAAATTATTACGGCCAACCGCGCGGAGGCTTATTCCTATTTTGGTTTAAATCCTGATAAAACAACACTTTTGGTTACGGGTGGCAGCCAGGGTGCCACCGTAATCAATGAAGCTATGTTGGATTCGTATGGAAAAATGATCAAATGCGGTGCTCAAATTATTCATCTGACGGGTCCCGAACACTTTTCGGCCATTCAAGAAAGACTGGAGCAAGAAGGGTTATGGGGACATAAGAGCTTGGTTATATTCGATTATTTGGAGCGTATGGATTTAGCCATTGCCATTGCCGATTTGGTTGTCAGCCGTGCCGGCGCCTCCTTTTTAGCAGAAATCATGTGCCAAGGCGTGGGCGCGGTTTTGGTGCCCTATCCGTTTGCGGCAGGCAATCATCAGATGTTAAATGCCCAGGCAATGGCAGATGCCGGAGCAGCTGTGATCATTCCCAATCAAGACCTGAATTCCCAACGTCTATTGGCGGAAGTAATCCCATTGATCGAAACAAAAGCAAATCAGAAACGGCTTGCCATGTCTGCCGCAGCCAAAGCAATGGCGCATACAGATGCAGCGGAAAAGATAGCGGATTTGGCAATTCAGATAGCAAAAGTTGGAAGGTAGTGAATGTGTTGAGTAGTAGTGAGAGCATGGAGTTGGAAAAGGTTCAGAAAATTTATTTTATCGGCATCGGTGGCATCGGCATGAGCGCCATCGCTCTAATCATGTTGGATATGGGATTTAAAGTAAGCGGTTCGGATATCAAAGAAGGAAAAATGACAGGGATATTGCGTCAGGCCGGCGCAACCATTTTAATCGGGCATGATGCCTCCAATATTGCTTCCGATACGGAAGCAGTCGTTTATACCTCTGCCATACAATCGGATAATATTGAAATAACAGAGGCCCAAAAAAGGGGTTTGCCTATCTATCAAAGGGCTCAGATGTTGGCATATATTATGAGCAAAAAAATTAGTATCGGTGTGGCCGGCGCTCATGGTAAAACAACGACCAGCGGGATGATCAGTTTGATGTTGGAGAAGGCAAATCTGGATCCAACCATTGTCATTGGAGGTACTTTGCCCCAGATTGCCGGCAATGCCAAAAGCGGCAAAGGAGACTATCTGGTTGCTGAGGCGGATGAAAGCGACGGTACCTTTTTGTTGCTTCATCCTCAAATTGCCGTTGTCACCAACATTGAAAGCGACCATCTGGACCATTATGAGTCTTTGCAAGAAATCATCAGTTGTTTTGAACAATATGTAAAACAATTGCCTTCAGATGGTTTAGCGATTATCGGCATCGATTGTCCGAATTCAAGGGGTTTACTGGATAAAATTTTCTGCCGTTGTCTTACCTATGGCTTTAGTCCGGAAGCCGATTTTCGTGCTGAGGATTTACACCACAGCGAGTTTGGGATTAGCGCTTCCGTTTTTTACCATGGGGAGAATCTTGGGCGTTTGGTTTTGCATGTTCCCGGAAAGCACAATATAGAAAACGCATTGGCGGCTGTGGCTTTGGGAACATACATTGGTCTGGACTTTTTAACCATTGTTGATGCTTTGGCCTATTTTATCGGAACAGGCCGGCGTTTTGAGTATCTGGGGCAGTATCGTGGTGCGCAGGTGGTTGATGATTATGCTCATCATCCTACAGAGATCAGAACGACGATCCAAGCGGCCAAGGATATGGGCGCCAAGCGCATTATCGCAGTCTTTCAACCACACCGTTACAGTCGTGTTCAGGCGATGCATGAAGACTTTGCTGCTGCGCTTAACAAGACCGATATTATCATTATTGCCGAGATCTATCCGGCGTTTGAAAAACCTTTGCCGGGTATCAATTCTCAATTGATTGCAGAAAATGCCAGAAAATTAGGCCATAATAATGTTTATTACGCGGCTGATCATAATGAGATCATCCGAGTTTTGAATGAGTTTACGCAACCCGATGATTTGATCTTGATCATGGGTGCAGGAGATATCCGTAGTGTTGGCGAAAAATTACTAAAAGTTTAAGTTTTTTGGAGGAAAAAAAGGTGAACAAGGCGGTTTGGCAAAAAGAATTGCAGGGCTTCGTAAAAACATCGGTTTTAATCAATGAGCCGATGAAAAAGCATACGACTTGGAATATTGGCGGCCCTGCCGACTTCATGGTCTTTCCATCCTCGGAAGAAGAATTGATCGGCATTTTACAATTTTTGCATAGTGAGGATAGTATTCCTTTTGTCATGGGCAACGGTTCCAATATCCTGGTGGGAGACAAAGGAATACGTGGTGTTGTGATCCGTTTGGCGGGTGCTTTTTCCAAAAGGACATGGCGCGGCAACGAAGTGGATGCACAAGCCGGCGCGCTACTTCCTTCTTTAGCTTTGGAGGCTGCAGAACGTTCCCTAACAGGCATGGAATTTGCCGCAGGGATACCAGGATCTTTTGGAGGGGCCATTCGAATGAATGCCGGCGCTTACGGCAACACCATCGGCGAATATGTAACCAAAGTCGGATTAACGGAATATAGTGGAACAAAAAGAGAATTAACGGTGGATGAATTAACTTTTGAGTATCGTAAAAGCAATCTCTTTTCCGCAGACGGTATAGTGACTTCGGTTACGTTAAAATTTTTGGAAGGCGACCGGGAACAAAGCATGGCAAAAATCAAAGAACTGTTACAGTTGAGAATCCGCAAGCAGCCCTTAGAGTTTCCTTCCTGTGGCAGTGTCTTTCGCAATCCGGTGAACGATCATGCCGGTAGATTGATCGAAATGGCCAATCTCCGTGGTACGCAAATCGGTGGCGCAATGGTTTCCCGCAAACATGGTAATTTCATCATCAATTTAGGCGGTGCCAAAGCGAAAGATGTGCTCAATCTGATCGAAGCAGTACAACGTCGTGTGGAGGACTCTTATGGAGTCCACTTAGAGACAGAAGTAAAATTGGTAGGTGAATTCGAGCGATAGTTTTGCGAACTTAAAATTTAGCATCCTTTTTTGCGCCGTTAAGACAAAAACGGGGTGGCGGTTTTGGAAAGGTTTGTGGTGAGCGGCGGTACTCCTTTACGGGGAGAGGTGGAAATTCATGGCGCAAAGAATGCGATTTTGCCCATATTGGCCGCTTCTTTATTGACAGACGAAGCAATAGTTTTACACAAAGTACCTTTATTAGATGATGTATATGTCATGTGTGAGATCTTAAAATATTATGGGTCAAGTGTTGAACGGCAAGGTTCTTCTCTGATTATTCAATCAAAGGGAGTAGAAAATAAAACCCCACCCGAACACCTGATGAAAAAAATGAGGGCCTCTAATTTGATATTAGGGCCCCTTTTGTCTCGTTTTGGCAGTGTTTGTCTACCTTTCCCCGGGGGCTGTGATATTGGTTCCCGCCCTATGAATTATCATACCCAGGCAATTTGCAAGCTTGGCGCCACCGTCAATGACCGGGGTGCATATATCGAAGCCAAATTAAAAGGACCAACTCTGGTTGGAAGTGATATTTATTTAGATTTTCCCAGTGTCGGAGCTACAGAAAACGCGATGATGGCTGCCGTCTCCGCCAAAGGGGAGACCATCATTTATAATGCGGCCAGGGAGCCGGAGGTTTTGGATCTGGCTGTGTTTTTGCGGTCTTTAGGCGCCGATATCCGCGGCGCCGGAAAAGATGTGATCATGGTTCGGGGTGTTAAACGTTTATTTGGTGGAGAGCATGAGATTTTGCCGGACCGCATTGAAGCCGGAACGATGATGATCGCGGCTGCTATTACCAAAGGCGATGTCTTGTTGCGAAATTTTTACGGAACAGAGACAGCCGCTTTGATAGCAAAATTAAAAGCTGCCGGGATTAAGGTAATCAATGATGACGCGGGATTAAGGGTACTGGCGATTAACCGTGCCAAAGCGACCGATATTCGCACCATGCCTTATCCGGGGTTTCCCACCGACGTGCAGCCGCAATTTATGGCTTTGATGGCTACGGCGAAAGGAAATTCATTGGTTGTAGAAGGGATCTTCGAAAACCGATTCCGCCATGCCGGCGAAATGTGCCGTATGGGAGCCGATATCCAGATCATCGGGGATGCGGCTATCATTAAAGGCCGCGATCATTTCATCGGAACAAAAACAGAATCCAGCGATCTGCGGGCCGGTGCCGCCTTGGTTTTATTGGGATTGGTTGCGGAGGGGAATACGATCATCGAAAATGTGTATCATATCGATCGAGGATATGAATCTTTTGAAATATCATTGCAGAAAATGGGCGCAAATATCCAAAGAGTAACGGAATGAATTTAAAAAAACCGGCCGAAAAGGCCGGTTTTTTTATGGATTAACAACATGGATGGGTTTTCCATGTAAGTACCCTTCAATATTATCCCTAGTTAGCAAAATAAGTCTCTGCCGCGCTTCTTTGGATGCCCATGCAATATGGGGTGTGATGGTGATGTTTGTAGCCAAAAGGAGGGGGTTATCGGGCGCTGGCGGTTCCTGTCCCAATACATCAAGACCGGCTCCGGCGATGGTTCCATTGTTTAGGGCCTGCGCTAAATCTGCTTCATTAACCAAGGGTCCCCGTGATGTATTGAGTAAAAAGGCGGTCGGTTTCATTTGGGTCAATGAATCTGTATTGATCATATATTTGTTTTCTTCCGTTAAGGGGCAATTTAAAGAGATAAAATCGGCTTGATGCAGCAATTCTTCTAAGCTACAATACTGAAACCGTTGATGAAAGCTTTGATCACAAAAGTTCCCCCGAAACAGATCGTAAGCCAGTATATTCATGCCGAAAGCAGATGCGATCTCCGCTGCTTTTTGTCCGATCTTGCCAAAACCGACGAAGCCGATGGTTTTATTTGCCAGTTCGATTTGAGGGGTGAGCCAAAAACAAAAATCTTTTTGCTGGCTCCATAATCCTTTTGATACTTCCGAGCTATGACTTTCTACTTTGTTGCAAAATGCCAGGATATGGGCGAAGATTAATTGAGCGACAGAATCCGTACTGTAGGCTGGAGTATTGCAAACTAAAATACCGAAGTCCTTGGCCGCTTCCACATCGATTACATTATAACCGGTTGCCGACACGCAAATTAGTTTTAAATGCCTACAGCTATCCATGATCATGCGATCGATGATGGTTTTATTGGTTACGATGATTTCGGCATCACCAATTCGGCTTACCGTGTCTTCTTTTTTTGTACGTGGATAGATTTCTACTTGGCCGAATTGTTCCAGACAAGACCAGGAAAGATCACCTGGATTACAAGTATAAGAATCTAAAATAACGATTTTCATGAGGAACTCCTTATACGATAGAACTAAGGCAATCATTAAATAACATGCCTGAACTTTATTATAGCATTGATAGCAATTTCTCCGCAAGCAAGAGATTTGCTTGCAAAAGGAAGATAAAGGTAGATTATAAAGGAAAATTTTATTCGTAATTCGTGGCGATATTTGATATAATTCAGATGTTATACAAGATTTGAGGGGTGACAGCGTGACCAATCCAGCAAGAAGAGTTGTCAACATCAATCATTACCGCAAAAATCATCATAAACGCAGAAGCGCCGGAAACTATCGTTGGATTTTGGTGCTGCTTTTTTTGATTATTTGTATCTGCGCCGGATACTTCTTTTCTCTTTCCCCTCTTTTTTCTATATCGGAAATGGTGATCAAGGGAAACGATACGGTAACTTCTGATCATATTGAAGAATTGTCCGGAATCAAATGCGGCGCAAATATTTTTTCCGTCAACGAGGACAGAATAAAGATGTGGCTTTCTATTGACCCGACTATTAAATCTGCTCAAGTTATCCGGCATTTGCCTTCCACTATTGAAATTACGATCGAAGAAAGACCGGCAATTGCCATCCTGCCAACGGGTCAAGGATTTTTATATCTTTCAGCCGATGGCATTGTTTTGCTTCGTCAATCGAAAGTTTCTTCCTTGCCTTTACCTTTAATAGTAGGTGCGAAAGATCTTTTTTCAGATCTTGTGCCGGGTAGTAAAATTACAGACGACAATGTCAAAGCCGGGCTCGTCATCGTGGAGCAGATGGCACAAGATTCCCTGGATATGGTTGCCGAAATTAATGTGGAAGACACGCAAAAAATTAAATTTTTTACGATGTCGGATATTGAGATTCGGGTTGGAGACTCAACAAATTTTGGGGAGAAGTACAAAGTCTTTTTAGAAATCTATCGCGAGCAGGAGAAAGGCAATAAATTGGGTGGGGTTCAGTATATTGATGTGTCTGTATTTGATAAACCGGTGATTTATTATGGCAACAACGCTAAAATATGAGGCGGAAATTTTGGTAAAATTGACGTAAAAAAGGCAAGTCAGCCGCTAGGATTCTTGTCAATTTTCCATTTTTTTACTATTTTATTTGCAGGGAAATAGGAATTTATGTGGAAAACATTGTTAGTAGTACAAGGTATTTCTTTTTTAGAATATCTCTTTTTTAGGCATTGCAAAAGTTGTATTAGAACATAAATTTTCGGGATTATAAGGGGGATTTTTTAATGGTACAGTTTGATGACACTCTTCCCGGCCAATATGCGAGAATTAAAGTCATAGGCGTAGGTGGCGGTGGCAGTAATGCAGTGAATAGAATGATCAAAAGCCAGTTGGGCGGAGTCGATTTTATTGCCATCAACACGGATGCCCAGGCTTTAAAAAACTCGGATGCGTCGACTGTCATCCAAATTGGCAAAAAGCTTACCAAAGGTCTTGGTGCGGGCAGCAATCCCGAAGTAGGTAAAAAAGCGGCTGAAGAGACAAGAGACGAATTGACGGAAATCTTAAGAGATTCCGATATGGTCTTTATTACGGCTGGTATGGGAGGCGGAACAGGTACCGGGGCGGCGCCAATTGTTGCCGAAATCGCAAAGGAGTTAGGCGCATTAACAATCGGTGTTGTGACGAGGCCGTTTTGTTTTGAAGGACGCCGCAGGGCGCAACAGGCTGAGTTGGGGATCAGTGAATTAAAAGATAAAGTAGATACATTGATCACCATTCCAAACGATAAATTATTGCAAATTGTCGATCGCAAGACCCCGATGAACCAGGCCTTTGAAATTGCCGATGACGTGTTGCGTCAAGGAGTGCAGGGGATTTCCGATCTGATTAGTAAACCTGCTATTATTAATCTCGATTTTGCGGATGTGAAAACCATCATGAGAGAGGCCGGTAGTGCCTGGATGGGAATTGGGATTGGTAGTGGGGATAACAAAGCCAAAGATGCCGCACAGCTTGCGATCTCAAGCAGTATGTTGGAGGCAAGCATTAAGGGTGCAAGAGGAATTTTGTTAAATATTACGGGTTCCAGCAGCATGTCGTTGTTTGAAGTAAATGAGGCTGCTGAATATATCTTCGGTGTTGCCGATGCCGATGCCTTAATCATCTTTGGTGCCGGTATAGATGATGACCTTGATGATGCAATTCGGGTAACAGTCATCGCCACAGGTTTTGACGGAAGAGAAGTATCTTCATTACTCCCGCCGACAATGCCTTCGGTAGCAACGACCACACCCTCCGGAAAAGACATCCCTGATGTGGTAATTAAGTCAACGATTTTAAATGATATTGATTTACCGTCTTTTATGAAAAACAGATAATTATGAATGGCATCGTAATGGTAATGAATACCAAACACCGATGCCATTTTGATTATAATAATTGAAAATTATATTAATTGCACATAATATATTTAATAAACAAAGGATTTTATTTACTTTTGACGAATTTAATAATATTATTATAGATAATAAAGGATAAAAGATGATAAAGAAGCCAACAATAAAATTAAGGAGTGTAAATTTGTTGTGAAATCATTATTGGAAAAAATGCGAGAACTGAATGGGATCATCCAAAAGGCCGCCGGGCACCCAATTAGTTTTGTTGAAATGGCTGAAAAGCTAAGCGGAAATATCAACGCCAATGTTTATATCATTGGCAGAAAAGGGAAGATCCTGGGATATCATTTTATGGAAAAATATTATTGCCCCACCATGGATGAAATCGTAAATAAGGACGGCTACTTCCCGGAATTTTATAATCAGTCTTTACTTCGCCATATAGAAACCAAAATCAATTATACCAATGAGACTCCCTGTCTTTTTAAAGAAAAGAACATTTGCATTATAGAAGATAAATATACAACAATTGTTCCCATCATTGGTGGCGGACAACGTACCGGCACATTAATGCTTGCCAAATCCGGTAAATTTGAGGATAGCGATTTAATTTTGGCTGAATATGCGGCTACGATAATCGGTATGGAAATTTTACGTGCCAAAGTAGAAAAGATGGAAGACATCGCCAGACAAAAAGCTGTCGTGAGCATTGCCTTCGATACGCTTTCTTACTCCGAACTGGAAGCGATTGGTTATATCTTTAAAGAATTAAATGACACCAACGGGCTCTTGGTTGCTTCCAAGATCGCAGATAAGGTCGGCATTACGCGTTCCGTCATCGTCAATGCCTTACGGAAGCTAGAAAGCGCCGGTGTTGTCGAGGTCCGTTCTTTGGGTATGAAGGGAACGTATATTCGTATTTTGAACGATTATCTTTTAGAAGAGCTGGAACGCATTCAGTCCACCTATCAAAGATTATAAAGTTTTGCTAATACAAAAAAGAGGCAAAGTTATTTGCCTCTTTTTTTTGTTGCCCAATGTAAAATTAAGCGGAGATATTGGGTTGATATGGACGAAGCATATCGGCCATTTGCCGGATGGTTGCATGGGAATAGGGGCTTTGCATGACTTTTGGAGAATCATAGGGCAAAAACTTTTCCGGTCGGCGGTAACGGTTCAACACATAATGAGGTACGACGGGAAGTTCTTTTGCCATCCGGATAAGGTCGGCTTGATCCAACTGGGGAACAACCGTAGTACGGACCTGAAAATCAGCGTTATATTGCAGCAATAGGTTAATGGTCTGCAATACGGTATCGGCTGTACTGTTGCTACCGCAGATTTGGCTGTATTTACAGGAAGGTGCCTTGTAATCGACCGCATACATATCGCATAAGTTTGCTTGTAACAAATCTTTAATAACCTGCGGGTTTGATCCATTGGTATCCAGTTTAACACGGTAGCCCATTAATTTGAGCTTTTGGATAAAAATGATCAAATCAGATTGTAAAGTGGGTTCCCCACCTGTGATGACGACTCCGTCTAATAAATCGGCCCGTTTGGTCAAAAATTGGACAACGGTTGCAAGCGGAATCACATCATGCGTTCCATCGAGCAGAGAGCGGTTATGGCAATAGAAACAGTTGTAATTGCATCCCGGTACAAACAGTACGCAAGCAACCTCACCCGGATAATCGATGAGAGAACTTTTTACCATGCCGGAGACGATCATAAAGCTTCTTCCTCAATAACATATTTTTTCCGTTGCTCGTATTCCTCACGTTTGCCTTTATTATAATTTTGCACAGGCCGCAAATAGCCAACTACGCGGCTCCAGACTTCCGTTGATGCTCCGCATTCGGGGCAGGTGTATTGTTCTCCTGAAAGATACCCGTGATCGTTACAGATGGAAAAAGTGGGCGTCAGGGATAAATAGGGCAGGCGGTATTGTGTGAATGCCTTTTTGAGCAGACGTTTGGCTACATGGAGGTCTTTGATTTCCTCCCCCAAATAAAGATGAAGAACGGTACCCCCGGTATAAAGAGACTGCAATTCATCCTGCAGGTCCAGTGTTTCAAAGATATCGTCGGTATAGCCAACCGGCAGCTGAGTGGAATTGGTGTAGTAGGGGACTTTATCTCCGGCTGTAATAATGCCAGAGTAACGGTCTTTATCCTGTTTAGCCAACCGGTAGCTGGTTCCTTCGGCCGGGGTTGCTTCCAGATTGTAATAGTGCCCGGTTTCGTCCTGGATATCTTTGATCAGATCGCGCATGTAGTTGAGCGTGCGGATGGCGAATTGTTGCCCTTCTTGGGTGGTCAAGTCTTGATCTTCACCCAAGAGATTCTGACAAGCTTCGTTCATGCCGATGACACCAATGGTATTAAAATGGTTATACCAATAGCAACCTGTTTTCAGTTTGATGTCCTGGAGATAGCGGGCGGCATAGGGGTAAAGCCCCTTTTGGGTTTCGCTTTCAATCACTTTGCGTTTAATTTCCAGGCTGTTTTTGGCGATATTGACTTGCTGCCACAGGCGGATATAAAATTCCGGTTCGCTTTGGGATAGATATGCCAGCCTGGGCAGATTGATAGTGACGACTCCGATGGAACCCGTCAAAGGATTGGAACCAAAAAGACCGCCGCCCCGTTTTCGCAGTTCCGATGTGTTAAGCCGCAGACGGCAGCACATGGAGAGCGCATCTTCCGGTGAGAGGTCGGAATTAATATAGTTTGAAAAATAGGGAATACCATATTTACAGGTGATTTCCATGAACTTTTCGATGACGGGACTATCCCAGTCAAAATCCTTGGTAACATTAATGGTTGGGATAGGAAAGGTAAATACGCGTCCTTTGGCGTCTCCTTCCAACATCACATCACAGAAAGCACTGTTAAACAAATCCATTTCCTTTTGGAAGTCTCCGTATTTGTCCGGCATGGGCAGGCCACCGACGATGACATGCTCCTCTCTGAGCGTGCGCGGAGGTACGATATCAAAGGTCAGATTGGAAAAAGGGCATTGAAAACCCACCCGAGTCGGTACGTTGAGGTTGAAAATAAATTCCTGAAGCGCCTGTTTGACCGTTTTATAATCTAGGCTGTCATAGCGGATAAAGGGGGCGCAATAGGTGTCAAAAGAGGACCAGGCTTGTGCTCCGGCACTTTCGCCTTGTGTTGTAAAAGTAGAATTAACGATCTGCCCCAAAAAAGTACGCAGGTGTTTGGGTGATTTCGACTCTACTTTTCCGGGCACGCCTCCGAAACCGTTTAATAGAATCTGTCGTAAGTCCCAACCGGCGCAATAGGGGCCAAAGAAACCCAGGTCATGAATGTGAATATCACCGTTTGAATGAGCCGAACGGATTTCTTCCGAATATACTTCATGCAACCAATAATTTTTTGTAAAAGCCTCTCGCACATAGTTGTTAAGGCCATTGATAGACTTTTGCGTATTGGCGTTTTCATTAATTTGCCAATCTTTATCGTCCAAATAATCAGAGAACATATGGATAGTGGCACCGACCAGGGCATTGGCCTCACGGGAGGCGCGTCTTTTTTCCCGGTATAATATGTAAGCTTTTGCTGTTTTGGCGTGCCCGTTTTCGATCAGAATTTTTTCAACGATGTCTTGGATTTCTTCCACATCGGCGATTCCATTTGGATATCTTGTTTCGGCGATTCCGATGACCTCGTTTGCCAGTTTTTCTGATGTGGCAAAGTCATCGCCCCCGACGGCTGTTGCGGCCTTAAAAATAGCCAAGACAATCTTTTCTTTTTTAAATGGCACGACGGAATGGTCTCTTTTGACAATTTGTTTAATCATAATGGCATACCCACCTTTTTATAGGATACAAACAAAAACGAAGCTATTTTTATGCTACAAACACAATATGATGTGATGTGAATGAGTGCTTGATACAATATATATTGTAATACCGGAAAATAGGTTTGTCAAGTTGAAAGCTAAATTAGCAATAAAAAATGTGCCGTATGGCACATTTTTTATTGCTATCTATAAATTTGATTTGTTATAGCCCGAATCTTTCGTAGGTTCTAAGTAACAGCGCGATTGCCTGTTCGCGTGTGGTATTTCCTAGCGGGTTGATTTTGTTTCCTCCGACTCCGTTCATAATGGTTTCCTGATTCATATAGCGAACAGCATCTATCGCCCAGGAAGCGATCGAATTTTCATCGGCGAAGGGGGATGTGGAACTTGCGGAATAATCCTGTCCGGGGTTTACAGACTTCAACTCACGCAGCAGCATCACACAAATTTCCTGGCGGGAAATATTTTTATTGGGCGCGAAAGTATCCGCGCTGACTCCGTTGACGATTCCTAAACGGTAGGCTTTGAGGATTTCAGGATTTGAGGTGTCGGAGAAGGGGTTGGGGTTAATGGGTAGCGCAGTTTCTCCGCTGGACGCCTCATAAAGTTTGACTACGATTTCGCAAAATTCCTCCCGAGTGATGGATTGCTGAAAATTGTTGAGAATATGGTCGGTAGTCAAGCCATACACTACGGCTTGATCAATCTCGGGTTTGGCCCAATCACTTGCGGACGGATAACCATCGGTTCCAGGGTCTTCTTCTGTAGTCGTGGGGATGATGGGTTCAAACAATTCCGGGAGGAAAGGCATGATATCAAGAGTAGGCATTGTGATTGTGATAATATTGGAATAGTTGGAATGGCCGAAAATATTATAGGCTCTAACTCGGTATTGATAGGTATTGGCTAAAATTACTCCGCTGTCGGAATAATCGGTTATACTTGAGCTAAGATCCGCTATCTCGGTAAAAACACCTATACCGGTACCTTTCTTTCGTTCCAGAGAATAACCTGTTGCATAGTTGTCTACCTTAGTCCAGTTGAGATTAATCTGTGTGATGCCGATGATTTCAGCGGTTAGGTCTTTAGGTGCTTGGGGAGATAAATTCATCGGGATAATAACAAGAGGGATTAAATTGGTTGTGGCGCTGGCGGTATTGGAAGCGACAGATTTACCGAAAGTGTTATAGGCATAAACCTGATAACTATAGGTTGTTCCTGCTTTGAGGTTTTTGTCAAGAAGCTTATAGGTATTTTTATCCACGGTAGCGATTTCTGTATAGGTCCCCAAAGATCCGCTTTTCCGATAGATTTTAAAACCCATTTTATCGGTTCCGCTTTGATCCCACTTCAGCTCGATTTCGGAGCTGGAGATTGGCTTGGCCGATAAATTTGAAGGTTTAAGAGGCACTAACTGTACGAGTGGGTTTAATACGGTGATCAAAGAATCATTGCTGTCGCTTACTGTTGTAGGAAAAGGATTTCCTGCATGGGAGAATAAGATCATGATCTTTAATGAGTTTGTTTTGATATTCGGCACGACCCAGGAATAACTGCCGCTTTCGGCCATTACAGTGGTATGGTTAATAATATATTTGTAATAATCCGAACCGTCGGTATTATAGCATAGGCTTACAGCCACATCACCGCCTAATGTACCGGTATGGTCTCCTTCAATATCCCATTTGATATTATACGTATTGCCTGCGGTGAGAGTCCCGCCGTTCGGGTAGGTGATTGTAATTTTTGAATCTGTGGTAAATGCGTATTCATTCGAAGGAGTGGAACTGCCAAAGGAATTATATGCCACCACACGAATAAGATAATTAGTGGAAGGAGTGAGGCCGGTTAATTGATACTCGCTAACATTTGCACCTACGTTTGCTAATGTATACCAAGAAAAGGTGTTGAAATTTTTGGCCTCAATGCGGAACCCTGTTTCATTGCTGGAATTATCACCCCAGACAAGACTGACAGAGTTAGGCCCCGCATGAGAAAAAGCAGACGGTTGCCCTAGCCCCGTTGGTGCCGTAGGTACGATCGTGATAGGAATCGGAGTAATGGTCGGTACCAGAGACATAGCATTGATAGAAATCCCCAGAATGATGGTCATAAGAATAGTTAGCAGTAGCATTGTTTTTTTCATGAGATCCCCCCTATACATTTTAAAAACTTTTTCACCTGTAAACTTATTCAAAAAGATACTATAAATTTTCAATTTTAGAGTAACATTTTTTTGCATAATTTACCAGAAATTTTTGTCGAAATATCATCTATTATTCACATAAGATTTTGTTGACAATTGAATTCGTCGAAGATTATAATATCAATATGAAACTGAAATTCTGTTTCATATTGATATTATAATTTAAAAGACTTCTCTATTTTTTATTTACAGGAAACTAGCATTGTTTTGTAAGGTGGTTGGATCATTTTGAAAAAAAATATTTTTAGCCGTATCATTGCTCTTATTGTCCTGGCGTTATCTCTATCAGGTTGCGCATTGCAGGAGGATCAGGCGGTTGATGTCAATTTGTCCGCGGATGATGGGCTCAGTATTGTGACGACCATTTTCCCTGCCTATGATTTTGCCAGGGCAGTTGCCGGGGACGCCGCACAGGTAAACATGTTGGTTCCTGCCGGAGCAGAAATACACTCTTTTGAACCCACCCCGGCCGATATCATCGCGATTTCCGAAGCCGATGTTATTGTTTATATCGGGGGAGAAAGCGAATCCTGGGTGGATTCTGTTTTGCAATCGATTGATACGAACAGTATAAAAATCGTTAAACTGATTGATACCGTTACACCCGAGGAAGAGGAATTGGTTGAGGGAATGGGGGAAGAACACAAGCACGAGCTGAAAACGGAAGAGGTGGAATATGATGAGCATATCTGGACTTCTCCTCAAAATGCCGTTAAGATGGTGCAGGCCGTAAGTGATGCACTTTGTAATGTAGATAAAGATAACGAGATTATATATCAAAACAACGCCGCCTCTTATATCGAGCAGATCAGCCAGATTGACGAAGCAATTCAGCAGATCGTCTCAAGTGCCAAAAGGAAGGTATTGGTGTTTGGTGACCGCTTCCCGTTTTTGTATTTTGCCAAAGAATTCGGGCTCAGCTACCGGGCCGCTTTCCCCGGCTGCAGCTCAGAGACGGAGACAAGTGCGGCCACCATGGCCCATTTGATTGATTATGTCCAAACGGAAAAAATCCCCTATATTTATTACATCGAACTCAGCAATCAAAACGTTGCAAAAGCGATAGCGGAGCAGACCAGGGCAGGCTTGCTTTTGCTGCATTCCTGTCACAATGTGACGAAGAGTGATTTTGAAGCGGGGGTGACCTATGTTTCCCTGATGCGGCAAAACATCGAGAATTTGCAAAAGGGGTTGAATTAATTGTCCTTGCTCAGTTGTGAAAACATCACGATAGCTTACGGGGAAACGGTCGCTGTTAAAGGGGTTGGCTTTGAGCTGCAAGAGGGGGATTACCTTTGCATTGTAGGGGAAAACGGTTCCGGTAAAAGTACATTGATGAAAGGAATTTTAGGTCTTGTCAAACCGGTTACGGGAGCGTTTACATTTTTTGGCCTCAGTCAAACGCAAATCGGTTATCTGCCGCAGCATACCAAGGCGCAGAAGGATTTCCCGGCCGATGTGATGGAAGTAGTGCTGTCCGGCTGTGTCAATCGGCACGGCTTGTTCTCTTTTTACTCCCAAGAGGATAAAAAGCGGGCTATGGGGAATATCAATGACCTAAAAATCACCGAGTTAAGAAAGAAGTCTTATGCGCAATTGTCAGGCGGTCAGCAGCAACGGGTGCTCTTGGCGCGCGCTTTATGCGCTACGGAAAAACTTTTACTTTTAGACGAACCTACTTCGGGTCTTGATCCGGTTGTGGCCGCAGAGCTTTATGAGTTGATCCTCCATCTCAACCGGCATCATAGGATTACGGTAATCATGATTTCGCATGATGTTAAAAGCGCTGTACAATACGGGAATAAGATTTTACATCTGCATACGTCGCCGTTGTTTTTTGGCGTAACGGATGATTATAAAAAAACGGACTTGATTCATAAGATGTTAAGAGATATATAAACGATTTTTCTGAAAACGATGCTCTCTCCGGGAAATAAATATGGAGAGAGCTTTTGTATTAATTGGCATAAATTGACAAAACCAGGGTTTTTATGGAATAATGAAGAATCGTATGAATCAGAGATAAGAAAATAAATTGTATTTTATTAAAGTTAAAAATGATTTGCAAAGCATATTTTTCTCAGTCCAAGGGATATTAATAAAGGGAAAAGAGCTCATTGGTTATTTTATTAAGAACGGGGGCGTACGATGTCTGTCAATAAAATTGTAGATATGACGCTTAAGGCGCTTTCCCGGAGAATAGATGTTAAAAAACATTATAAACTTTACCGTAGAATGCTCAGCGCCGTGCATCATCATTTTTTAAAGCGTTTTTATCACACCTGGGATCATCAAATTATCTTGGGCGACCATGTTATCCCTGTGCGGATTTTTTCCCCTTCGCGAACCGGGGATTTTCCTCTGTTAGTGTTTTTCCATGGAGGCGGCTGGGTGTTGGGTAATATTGATAGCTATAGTAAGGTATGTACAAATCTGGCAAAGGGCACCAACCGAATCGTGGTTTCTGTGGATTACCGCTTGGCGCCGGAACATCCTTTCCCGGCCGCGCTGGATGATTGTTATCGGGCAACGCTGGAAATCTTTTTTAACGCAGCCCTTTTTGGAGCCAAGCCGGAGGAAATCACGCTTGTGGGCGACAGCGCCGGTGCCAATTTGGCAGCTGCCGTATCTTTAATGGCACGCGACCGCGGAGAGTTCTTACCCTCCAAACAGATCCTGATTTATCCTGCGACCTATGACGACCATAGCCCTAAATCCCCTTTCCCTTCGATTCGGGAAAATGGAACCGGATACATCTTAACTGCTCAGCGGCTTTGTGACTACATGGATTTGTATAAGGGCGACAATAAAGATCTAAAAAGCCCTTATTTTGCGCCGCTTTTAGCGGAAGATTTTACTTGTCAGCCCGCCACGCTTGTAATCACGGCTCAATATGATCCGTTGCGGGATGAAGGTGAGGCCTATGGGCAAAAGCTCAAAGAGGCGGGAAATGATGCCCATATTTACCGCCTACCCGATGCGCAGCACGGATTTTTTACACTATCGCCCCGGTTGCCGCAAGTGCAAAAATGTTATCAGATCATCAATCAATTTTTAAATGACGAGGTGATTGCGCCGTGACTTCCAACCAAGCCAAGGAATGGAGAAGCCTTGACAATGCGGCAAAAATATTTCCGCCCAATTCCAATAAGCGTGATACGAAGGTATTTCGTCTTGTTTGTGAATTGAAAGAACAAGTAGACGAGCAAACATTGCAACAAGCGGCCCAATTGGCGGCGGAATCGTTCCCCGGGTTTCAGGTCGTCTTAAAAAGAGGATTATTTTGGTATTATCTGGAATCCAGCACGAAAAAACCCGTTGTACGGCAAGAATACCGTCCTCCTTGTTCCCCGTTGTATCATCGCAACATCAGAAATTTATTATATGAAATCACCTATTTCCAAAATCGTATTAATCTGGAGGTTTACCATGCTTTGACGGACGGGACCGGCGCATTGCAATTTTTACGCACGATTGTCTTTCATTATCTGATGATCCGTCATGCCGAAGAATTAAAAGAACAGGTTCCGGCTATGGATTATGATGCTTCCCATTTTCAAAGGATGGCGGACAGCTTTCAAAAATATTATCATCCGGAACGGATCCGTTTCCCGGACCGGGGCCAAAAAGCGTACCAGATCCGGGGAGCAAAAATAGCGGAAAACCGGGTCCAGATTATTGAAGGATTAATGCCTGTCAGCGCAATCCTGCAAAAGGCGCATGAACATCATACGACGGTAACGGTACTGCTTGCGGCTTTGTTTATTTGTTCGATCCACGAAGAAATGGCTCAAAAAGACAAAAAACGGCCTGTGATTTTACATGTTCCGGTCAATTTGCGCAAGTATTTTTCTTCGGAATCGGCGCGAAACTTTTTTGGTGTGATCAATACCGGTTATGATTTTCAAAGAAGAGTGGGGACGCTTGAAGACGTCATTGAACAGGTTGATAAAAGCTTCCATCAACAGCTGACGCCGGAGCAACTGGCAAAACGTATGAATTATCTTTCCGCCATGGAACATCATTTAATCTCCCGGGTCGCGCCGCTTGGCTCCAAGGATTTTATTATGCGCATGATGTATCGCTTTGCCGAGGTTGAATATACGGCTACGTTATCAAATATGGGCCAGATCACCATGCCCGACGCCCTCAAACCGTATATCCGTTTGTTTGATATCTTTATCAGCACAAATAAAATACAGATTTGTATGTGTTCATTTGAAGATAATATGATGACCAGCTTTACGGCGCCCTTCGTCAGTACCGATATTCAGAGAATCTTTTTCCGCAAGTTGTCCGACATGGGGGTTCCGGTTACGGTTGCCACCAATCGCTATGAGACTCAATAAGGAGGAAGCGGCATGATGTATTGTGAAAAATGCCATGTTTCGGTAGTTGGTGACAGACACCGATGTCCTCTATGTCAAAACCAGCTGATTGATCAAGGGGGGGGGCTTTTTGAAGTATTCCCTGTTATACCCACGATCTTTCGTCAATATATTCTATTATTTCGTATTTTGATCTTAATTTCCGTTATTGCCTCTGTGGTATGTGTGCTGGCTAATCTGATTTTTTGGGATAACAGGTGGTGGTCGCTCTTTGTCCTGGCCGGTATCGGCTGTATGTGGCTTAGTTTGGCGATTGTTGTACACAAACGTCACAACATGGCCAGAACGATTCTTAACCAGGCTATGAGTATATCTTTTTTAGTTGTATTGTGGGATTTGGGCACCGGTTGGCGGGGTTGGTCCATCGATTATGTGATTCCGATCGTTTTTGTTACGGCTATGATCGTGATGGCGATTGTCGCTAAAATTATGAAGTTGCACCCGGATGAATATTTGATTTATATTTTACAGGTGGCTCTTTTTGGGATTATTCCCATCATCTTCTTTTTAACAGGAATTCTTCATGTGATTTTGCCTTCTTTAATTTGCGTGGCCGGTTGCGTCATTTTTATCGCCGCCCTCTTTGTGTTTCGGGTAGAAGCGTTGCGATTAGAGTTGGACCGGCGTCTGCACTTATAAAAATCAGGTAGGTTTCTTTGTATGATATGAACCCAATAATAAATCCAAGCTGTAGTTGACTTGTTCCAGAAAGCGGGGCGCATCCGATGGCTGGCTGCAATTATCGAAATATTACCTGCAAAACCGCTGCTAATAAAATTAATTCCAACCGCTTGCCTTTCCATTGGGATTTAAATCTCTATCGTGGTTGCGAGCATGGCTGCCGCTATTGCTATGCGCTTTATTCTCACCAATATATGGGATCGGAACAGTTTTTTCGGGATATTTACGTCAAGACGAATATTGCGGAGCAGTTGGAAAAACAACTGCGTAGCAAAAACTGGCGTCATGAGGTCATTAACCTGGGCGGCGTGACGGACAATTATCAGCCTGCCGAAGAATACTATCAACTGATGAGTGATGTCTGGAAGCTTCTGATCAAATACCGTACACCTGCGGTGATTTCCACCAAATCGACGTTGATTTTAAGGGATTTTGACCAAATTGTTCAATTGTCCCGCATATCATATGTCAAAATAGCTTGCACCATCACGACGGTGGATGAGGATGTGCGCAGGCATTTAGAGCCGGGTTCTCCTTCTTCGGCGGACCGCTTTGATATGCTGCGGCAATTTACCCGGGAGAAGGTAGATACAGGCTTGCATATTATGCCAATTGTCCCTTATTTGACGGATAGCAGGGAAAACTTGGAAGGGTTGTTTTCTCGTGCCCAAGAGGCGGGGGTAGGTTCTTATCTATCGTGTGCTTTGAATCTAAAAGGAAAAACCAAATACAGTTTTTTTGATTTTATGGCGCGTCAATATCCGGCCCTTTATCCTAAGTTGGTTGCTTTATATCAGGGCGGACGGCTGGATGTGGCGTATAAAAAAAATTTGTATCAGACATTGCGTTCTTTACGCTGCCGCTTTCCGCTTACGGAGGACGATGAAAAGTGGCCGGTAGGGGAACAGAAAGTGAATTGGGAGCAGATGACCTTATTTTAAACATAAAAAAGAACCTCATATGAGGTTCTTTTATTTATACATCATCTTAAAGCCCTCTAAGTATTGTTAGCTTTACATATTAATATGATTTATAACGCTAATTATAAAACAGATATGGTCTTAAAAAAATGTTTCGTGGTTAATCAAAGGCAAGCGCCATTTTTGATGCATATAATGTAAAGGACAATCATTTATTTGTCAAATTCTCGTGAATAGGAGTATAAAATATGAGTTACTATAATTATTACCCTTACTCATCCAACTGCTGTAAACAAAACGATAATTGCTGTATCCCCGGGCCAGCCGGAGCACCCGGAGCACCCGGAGCACCCGGGGCACCCGGAGCACCCGGAGCTACCGGAGCTACCGGAGCTACCGGAGCTACCGGGGCTACAGGGGCTACCGGACCTCCCGGGGCAGCATTAGGTTTTGCCGATTTTTTTGCGTTGATGCCTCCCGATAATGCGGCAACCGTTGCTGTCGGCGCGGACGTAGAGTTTCCGCAAGATGGACCTACCAGTGGGGCTGCGATTACCCGTACTGGCCCCAGTACATTTAACTTGGCTGCGATTGGCACTTACCAGGTCTTGTTTCAGGTGAGTGTGTCCGAAGTAGGCCAACTCGTTTTAACCCTCAATAATCTTGATGTAGCCTATACAGTAGTCGGACGGGATACTGGTAGTTGTCAAATTGTGGGAATGGCTCTTGTTACTACGACAGCCGCAAATTCAATACTCACTGTGCGAAATCCAGCCGGTAATTCAACAGCACTGACCATTACGCCAATCGCCGGAGGAACAAGGTCTGTTTCGGCACATCTTGTGATCACGCGAGTCGTCTAGCTGGTAAAGTTTATCCTGTGTTGCTGATAGACCCGATCAGCAACACTTTTGTTATCAGGCGAGTAAGCGCAGCAAGTATATATCTATATCTGTTATGTCAGCAAAAGCCTCTAAAGCAAGAAAAGCAAGGCGGATACGCCTTGCTTTTCTATTTGAAGAAGAAGTATTTCAACATGAATGAATAGCAAAATTCATCTTGCTATTCATTCATTTGCACAGGCAATAAAAACAGGGGACGGAGCGCTGTTCCGGGTTGTTATCATAAAAAAAAAGAACCTTTTACCAGGTTCTTTTTTTTTATGCTTAATAGCGGTTGTCAAAAATCCGTTTGGATTTTTTTTCGCTTCTGGGGAGTTCTCCCATGGCTACGAGATGGGGAACGATCGTGATACCGATCTTTGATTTAAAGGCATGTTTAATGTCTTGCTCCAGCGCTTTTTTATCACAGGAGGGTTCTGTTTCTACGTATAGATTAACAATGTCTTTACCTTCCAGGTGATCGATCATAACCTGATATTCGCTCGAGGTACCTTCGATGGTCTTCAAAAGGTCTTCGACCTGTCCGGGAAAGATGTTGACGCCGCGGACTTTGACCATATCATCGGTACGCCCGATGATGGTATCGATGCGGCGGTAAGGGGAACCGCAGGAGCATTCCCCGGGAATAAAACGGGATAGGTCATGGGTGCGGTAGCGGATCAAAGGCGCGCCTTCTTTTTTCAATGTCGTGATGACCAGTTCGCCCGATTCGCCTTCCGGTAATACTCTGCCGGTGAGGGGATCGATGATTTCAAAATATAGGTAGTCTTCCCAGCAATGCATACCGCATTCATAGTCGCAGCTCATGGCGATGCCTGGGCCGTAGATTTCCGTCAGTCCATAAATATCGTAAAGCTGTACGCCCAGCTCATTCGCGATGCGGCGGCGCATTTTTTCTCCCCAGCGTTCGGAGCCGATGACGCCTTTTTTAAGATGGATATGATCCTTGAGGCCGCGCTTGGTGATCTCTTCGGCCAAGAGCAGCGCATAGGATGATGTGGCGCATAAGACCGTCGATTTTAAGTCGATCATCATCTGGATCTGTTTATCCGTATTGCCGGGCCCCATGGGAATGGTCATGGCGCCCAAAAGCTCAGCGCCGTTCTGAAAGCCGATACCGGCCGTCCACAGCCCATAACCGGGCGTGATCTGAACTCTATCCAGACTGGTCATTCCGGCTGTCTCGTAGCAACGCTTAAACATGATCGCCCAGTCCATAATGTCCTGTTGTGTGTAGGGGATAATGACGGGTGTGCCGGTTGTTCCCGAAGAGGAGTGAATGCGCACAATCTTGTCGTCAGGAACAGCCTGTAAGCCCAACGGATAGGCATCCCTTAATTCGTCTTTGGTGGTAAAAGGCAACTTTTTAAAGTCGGCCTTTGATTGTATGTCGCAAACGGATATGCCCTCGTATTTTTTTTGGTAAAACCCGTCGCATTGTACGACATGATTGAGCACTTTTTGGATCAAATGCAGCTGTTCCTGTTTCATAAAGCCGTTTCTCCTTTGCGGGCGGATTGCGCGCCCAAATTTAGCGCTTGTAGATTGATGGAATGTATTTTTTGCGGCAGGATTTCTTGAACGGCCTTTTCTAAATCAACAAGCGTAAGATTCAATTGACGTAGATTGCTAGCGGCTCCTAAAAGAGCGATGTTCAAAACTTTTGTGGAACCGCAGGCGTCGCAAATTTTTCCCCCGTCAATAACGCTGATATTTTTGCAATGATCCCCAAGGCATTGCCAGATCAAATTTTCTTCATATGTACTGCCTGGCAGTGATGCTGTGAACGGTTTGATGAATTTGGAACTGACAACGATGGAGCCGCCTTTTTTTAAATAGGGTAGGCAACGCAAAGCTTCGGACGGTTCCATTCCGAGGATAATGTCGGCCGTATCGAGTGCCACCAGTGGAGAATAAAGGTCTTGTCCGATGCGGACATGGCTGGTGACGGAGCCGCCGCGTTGGGCCATGCCGATGGTTTCCGCAGTACGTACATCTAATCCCCGGTTGATGGCGGCCTGCGCTAACAGTTTGGAGGCTAATACGGTACCTTGCCCGCCAACTCCAGCTAAAATCAAGTTCAGCATGATTTGTCACCTCCAATTACGATGGCTTTTGCCGGGCAGATTTGCGCGCATAAAGAACAGCCATAGCATAAGGATTGATCGATAACAACTTTGTTGCTAATAGAATCTTTGCTGATCGCAGGACAGCCCAATTCTTTGATGCAACGCTGGCAGGATGTGCACGAATCACTGATTTGGTATTTTTTCTCCGGTTTAAATAAAGAGATACAGGGTGCTTCAAAAATAATAGCCGCAACGCCTTTCGTTTGAGCTGCTTCTTTTACGCAGGTAATTGCGTTTGTCAGATCAAAGGGATTTACTTTTTTAACAGATTGGACGCCCAAAGCAAGCAACAGTTTTTCCAAATCGATTTTGGGGGAGACGGTATTCATCATGGTTTTTCCCGTGCCCGGATGCGGCTGATGCCCCGTCATGGCGGTGGTGGAATTGTCTAAAATAACCAAGACCAAGTCGGTCTGATTGTAAACGGCGTTGATTACGCCGGGAATTCCTGTGTGGAAGAAGGTGCTGTCGCCGATGAAGGCAAAATGAACTGCGTCCGGTTCGATGTGCTGCAACCCTTGCGCGATCGTAATACCTGCGCCCATGCAAAGGCAGGTGTCTACCATATCGAGCGGTTGGGCGTTGCCCAAGGTATAGCAGCCGATGTCACCGCAAAAGACGGCTTTTTGACCCTTCATTGCCTTTTTTACGGCATAGAAGCTGGCACGGTGCGGGCAGCCGACGCATAAAACGGGCGGGCGTACGGGCAACGGCGGCAGCTCTATTGGTTCATACTTCGTTTTAGGCAATTCAAGAAAATCTTCTATAGCGGTAAGTACGGACTCCAGGCTGTTTTCTCCGGCGTTTTTCATAGAACCGTCCAACTTACCCAGAATATTTATCTTAATATGGTGTTTCCCGGCTACTAAAAGCAATGCTTTTTCGATGACAGGGTCCAGTTCCTCGACAACGAGAATTTCATACAGTCCTTCCATAAATTGCAGCGCCAATTCTTCCGGGAAGGGGTGGGGCGTGCCTATTTTTAAGAGCCGGACATGTGTTTGAGCGCGGTTGAGCGCTTCTTTGACATAAGCGTAGCTGATACCGCCGCAAGCGACACCTTTTTTAGTATTTGGCGCTGTTTCGGTAATCTGGTTGCCATCATATTGATTAAAATCCTCCGCGATCAGACGGAGATTTTTTTCGATTTGAATATGGTTTTGATAGGTCAGACGGGGGAAGATGACCCATTTGGCATCTTTGACAAAGCCCTGCGGCTTGTGTTCGATTTTCTCCTCTTTAACCTCAACGGACGCGCAGGCGTGACATACCCGTGTTGTGGGACGAAACAGTACAGGCGTATGATATTTTTGGGACAAATCAAAGGCGTCCCTGATCATGCGGTATGCTTCTTCCGGAGAAGAGGGGTCGAAAACGGGTAGTTTGGCGTATTCGGCAAAATGGCGTGTGTCCTGTTCCGTCTGGGAAGAGATTGGCCCCGGATCATCAGCCACCACGACGACCATTGCTCCTTTAATGCCCAGATAAGCTAAGCTCATCAAAGGATCGGAGGCAACATTCAAGCCGACTTGTTTCATCGTGACCATCACGCGTGCTCCGGCGATGGCTGCTCCGGCAGCCACTTCCAGTGCGGATTTTTCATTGGTTGACCATTCCACATAGATACTACCATCATTCTGTTTGGCCACGGTTTCCAGTACTTCTGTAGAAGGTGTGCCCGGATAACCGGAAACCAGGTTGACTCCGGCTTGGATTGCTGCCAAGCCGATTGCTTCATTACCCATCAGGAGTTGTTTCATTCTTTTTATCCCCCCGAAAAATCAAATCAATAAAGAAAAACCTATCCCTGGTATTTTGCCAAGGACAGGTCAAAAACCTGCGGTACCACCTTGATTGGTTAAAAAATAACCCTCTCTTGCAATGGTAACATTGCTGCCCCTAACGCGGTCTAAGCGTCGCCGGCTACTGATCATACATTTGTATGATGTTCACTGCGCCCTCCGGAGCCCATTTGTCTGCGCTTGATCTGCCGCATTCTCACCAGTAGCGGCTCTCTTTGAAACCAGTTTGCAGTTTTACTCCTCCATCATCGGTTTCTGAGCACCATTATAGCACTGTGTAAAAAGATTTGTCAATTAGCGCAGGCTTTCTTAACCAGATTCTTCCTATTTATTAACCGTTTTCTTGACAAGTGGATAATACTGTCATATAATTAGTAAATTAGTAGACTACTGATTAGGAGTGAGATTTTAATGGAAATACCAACCAACTTAAAGCATAAACCTGTGATTATCAGTGACAATTATGAAAATATCGACGGCAGAAATGCCTATGATTCGGACGCCAAAGGGCTTACCTTGGGATTGGCTCAGTGGAATGATAGGGGTAAGGTGGATATCTCTGCAAAAGTTTGGCGTCATACCGGAGAAAAATGGTCCCGTCAGTCGGAAGAAATGCCGTTGCACCGTGTTTTGGATCTGGCAATTTTGGTTTGCCGCGCCAAACAATATTTTTCCCAAGCATATCGTTATCCTAAATTTTATGATCCCGAAAACCCTAAAATAGACCGTATCGGGTTACAGGGTGATGCCATGAATGTCAAAGTATGTGTAGAAAACGATCGGATTGATGGGGACATCGCGCTTTTCTACCAGGCCTTGTCAAATGATGATGAGTTGATCGGCGAGCGCCTGCAGACTTTAGCGAGAATCTTAAAAGAGTTAGGTTATATGGGATAAGTTATTAAATAAAAACGTTGATTATAAATTTGTTTTCATAATATAAAAAATCCGTAGATTACTACGGATTTTTTTGTTGTTCAGCCTGTGAGCGTTGATTGTGGCTCATAGAAACCATTCATTTTATGTGTGGTAAAAGGCTTACGGAGATAGTAGTACAACGTCGGAATGAAAGTTTTTTGGACATCAATAAATAGAAAGATTGTTATGGAAAAAATCCAAACCAGTAATAAAATCCCCTCATATATCCGCTCCCTTGCCATTAAAGAGTATTTTACGGTATAATAATCATAGAGGAAAAGTTTTTTGGAACGTTTATTAGGGAGTGGGACTATGATACAAACGGGTGTTTTGCTATTATTTGCAGTCGTTACATTGTTGTGTATAATTTCCAGCAAACTGTTTTACCGTTTTGGCGTGCCGAGTTTATTGCTTTTCCTTATTTTAGGTATGTTGTTCGGTAGCGACGGGATTGGTAAAATAGAATTTTCAGATTATGAATTAATGAAACAAGTGTGTGCGGTTGGTTTGATCTTTATCCTCTTTTACGGTGGTTTTGATACCAACTGGAAAGCGGCCAAACCGGTTATCCGCCAATCACTTTTGATATCTACCTTGGGTGTAGTTGTTACGGCATTGATCACGGGGTTGTTTTGTCATTATGTCCTTGGCATGCCCTTATTAGAGGGATTGCTCTTGGGTGCTGTCGTTTCTCCGACGGATGCCGCTTCGGTATTTTCCATTTTGCGGTCCCGCAAACTTAATCTCAAAGGTGGCATGGCTTCTCTTTTGGAAATCGAAAGCGGGAGTAATGACGCGTTTGCTTACCTGTTAATGATTGTGATCTTAACGATGATGAGCGTAGGAATTACGACGGGCGCTGTGATTGAAAAATTAGTGATAGAGCTTGTCGTTGCCGTGGGTTTAGGGTTTGGTATTGCCAAAGTTTCAACTTATTTCTTAAAAAGAATCAATTTTGAAATCCAGGGATTTTATCAGATCATCATGATTGTAATTGCTATCTTGGCGTTTGCTTTGAGTGAAAGAATCGGGGGCAACGGCTATTTATGTGTTTATATAGTCGGAATCTATTTAGGCAACAGTAAGATTCCTCATAAGAAGAGTTTGATTCATTTTTTTGACGGTATTTCCTGGTTAATCCAAATATTGCTCTTTTTTGCTCTTGGTTTGCTTTCTTTTCCTTCTGCATTACCCGGTATCTTTTCGCAAGGGATGGCTTTGGTTGTATTCTTGATTTTTGTTGCCCGCCCCATTGCTACTTTTCTCATTTTAAGTTGGTTTAAAACGCCGATAAAACAGCAGCTGTTTATTTCCTGGGTTGGGTTGCGCGGAGCCGCCTCCATCGTTTTTGCTTTGTTTGCCATGACATATGGCGTCAGGCTATCGAATGATATCTTTCATTTGGTCTTTTTTGTGGCTTTGGTTTCTGTGGCACTACAGGGCAGTCTGCTCCCGTTCTTTGCTAGAAAATTGGATCTGGTAGAAACGGAAGATACGGTATTAAAAACATTTAATGATTACCAGGAGGAATCAGGGACACAGCTATTGGAGCTACCGATTGATGAAGGCCATCGCTGGGTTAATAAATCTTTATTAAATGCGGATATCCCAACCGATGTTCTTGTGGTGATGATCAAACGCAACCATGATGTGATCGTTCCCAACGGCGCTACAATGATCAAGGCCGGAGATATTTTGGTTTTAGCCGGGAATCGTCTTGAAGAATCGTTGCAGTTGATGTAAAATACAATGATAAACAGACATTTTGTTGACAGGGAAACAAAAATAGACTATTGTTATCTTTGATAACTGTTAGCTTAGCTAGATTTTGTTGACTGAGAAACAAAAGAAAATGATTTTACTACATCATTGTATTACTATATTTTACATTAACTGGAGAACATAGAACATGAACGAAAAAGCTGTGGATAAAAGGCTTCTTTTACTTGCTCTGTCAATTGTAATTCTTTCATTAAACATCCGCGGTCCGATCACTTCCGTAGGTGTGTTGACAAGCTTTATTCGGGATGACTTGCAGATATCCAATACTTTAATCGGTTTTTTAACGACGCTGCCTTTATTGATGTTTGCTCTGATCTCTCCTTTTGTCAGCAAACTGAATTTAAAGTTTGGTTACGGACAAGCTATGGGTGTGGGATTGATTTTGGTTTTAGTTGGTCTGGCGCTGCGTTCGTTTTCCAATGTATCCGGCTTATTGATCGGAACCGGGTTGATCGGAGCCGGCATTGCCATTGGAAATGTCTTGATCCCCACCATTATCAAGTTCAAATTTCCGGGCCATATCGGACTGATGACAAGCTTATTCGCCACCTGTACGGCTACTTCCGCCGCCATCGGCATGGGGGTGAGTGTGCCTTTGGCAAACGTATTGGGTTGGCGCGGTTCCTTGTTTTTATGGAGTGCTTTGGCGGTTGTTATATTGGTTTTATGGTTACCGCAATTATTTCACAAGGAAGATAAATTGATTAAACCGGACCTGGAAACAGAAAAGGTCAAACAAATTGTTTCTATTTACCGCTCCCGTTTTGCCTGGATCATTGCTTTATTTTTTGGCTTTCAATCCATGTATTTTTATTCCATTGTAGCTTGGCTGCCGTCCATTCTCCAAAGTCATGGTTGCAATCCTGTAACAGCAGGGTACATGGCGGTATATACGCAGATGATTAGCCTGCCATTTAACTTTATCGCTCCGATTCTCGCTACACGAATGAAAAATCAGAAAGCACTTGCCTCTTTATCCTGCTTAGCCCTCTTGTTCGGGATTCTGATTGTCTGGTTTTTGGCCAATTCTTGGCTGCTATATATTGGACTCACCCTGCTGGGTATTGGTATTGGCACCTTATTCTCCTTGGCGCTTTCCTTTATTTCATTGCGCGCGCCTAATGCCCGCCTAGCCGGAGAATTGTCCGGTATGTCGCAGTCACTGGGGTATTTTTTAGCAGCTTTAGGCCCAGTATTTATAGGATTTATTTATGATCATACCGCTTCCTGGAATGGGCCGATGTTGATTTTCTGCATATTAGCGATCAGTTTATTCTTTTTGTCGCTTGTTGTGGGCAGAAATGATACTGTTTTCAGTTCGGGAAAAGACATCATCGGAAAAATATCCTCACAAGAGGATGTTTCTTAAATTAACAGGGAGGGTCGTATGGAAGATAATCAAAAATCGGTATTAATCACAGGAGCTTCGCGCGGAATCGGCAAAGCGATAGCCCAATTATTTGCAGCAAACGGATATCGCGTTGCTATCAACTATCATCAAAGTCATAAGGAAGCTTTCGCTTTGGTGGAAGAATTATCTGCTCAGAATCAAACGGCTTTTGCGGTTCATGCTGATGTCAGTGATTCGCAGCAGGTATGTGATATGGTCGGGCAGGTAGTGGATCAGTTCGGTTCGATTGATGTCTTGATTAACAATGCCGGTATTGCACAGCAAAAACTGTTTACAGATTTGACGGAAGCAGACTGGAATCGCATGTTTGACGTCAATGTCAAAGGTGTTTTCCATTGCTGTCAGGCCGTTTTGCCACAGATGATTACCGCCAAACAAGGCAAGATCATCAATATTGCTTCCATATGGGGAATTTGTGGAGCCTCCTGCGAGGTTCATTATTCGGCTGCCAAAGCAGCTGTGATCGGGTTCACCAAGGCGCTGGCAAAAGAAGTGGGGCCGTCTAATATTCAGGTAAATTGCATTGCACCAGGAGTCATTCAGACGGGCATGAATACCTACCTGTCGGAAGATGAACTGAAGGAGATTATATCGCAGATTCCTTTACAAAGGCTGGGTCAACCCAATGAGATTGCAGCTGCCTGTTTGTTTTTTGCTTCTGATCAGGCTGATTATATTACGGGACAGGTAATAAGCCCTAACGGAGGCTGGCTCATCTGATTTGCTTTTCGAAAAAAAACATGGTATAATAAACCAATTGTTCGATATTTGTAGTTGGAATCAACCGCCAAAGTAAGGATAACTGTATCCTTACTTTATTTTTTAAACATAAAAAATCAATATCTGAGACAAACTAAACCAAATAAAAGGAGAAAACTATTTTTAATGACAGAAACAACAGCAACACTATTTGAAAATCTAAATTTGTCGCCGGAGGTTTTAAAAGCCGTTCATGGTATGGAGTACGAGCAAATGACTCCGATCCAGGCTTCAGCCATCCCCTTGGTCATGGCGGGACGGGACATCATTGGCCGATCCAGCACCGGGACAGGGAAAACAGCCGCCTTTGGGATTCCGGCCGTAGAAAGTATCAAAGAAGAAACAAAAAGGCCGCAGGTGCTGATTTTATCGCCCACCCGCGAGCTTGCCATGCAGATTAGTGAAGAGATGCACAAATATGCCAAATATAAGCCAATGGTGCGGATTGCCACCGTATATGGCGGACAGTCTATGGAGATTCAGATCCGACAGTTAAAGACTGCCAACATTGTTGTAGGGACCCCCGGGCGGATCATGGACCATATGCGCCGTCGCACCTTACGTTTGGATGATCTCAAAACGGTCATTTTAGACGAAGCTGACGAAATGCTTAACATGGGTTTTTATGAGGATATTCAGACTATTTTGAGTGAAGTGCCGCAAGAACATCAAACCTTACTTTTTTCCGCCACCATGCCTCCGGCTATTTTAAAAATCACGGAGGAGTTCCAAAAAAATCCCCAGATTGTGACCGCGGCAGAAAAAGGAAAAAAGGCAACGGATGTCATCAAACAGTATTTTTATTATGTGCCTTCCGACAGCAAAATGGAAGCGATCAACTTATTGTTACAGATGCACGAACCAAAACGTTCCCTGATTTTTTGCAACACCAAAAGAATGGTCGACGAACTGGTAGACTATTTAAATGACAGCGGTTTTTCTGCCATCGGCTTGCATGGAGATATGCGCCAAATGGTCAGGAGCCGTGTCATGCATGACTATAAAACGGGAAAAATCCAGATTCTTGTTGCGTCCGATGTTGCCGCCCGTGGGATCGATGTCGAGGATATCGAAGCCGTATTTAATTTTGATATACCGCAAGAAAATGAGTATTATATCCATCGTATCGGGAGAACGGGACGTGCCGGAAAGCAAGGCGTATCGTATTCGCTGGTTTGTAATGGTATGCAATTACGTCGCGTGCGGGAAATTAAAAATGCTTTGCATGTAGAAATCGAAGAGCAGAATTTACCGTCCGCTGAGCAGATCAAAGGTAAGAGAGATGAAGGATTTTTAGAAAAATTTATCTTAGCGGCACAAGAAGACGGCTGGCAAAAAGAAAGTAAGCTGGTAGAAAAACTGCTATCGGAAGGGTTTGCTGCTCCGCAAATCGCAGCTGTTGCCTTATCCTTTATAAAAGGCAAGGAAGGACGCGATATTCCCACCGTTATTTGTTCTTCTTCATTTAAAAATAAGACTCAGCCAAATACGTTTTCTTCTCCCCATTTTTCCGATTCATCCAAAGTACGTTTGAGTGTCAATTTGGGAAGCGATCAGGAGATGGTACCCAAGTTTATTGTGGGGGCGATTGCCCAAAAGACCGGTTTATCCGGCAAGGCCATAGGTAAAATCAATATCTATAAAGACCATACGGATTTGGAAATGACTCCGGAAGGAGCTGATATTGTGATGAAGACTATGCAAAACAGCAGGATCCGTAATCACAAGGCTACTTTTGTGCGGGAGAAAGCCAAAAACAGAAGTCGTTAAGCATAAAAAACAATACCAAGAAAGGATGAGCGATGCTCATCCTTTCTTATTTAATTAATTATAATTTTAAACTGGACGGGTACGGTTTTTGAATGAACCAATCAGGGAAAAGAGAAGAAAAGCCGCCAGGTTGACTAAAACGATGCTGGCTCCTGTCGGTGTGGAATAGAAAAAAGAAAGCAGGATGCCGATCAAAAAACAGCAGACCGAAATGATGGCGGAAACGATCACAACCATGCGGAAGCTTATACAGACCCGCATGGAGGTAAGGGCAGGAAAGATGATTAGGCTGGAAATCAAAAGAGCACCCATAATGCGGATGCCAATGACGATGGTTACAGCTGTCAAAATTGCTACCAGCATGTTGTACAAGCTTGTTTTTGTGCCGGTGGCTTTGGCAAAAGGTTCATCAAATGTAACAGCAAATATTTTGTTATAAAAAACAAAAAAGAGAATGGTTACGGTTATGGAAATAATCAAGCTGAAAAAGACCGTGCTTTCACTGACCGCCAAGATGCTGCCAAAGAGGTAGCTGTAGATATCTGTATTCATACCGGTCGTTAGGGAGACAACAAGAACCCCTAGCGCAAGCGCACTGCTGGATATCAAAGCAATGGCCGCATCCCCTTTGATTTTGTTGTTTTCGCTAAGCCGTAATAACAAAATGGCTGTAATAATAACGATGGGCAGAGAAAATTGCATGGGAGCAACGTTCAAGGCCAAAGCGATGGCCAATGTACCAAAGGCTACATGAGAAAGGCCGTCTCCGATCATAGAATAGTGTTTTAAAACCAGGCTGATCCCTAAAAGAGCAGCACAGAGTGCAATCGGCAACCCTACCAGGATGGCCCGTACCATAAATGTATAAGAAAATACCTGCTGCAAGAGATCAAACATCTTATTTCCTCCGAATTGGACAAGTGAAAAACATGGCGTTATCTCAACAAGCTTAGTGATATCGATTTATTTTGTGCGCATTGATCACAGATGCCATAAAAAACGGTTTTACAGTTATCAATCTGAAAATGATGTTCCTGTAAAACATGCTCTTCAATATTTTGCAAAAAAGTGCAATCTAAATGAACTAGTTTGCCGCAATCCAAACATTTTAAATGAAAATGGCTGTCACAGGGCAACGTTTTATCCCGGTATTGGTAACAGGAACTCGTGCCTTCTTCCAGAACGTATCTACGGATCAGACCCTGTTTGACCAATCTATCCAGATAACGGTAGACGGTGGATTTGCCGACGGCATTACCTTGAAATTTGAGCCGGTCGAGAATTTCATCGGCTGTAAGATGGACATTTTTATTTTCGATTAAAAGATTCAAGATCAATTCACGTTGTTTGGTCTTGTATTGTTGGGAAGTCATAGCGGGCCTCCTAATATGAAAATGATTTTCATTTTCATATTAATCAATAAAGTCATCTTTGTCAAGCAAAAGGAGCAAACAGATTTTGCTGTTTGCTCCCAGCGTGTTAATAAACTTCGCGGTACTGTGTTGCGGCTGTCCCCGACTCATCGGCGTGTGTTTGATATGCCTGCGTGCCTAGCGCCGTTTGCTCTTTGTTAAAGGACAAGAGATGTTGCAAGTTCGTTATATCTGTGCCAAAGCTTGCTCAATGTCTTCGATGATGTCTTCGACGTTCTCCAAACCGACGGAAAAACGTACCATACCCGGGTTTATTCCAGCCGCAGCGAGCTGCTCCTCTGATAGCTGGCGGTGAGTTTCGCTTGCCGGATGCAAGACGCAAGTACGGATATCGGCAACGTGTACTTCATTGGAGGCAAGTTTTAAACTGTCCATAAACTTGACTGCGTTTATTCTCCCGCCTTTGATGATTAAGGAAATGACGCCGCTGCCACCGGTAAGATACTTCTGTGCCAACGGATAGTTTTCATCGTTTTCAAGCATGGGATAGGTTGCCTTTTCCACCTTATCCGATGCTTCCAAGTATTTTGCAACCGTCATGGCATTTTCACAATATTGCTTCATTCTGATTGCCAATGTTTCAAGCCCAAGGTTTAACAAAAATGCGGAATGGGCGGCGGGATAGACGCCGAAGTCACGCATTAACTGCATCCTTGCTTTGACGATGTATGCCATTTTCCCGTAGTTCTTTGTATAAGAGATGCCATGATACGACTCGTCAGGCTCCGTAAAACCGGGGAAATTGCCGTTTGTCCAATCAAAATTGCCACTATCGACAATGACGCCGCCGACTTGAACGGCGTGTCCGTCCATATATTTTGAGGTGGAATGAATGATGATATCTGCGCCGAACTCAAACGGCTTGCATAAAATGGGCGTTGCAAAGGTATTGTCTACAATCAGTGGCAGATTGTGTTTGTGCGCAATTTTTGCAAAGCGTTCGATATCGAAAACGGTAATTGCGGGATTGGCGATGGTTTCACCAAATACAGCCTTGGTGTTTGGTTTAAAAGCGCGCTCTATTTCATCATCGCTTGCATTGGGATCGACATAAATGCACTCAATTCCCAAGCGTTTGAGTGTAAAAGAAAAGAGATTCACCGTACCGCCATAAATCTGCGGCGTGCTGATAAAGCTGTCGCCGGAGTCGCATAGGTTGAGGATTGTAAGTAAGGTAGCTGCCTGTCCCGACGAAGTGCATAAAGCACCGACCCCTCCCTCAAGCTCGGCAATTTTATTTTCAACGGCCATTACGGTGGGATTGGCGAAGCGGGAGTAGATTAAGCTTTGCATTGGTTCGTCGAAAACCGCCGCTACGTCATCGGTGGAATCATAAACGTAGGTTGTACTCTGCACAATCGGTACAACTCTCGGCTCCGCGTTTTTGGGATGATACCCGGCATGCAGACATTTGGTCTCTATTTTCATGACAGATCCTCCTGATTGTTATGATTTATAGATATAAACATTAATGGTATTATTTTGGCACAAAGTACGTGCTTTGTCAAAAGGAGTTTTTCGATTTGCCTAAAAGAATCATTATTTGAAAAAAACTGCCAATGATGATAAACTAAAAAATAGGGAAAATCACCAGGAAGCAGGAAAGAATCCAAAGAAACGAGGGATGATGCGTGATGGATTTGAAGAAACAGTATGATGTGGCAATCATCGGCGGTGGGATCGGCGGTATTATGACGGCCTATCGTTTGACTCACAACAACCCCGCTTTGACCGTTTGTATTTTGGAAAAAGGCAAAACAATCGATGACCGGATCTGCCCTATTATCAAAAAACAGACCACCCATTGTGCCCGCTGCACTCCCTGCGCGATTATGGAGGGTATGGCCGGAGCAGGCGCCTTTTCCGACGGCAAGTACATCATTTCAACCGAATACGGCGGTTGGCTTTCCGAATTTATGCCGACGGAAACTTTACTGAATTATATCGAGCAGGCTGATCGGATCCTGGTTTCTTTTGGGGCGACAACTGAGCGTTATCTGCCCAATGACAATCTGAAAAAATTATGTTTGCAATATGATCTACATATGCATCAGGCTCAGTTAAAGCATTTGGGAACCGATGACAATTTTGTAACCATGAAAAAGATCATTGATTCCTTAAAGAATCAAGTGGATATTTTTACGCAGGCGGAAGTCCAGGATGTAGACCAATCCAGCCATCAAATTTCCGTTGACTACCAGGGTACTCTTCAGGCCGTCAGCGCGGCCAAAATCATTTTTGCGGTCGGCAGAGCGGGCAGTAATTTCTTTTCCAAATGGTGTAAAAAGAATCAGGTCCCGTTACACAATAATCAGGTGGATATCGGTGTGCGGGTGGAACTTCCGGCTTTTATCTGGGAAGATTTTTCGCGGGAGATTTATGAACCTAAGATTTGGTACCGTTCCAAACAGTACGGCGATATTACACGTATGTTTTGTTTTAATGAAAAAGGTTGCGTCGTGACGGAAAATACCGATGGGGTAATCACCGTCAACGGCCATGCCTATCGTGATCCCGCCAAAAAGACCATCAACTCCAACTTTGCTCTGTTATCGACCAACCGTTTTACACAGCCTTTCCGTGAGCCGATCGAGTACGCCCGCCACGTTGCGCGGCTTGCCAATCTGATTTCCGGCGGCAGTGTCCTCGTACAAAGGTTGGGCGATTTGGAACGGGGTAGAAGAACCGATGAAAAGAGAATGGAGCAGTCGACGACAAAGCCGACGTTTGATGCGGTGCCCGGAGATTTGAGTCTGTGCATGCCTAAACGGCAGCTGGACAATATTTTGGAAACGCTGCATGCCTTGGATAAAGTAGCGCCCGGAACAGCTAATTATGATACGTTGCTATACGGCATGGAATGCAAGTATTATTCGGCCCGTCCGGAATGCACGAACTTTGAAATTGTGGGCACAGAAGGCATTTATGCCATCGGCGACGGCGCCGGGTTTACGCGTTCTTTGGCACAGGCAGCCGCGAACGGGCTATATGTCGCAGATTTGTTGTCCAAATAAGTTAGAATTTAAAGAAACGGTTGTGGTTTTTTGGATATCGTAAAGATGTTGGGGCAGATGATCGAAGATAGGATCGAAGATCACAATCCCGAGAGTGCTTTGGCTTGGTTGAAAAGGGGTTACCGCTTAAACCGCATCAAGCTTGCCGTTGGCAGACGGGATTATTTACCTTCGCAAAACTATTTAAGTAAAATCTGTATGGATGCCATTTTAAACCCGCTTGTTCATCCGGAACGCTCCTGCATTGTCAATATTTTTATGCCGGGGGAGGTCTTGCAGTCATTTTCGCTTTATCCCCAGTTTTGTGAGGCGTTCGCCTGCTATCTCAATGGCACCAAATGTGAGCGCGTATTTATCGATTGGGCGGAAGCAAACGGTGTGCCGGAAACTTTTTGCTCCTATCACAAAACTTTGATCGGAGCAGCGGAGGCCGGACTTTTGCCTAAACCTAGGTTTATTGCCAGTACAACCATGGCCTGTGACGCCAATATAAATACCTTCCGCCGTTTATCGGAGCATTATGATTGCCCTTTGTTTATCATAGATACGCCGACTACCTACGATGTGGAAGCCGTTTCCTATCTGGCTGACCAGTTGAGGGCTTTGGTGGACTTTATCGCACAAAACCTGCATGAAAAGCCCGATCTAGAAAAGCTCATTGCTTCTATCCGCCGAGCTAACCGTGCCAACGCCTTGTACAGACAATTTTTGGAAACTCTCCAGACCAAAGAGTATCCCAACAATATGACTTTGGAGATGTATCGTATTATCCCTTTGCAATCGCTTTTGGGGAGCAGGCAGTCAACCGAATATTTCCGCCTTTCGGCGCAAGATATCAAACAGTGTCCCGATGTTGACCGCACAAAGACAAAAAGAATTTTGTGGATGCATACGCTGCCGTTTTATCAACCATGGCTGAAAAATTTTTTTGCCGACGGCAAATATAATCTGGTGCTTTGCGATTTGAATTTTGTCAACCCCCTGGAGCCACTGGATGAAGCACACCCCTATGAAGCCATTGCCAAAAAACTCTTAACCAATACCTTCAATGGCCGTTTTGAAAACAGGATTCAAGCTGTCTTGCAGATGGCGCAAAATCTGGAAGTGGACGGTGTAATTCAGCTGTGCCATTGGGGTTGCAAGCAGTCCTCGGGCGGAGCTTTTTTAGCCAAAAATGCTTTGGAAGAAAACGGCTTTCCGGTGCTGGTTCTTGACGGCGACGGCATCGACGGGCGCAATCTCAACGAAGGACAACTCCGTACCCGGATCGAAGCCTTTAAGGAAATGCTGGGGGTGGCAAGATGATCGCATCCGTTTGTAAATACACGCCTGATGAGCTATTTGCCGGTTTTGGTGAGTCTTGTCAAAGGATCAATCCGACGGCGCTTGCGTTTGATTTGTCCGATCAATACACGCATCCCAATCTTTGTTCTTTCGCCAAAGCATTATTGCAATCTTGTTTGCAGGGGGGGGTGGAGGAACTTCTGTTGACGGAATGTTGTGATTCCCTGCGCCGCGTAGGGGACGTCTTAAAGCAAAAGCTCAAATTTGTCTATCTTTTGGATTTGCCGCATGACAACAACGGTGTTTGTGCTGTGGATCTGTATGCCGGCCGCTTGTTGGATCTGATCTATGCTTACGAGACCTACAGTGGTGAAAAGTTCGATATAGCGGCTTTTAAGGCAGCGTTGCCCCAGGCAAAGGAAACAATCTCACAGCCTTACATCAGTATTATGGGGGCGCGTATCAATGATGAATTATACCATTCCATTGCAAAAATGGCTAAACTACCCGTCAAAACTGACACCTGTACGGGAGTGAGCAAGGGATTTACGCAGGTGCCAAAAACGGAGGATCTACAGCAACTCATGCGCTGGTACGCTCACGCATTGTTGCGTCAGAACGCTTGTTTACGCATGGAAAACATTGCAGACCGCAATCAAATTTGGAACGATCCACATTTGAAAGGCGTCATTTATCATACGGTCAAATTTTGTGATTTTTACGGTTTTGAATACGCTAAGATACGGAATAAAGGAGTGCCCATCGTGAAGATCGAAACGGAATATACGCCGACCTCCGACGGCCAGATCCGCACCAGAATTGAGGCTTTTATGGAAGGTTTGACCCCGCAGAAGCAGAAAAGTCATTCTATCGTAACGGGATACACAGCCGGCATGGACAGCGGTTCCACGTCTACTAATGTAGTAATTTTGGATAAGGACTGCCAGATTGTCTCTTATGCCATCGTTCCCACCGGGGCGCGCTCGCTGGATGGAGCCTATCGGGCTTTGGAACAAGCTTTACAAAAAGCCGGTCTAAAAAAAGAAGATATTAATCGCATCGTATCGACCGGATACGGGCGAATTTCCATCAATTTTGCTGATCAGGATGTGACAGAAATCACCTGCCATGCTAAAGGAGTGTATTTCTTGGATTCCAGCGTTCGGACCATTATCGACATCGGAGGGCAGGACAGCAAAGTCATCCGTTTGGACGAAGAAGGAAATGTCACGGACTTTGTCATGAATGATAAATGTGCCGCGGGAACCGGGCGTTTTTTGGATATGATGGCAAGAACTCTGGAAATGGACCTAGGCGTTATGAGCAAACTAGGTTTGCAATGGAATGAGGAAATCGTTATTTCCAGTATGTGTACGGTGTTTGCGGAGTCGGAAGTGATTTCTCTGATCGCGCAAAACAAAGAGATTCCAGACATCGTCCATGGCCTGAACCAATCTGTAGCCTCCAAAATTTATGCTTTGGTTAAACGGGTTCAGGGTGTTGGTCCCTATATGATGACGGGTGGTGTTGCCAACAATAAAGGCGTTGTTCGTGCCATCGAAGAAAAGTTGGGGCAACCTTTGTTGATCTGGCAGATTCCCGATCTGTGCGGAGCATTGGGAGCTGCACTTTTGGCAAAAGAGTAATTGCCTGCATCGTGATACGGAAAAAGAGTATTCTCTAATATACAAAGAGCACAACTCCTGTTTAAAAAGCAACATTTTAAATTTGTAAGTCAATGATGTGGTTTTTTGTAAATAATCCAATTATTTACAAAAAATTAAAAAAAAATATTTAGTTGTTGATTATAGCGATTTTATTTAGTATAATATCTCATAAAGTTTGCAAGTAGGGTATTTTAAGTCAAAATAAAATAGCAGGTGAGCAAAATGATCGAAATGTTAAAAGCAAAAATCCATCGGGCAGTGGTAACAGATGCCAATCTTCAATATGAAGGTTCTATCTCTATCGCATCCGAATTAATGGATGCGGCGGGTATTTATGAATATCAAAAAGTCTTAATCTCGGATATCAATAATGGTTCGCGTTTCGAAACATATGTTATTCGGTCCCAAGAGAAGGGTTGTATATGCTTAAACGGTTCCGCCGCCCGTTTGGTCAGCCACGGAGACCGCATCATCATTATGTCTTATGTACTGGTGGATGAAAAAGAGGCTAAAGACTGGAAGCCGACTATCGTTTTGGTGGATGAACAGAATAACATAGTAAAAAAACACTAATACCCAAAAATCAGTAAAAAATCTTTAATTGTTTATAATATAAAAAATACTNNAGTATTTTTTATATTATAAACAATTTGACAAATCGCACCAAAAAAATTATAATTGTATACATATATACCAAAATGTCAGTATGCCGATCAGTATCAACAGCGTATTCACAATGGTTGTAAAGAGGAGGAAGAAAAAAGTTATGATCACATTTAATAAATCAACCAATACTTTAGAACAAAGCGCTTATAAATACACTTTACAAGAGGTGGATGAGCCAAACTTATATCGCGATATGTTCAACTATGAAGAAGTACCTAAATGTACCTTTAACCACCGCCGGGTTCCCATGAACCCGCCCGATGAGATTTGGATTACAGATACAACCTTCCGTGATGGGCAACAATCCAGGGCGCCCTATACTGTTGGTCAAATCGTTAAACTTTTTGATATGCTGCATCGCTTGGGCGGTCCTAACGGTATGATCCGGCAGAGCGAGTTTTTCCTTTACAGCGACAGAGATAGGGAAGCTGTACGCAAATGCCAGGAGCTGGGGTATGAATTTCCGGAGATCACAGGTTGGATCCGGGCAAAGAAAAGTGATTTTCAGCTCGTTAAAGAGATGAATATCCCGGAATGCGGTATTTTGGTCAGTTGCTCCGATTATCATATCTTTAAAAAACTGGGCAAAGACCGCAAACAGGCTATGGAAGGATATATGACCATCATCAGGGATGCCATAGAGATTGGGTTACGTCCGCGTTGCCATCTGGAGGACATCACGAGGGCAGATTTTTATGGGTTTGTTTTGCCCTTTGCGACGGAATTACACAAATTGATGCAAGAATCCAAGATGCCGATCAAATTGCGCGCCTGTGATACGTTGGGTTACGGTACGCCTTTCCCCGGGACGGCATTGCCCCGGAGCGTAGCCGGTATCATATATGGCTTAAACCATTATGCCGGTTTTGAGAGCGCGCTGATTGAATGGCATGGACATAACGATTTTTATAAATCGGTCGTCAATGCCAGTGCGGCCTGGCTTTATGGCGCTTCGTCCGTCAATTGTTCTTTGCTCGGTATCGGAGAAAGAACGGGCAATACGCCTCTCGAAGGTATGGTGATTGAATACGCACAATTGAGGGGATCACTCAACGGTATGGATACGACCGTCATTCACGAAATCGCCGAGTATTATGAAAATGAATTGGGGTATATTATTCCGCCGCGTACGCCGTTTGTGGGTAGAGATTTTAATGTTACCCAGGCAGGAATTCATGCTGACGGACTTTTAAAAGATGAGGAAATATATAATATTTTTGATACGGACAAACTGCTTAACCGCCCCATTCGCGTCACCATCAACCAAGGTTCCGGTCTGGCTGGAATCGCCCATTGGGTGAATGGTTACTTTAAATTTGACGATTTAGATAAGCTCGATAAAAAGGATGAGCGTATCGCCAAGATCAAAGAAAAGATTGATCTTCAGTACGAAAGTGGTCGGAACACTTCTATCAGTTATGATGAGATGCTAGAAATCGTCAACGAAGTTATGCCCTATGTCAATAAAGTATTTATCTCAAAAGAAGATGATGAAGCCAAATAAAAACTTCATATGCAGGAGGGAGTCAGACCTATGAACCTAACCCAAAAGATCATTGCCGAACATCTTGTTTCCGGGGATACGAAGACCGGAGAAGAAATTGCTATCAGAATTGACCAGACACTAACGCAGGATTCAACAGGTACCATGGCATATTTGCAGTTTGAGGCTATGAATATACCCAAAGTAAAGACCAAGCGTTCTGTTGCCTATATCGACCATAATATGTTGCAAGCCGGTTTTGAAAATGCCGATGACCATAAGTACATCCAAACCGTCACCAGCAAACACGGTATCTACTTTTCCCGTCCGGGCAACGGTATTTGCCATCAGGTTCAATTGGAACGTTTCGGAGAGCCGGGAATGACTCTTTTGGGCTCCGATAGCCATACGCCCACAGGTGGCGGGATCGGCATGTTGGCTATCGGTGCCGGTGGTCTCGATGTGGCCGTCGCTATGGGCGGCGGTCCCTACTATTTGATCATGCCGAAAGTCTGCCGGATTACTTTGCAGGGTAAATTGCAGCCCTGGGTAACAGCTAAAGATATTATTTTGGAAGTATTACGCCGTTTGAGTGTTAAAGGCGGCGTCGGCAAAGTGATGGAATATGCGGGCCCCGGTGTGGCAAGCCTGTCCGTACCGGAACGCGCAACCATCACCAATATGGGCGCAGAGTTGGGTGCTACCACCTCCATTTTTCCCAGCGACGAGGTAACCAAAGCGTTTTTGACAGCGCAGGGAAGAGCCGATGCCTGGCGGGAATTAAAAGCCGATCAGGATGCGATCTATGATGAAGAAGTTCTAATCGATCTGGATCAGCTCGAACCGTTGGTCGCCCAGCCTCATAGTCCCGATAAGGTTTGTAAAGTCAGTGAGATTGCCGGATTAAAAGTAGATCAGGTTGCCATCGGCAGTTGCACCAACGCATCGTTTGCCGATCTGATGAAAGTCGCGGCTATTTTACGCGGCAAAAAAGTTCATCCCAACGTTAGTCTTGTGATTGCGCCGGGTTCCAAACAGGTTTTGACGATGATGGCGCAAAACGGCGCTTTATCCGATATCGTAGCTTCCGGTGCCAGAATTTTAGAAGCGGCTTGCGGCCCTTGTATCGGGATGGGGCAAGCCCCGGCCAGCAATGCTGTATCCTTGCGAACCTTCAACCGTAATTTTGAAGGCCGCAGTGGTACCGTTTCCGCCCAAGTTTATCTGGTCAGTCCCGAAGTCGCGGCCGTCAGTGCCATCAAAGGGGTATTGACCGACCCCAGAACATACGGTGCTGCTCCTTGTGTTGATCAACCTCAGCAATTTTTAAACAATGACAATATGATTGTTGCTCCGGCCAAAGCCGGAGAGGAGCCGGAAGTTGTTTTTGGCCCCAATATTACACCCTTCCCTGTGAATCATGCTTTACCTGATACGGTTAGCGGCAAAACGTTGATCAAGGTCACGGACAATATTACAACCGACCATATTATGCCTTCCAATGCCAAGCTATTGCCTTACCGGTCCAACGTACCCTATCTGGCGGAATTTTGCCTTACGCCTTGTGATCCGGAATTCCCGGCGAAAGCAAAAGCCAATGGCGGAGGGTTTATCATAGCGGGATCCAACTATGGGCAGGGATCCAGTAGGGAGCACGCTGCGTTGGCACCTCTGCAACTGGGCGTTAAGGCCGTTATTGCCAAATCGTTTGCCCGTATCCATATGGCCAATCTTTTGAACAACGGTATCTTGGCATTGACATTTGCGGATGAAAGCGATTATGACAAGATTGAAGCAGGCGATGAGCTTTTCATTGAAAACGCCCATCAGCAAATAGAACATGTCGGCAAAGGGCAGCCCATTTGGGTAAAAAACGAAACCAAACGGACAAAATTTGCAGTAAAAGCCGATTATTCTCCCAGACAAATTTCCATTGTCCTGGCGGGAGGCTTATTGAATTATACCAAAAAACATAATGGAAAATAAATGTAACCTTCTAATAAATTACAGATAGAACAGTGTTTTTGTTTTACAGGGTCTCAAAGGAGGTTTACCATGCAGCATATTGAACATGAGGAAATGGAACTTGTAGATCATAAAGAACAGGTCAAAAATGGCGGCCTACTGCGTTCCAAAGTTTTTTATCATATTCAATCGGATATTTTGATGGGCAGGTATAAAGACGGTGAGAGTTTAGGAGAAAAAAAACTATCCGAAGACTTTGGTGTCAGCCGTACGCCGATCCGCGAAGCGCTGGCCCGGTTAGAATTAGAGGGTCTGGTACAATATACCCCCAATAAAGGAGCCATCGTTGTGGGGATCAGCAAAGAGGATATCCGGGATATCTATATTATCCGCTTGGCCTTGGAAGGGATGGCCGCCAAGCTTGCAGCAGAAAAAATTACGGATTCGGAATTAAAAGAACTGGAAGAAATCGTCATGTTGGAGGAATTTTATTGCAAAAAAGACGACGCCTCAAAGATGCTCTTTTATGATTCCCGTTTTCATTCTATTATTTTTCAAGCGAGCAAAAGCCGTCCCTTGATCTATATGTTAAGCAGCTTTCATCTCTATATTTTAAAAGCCAGACAAAGTTCATTGTCCGTTCCGGGCAGAAAAAAGAATTTTATCGGCGAACACCGGGCGATTATGGAAGCAATTAAGGCGAAAGATTCTCAACTGGCTCACGAAATTATGACGAAACATATTCAAAATTCCTGTGAAAACTGGGAAAAGGTATGGCAGATCCAACAAGAACAGCTGAAAGATCAAAGTAAATAAAAAGAACAGCGCCATGCGCTGTTCTTTTTTATCTTAGTTTTGCTGCGTATAAGCAAAGATGACGGGTTGAATGTTGTTATCCAGTTTTTCAAATGTATATCCTTGCTTCAGTAAGGATTCTATGATGGTCGGCAGTGCGTTTAAGGTTTTGCCGGTATTATTAAAGTCATGCATAAGAATGATGGGATGGGTTTTGTTTGTGCATTGGCTTAAAACGTTATGGACGATGGTTTGAGTCGTGGCCTTTGTAGTGGCGTCTTTGGAGTCCACATCCCAGTCGTAATAAACAAATCCGCGCCGCAGCATTTCAGCAATTATCTGCTGGTAAAAAGAAGCATTATACCCGTTGATACTTCCGCCGGGAAAGCGGAAAATAGTAGGGGTAACACCGGTTTCTTCCGTGATATAAGAGTATAGTTGATAAAAATCCGCCATATAAGCGTCTACGGAAGCGTAGATATTTTTATATTGATGAGAATACGAATGGACACCCAAAGAATGTCCCCGTTTTACAATTTCCCGGAGCATGGCCTTTGAAGTATCATCCTGTTTTCCGACGACAAAAAATGTTGCTTTCACACCATATGTATCCAAAAGATCAAGAATTTTTTGGGTCTGGTTGGAAGGACCGTCATCGAATGTCAGATAGACGGTCTTTTGTGCTTTTACTTCCTCAAATCCGTTAAAAGGGACATACATCTGGGGATATAAATTTTGATAATCCAGGGTGTATTGCGGTTGGGTGTCCGCCTCTTTGGTTTGTAAATCGGTTACTTGCAAAGCCAGTTCATCAATTTCTACCTTTTGGCTTTGCACGGTTTGAATCAAGTGGTAGTTATATAATAAAGACGTCCCCAAGACGGCAAAAAGTAAAATAAATATGCCGAAAAAAGGCAAACGTCTTTTTTTATCTTCTCTGTCAGGATGATTTGCTTCCAAAAAAAGGACCCCCTCAGTTCTAATCAATACTATATTGCTATTATGGAGAGTTGGATTTGATGATATTTAATGTCCGCTGAACAAATTAAAAACGGAAGGAAATCGAAGAATGCATGAACATTCTTGTGAATTCTGACGTTTTTGATTCATCCAAATGCAAGGATAATATCTTAAAATCCTTGCATTTGGGTCGGCGCTTTAGAAAAAGCGCCGGTTCATCGAGACATCAAAGAGTGCTGTAACCGATTGAAAACAGTTTGTTTTCAATCGGTTGTGCGGCTTTTGACGCGATAACAAACCGAAAATCGGTTTGTTCAGCAGAAACTATTTATTAGACGCTCTCTTTACGTGATTTGTTGCATCATATATAATAAGTGAAGAGAAAGAATAAGATGGATAGTTTTATTTTTGATTCAAAGATGTTAGGAGGAACAAATCTGTATGGTTACTTCTCCCAAAAAAAAATCTCGTCGTATGTTTGCTCCAAGAAGAGCCAGAAGAAAAGTAACTACCAAAGGAATCATCATGTTTTGTATTGTGCTGGCAGTAGTTTTGGCCGTGTCTGCCTTTTATTCTTCCGATAGACCCAAAACAATAGCATTGCCGGTATCGGTAACAATAGCGGAAGGCTCATCCGGCTCTCAAATTGCCCAGCAGTTAAAAGAATCAGGCCTTATTCGGAGTGAATGGATGTTTTTAAGATATATCGAAAGGGAAGACATCGCCGAAAAACTTCGTCCGGGAACGTATACCTTTGAAGGAAAAGTTGATTTTGAAGTACTCACGGAAAAATTATTGCAGGGTGAACAAAAAGCCGGAATTGAAGTTACCATTCCCGAGGGCTATACGGTCAAAGAGATCGCGGCTCTTTTTGCCTCCAAGGGCTTGACGGTCGAGGGGAAATTCTTGGATTATTGTGAGCAAGGCGAATTTCAGTATGACTATATTCCTGCAGCCGGAACGGAAAATAGGTTGGAAGGCTTTTTATTCCCAGACACTTATATGATCGATGAGAGCTGGACGGAAAAAGAGATTGTAGGGTTATTGTTGGCTCAATTTGACAAAGTATGGTCGGACAAGTATCGCGAGCGTGCAAAAGCGCTTAATATGACCACTTCGGATGTGATTACATTAGCTTCCATCATTGAAAGGGAGGCTAGGGTCGCCTCCGACCGTCCTCTTATCTCCAGCGTTTTTTTTAACCGATTGGATACGCATATGGCTTTACAGTCCTGTGCTACGATCCAATATATTTTAGGGGAACAAAAGCAAAAACTGACTGAAGCGGATCTAAAAATTCAATCTCTGTACAATACGTATCAAAATGTCGGTTTGCCGCCGGGACCGATTTGTTCTCCTGGAAAAGCTTCGATAGAGGCAGCGTTATATCCTGCCGATACGGATTATTACTACTTTTTGGCAAAGCCGGATGGATCCCATTATTTCAGCAAAACCTATGAAGAGCATCTTGCCGCCAAAGCAAAATATATCGATTAAAGGAGCTTATACTTGTGACCTTTAAAACACCGGAACTGTTGGCTCCGGCCGGAAATTTTGAAAAACTAAAATTTGCCATTTATTACGGAGCGGATGCCGTTTATATCGGAGGCAGTCAATTTTCTTTGCGTGCCAATGCTGGTAATTTTACGCCGGATGAAGTACGCGAAGGCGTTGGTTTTGCCCATCAGCGAGGGAAAAGGGTTTATCTTGCCGTTAATATTTTTGCCCGTAACGATGATCTTCCCGCTTTGGAAGAATACTTGCCGATAGCCGCCCGGATCGGGGTAGATGCATTTCTAATATCAGACCCCGGTGTTTTTTCCCTGGCCAAAAAAATTGCCCCCCAAGTTCCCATCCATATCAGTACACAAGCCAATAATGTTAATTGGCAGACAGCTTCTTTTTGGAAGCAAGCCGGGGCGAAACGGATCGTTTTGGGTAGAGAATTATCGCTTTTAGAAGCGGCAGAAATCGGCCAAAAGAGCGGGGTCGAAACGGAATTGTTTGTCCATGGGGCAATCTGTATTTCCTATTCCGGCCGTTGTCTTTTGAGTAACTTTCTGACTGTAAGAGACGCTAACCAGGGGGATTGTTCCCACCCTTGCAGGTGGAAATACCGTTTGCAGGAAGAAAAGCGTCCGGGCGAGTCTTTTGATGTAGAAGAGGATAATAAGGGTAGTTACATTATGAATAGCAGGGATTTGTCCCTGATGCCCCTATTACCGCAATTGTTAGCTGCCAATCTGGATGCCTGGAAGATAGAAGGCCGTAACAAGAGCGCTTATTACGTTGCCAATATTACGCGTATCTATCGTAGGGCGTTGGATGAATGGAGAGAGTTAGGACCGGATTTTCAGGTCAAAGCCGAATGGTTAAAGGAATTAGAAACAGTGAGTCACAGAGATTATACAACCGGTTTTGCTGCCTCCCATCCGGATTCCGATTCTTACCGCTATGATGATGGCGGATACATCCGGAATTATGATTTTGCGGCTATTATTGAAGGTTTTAAGGATGGATTGTTGCATGCCCAACAAAGAAACAACTTCGGTGTTGGGGACGAAATTGATCTTTTAATCCAAAATGGAGAGAATCTTACGTTTCAAATCGAATCTTTGTATGATGAACAAGGCGTCGCTATTTCAGTAGCGCCACATGCGAAACAAAGGGTATTGATCAAGGCTCCGCAACAGATTAATAATCAATTAGCAAAGCTGTCCTACCCTTTGATTGTACGAAGGAAAGTAAGAGTATGAATTAAAGTGTCCTATACAAATCAAAAAGCAGGGCATGACCCCGCTTTGTATGAACGTAACATAATATGATCATGATCACGCCTTTCAACCAATTACTTTAAGTGGTTGTTGATGTGTCTTTGTATGATTTTACAAATTGAAAGTCTGGTTGTACAGCAGCCGGTATTTTTATAAACGGTTCAATTTTAATAACGGGGTACACTTGGTAAAAGATATTGAGATTGTTAATAATTCCTCCCGGATATGTCAGACCTTTTTCTAAGGTGGCGCCGTCTCCGATTGCTTTAATGATGATGGGGGATAATAACTCTTTTCCATCCAAGGTGATGACCATCTCTTGTTGTGCATTTTGGGCTTCGCTGATAACTGTATTTGTTTTAATCCGTGTATCGTTGATGGCAACGGATTCGGCCCCGGTAGCGAACAGTTCATTAACCAGGTCTATCAGATCGTAGTACATTAAATTGGAATCCCCGGTAATGTTAACGGTAATGCCGGGGCCTTCGGTAGCTTGTGCACCCGTTAGCAGTTTCAAGGTTTTGATTTGATTTTCCATTGTAGCGGAAAGACTTAAGCCTAAAGATGTTTTTTCTTGTATGGCCGCTAAATCTTTTTGGGCTTGCAGCAATTCTTCTTGGGTAGAATCCTTTTTATCATTTAAATCCACTACTAAAGTGCCCAGATCTGCCAAAGATTGGGATGCTAAAGAATTATTTAAGGCCGTATTGGTTTCGTATTGAGCGGCCAATAAATAACCAAAGATGAAGAACACAATGATTAAAGGCATCTGCCATTTTCTAAAGTAAAAAAACCGCTTCACACAATTACTCCTTTATTTGTTTGATCTTTTATGTGTTATCGTCTTGCTTTAATTCATTTAATTTATGATCGAGGACGGTATCTGCATGGTTTGACCGTTGATTTAGCGCTTTATGTGGGAACTTTAAAAAGGGAAATGTTTTGATATCGTTGGTTTGTCTCTCCCTGAACTTATCAATAATACGGCGGCGGATGAACCCAATATTGGCAAAGATCCTCAAACCGAAGGTGACGACGGCCGCCAGATAAAGATCCAGTCCAAGCATGTCTCCCAAATAGGCTAACCCGGCAGCTAAAAGCGTATTGGTAAAAAAACCGGTTAATAATATCGGTCCATCAAATTTGTTTTCCTGCACGGCCCGCAAGCCCCCAATCAATGAATCGAGGCCTGCTAAAACAGCAATCGATAGATATTTCGCGTAGACCACGGGAATAGATACGGTAAAAATCGTACCAAATAATATTCCCAAAATCAGAGCCAAAACTGGCAGCCACATAGTGATTTCTCCTTAAATATAATATGTAAAATGTAAACTTTAATTTTGAGTTTGGGTTTGTTGCGCCTTGAGATACTTTAATGCTGATGTGCCGGTATAGGCGGGTAGAATAATCTCATCGCTTGTTTTGATGGTTATAGGCAAATCTCTTGTTGAAAGTTCCAAGTACTTATTGCTGGCCATAAAAACCGCTTCTAATTTATCCGGATCGCCGATGATCTCAATCTTGTAAGGAGGGGCAAGTCTTGTGGAATCAATCATAATAACCGTACCAACGCAGCGTATATTGGAAGAATCCACGATCCTTTGAGAATTAATGGCTATGGCTTCAATATTTTGGGAAAGTTCTTTCAATAAGTATAATAAATCCTTATCATGAATAATATAATTTTCCGGATAATATTCCTCGGGGTTCTTTTTCTGAGCTATTTTAGCGCCTTCGGTATTGTCATCCAAGGTAATCGTGATTCCGGGGCCTATCACCTTGGTAAATCCCGCACTTAAATTATAATAGTCTAAAATGTCCTGATTTTTTTGCAGTTGATCCTGCTCTGATGTTTGTTGTTCTTGCAGGTTGTTCATTTTTTCTCTGGTAGAAACAATACTTTGTTCCATGGTTCCGATTTTATCTTCTAAATCATTAATAAAATTGATAAAGGTGTTGTAACGGGGGTCTTCTTGCGTGGAAGTTTTAAAATTGATTGCCTGAAAAGAAAGCGTCATAGCAAAGCCCAGAATCATAGCAAGCACAGCTAATACGATATATGTTTTTTTATTTTTTAGCATATGGTCCGCTTTCTCCTTATCGTTTATTATTTTTATACATTATAGCATAGATTAATGGTTTAGAATAGAAGAAAGATCATAAAAATCACCAGATATTGAGCCATATAATGACGTTTTTTTTATTTTTTAAGTATCTTATACCATAAATATTTGTTTTATATTAGGACTTAGTTTAAGCACTGCTTGTTCCCAAATGTTGATGATATTTCAGTCATATCAAATTATTTATATAATTTCATATTTGTTTAATGAATAAGCATTAATCAAAAAGGGTTTTTTGTTGAATTGTCGAAGTTAAAAATGATATAGAATCTTGTGTTGATGCTGGGAGGGATAGTATTGTTTTCTTCTTTAGTTCAAAATTTCATATCCACTAACCCGGTACTGTCTATTTTTGCGACAGTGGCTGACGTTGCCATTGTTGCTTATGTACTGTATAAAATTTTAATGTTGATACGCGGTACAAGAGCTGTGCAACTCTTGAAAGGAATCATCTTTTTATTGATTGCCGCAAATGTTGCGGATTTGCTTCAATTGACGACGATTCAATGGATTTTGGATCAAGCTTGGGCTGTTATTTTTGTTGCATTGGCAGTTATCTTTCAGCCCGAATTACGTCGGGCTTTGGAACAATTAGGGAGAGGGCAATTTTTTACCAATGCGGTTACCCATTTAGGTAGCCATGATGTTTTAAAGCTGATCGAAGAGCTGACGGCCTGTTTGGTTACATGTGCAAAGACCAAAACCGGCGTATTGATTATATTAGAAGGTGAAACAGGACTCAATGATTATATCGAAACGGGAATTTCTATTGATGCTTGTGTTACGCAGGAACTTTTAGTGAATATTTTTACACCCAATACACCGTTACATGACGGTGCCACCATCGTACGTGGAGACCGTGTGGTTGCTGCGGCCTGTTTTTTGCCCTTATCAGATAATCCCTATATCAGCATGGCATTGGGAACAAGACATAGGGCTGCTATTGGTATAACTGAGGTGTCGGATGCAAGAGCCTTGATTGTTTCGGAAGAAACCGGCGTCATTTCTATGGCTAAAGATGGTAAACTAATCCGATATCTGGAAGAAAAGCAAATCAAGGAAATTTTATCTTCGGATTTTACCTCCACCAAGCATTCTCCTAAATATTTTTGGCAAAGGAGAGGTGAGCAATGAAAAAGCCTAGTTTTTTTGGATATAAAATTACCGCTGTGGCTTTGGCGTTGTTATTATGGTTATATGTCGGCCAAACGCAAAATTCAACAACGGAAAAAATATTTACCATTCCCCTGGAAATATCCAATCTATCTTCTGATCTTGTAGTGAGAGAACAGGATTACCAGATTCAGGTACGGGTTGAAGGAGCCAAACAGGTTATTAACTCAACATTGACACAAGATATCAGCGCCTATGTCGATGTAGGCGATGTTGGAGTTGGTACGGCTACAAAAAGTGTGAAGGTTACGTTACCCTCTAAGCTGCAGTTAATATCCGTTGATCCAAGCACGGTATCTCTAACTGTGGAAGAATTACAAACAAGACAATTCAAACTCAACGTTGATTCCACAAGCTTAGATGTGGCCGCCGGCTATTTGGCAGCTGATTCCATCATAAGCCCTGGTGAAATCGTTATTTCGGGTGCATCTGGTTACCTGGATGAAATTGCCGAAGTTTTTGTCTCGGCTCAGGCAGAAGATTTAAGCGAAAGCTATTCACAATCTTTACCCATACAGGTTAAAAATAAAAATGGGGAACTGATTACGCAATGGTTAGACATTGAGCCTAGTTTTGCGAATGTTTTTATTCCGGTAATCGGTCAGCAAACAGAAAAAACTTTACCCATTGATGTTCCTGTTGTTGGTACGGTTACTTCCGGTTATGTCTTAAACCGTATCGTTGTTAATCCGGCTACGGTAGCTATTTATGCTGACCAATCAAAACTGAATACCATGTATTATATTCAGACAAATCCAGTTGATATCAGCGATCTTAAAAAATCATTTAATACAGTACTCTATTTGGCTTTAGATGAGGGTGTGTCAACTACGTTGGCGGAGAGTAAAGTAACGGTTTACTTTGACATCGAACCGATTGTCCAAAAGCCTTTTAGTAAACTTTTAATCCATGCACAGAATGTCAACCAGGATTATGAAGTCTCTTTATCACAGCCGTCGCTTTCTTTGACTATTTCCGGGCCCAAGAGCTTAATTGAAAATTATCTGGAATCCAATGTGATTGCAACGATAGATTGCAGTGGCTTAACGGGCGGCACGTATGATTTGCCGATTTATGTCAATTTGCCTTCCAGTATCACAATAGTCGAAATGACGCTTCAAGAGGTTGAAGTAACTGTCAAAAAGATTAATGATTGATTTGGAGGGTATATGTCCCAAAATCGCATCGTCCGTTTGAACGGTCTTAAACTGAAACCGCAAGAAGAGCAAAGCGCCGGTCTGATGAATTTGCTTCAACAAAAGGCTGCGCTTGCTTTATGTGTAACAGAAGACCAGATAAAAAAGATAACGATCATAAAGAAGTCCCTCGATGCCCGGCATAAACCGGAATTGTTTTTCATCTATGTTCTTGATCTGGAATTGGAACAAAATAGTTCTTTTATGAGTCCAAGACAAGGAATAAAATCTCTTGGGAGAGGCATAACGGTAGAAATACCGCTGCCCGAAAAATCTTTTTCTCCCGTTCCGGGGCAATCATTATCATCCGTTCCACCTGTTGTGATCGGTGCCGGCCCGGCCGGCTTGTTTGCGGCCATTCTTTTGGCGCAAAAGGGGTATCGCCCGCTGCTTTTGGAACGGGGACGGAAAGTCAATCAAAGAGTGCTGGATGTAGAATCTTTTTGGCAGACGGGAAAGTTAAATTCCGAAAGTAATGTCCAGTTTGGAGAGGGCGGAGCCGGAACATTTTCCGACGGTAAACTGACTTTTCGCGGCAAGGATGCGTTGCGATCGTATCTCTTTGATGAACTTGTCAAGGCCGGCGCCCCCCAAGAGATCCGGTATTGGCATAAACCACATATCGGAAGCGATATTTTGCGGATTGTTGTTCAAAACCTGAGAAAAAAGTTGCAAACGCTGGGTGGAACCATTTTATTTGATACGTTTGTTGAAGAAATCATTACAGAAAACGCAGCAGATAAAATAAAAGTCAGCGGCATCCGTCTTAAAGGTAAAAAAGAAATAGTCCCGGTATGCGTGGTCTTATTGGCTCCGGGAAACGGTTCCCGTGATACGTACCGTATGCTGGAGCAAAAAGGAATTGCTTTGGAATCCAAACCGTTTGCCATCGGATTGCGCATCGAACACACACAAGAGATGATCGATTGGGCACAATATGGTGTTAACAGAGAAACCTTATCATTACCGGCTGCTGATTACCAGTTAACTTGGAAAGATTTTTCCGGTGGCAGGGGTGTTTACAGTTTTTGCATGTGTCCGGGTGGTAGTATTATCAATGCTTCCAGTCAAACAGGGTGTGTAGCGACAAACGGCATGAGCGATGCCGCAAGAAACAGCGGCAGGGCCAACAGCGCCCTGGTAGTGACTGTCGGAAAAAAGGATTTTCAAGAAGATTTTGACGAACGGCCTTTGTCCGGAATGCTTTGGCAGGAAAAATGGGAACAAAAGGCGTATGATTTAACCGGTGGCGATTTTGCGTTGCCTTGCCAGACGGTTGAAGATTATGTGAACGGGTTTTGCGGTTCGTCCTTACCGGATGCTTTTTCTCCCCAAACAGCTAAGATTAAAACCGTAGACCTGCATGACACGTTGCCGGTGGAGATATCCGACTGTATCCGGAATGCTATGCTTCATTGGGATCACAAGCTTCCCGGTTTTGCCAAAGGCGAAGGGGTCCTGTGTGGCATTGAAACCAGAACATCGGCGCCGGTCCGCATTTTACGCAAAGAAAACATGGAATCGCAAAATATCACTGGTCTTTATCCGGCCGGAGAGGGTGCTGGATATGCGGGAGGAATCGTTAGTTCGGCCATTGACGGCATGCGCGCGGCCGGAGCGATGATCGAAGCGTATGACTTGCCGCCAAAAGAATTCGCTTGGGCAAAAGTATTAGACAAATAGGCTTTTTAATAAAATTTTACTAGACATAAACCATTGGGAAGGTGTGGATGCCGTATGGGAAAATATTTTGGTACGGACGGTGTCAGAGGAGTCGCCAATCAAACTCTGACTCCCGAACTTGCTTTTAAATTAGGAGTTGCCGCTGCAACTGCTTTGTCTGAAAATTGTGATCAAAAAGTAAAAATATTAATTGGCAAAGATACGCGTATTTCCGGCGATATGCTGGAAGCCGCTTTGGCGGCGGGGATGTGTTCTACGGGAGCCGATGTGTACTTATTGGGCATAATCCCCACCCCGGGAGTTGCTATTTTATGTCGGCGTTTTAAAGCCACGGCAGGGGCTGTGATTTCCGCTTCCCATAATCCTTTTGAAGATAACGGCATCAAGTTTTTTTCCGCATCCGGTTACAAACTGCCGGATGTGGTAGAAGATGAGATCGAACGGTTGATGGATGATTGTAATTCTTTAAACAGGCCTGTGGGAGAAAAGGTCGGGCGCATCCACATGGTTGATGCTGCCGCTGCGTTTTATGTCCAAATCTTAAAAGAGAAGTTTCCGTTGGATTTACGGGGGATCAAAATGGTTTTGGATACAGCCAACGGTGCCGCAAGTTTTATCGGGCCGGAGCTTTTTACTTCTTTGGGCACACAAGTAGTGGCTATTGCCGATCAACCGGACGGCTGCAATATCAACAAGGATTGCGGTAGTACGCATATGCAACTGCTGCAAAAAACCGTATTACAAGAAAAAGCTGATATCGGTATCGCCTTGGACGGGGATGCCGACCGTGTGTTGGCAGTGGATGAAAAAGGAAATTTGATGGACGGGGATATGATTTTGGCCATTTGTGCCGTTCACATGCAAAAGCAAGGATTGTTAAAAAATGATACACTTGTGGCAACCATTATGAGCAATATGGGATTAAAGGTCGCCATGCAAAAACACGGGATTCAAATGGAAGAAACCAAAGTGGGTGACCGTTACGTTTTGGAACAGATGTTAGCCTCCGGTGCCGTATTGGGCGGAGAGCAATCCGGTCACATTATCTTTTCTGAATATAACACCACGGGTGATGGTTTGGCTTCTGCCTTGTTTTTACTTGAGGTGATGCAGCAAAATAAACAGAGTCTAAGCGAACTTAACTCTGTGATGCAAAAGTTGCCGCAGGTTTTGATCAATGTTCGGGTGAGTACAAAAGAGAGTTGGCAGGATGATGCGGATATTTTTACCGCTTATGAAGAAGCACAAAAGCAATTGGCGTCTCGCGGGCGGGCTTTGATCCGGCCGTCGGGAACGGAACCGGTTTTACGTGTGATGGTGGAAGGCGATAACGAAGAAGAGTTGCAAGCACTCGCCAATCGAATCGCAGATGTAATCCGGGAAAAAAGAGGAAAATAAATTAAAATTAAATAATAAAAACCATTTAAGGAAGGTGTCCGGTTATGTGCGGTATTGTAGGCTACATCGGAAAAAAACAGGCAGTGCCTATTTTAATAAAAGGATTAAAATCACTGGAGTACAGAGGGTATGACTCGGCGGGTGTTGCCGTTTATGACCAAGAAAAACTACAGGTTTGTTGCTCTTGCGGTAAAATCGTTGTTTTGGAGGAAAAGGTTGGCGATTGTTATCAAAATGCCATGATCGGGATCGGGCATACCCGTTGGGCGACCCATGGGCGTCCGTCTGACATCAATTCCCATCCCCACACGGACGAAAAGCAAAAGATCGCCGTTGTACATAATGGGATCATTGAAAATTATCTGGAATTAAAAAATTGGTTAATAAAATTGGGATACACGTTTACCTCGGAAACAGATACGGAAGTTGTGCCCCATCTTGTCTCCTATTATTATGAAGGGGATCTTTTGCAGGCTGTAACGGAAGCCACCAAGCGTTTGCGCGGTTCGTATGCATTGGCTGTATTTTGTGAGGATGAGCCCGACCGTTTGATAGCCGTCCGCAAGGACAGCCCTCTGATCATAGGCATTGGCGAGGGGGAAACCTTTTTAGCATCCGATATCCCCGCATTGATCGAATATACCAAAAGGATCATCGTCATGGAAGACGGGGAAATCGCTGTCATCAAAGCCGACGGGTATACCGTTTATCGTGACACAAAGCCTATCCAAAAAAAGATTAGTACGGTTACCTGGGACATTAAGGCTGCTCAAAAAGAAGGCTATGCGCATTTTATGCTCAAAGAAATCCATGAGCAGCCCAATGCCCTGAAACAAACTTTAAAAAGCCGGATCTCGGCAGATGGAACGTCCATTGATTTAAGCGAATTGAATTTAGACCCAGATTATATCCGAGGTATCGACAAAATTGCCATCACGGCTTGCGGCACAGCGTACCATGCCGGTCTGGTAGGGAAGTCAATCATAGAAAAGATCCTTCGCATTCCTGTTACGACGGAAATAGCTTCCGAATACCGTTATAATGAGCCCCTGGTGGATGATAAAACATTGGTGATCGTCATTTCTCAAAGTGGGGAAACGGCGGATACTCTGGCAGCCGTCAATGAGAGTAAAAAGCGGGGTGCTAAAGTTTTGGCTATTACCAATGTGGTTGGGTCATCCGTATCCAGAGAAGCGGACTACGTCATTTACACCTGGGCCGGGCCCGAGATCGCGGTCGCTTCTACTAAAGCGTACATCACGCAGTTATTGGCTTTGTATCTGGTAACGTTTTATTTTGCCCAAGTATTGGGTAAAGCCAGCCCTGAGCAGATGGCGAAATGGATTGATGACCTCTACTTGCTGCCGCAGAAAGTGCAAGAAACCATCGATTTGCATGAAAGCAAGATCAAAGAGATTGCGCCTTTATTCAATAAATGGGACGACGCCTTTTTTATCGGACGTGGTTTGGACTGGTCGGTTGCCTTGGAAGGCTCGTTGAAACTAAAAGAAATTTCTTATATCCATGCCGAGGCCTATGCTGCCGGAGAATTAAAACATGGTACATTAGCCCTGATTGTTCCCGGTGTTCCTGTGTTTGCCTTATGTACGCAAAAAGCTGTTTTAACGAAGACGTTAAGCAATGTCAAAGAAATCAAGGCGCGCGACGCCTATGTTATCGGTATTACCATGCAGGGCATGGACGGAGTGGAACCGGAAGTGGACGAAATTTTATATTTGCCGCAAATCGACGATTTGTTGGCGCCGGTTTTGGTTGTCGTACCGTTACAACTTTTTGCCTATTACGCATCCGTATCGCGTGGTTGTGACGTCGACCAACCTCGCAACCTGGCTAAGAGTGTGACTGTGGAATAACGTTAAAAACTATAATCAAAGCAGAAAAAGTAAACCTGCAAAATAATTACAAAATATTTTGCAGGTTTACTTTTTCTGCTTTGGGGACATGCTCGATGTAATATTTTAATAAGGCGAGCATTCGTTCCGCTTCATTTTTATCTTTTTGCTCAACCATGTGTTCCAGTTGGGCGAATGTGCTTTCGATATCCGTGATTTCTTTGTGGTCAATGAGAGCGGGCCAGATCTTTTCATATTGTTTCCAGCCGTTTTGCAACTCATCGTATAGCCTTTGAACATTTCCCCAATCCGCATCATCAATGGCTTTATCCATTTGTTCAATGGGTGGGGCTAATTTTTTTGCCGAGGCACTTAAAAAATAGGAAGAATAACCGGAAAGACCCACCAAAAGCATGCTTGATATGAGGATCAGGATTGTAAAACTTCGCGTATGGTTTTTTTTCTCTTTTTGTTTCATTTTTTGGATCCTTTTTTGTTTTTTGTCTTCAATAGCGGATCTTTTTTCTGGAAGAAAAACTTTTTATTGCTATCGACCCCGGCGATGAAAAGGTCTTCCGGCCGGTTAATACTGTTGTCTTTTAATTGTTGAAAGAGCCATTTTTGATCCAGGCCTGCCTTTTCTAAGGCATCTGGTTTGACGACTCCATCCAAGATGATGACTTCGGCCGGGGCTTCCTCAGGAAGGTCCAGACCCATATCTTTAACCTGCAGGGGTCTTACGGCTACTTTGGGAATAATATTAAACGATCCGTTGTTTTCCAATACGGCAAACTGGATATCATTGATACTAAAAAACCCTTGACAGCGCATTTCTTCTAAGAGGTCATTGATATTCATGCGCATACGGATCATTTCCAATTGGTCGATCTTGCCGTTTTCAATGATGATGGACGGCTTTCCGCAAACGATGCGACGAAAGCGTTCATTTTTTAAATTGATCATCGTTATCGTTATTTGTAACAAAGTGATCGTGATGATGGGGATGATGCTGTTTAAAATTGGGATATTGCTGCTCTGCATAGCGATAGAAGCCATTTCCGAAATGATCAGGATTACGACCAATTCAAATGGCTGTAATTCCCCGATCTCTCTTTTTCCCATCATTTTTAAGGCGAAAAGCGTTAGAAAATACAAAATAATGGTACGGATGATCAAAAGAAGCATGTTTAACTTCCTTTCTTTTCGGATGGATTTATTTTGCGGTGAAGATGGCGGTTTATACTGGATAAAATTCCCTCTTATAATGCTCCTGTAATTGCCTAAAATAAAGAAAGCAAATAAGAAAAAGAATTTTGGGAGCATGTATGAGCAAAAAACCGAAAGTCCAATTGTGGTATAAAAATATATTGGATGAAAAAACGCCTAAAAAGCCGATTCTTAGCAATTGCATCAAAGCATTCGTTTTTGGCGGATTACTTTGTGTGGTATTGCAGCTTGTTCAGAATTTATTGGTGGGATATCTTGCTTTTGACCAGAAGGAAGCTGCATCTGTATCTCTGGTCTTACTGATTGCGGCGACTGCATTGTTGACCGGTTTGGGGCACTATGATAAATTGGCGCAAATTGTGGGAGCGGGCTTAGCTGTTCCCATTACAGGCTTTGCCAATTCCGTAGCGTCCGCATTGATAGAATACCGGTCCGAAGGGTATGTTTTGGGGAGTGGCTGCAATAGTTTTAAACTGGCAGGGGCTGTCGTGGTGTTCGGTGTTGTTTCGGCATTTTTTGTTGCCTTGATTTCTTTGCTTTTGGGGGTGGTGTAATGCAAACCTGGTTTTACAATCCTCAACCACACATATTAGGTACTGGAGTAGTTGGAGGAGTAATGGAACAACAGGGCCCGATGAACGGTGCCTTTGATTTTTTTTATCCGGACAGCAGGGCCGGCAAAGACAGTTTCGAAATGGGTGAACAGGCAATTGAGGAAAGGGCAAGTTTATTGGCCATATCCAAAGCGGGTTTGTTGCTGGAAAACATCGATCTTTTTATCAGCGGGGACCTTTTGAATCAAATCACATCATCCGGTTTTACGGCACGTAATTTGGGGCTACCATACTTGGGGATTTTTGGCGCCTGCTCTACCTCTATGCAAGGGTTGATTTTGGCCTCTTTTTTTGTATCATGCGGCTATGCCAAGTATGCGCTGGCGTCTACGGTTAGCCATAACTGTACGGCGGAAAAGCAGTTCCGCTATCCCAACGAATACGGTTGCCAAAAACCGCCCTATGCGCAATATACGGCTACGGCAGCCGGGAGTGCGGTAGTGGGTTTAGCAAAGCCCGGATCTCAAATTAAGGTGGTATGCGGAACAGTAGGTAAAGTAGTGGATTTGGGGGTTACCGATCCTTTCCAGATGGGGGCTGCCATGGCTCCGGCAGCAACAGATACTATTTTAACGCATCTCAAAGACCGACAGGTGGAGGCAAACTATTATGACGCCATTGTTACCGGTGATCTTGGTTTTGTCGGCAGAGAGATTTGCTGGGATCTCCTAAGCCGCAGCGGCTTTGTTTATGAAAAAGAACGTTTTTATGATTGCGGTTGCTTGTTGTACGGCAAAAATCCCAAAGTTTTTTCCGGTGGTAGCGGTTGCGGTTGCTGCGCATCTATCGCTTATGGTCATTTTTGCAAGCTGCTTATGGAAAAGAAATTAAAAAGGATTCTAGTCGTAGCCACCGGCGCGTTGCTTTCTCCTTTATCCAGCCAGCAAAAAGAAAGTATTCCGGCTATATCCTATGCGGTTGCCCTGGAAGGAGTGGATGCTTAGATGCCCCAGCTTTTGATGGTATTTGTTGTCGGTGGCGTGATTTGTCTCATTGGCCAGCTGATGTTTGATATTTGGAATCTGACCCCGGCGCATACCATGTGTGTTTTGGTGGTAGCAGGAGCCGTATTAGGGGGATTGGGAATCTATCCGCTTTTAGTAGACTGGGCCGGGGCGGGCGCAAGTCTACCGATTTCCAGCTTTGGCAACTCTTTGGTGGAATCTGCTTTATCCGGCGCACGGGAAAACGGTTTTTGGGGAATCTTTAACAATTTATTAAAGACAACCTCCGCCGGAATTTCCGCAGCGATTATTTGGGGATTTATCGCAGCATTGTTTTTTAAGCCTAAAAGCTAAGGTGGCGCTAGTTAAACTAACCCAGCCGTGCATCAGGCAAGGCAGACGGTTCTAGGTTATCTAGATGTAAAGCAAGGAGGATAACACAGCATGGCGTGCGGCTGACGTTTAAAAATCGGGTTGAGTTCGACTCCCGTCGCCTTAAATAACTGTACGAAATTCGACATATTTGGTATAATACAGTTGTATGGTCATCGGGCATGCTAACGGTTTCCTGGAATACTGCCCGTGAGCATTTTTATTTGGGAAGGGCCGATTGTGTCCTTTGTTATTTAAAACCCAATCAAATCTACAATTCAGATGGGAGCAGCGTTTTGTGAAGAATGCTGAAAAATATGCGGCGGTGGTTGTCAATCGTAAGATCGCAGCAGTGGACCGAATTTTCCATTATACGATTCCGGAAGATCTTTCGGAAGAGGTGAAAATCGGTTCTGTTGTTTCGATTCCTTTCGGGCACCAGTTTTTAGAAGGGATTGTGGTCGATCTGCCGCATACCGTTGAAAGAAAAGACCTCAAGCCCATCCTTTCTTTAGTGTCCCCCCGGCCCTTATTTTCTCGGGAATTGCTTTTGCTTTCCCGTTGGATGGCCGATACATATCTTTGCCCCTGGGTAACGGCTTTGCAAGCCATGTTGCCTGCCGGCCTGACTTTGACGGGCAAAATGCCACAGAAAGCTCTTGTCAAACGGTATTTTTTAAAACCAATGCCAGAAGATTTTCACCCTACCGCTAAACAAAGACAGGTTGTTGATTATCTGTCTGTACATAACGGAGCCACGGCTCAAGATTTAAAATTGCAGGATTTCAGTGAGGCTGTTTTATCCCTTCTTTGTCAAAAAGGTATCGTTAACATGCAAAAAAGCCCGTTGTTCGCGGAAGAAGCTCAACATGATATAACCGGGGCAGATCTTAATCCGGAACAGGACAACGCTTATCAATCAATTAAAAAGGAAATGACCGGTCAAAAACGCCCCCTGCTTTTGTTTGGCGTAACGGGGAGCGGAAAGACGGAAATTTACTTGCGTTTGATCGCCGATATGGTTGCCGGAGGCAAGCAGGTGATCTTACTTGTGCCGGAAATTGCCCTTTCTCCCCAGATGTTGGCGATGATGGAGAAGCGGTTAAATTTAAAAATCGCTGTTTTACATAGCGCTCTGACCCAAAGCCAGCGCCGTATCACTTGGCAAAAAATCGCTCAGAGCGAATATTCCGTTGTTATGGGTGCCCGTTCCGCCATCTTTGCGCCGGTCCCAAATTTGGGGCTGATTATTATTGACGAAGAGCAGGAAGGGGGCTATAAACAGGATCATACGCCCTGTTTCCATGCTTTGGAAGTGGCTAAAGAGCGTTGCCGTCTCACGGATGCATTTTTACTTTTAGGCAGTGCCACGCCTTCGGTAGAAAGCTATTACCATACACAACTAGGAACGTACGCCTTGGCTACTTTGGAACAACGCTATTATGGCGCGCAATTGCCCCAAACTGCTATTGTAGATATGCGCCAGGAATTGCGCAATGGCAACCGATCTATCTTCAGTGATTTGCTAAAAGAAGAGATTGCTTTACGTCTGGAGCAAAAAGAACAGGTTTTACTCTTTTTAAACCGTAGGGGTTACCATACTTTTTTTTCCTGCCGCAGTTGCGGTCATGTGATCGTATGCCCGCATTGCGCTATACCCATGACATACCATCAAAACGATCTTAGCCTTAAATGTCATTACTGTGGGAAAAAGGTCCAGCCGCCAAAGGTTTGTCCGGCCTGCGGTAGCAATGCTATCCGATTTTTCGGTACCGGAACCCAGAGAGTGGAACAAGAAATTAAGTCGATGTTTCCGCAAGCGAATGTGGCAAGACTGGATTATGATGTGGCAGAAAAAAGAGGCAGTCGGGAAACGATCTATCAAGAAATGCAGCAGGGTAAAATCGATATCCTTGTCGGAACGCAAATGATTGCCAAAGGATTGGATTTTGCCAATGTGACTCTGGCCGCTATTATTGCTGCGGATTTAAGCCTTTTTCTGCCGGATTGGCGCGCCTCGGAAAGAACCTACCAGTTGATCACGCAGATGGTAGGCCGGGCAGGCAGAAGAGAAAAACCGGGCTTTGCCGTTATCCAAACTTATCATCCCGATTCTGCTGTGGTACAGGCCGCGGCAGCTCAGGATTATTTTTCGTTTTATCAAGATGAGATTGAAAATAGAAAGGCCCATTTTTATCCACCGTTTAGTCATTTGTTGTTGATCTTGTTGTCTTCGTGCGACCGCCCTGCTTTAATTGAGACCGCCGCTGCTTTTTCCTTTTATTTAGAGCAACATTTGCAAGACCAGGCAAATATTTGCGGTCCGTCTCCGGCTAGTTGGGAAAAAATGAAGGATCGTTACCGCAGACAAATCCTCATCAAAGGACAAGACGCAGAGCTTTTACGGCAGGCTGTACTGTTTGCCGAGCAAGAACTACAGACAAAACAGATCCTAGTAAAAGATTTACTGATTCATATTGAGCCTGATCCGATGAGTATTTTTTAATGTTCGGAGGTAAAAAATGAATGTATTGTTAGAGATTATTATTGGGTTTGCCGGTATCATATCAATATTTTTGTTTGTTCACTCATTTAGAAGATATCGAATGATGGGCGGAACCTATCGTTATGAACGTTCGCAACATCTGTTTTTTCTCTATGGTGTATTGATTTTACAAATTATTTTTTTACTATCAATCCTGGTAGGGTATTTTGCTTTGTGGAGTCATTTGCTTCAGATTACCTTTCTAATTATATTAGGACTTTTGGGTTGCTTTATTCCAAGTTGGCGTTTTTATTATGCCAGGGGCAATATGGTGATTAATTTTCTTGTTTATTTAATCGGGCTTGTTACGTTGGGCTTTTTGATTTACTCTTTATTTTCAGGGTTAGGTAAGGTATAATATTGCTGTTAATGCTTTTTAATAAACGGATCGAATCTTTTAAATCACAAGGAGGATATTGAGGATATTATGGTAAAAGTCAGACGAATCGTTAAAGAAGGCGATCCGATACTCAGAAAACATGCTCAACAGATCCTTCATTTCGGCAATAATCTGCATCAATTGTTGGACGATATGTATGAAACATTGAAAAAGAACGAAGGCGTTGGGTTAGCTGCTCCTCAGGTAGGAATCAGTAAACGGGCCATCATTGTTTTAAATTTAGAGGATGACGAGTTGATCGAAATGGTCAATCCGGAAATTACGGAAGCAAAGGGCTTAAAATCCGATTGGGAGGCCTGTTTGAGCGTACCTCATTTGACAGGTAAAGTGCCCAGAGCGGCATCCGTTACCGTAAAAGCACGTGACCGTAATGGTAACTTTGTTGAACGCAAGGCGAAAGGTCGGTTGGCCCGTATCTTCCAGCACGAAATCGATCATTTGAACGGACAATTATTTATCGACATTATGACGGAGGCTGAAGAAGAATAGTGCGTATTGTTTTTATGGGCAGCCCCGATTTCGCGGTTGCCTCTTTGCGGGCGGTTTTAGATGCTCCCAAAGATAAAGAGTATCAGGTGGTAGCCGTGGTAACACAACCGGATAAAAAATCCGGCCGGGGACAACGGCTCATTCCTACGCCGGTTAAAGAACTGGCGCAATCTCTTCATATCCCCGTATTACAACCGCAAAAGATTAATACGCCTGAAAGCGTTGCTCAGATCCGTTCTTTTTGCCCGGATTTGTTGGTGGTTGTCGCGTTCGGACAACTGCTTAAACAGGAAATTTTAGATATAGCCCCCTTAGGCGTTATCAATGTGCATGCTTCTTTGCTGCCGTTTTACCGTGGAGCGGCGCCGATTCATCGTGCGATCATGAACGGGGAAGGCGCTAGCGGCGTGACCACGATGTACATTGATCTTGGTATGGATTCCGGCGATATGATCTTCAAAAAAAAAGTTGCCATTGATCCGGATGAAAACACCGGTTCTCTTCATGATAAACTGGCAAAAGCGGGCGGGGAATTGCTGTTGCAAACCTTGAACGCCATTGCCCAGGGGAATGCTCCGAGAGAAGCACAAAACCATCAGATGGCTACCTATGCGCCTCTATTATCTAAGGATGATGAAATCATCGATTGGAACAATTTCGCCCAAAACCTGCATAATCAAATCAGGGGCATGAATCCGCTTCCCGGTGTATATACCTATTGCAATGGCAAACGGCTGAAAATTCATAAGGTCAAATTGACCGACGGGCCGGTCAATGGAGAGGAAGCCGGAACCGTTTCAAAGGTCGATCAAGAAGGAATTTGCGTGAACACGGGTAGGGGCGTTCTTTGTTTGGTTTCGGTGCAGCCGGAGGGGAAATCTAAAATGACGGCAGCGGAATTTGCCCGGGGTTATCGTATTGTCCGTGGCAGCAGATTAGGGTAATGGAATCCGAAAGATTTCAAGAAATGGATCATAAAATGATAAGAGGCAATCAAAAAAGATTATTTGTGGGTCTGGTATGTGTCACCATTTTGTTTCTGGCCGTATTAGCTTTTCTTTTTGTTTCTTTGGTTTTTGGCCCTAACCAGACGGCTTTGAAACTTCTTTTGTTGATTGTAAGTCTAAGTTTTGCCGCCCTGATTTTTGTCTTGTTTTTGTCGGTATTGGTGATCGTTGTTTGTATTGTTACCGGCAAACAATTAAATGTTCTGGAGCAATTTTTATTTAAAACCGTATTAGGACTTTATCCTATGGCTTTATGGATTGGAAAGATTTTTCAGGTGGATGCCGATACCATTCGCGGCTCTTTTGTGGAAGTAAACAATAAACTGGTACATTTACAACATTATGTCATAAAACCGGAGCAAATACTTATTCTGGCACCACACTGCCTGCAAGATACTCTTTGCAATGCCAAAATCACAAATTCTATCGACAACTGCAAGCATTGCGGTAACTGTATCGTAGGTGCTTTGATTGATCTGGCGCGAAAATTAGATGTCAATTTGGCTGTTGTGACGGGGGGAACACTGGCCCGTAAGTCGATTTTGGAATATCGTCCCAAAGCGGTTGTTGCTATTGCTTGCGAACGGGATTTGGCCAGCGGGATTATGGATGTGCAGCCGCTTCCTGTTTTAGGGGTAAAAAATATCCGGCCGTTCGGGCCGTGTAAAAATACATGTGTCGATTTAGATGCTGTGGAAGAAGCTATCGTGTATTTTTTTGGGGATGATCTGAATAACAATCGGAACAAAACAAAAGATAGTATTTAAAAGAGAGAATATGCTAAACAGGAAATAAGCTATGAATGTATTGTTTTTAAGCTAGACATAAGGAGGAATTCGCATGGGATTTTTTTATTACGACAGCACCATCTGGCTAATGTTTGTGGCGATAGCCATTTCGATCTGGGCCCAGATTAAAGTAACATCAACCTATTCAAAATATTCCCGTACCGCATCAGAAAATAATCTCCCGGCCCATGTTGTTGCCAAAGAGATTTTGGGTTATAACGGACTTTCCGATGTGCGTGTAGAACAAGTCCAAGGAAGGTTGACGGACCATTATGATCCACGCACGAAAGTGTTGCGTTTATCACAGGGCGTATATAACAGCCCTTCCGTTGCTGCTTTGGGAATAGCCGCGCATGAGGTTGGCCATGCCATCCAGCATAAAGAAGGCTATACGCCATTGAAGATACGCTCCGCTTTGGTTCCCGTCACACAGTTCAGCTCCAGTGCTTCCTGGATATTGATCATTTTGGGTCTGGTCTTAGGTTCGTTCTCTTTGGCACAGATCGGGATCATCTTATTCATGGTTATCATTGTCTTTCAATTGGTGACTTTGCCCGTGGAATTTAACGCTTCTTCCCGCGCTTTAGCGGCTTTAGAAGGGGGCGGGTATCTGCCACGCGAAGAAGTAGCGCAAACGAAAAAGGTCTTGGATGCAGCCGCATTGACCTATGTCGCGGCAGTGGTCGTCAGTTTGTTGCAACTCTTGCGTTTGATCTTAATTTTTGGCGGCAATCGCGATTAATTTATTTAAAAAGAGAGGACTATTATGGCTATTGTCCCCCAAAATGCCAGAGAAATGGCATTGGAAATTCTTTATCAGGTAGAAAGTGAATCCGCTTATGCCAATTTGGAGCTCAATAAAAGACTTTCGGGCGGCAATTGGCAAAATAACGATTTGCGTTTAATTACAGAGTTGGTATATGGCGTTTTGCGCATGCGGGGCGCCATCGATTTTCTTTTGGCCCAATTATTGACTAAGCCATTGCAAACCTTACCGCCCAAGGTTTTAATTATTTTGCGCTTAGGTATGTACCAATTGCTGTATCTGGATAAAATTCCGGAATCGGCTGTTGTCAACGAAGCGGTTAAAATGACAAAACGATATGGATATGCGGGAATCGCTTCTGTAGTGAATGCCGTTTTGCGAAATTATTTGCGCAAAAAAGAAGAAGTTACCTTACCGGATATTTCCCAAAAAAAAGAATACTTAACGCATACATTGTCGCATCCGGCCTGGCTGATTGATTATCTTTTGGATGACCTATCTTGGGGATTTGAGGATGCTGTTTCTTTTTGCTGTTTTAATAATCAACAGCGGGGCGTCAGTATCCGAACCAATACGCTGAAGACTTCGGTTGAAGAACTGCTGGCTCTTTTGCAGGAGGAAGGTTTGGAGCCACAGAAAGGAAATCTTGCCCCCGAGGCCATCACGCTTGCAAGGGCTGTCGGTCTAGCCAAAACAAAAAGCCTGAGAGAAGGATTATTCCAGGTACAGGATGAAGCATCGATGTTGGTTGCGCATGCCCTGGATCCCAAGCCAGGTAGCAGAATATTGGACCTGTGCGCAGCTCCGGGCGGAAAGTCCACGCATTTAGCTCAATTGATGCAAAATGACGGAGAGATCCATGCTTACGATATGTATCCGCATAAAGTGACTTTGATTCAGGAAAATGTTCGCCGCCTTGGATTGGATATGATTAAGGCAAAAATCGGAGACGCCCGACGATTGTCATCTTCTTATAACCAATGGGCCGATGCTGTTTTGCTGGATGCGCCCTGTACGGGTTTGGGCGTTTTGGGGCGTCGGCCCGATTCCCGCTGGCAGAAGAAGAGAGAAGATATTTCCACGCTTGCTGTGCTATCGTATGAGTTGTTGTGCGCTGCGGCCGATTATCTCAAACCTGGCGGAGTTCTGGTCTATTCCACCTGTACCATTACAAAAGAAGAAAACCAATTGCAGGTTGAACGGTTTTTAAAAGAACACGACGAATTTACTTTATCTCCTATGAATCATTTGGCAGATGTATTGAAAGAAAATAATGACAGGATCGGTTTGAGCGATCAAGCAATGATGCAAAATGGGATGTGGCAACTGCTACCGCAAACAAACCAAACGGAAGGGTTTTTTATTGCCCGCCTGCAAAAACTAAAATAAGGGAGAATCTCATGCAAGGTTTGGCGGATATCCGCAGTATGAGCTTGGCAGAATTGGAGAAATTTGTTTTTTTGTTATCCCTGCCAAAATTTAGGGCAAAACAAATCTTTCAATGGGTCCAGCAAAAAGGTGTTAGCGATTTTGCTCTGATGACGAACCTCTCTGAGTTGGATAGAAATCTATTATCGCAACACGCTTCGTTTTACGCGCCCGAAGTGATTACTGTGCAAAAATCGGCTAAATTGGATACGGTTAAATTGCTGCTGCAACTTTCCGATGGTTCGAGGATCGAAACGGCATTGATGCTGTATTCGCGTAAAAACAGTAGGGATAGGGCTACCGTTTGTGTCAGTACGCAGACGGGTTGCGCCATGGGATGCAAGTTTTGTGCCACCGGATTGTGCAAAGAGCCCCGTAATCTAACAGCCGGAGAGATCATCTCTCAAGTGCTCTTAGCCAAAGAACAGGCGCAAAAACTGGGCTTTAACAGTATTACGAATGTCGTTTATATGGGAATGGGTGAGCCTTTGCTCAATTTGGATGCCGTAAAAAGAAGTATTCTGCTTTTGAACGATTCGGCAGGACTTGGCATCGGTATGCGCAAGTTCGCGGTTTCGACCTGCGGTCTGGCGGAACAGATTTTTAAAATGGCAGACTGGCAATTACAGATCGAGTTGGCTATCTCCCTGCATGCCCCCAATGACTCTTTGAGACAAAAAATGATGCCCATTGCCAAAAAATACCAAATATCTGATATTTTAAATGCTTGCCGTTATTACCAAAAGCAAACAGGACAGCGGTTTACGTGTGAATATGCGCTCTTTCAAGATGTAAATGATGATATGCTTTTAGCGCATCAGCTGGGGGAACTTTTGCGTGGACAAGATTGTCTGGTCAATATCATCCCAGCCAATCCGGTCAAAGAAACAGGATTTTTCCCTTCCCGAAGCGAAGTTATTAGTGAGTTTAGTAAAATTTTATTAACATATGGTTTGGATGTTCATATCAGAGAGGCTCGGGGAATTGATATTGATGCTGCCTGTGGTCAATTGCGCCGTAGAGGATGAAACCCTTTTTGGGAGGTGTACATTTTGTTAGCAGAAGCTTTTTCCCACGTTGGGAATGTGAGGGTAAACAATGAAGACAGCGTATTATGCGATACAGCCAACAGTCTTTTCATTGTTGCCGATGGTATAGGCGGTCAGGAATACGGTGAAATTGCCAGCGCTTTAGCTGTAAACATCACAACGGAAACCGTTATGGGTGATTCGGACGGCGATCCCTTAGAAGTTTTATGCGAGGCTTTTTATGAAGCCAATAATGTGCTTTATAATACCAGTCTTGAAGGGGAAAAAGGAGCAGTCGGCCTTCATATGGGGACGACCATGACGGCTGCCCGGCCTAACAAAGATCTGATTTCTATTGTTCATGTCGGTGACAGCCGTGCTTATTATATTAATAAGGATCAGATCAACCAACTGACCAAAGACCATTCCCTGGTGGGCGAAATGTTGCGTGAAGGCAGCATTACAGCCGAGGAGGCGCATCATCATCCGCAAAAAAATATCATAACCCGATCTTTGGGGCATGAACCGTTCGTTTTATTGGATAAAATCACAAAATCCTGGTCCAAGGGGGACTATCTTTTGCTTTGCAGTGACGGTTTGTCCAATTTGGTTGAAGAAGAAGAGTTAAAATGGACCGTACTCAATTCCGTTACCTTGAGACAGGCTGTGCTTCGACTAACTGATATGGCCTTAAAAAGAGGCGGTTATGACAATATTTCTGTCGTTTTAATCTTAAACGATTAAAGGAGGAAAATCATGATCGGAAAACTCTTCAATAATCGTTATGAGATCATAGAAAAATTGGGCTCCGGCGGGACAGCCATCGTCTATAAGGGCCAAGACACCTTATTGGGACGGATGGTAACGATTAAGATCCTGCGCGAAGAGTATGCCAATGATGAAGAGTTCGTGCATCGTTTTCGTCGTGAGGCACAGGCCGTGGCCAGCCTTTCGCATGGCAACATTGTTTCTGTTTATGATGTTGGCTATGAAGAAAACATGCATTATATTGTTATGGAATTTGTAGAAGGTGAATCGCTTAAGGATTATATCAAGCACGAAGGCATCTTAGAGCTCGGCGATTCCGTCAATATCATGTTTCAGATCTTGCAGGGGATTGGCTATGCGCATGAACATGGCATCATCCACCGTGACATCAAACCCCATAATATTTTGATCTCTAAGGATGGTCGGGTAAAAGTAACAGACTTCGGGATCGCAGTGGGTATGAGCGACGTGACGCAGACTTATTCCTCTTCTTCCCATATTATGGGTTCCGTACATTATATTTCGCCTGAGCAGGTGCAAGGGTATACGGTCACGGAAAAATCTGATATTTATTCCGTAGGCGTGGTCTTTTATGAAATGCTGACCGGGAAAATGCCCTTTAACGGAGATACGCCGATTAGTATTGCCATGCAGCATGTACAAGGAGAAGTTGTACCTCCGCATCAGATCAATCCGGAGATTTCCATCGGTTTGTCTTATGTGGTCATGCGTGCTATGAGAAAGAACCCCGACGCTCGGTATAATTCCGCCAAAGAGATGGAAGACGCCATTCGTTCCGTAACGGAGGGACTAAATTCTATTTTCATCGATCTGGATTCCGATGAGGAAACTCTAGACGACGAAAAAAGCAATACCATGGATTTAAGCAAAGTATTAAAATCATCCTCTGGCTTGGGCCTATTTAGACCATCAAAAAATACTCATAACGCTGATAAAAATAAAAATGGAAAGAAAAAGCCCAAACAAGGTAAGATTTTTTTAGCTGCAGGGGTGATCTTACTCGCGGCTTTGATTTTTTTGGGAATCCAGGCCGTTCGTTTATTAAGCCCCGGGGCGGAAGTTGAGGTGCCGTCCGTTATCGGTATGCAGGTAGATGATGCTTTGGCTAATTTAGAAGAGCTCAAACTGCAACCGGTTCTTTCTTATGCCAACGATAATAAAGTGGAGGCCGATTATGTTATCAGTCAGGACCCTGTCAAAATAAAAGTTCGGGAAGGCAGGGAAATTGATCTTCTTGTTAGCTTAGGGGCCAAGGAGGTTACAGTTCCTTCCGTAGTAGGCCGGACATTAAGGGAAGCAGAATTACTGTTGTCAAACAACAAATTAAAATATAGCTCTGAAGAGTATTACAGTGATACAGTGGGAACAGGCTTGGTTATATCTCAGGTGCCGGAAGCAAATGACACAATAGCAGAAAACGGAACCGTCATTTTACGGGTCAGCAAAGGAAAAGAACCGCAGGTCGTTACGATGCCCAATGTGACAAAGATAAGTCTGGAAAAAGCTCGTTCCACTTTATCAGCGTTGGGGATCGATATCAGTTCTGTCACCTATACAGCCAGTACTCTGTATAATGAGAACATTGTTATCTATCAGAGTATTGCAGAGGGAAGTGAAGTTTTGCAAGGGACTTCGGTGGAACTGACGATCAGCGAAGGCCCCGGTCCGACCCAAAAATCGACAAACATCGCTTATCCTGTACCGAATGACGGCGTTTCCCATATTGTACGTGTCGTTGTAAATGATGACAATGGGGAACGAGAAGCGTATAATCAACGATTCCAGCCCGGCGAGACTGCTACCTTTGAAGTAACGTATTATAACAAAGGAAAAATTACCATTTATTTGGATGGAGAGGCTGTATATGCACAAAATGTATACTGATCCCAGGCAGGATAGTTATGACCCCAGCCACCTCCAAAATGGTATTGTTTTATCCGCTTATGGAGGTTTTTATCAAGTTAAAAGCCAAGAAGGATTATATATCTGTAAAATTAGGGGTAAGATGCGTTTAGCTGACCATGGAGTTTTGGCAGGCGATCATGTGACCTTCAGCGATTATGGTCATCTGACCATCGACAATAAAGACCATATTTATTTTGGATTGCCACAGGGGATGATCAAAGAGATTTTACCCAGAAAAAACTTTTTAGATCGGCCCAAAATAGCCAATGTTGATCAGGCGTTATTGGTTTTAGCGTTGACCCAACCGTCTCCCGATTGGAATTTATTAGACCGGATGTTGGCGGTTTCTTTGCATAAACAGATCACCCCGGTAATTTGTATCAATAAATGGGATCTGACGGAAGAAGACGGAGAGTTGTCGGAAGATATAAAAGAGACGATTGATTTGTTACAGATTTACCGAAAGGCCGGTTTTCAAGTTTATTGTATCAGTGCCCGGATTAAATCGGGAATCGATGCGCTGGAATCTGCTTTAAAGGGTAAAACGACCGTAGTTGCGGGACCTTCCGGCGTGGGTAAATCCAGTTTGCTCAATGCCATCCGGCCAGAATTGAGTTTGCAGACGGGCGATATCAGCAACCGTTTACAAAGAGGCAAACATACCACGCGTCATGTGGAAATGATGCTTTTACCCGAGAATACTTTTGTAGCCGATACTCCGGGATTTTCTCTTTTGGATTTGTCCGAATCGTTACAGCCGCAGCATTTAGCAAAGTATTATCCGGAATTTGAGCCGTACCGAAACAATTGCCGTTTTGAGAGCTGTGTGCATGATAAGGAGCCTGGATGCTGCGTTAAAGAAGCTGTGGGTGAGGGGTCTGTGAATCAACTCCGTTATGATAGTTATCTAAAACTGTTGCATGAAATCAAAGAAAGAGAAGTGAAATATTGATGGTAAAAATTGCGCCTTCGATCTTAAACGCTGATTTTTCCCGCTTACAAGAGCAAGTGGGCATGATGGAAGCCGCCGGTGTTGAATATCTGCATTTGGATATTATGGATGGCGCTTTTGTCCCCAATCTTTCTTTTGGGCCGCCTGTGATCAAATCACTGCGCAAGATCAGCAGGTTGTTCTTTGATACTCATTTGATGATCGAAGAACCCGCACGGTATTTGGCCGATTATGCCGATGCCGGATCGGATTTGATTTGTGTCCATGCGGAGGCCTGCGTACATCTGCACAGTACCGTGCAACAGATCCATTCTTTGGGCTGTAAAGCAGCTGTCTCCTTAAACCCGGCTACATCGCTTTGCGTATTGGACGAGATCCTGCCGGAGGTGGATATGGTTCTTTTAATGAGCGTGAACCCGGGATTCGGCGGCCAGTCCTTTATTCCCTCAACATTGGACAAGATCAATCGTTTACGTCGCCGGATTCATATCATAAATAAGCCGATTGAAATTGAGGTGGATGGCGGAATCAATTTAAATAATGCCGCGCAGGTGGTAGAAGCCGGTGCTGATGTTCTGGTAATCGGATCGGCTATTTTTTCCGCTCCGGATCCTATCGCGATGGTGCAACAGATCAGAAATGCCATTAAGTAAAGATAAAGTAGATTAAAAGTATTAATAAAAGACCGTCTTCTTTTTTTTTAAAGACGGTCTTTTATTTTTCTGACGATCCCGCGATATGCCAAAAAATATATTGTGTTTGATCGGTAAAAGCAGGAGAAGTATCATAGCGCCAGGGACGGGCTTGGGCAGCATACGTATGTGCATTAACAAGGGGTTGGCCATGTTTATCAAAACCGGTTACAATGGTACTGTGATTCCAGACTCCGTCTGGTTCAAAATCGTAGGAAATAACGTCTCCAATCTGCAGATCGGAAGCGTTTGCTACTTTTTCTACTCCGTTTCCGACCAATGATTCCAAATACCAGCGTAAACTGTGTGCAGTAGTCCAACTATAACTGTAACGTTTGTTCTGATACCACCAACCGGCATCCATTCTGCCGGTATTTTTCATGGGCATGCCTCCGGCAAAAAGACATTGGCTGATAAAATTACTGCAATCATTTTCAAATGCAAGGAATTGAGGATTTGCGCTGTTCCACCATCGGTCGGCGTATTGGGCCGCCGTCTTGCCATCGTAGTTAAATGCCATGGGAACCTCCTTTTTGGTTTTTTTTATACTATATGCCTTTCTTTTTATCTTGCTACCAAAAGAAAATTGGTATAATTTTCTTTTTTAATTGCCAAAATAACAAAAAGTGGAATTTGGATGTGGGTTTATGCCAATTTTATATATAGCCGCTCTGCTTATACTATTTGTTATCTTTGTACCCTGCGCTTTTCAGCTTCAAATTAAACTGGAGGATAAAAAGGGAGCTGCTACTTTATTTTGGGTTCCGGTCTATTTTTTGGTTCCCTGGAAGGTTAAAATAAAAAATTTTGATATAAGCGAAGATAATCGTAAGTCATTTAGTTTTAAAGAATTTAAAAGATCCAAGATTTATCGCTATGCTCCTAAAATAGCACCTATTATTCGAGTGAAAGAATTGGAAATTCATTTAAGGATTGGATTATTAAATGCCGCTGCCTTGGGTCTTTTATGTGGAGGCATCCAAATAGCAGCAAATGCTATTTTAGCCGTTTTTTCTACCTTATTTAAATCTTTTCCCAATCCACCTGTTTTATGGATTGAAAGTGATTTTGGCAAAAAGTCATTTTTCTATGATATGGAATGTATATTTACTTTTCGTTGGGGTGATATTATTCTTAAAATGATCTTTATTTTAAAAATTATCTGGGGAGAAAAAATCAAAAACAGAAAGGAAAAAACAGTATGGCAAGCGAGCATGAAATCCAAGGTCTAATGCAAACGGCAATGAATAGTTTAAAAGAAATGATCAATGTAAACACCGTGATCGGAGATATGATGGAAACGGAGGGGGGAACAAGTATCATTCCTGTTTCTCAAGTAGCGTGCGGTTTTATGGCCGGGGGCGGTGAATATGGCAAAGAAATAGGTAAGGATGCAAGCAAAGGACTACCTTTTGCCGGGGGGAGCGGAGCCGGCGTATCGGTTCAGCCGGTAGGTTTTTTGGTGGTTTCCGGGGATCAAGTGCGCTTAATCTCTATTAAAGGGGATCGGACAATTGAACGGATTATTGAAGCTATTCCAATTGTTGCCGAAGAACTGCAGGAATTATTGAACAGAGGAAAAAATAAATCGGATGAGATACCTCTGGAGCATTAAAATAATTAATAAAAAAATAATCCGCTTGCAGGATTATTTTTTTTTGTGGTTGAATTATTAAGCTATAACTGTTTTGCGAAAGTGAGAAAAGAATATTGAATAAGATGACCAAGAGGTTGTTGTTTTTAATCGTTTTCTTTTTGATGTTTTCTTTGTTCATAAGTGTGCCGAATGCTTATGCTTTTGATGTAAATGCTACGGCTGCAATTTTAATTGATGCCGATACGGGAAAAATACTTTTTCAAAAAAACCCGCATGAAAAGCATTATCCTGCTAGCACAACCAAAGTATTGACGGCCTTGATTGCCCTGGGAAAAGGAGATCTTACTCAAAAAATTACCGTTCCGGATAATTTTGTCAATGCCGGAGAAGCCGGTATTTGGCTGGAGCCGGGGGAAACGCAAACTTTGGAAGATATGTTATATGCTTTGTTATTGCGTTCGGCAAATGATGCGGCGCAATTAATCGCCATCGGGATTGCCGGTTCACAAGAAGCATTTGTGCAAATGATGAATGAAAAAACAGTGGCAATGGGGCTTGTGGACAGCCATTGGACGAACCCTCATGGTCTGCATGATAAAGATCATTATACCTCCGTTTATGATATGGCCTACATAGCCCGTGTCGCCTTGCAAAACTCTGTGTTTAATCAGATTATTGTGACGCACGAAAGGCAATTGCCGTGGGGTGATAATGAGTATAATCGTGTGGTGTATAACCGTAACCAGTTTTTATCGTATTACCCTTATGCTGATGGGATTAAAACCGGCTATACCACAGAAGCTGGTTCTTGCCTGGTGGCATCGGCCACCAAAGACGGAATGCGTTTGATTGGGGTTGTTTTTGATTGCAACGGGATGTACGATCAAATGGCCGATCTGATGGACTATGGATTTAACAATTTTGAGCGTAAAAAAATTGCTTCAGCCGGAGATACGTTTGGACAAGCCCAAATTTCCGGCGCTAAAATAGATTCCGTCGATGCTGTTTTAAAAGAAGATGTTTATGTCGTATTACCGAAAGACACGAAAGACTTGCCAATTGCACAGGTTTTATTGCAAGATAAGCTAAACGCTCCCGTTACCCAAGCCGATGCCGTCGGCAGCGTAACCTATAAAGATACGCAAGGATATGCCGTAACAAAGCAATTGTATACATCCCAAGCTGTAACGGTCTATAGTTTTTTGAAAATACTACAGACCGCATTTTTGCGGATATTTACAGCAGTAATCGCCTAAACTTGATCAGCCGTCGATAAACTTCGGTTACTGGTTACGACCGTTCCCGACTCCTCAACCTCAGGCTGCCTATAAACTGCGCCATTACGGTGTTGTTGGGACGGCAAAAGTCGGTCACGTACTTTTTGTACGCCCCCTATCTGCCCATACCTGCCGCCTAGTCTGGCTTGTTTCTGAACAGCCTGATGGAATAAGGGGGTTCAGATAGTTCAACGTATGTTGAATGCGCCTTGTCGCCGGGTTGTTCGTGACTCGTCTTTCTCGTTTTTAAGCCCGCTAAAGAAGCTTATTATAGAATTGAGAGTATTCTTTCAACAAAGGATACTCCTTTTTTATTTGTCATAGCGGTTTTGTTTGACGAATATCATATGAAAGATAAGCCGTTTATTATGGGTCTAACAAGGGAGCGATTGACTTGGTTAATATCATATGGTTTATATTGCTGGCAGGCGGGATTATTTTATCGATGTTCAATGGTAAAGTCGATGTCATTAGTAACGCTGCTTTTGCTGCCGCCGGAAATTCCGTTGCCATTGTCATCGAGATTACGGGTGTGATCTGTCTTTGGATGGGGTTGTTGCGTTTGGCCGAAGCTTCCGGATTGGTGAATATCATTGCCAAATTAGCTGCGCCTATCGCGCGTTTATTATTTCCGGATGTGCCCAGAGATCATCCGGCGTTTTTTGCTATCCTCATGAATTTAGCCGCAAATGTTTTAGGTTTGGGAAATGCCGCCACGCCGTTCGGTCTGAAAGCAATGCAATATTTGCAAGAATTAAATCCCGACAAAAAAAGCGCCAGCGCTTCGATGATTACATTTTTGGCCTTAAATACCTCTTGCATAACATTGATTCCGACTTTGGTGATTAGTCTGCGCGTACAGGCAGGTTCGGCATCGCCGACGGAAATCATTGGCGCCACCATTTTTGCTACTTGTATCGGTACGACCTTTGCGGTCTTCTTTGACCGTATTTTACGGCGCCGTTATTTTGGCAGATAAAACAATAGCTAACGGGAGGTGAGAGGCATGTTGCATTGGATTACGGTATTATCAGGTTATGCGGTGCCTCTTTTGTTATTGGGCATTCCGGTATATGCTTTTTTCAAAAAGGTTCCCCTTTATGAAACGTTTGTGGAAGGTGCGGCGCAAGGGTTACATATTGTCATCAAAATATTCCCCTATTTGCTGGGAATGCTGCTTGCTATCGCTGTGTTCCGGGCATCCGGAGCGTTTGATTTAATGGCGCAATTTTTGCGGCCCGTTTGTTCCTTATTAGGCATTCCGCCGGAGGTTTTACCCTTAGCTATTATGCGTCCTTTATCTGGGAGCGGAGCCCTAGGGATCACGGCTGAGCTTTTGAACACCTATGGAGCAGATTCGTTCATCGGCCGTTTGGCATCCGTCATGCAGGGGAGCACAGACACCACGTTCTATGTTTTGGCTGTCTATTTCGGTTCTGTAGGTATTCGGCGCTACCGCTATGCCTTAGCGGTAGGCTTGGGTGCTGATATTGTCAGTTTTCTTGCTTCCGTATTGGCTTGCCACCTTTTTTTCTCCTCCTGATTCTGTTATACTATAGTGTAAAGATTGACTAAAAGCGGAGGGTTTTATGGAGTCAAACAGGCAGAGGTTACAAAAGATTTTGGCTGATCGCGGTGTTTGTTCACGTCGGGCTGCGGAACAGCTGATTTTGGATGGTCGGGTATCCGTCAACGGCAAGGTGGTCGAAACTCTGGGAACCAAAGCCGATCCTACCTCTGACCGCATCGCGGTTGACGGCAAACTCTTACTATCAAGACCAAAGCTGCGCTATATTTTGCTTTATAAACCGGCCGGTTATATTACGTCGGCCAAGGATGAAAGAGGCCGTCGTACCGTGCTGGATCTGATTAAAGAAATTCCGGAGCGTGTATATCCGGTTGGTCGGTTGGACTATAATACCAGTGGGGTTATCCTTTTGACCAATGACGGCGCGTTGACGCATGACCTTTTGCACCCTTCCCACGAAATTACCAAAACGTATCGCGCTTTAGTGGAGGGGACTGTAACCGCTTCCCAAATACAACAGCTGCGCAACGGGATAAAGCTTACAGACGGAATGACTGCTCCCGCCCAGTGCCGCATCATTAAAAATCTGGCAGATCAAACCGATCTGGAGATTACTATTCATGAGGGGCGTAACCGCCAGGTTAGAAGGATGTGTGAGGCGATTGGACATGCTGTCGTCCATCTTTCCCGCACGCATTTCGCTTTTTTAGACTTAAGCGGCCTAAGACCATCCCAATGGCGGGAATTGTCGTCCCAAGAAGTCAAGGAGATTAAAAAACTGTGTAACCGGGAGGAGGCAAAGACATGAGCTTGTCTTGCGGTTGTATCCAGATTTATACCGGAGATGGTAAGGGAAAAACTACGGCTGCCTTTGGCTTAGCTGTACGCGCTGCCGGTCATGGTTTGCGGGTTGGAATCATCCAGTTCATGAAGCCGGGCAGGGATAGCGGCGAAGTTGATTTTTTGCAACAAACCGACCTTATATCGGTGCATTCTTTCGGTGCCGATCATTTTGTTAGCGAAGGACAAGCATCGGCAGAAGATAAAAATCTGGCAACACAAGCAATGAAAAAAGCCTATGAGTTGTTGGGCCAGGATATAGATGTTTTGATTTTAGACGAGGTAATCAATGCGGTCTATTATGAGTTGATTGCCGAAGAATCGTTATTAGATCTGTTTCGTCAAAAACCGCAGAAGGTGGAGCTTGTGGTAACAGGCCGTCATGCGACCAAGCGAATGGTTGAGGCAGCCGATTTGGTGACCCAAATGAAAGAGATCAAACATCCGTATCACAAGGGCATTGCAGCAAGAGAGGGTATCGATTTTTAACGGAGGCGTTGACAATGAAAAAAGTAATTGTGATCGGCGGCGGGGCGGCCGGAATGATGGCGGCTATTACGGCTTCCGAATACGGTGCCGAGACTACATTGAGGGAAAAAAACGCCATGCTGGGGAAAAAAATATCTATTACCGGTAAGGGACGCTGTAATTTAACCAATCAGTGTTCCATTCCCGAACTGATCAAAAATATCCCCGGTAACGGCTCTTTTTTATACGGGGCCTTTCACCGCTTTTCCGTCGACGACACCATGAGTTTTTTTCATTCATTGGGATTGCCGCTTAAAGTGGAGCAGGGCAGGCGTGTTTTCCCGACCTCAGACAAGGCTTATGATGTCTTGGATGTCTTAAAAAAACGGTTGCGTCAGTTGGATGTCAAATTGGAATACAATGCCCCCGACAATCAACTGGTTTTACAGCAAGACCTGCAATCCGGTAGTTCTTATGTGGTAGGACTTAAAACGGAAAAGGGTTTTTTACCGGCTGACGCGGTCATTATTGCGACGGGGGGTATGTCGTATCCGGCCACGGGTTCCACCGGAGACGGTTACCGGATAGCGGAGCTTGCCGGGCATTTGGTTGTGCCGCCCCGGCCTTCTTTGGTGCCGTTGGAAACAAAGGAAGCATGGGTGGAAGAGTTGAGCGGACTTTCTTTGCGCAACGTAGCTGTGCGGGCATACGTCAAAGAGAAAGTTTTGGATAAGGGGTTCGGTGAGATGCTGTTTACCCATTTTGGTGTTTCCGGACCGGTGATCCTACGGCTTTCGCATGCGGTCTGCAATACATTTTTTGAAGCCCCGAAAGCTGAAATTACAATTCATATCAATTTAAAGCCCGCTTTATCAAAAGAACAGCTCCAAAGCAGGATTCAGCGGGATTTAGACCGTTATTCCCGTAAGTATTTTGCCAATTCATTAGATGACCTCTTGCCGCAATCTTTGATCCCTGTGATTGTTCGTTTGAGCGGAATTGATCCGGAAAAACCCGCCAACCAGATCACCAAAGAGGAACGGAACTGCTTGACGGAGCTTTTACAGGATCTAACGGTGCATGTTAAAGGAACAAGACCGATAGATGAGGCCATTGTGACGGCCGGCGGAGTATCCGTTCGTGAGATTAATCCCAAGACGATGGAATCCAAGCTGGTATCCGGTTTATATTTTGCCGGAGAGGTGATGGATGTGGATGGATTTACCGGTGGGTATAATTTACAAGCTGCGTTTTCCAGCGGACGAGTTGCCGGAATGGCGGCTGCAGGCAAACTGTAAATGGTTTTATGGTGGCTAAATGGTTAAAAATATTTTGTTTTCGCGTATTGACAAAATATAGTCAGGGCTATATAATAAACAAGTAGTTTTGAGACGGATCTGGACAAAAATTGACCAAAGATGCCTGCTTAAGCATCATATTTGATCAAAATTTTTTGAAAGAATCTTTGACAAATTTGCCGAATTTGTGGTATACTAGGGCTTGTGGCGTGGGTGATTAGCTCAGCTGGGAGAG